>DASXSP010000105.1:0-16983 GCA_036505865.1 Casimicrobiaceae bacterium
GATATTCGACTTCGTAACGGTCGGTGCGACGTTCTAAGATGTCTTGGAACGCGCTGTTGATCCTCGGCCAGTCGTCGGGGTGGACATTGACCAGCGCTTCCGCGCGCGTGTTGATCGGCGCATCGGGACCGACGCCCAGCAGCTCCCTCATCTTGGGCGACATGAACGCGGAGTCGGCCTGGAGGTCCCGGTCGAAGTGGCCCTCATTTGCACCTTCCATCGCAAGCGCGTAGCGCTCTTCGCTTTCGCGCAGCGCGCGCTCGCCCCGCTCGACGCGCGTCAATTGATGGACCAGGGCAGCGATGGCCAATCCAATGACGGCGCCGACGATCAGGTCTTGAACCGCGACACGAGCGACCTCGCTGCGCCACCGATCGAGGACCGCCGCTTCCTCACGCCCAACTGCAACAATCAACGGAAAACCCTCGACATGCGCGCCGGCAATGAAGCGCGCAACGCCGTCGACTGGAGAAACGATCCGCGCCGCGGGCTCGGCCGAAAGTTGAGCGACCAACCCGGGGTAGCGTTTGCCGACCCGGTCCAACACGGGCGGCTCGCGTGCGACGAGCGTGCCGTCGTCGTGCAACAGCACGATCGCGCTGTGCGGGCCCAAATTGATCTGATGATAGAACTGCTGGAACTTGTCGAGATCGATCGTGGCGCTCGCCACGCCGGCGAAGTGTCCCGAGTCGTCTCTGAGCCGGCGCGCCAGCGCAATCGCAGTCCGCTGCTGGACCCTGGTTTCGATCGGCCCGCTGACGACCAGCCCGAGTGTCGGGTTATCACGCAGCGCGGTGAAATACGAACGATCGTCCAGGCTGACAGGCGTGTCCTTGTCGAACGGTCCTGAACGATATCGAACGACTCCCCGCGCATCGGCGATCTTCAACGACATCACCTGTGGCAACCCTTCGACACGGCCCGCAAGCGCTGCGCCGATGTCGCGAATTCGCGCCGTTGCATCCACCTGCGGGTAGCCATCGGCGACGTCGCGGAGAAGAACGTCGACGCTTTTCAGCGTTCCTTCCGCTTGGCCGGCAAGTATTCGCGCCGTATTGACGAGCTCTCGACTCGAGTCATTGATGGCAAAACGATAAGCGCGCCACTGATCGTAGGCGTCCGTGACGCAATTCGCGACGACGAACAGGACGCCGAGCAAGATGACCCAGCGGCGCAAGCGCTCCGCCCGCGTGAAATCGGCGAGATAGGCACTCTGCTGCGTTCCGTCGGTCATTCGCTAGTCTGCGTTGAGCACCGGCAGCCCGATCACCGATCGAACTGCATCAAGCAGCGCGTTGCGGCCGAACGGCTTCGCAATGACACGGTCCACACCCAGCGCCTGCGCCGTCGAACCTGCACAGTCAAGACCCGCGCGGAATTGGCCGGAAGTAGCGATGATCGGTACACCCGAATACGCGCGTCGGGCCGAGCGCAAACGCTCGACACCGAGAGCGCGTGGCATATACACGTCGACGATCACGAGATCCGCCGGCGGAGGCGTTTGTGCATCGTCGTCGGCGAGGCCATGCACGCGATATCCCTCCGCCGTCAGCCATTCCGCCTGCAGCGAGCGTACGAGCGGGTCATGCTCGATAATCACAATGCGCGACATCACCGGATCCGACGCGCGGACGCAATCCGCACTCTATTGGGTGATTTACGCGCATCGTGGCTTCAATAGAATTTCGCCGCAGAGCGGTGCGGTTACAGGCGAAATCGTCGACCAAAAAGTCAGCGCAGGACGTCGACCGGCACGTCGAACATGTAGCCCGCGCCGCGCTCTGTTTTGATGTATTGGGGATCAGACGGATTGGGCTCGATCTTGCGTCGCAGCCTGAGGATCTGGACGTCGATGGAGCGGTCGTAAACTTCGGCGCGATTGAGCCTGGAGAGCTCGAGCAGCTGGTCTCGCGAAAGAATGCGGCCAGGCGCGGCGCAAAACGCCTGCAGCAAGCTGAATTCTCCGTTCGTGAGCTCGATGCGTTCGCCCTGCGGGGACGTGAGACGACGGGTGCGCAGATTCAGCTCCCAGCCGCCAAAACGGTACGCGCGTCGCTTCTCGTCGCGTGCGGGCAGAACGTCCTGCAGGATCTTGTAGCGACGCAGTACCGCACGCACGCGAGCGAGCAGCTCGCGCGGGCTGAAGGGCTTGGTGATGTAGTCGTCGGCGCCGAGCTCGAGACCCATGACGCGATCGGCTTCTTCTTTCCTTCCGGTCACCATGATGATCGGGATCGCCGATTCCGCACGCACCTTCTTCGCGAGATCCATGCCATCCTCGCCGGCGAGGCGCAGATCGAGCACGATCGCGTCGATCGCCTGTTCAGCGAGCACGCGTGACATCTCTGCACCGGTGGCAACGGTCGTAACGCGTACGTCATTCTCGCTGAGATAGTCGGCGATCAGTTGTCGCATCGCCGGGTCGTCGTCGATGGCGAGAACGTGGGGCGTGATGCCGGTGTCCATGGCGTTCACCTCCTGCAAAAGTGTACATCTGCGGCGAGCGAGTCGTGCTGGCCGCGTGTTACAGCTGTAACGGTTCGACGCGGCCCGCCGCGTCGAAGCGACCCAATCGCGCGGCGAGGACTGTTCATCGCGGTCTGATCGCGCCCGACTTCAGAAAATCCCATGGCGCATCGTTGTGCGGCGCCATCGAGCCGATGTTCTCCGCGGCGGGCGGCACATCGCCGGTATGCTCGATCCAACCGCCGCCGAGCGCCCGGTAAAGGTCGACCAGCGATGTCAAACGCGACATGCGCGCGGACACCAGCATCTGCTGCGCGGTGTACAGCGTCGTTTGCGCCGTGAGGACGTTGAGGTAGCTGTCGATGCCGCTCTGGAATCGCTGCTGCGCCAAGTCCAGAAATCGTTGCGATGCCTCGACGTTTCGCTCGAGCGATGCGACCTGGTCGTCGTAGGTGCCGCGTGCGGCCAGACCGTCGGCCACTTCGCGAAACGCCGTTTGAATCGTCTTCTGGTACTGCGCGACGTTGATGTCTTTTTGAACGGTCGCCACGTCGAGGCTCGCGCGCAGCTTGCCACCCTCGAAGATCGGCACGGTGATCGCCGGGATGAAGCTCCACGCGAGCGACGCGCCGTGAAACAACGCGCCCAACGCCGCGCTTTCGAGTCCAAAGCCGCCGGTCAGGCTGATTGTCGGAAAGAACGCGGCGCGCGCGGCACCGATGTTTGCGTTCGCGGCGCGCAGGTTGGCTTCGGCTTGCATGACGTCGGGCCGGCGGGTCAGCAGATCCGAAGGCAGGTCGGCCGGAATGTCGGCAAGGATGGACTGCGAGTTCAGCAGGGTGACCGGTGACAGATCGGCTGGCAGCGGTTGGCCGATCAGCAGCACCAGCGCGTTCTCCGCTTGCGCGCGGCTGCGCACCTGCGCGGTGTAGTTTGCTTTCGCTTGCTCGACCACCGTCTCCGCCTGGCGCAGCGTAAGTTCGGTGCCGATGCCGGCCTGATATTGCTTCAGCGTGAGGTCATATGACGCCTGGGCGGTTTCGAGCGTGCGCTGCGTGACCGCGAGCAGCTCGTCATCGGCGAGAATCGTCAGATACTGGTCCGCCACCTGCGCGACAAGCAGGATCTGCGTGGCTTTGCGCGCCTGCGCCGTCGCGAAGTATTGCTGCAGCGCCTGGTCATTCAAGCTTTGCAGTCGGCCAAAGAAGTCGAGCTCCCACGAAGAAAGGGATAGACCGACCGAATAGTCGTGCGTCGCGGCGTTTTTGCCCGTCGTTGCGAGCGGCGCGCGCTGCGCCGTTTCGCTGGCGCCGATACTCAGCTGCGGGAATTGCGCCGAACGCTGTATCCGGTATTGCGCCTGTGCTTGCGCGATGTTGAGCGCGGCCATACGCAAGTCGCGATTGTTGTCGAGCGCGATCTCGACCAGCCGTTGGAGCCGAGCGTCGGTGAGAAAGTCGCGCCAACCGATGTCGACGGCGGGCGGCGTGCCGGTCGCCGAATCGAGCTTGTAGGCCGGTCCGGTCGGATAGTTCGGGGCGACCGGAGCGTCGGGTCGTTGATACACCGGCTGAAGCGAGCAGCCTGCCAACACCACCGCCGTCGCGGCGGCGGCAAGGCGACCGCTTCGCCCGAGGCGTCGAAGCACGCCACGTAAGAATGTGCGAGGCTTCATGTCAATCCCCGGACGGCGTCGCGACCGCCGCGGCTCCGGAAGGCTCTAACGCTCGACGCTTCGACTTGAACACCTTTTCGGTGATCACGAGGAAGAACATCGGCACCAGGAACGGCGCGAGAAATGTCGCGGTCAACATGCCGCCGATGACGCCGCGACCGACGGCGTTTTCGGCGCCCGACCCCGCCCCCGTCGCAATTGCGAGCGGCAACACGCCGAGCACGAACGCGAGCGACGTCATCAGGATGGGCCGCAATCGCAGCCTCGCGGCCTCGATCGCGGCTTCGACTGCAGACTTACCCTCCGCCTCGAGGTCGCGTGCGAACTCGACGATCAGGATCGCGTTTTTAGCTGACAGTCCGATCGTCGTCAGCAAACCGACGTGGAAGAAGACGTCGTTATCGAGATGGAGAGCAAATGCGGCCGCGAGCGCGCCGAGCAACCCAAGCGGAACCACCATGATCACCGAGATCGGAATCGTCCAGCTTTCGTACAGCGCCGCGAGGCAGAGGAAAACGACGAGAATCGACAGCGCGTACAGGATCGGCGCTGACGAGCCGGACAGCTGTTCCTGCAGCGAAACGCCGGTCCATTCGTGACCGATCCCGGCAGGCAGATCCTTCATCAGACGCTCCATCTGGGCGATCGCCTGGCCTGTGCTCTGCCCGGGTGCAGCCTGCCCCTGAATCTCGGCCGACGACACGCCGTTGTAACGCTCGAGCTTGGGCGAGCCCCAGTTCCAGTGTCCGGTCGCGAATGAAGTGAAGGGGACCATGGAGCCGGCCGTGTTGCGCACGTAAAGGCTCTGCAGGTCCTCAGGGTTCATCCGGAACGGCGCATCGGCCTGCACGTAAACGCGCTTGATGCGGCTGTCGGTGTCGAGGAAGTTGTTGACGTATTGCGAGCCCCACGCAATCGAGAACGTCTGATCGACGGCGGCGAGGTTGATGCCGAGCGCGCTCGCCTTCTCGCGATCGATGTCGATCTTGTACGTCGGGTTGTCGGGCATGCCGTTGGCGCGCACGAGCGCGAGGTTCGGATCCTTACCCGCCGCTGCGATGAGCTGATCGCGGGCCTGCATCAGCTTGTCATGGCCGACACCGCCGCGGTCCTCGAGCTCGAGATCGAAGCCGTTGGCCGTTCCCAAAGCGGGGAGCAAAGGCGCGTTGACCGGAATGATCAAAGCACCCTGGTACGTTGCGAAATGCTTCGCAGTGCGTGCCAGCACAGCCTGCGCCGACAGGTCCGCGCCCTTTCGCAACGACCAATCCTTGAAGCGAACGAACACGAAGCCCTGGCTTTGGCCACGGCCCGCGAAGTTGATGCCCGCGACCTCGAACGTGCTCTCGATCGCAGCGCTTTCCTGATGCACCAGGTAATCCGACACATCTGTCAGTGCCTGCTCGGTGACGGCCTGCGTCGTGCCTGGCGGCGCCTGCACCTGGACGTACGCGATGCCCTGGTCCTCCTCCGGCAGAAAGCCGGTGGGAATTCGCACGAACATCAACGCCACGGCGACGATCACGGCTGCGTAGATCAACAGCCATCGGCCGAAGCGATTCATCACGTGGCGCGCGCCGCCCAGGTATTGATTCCTCGTATGCTCGAACCCACGATTGAACGCGCCGAAGAAGCCACGTTTCGGCGCCGAATGGTTGGGCTTCAGAATCAATGCGCAAAGCGCCGGCGTGAGCGACAGCGCAACGAAGACCGACAAGAGCATTGCCGAGACGATCGTCAGCGAGAACTGCCGATAGATCGCACCGACCGATCCACCGGAGAATGCGACCGGCACGAACACCGCGCTCAATACGACCGCGACGCCCATCAGCGCGCCGGTGATCTGCCCCATAGCCTTGCGGGTCGCTTCGAGCGGCGACAGATGTTCGTCCGCCATCACACGTTCGACGTTCTCGACGACGACGATCGCGTCGTCGACGAGCAATCCGATCGCGAGCACGAGGCCGAACATCGTCAGCACGTTGATCGAGAATCCGGCCGCATTCATGATTCCGAACGCGCCCAGCAGCACGACGGGTACGGCGATGGTCGGGACCAGCGTCGCTCGGATGTTTTGCAGGAACAGGTACATCACGAGGAACACGAGCGCGACGCCCTCGAACAGCGTTTTCACAACCTCCGTGATCGAGGTCTTGATGAACGGCGTCGTGTCGTACGGATAGACGACCTCAAGCCCCTTCGGGAAGAACGGCTTCAGCTCCTCGATCCTCGCGCGTACCGCCGTCGCGGTCTTCAGCGCGTTCGCGCCCGGTTCGAGCTGAATGGCGATGCCCGACGAGGACTGTCCCATGTAGTGCGAGTCCACGAAGTACGTTTCGGCGCCGCGATCGATGCGGGCGACATCGCGGAGCCGCACCTGCGAGCCGTTGGTGTTGACCTTCAGCAGGATGTTGCCGAACTCGTCGGGTGTGCGAAGCAGCGTCGCTTCGGTGATCGTTGCCGTGAGGCGTTGAGTCGGCGGCGCAGGCGTCCCGCCGAGTTGTCCGCCCGCAACCCGCACGTTCTGCATCGTGATGGCGTTGGCGACATCGACCGGCGTCAGCAAGTAACTGTTGAGCTTCGCCGTGTCGAGCCAGATGCGCATGGCGTACTGCGTACCAAACACGTTCACCTGGCCCACGCCATTGATCCGGCTCACCGGGTCCTGCAGGTGCGAGACGAGGTAATCGGAGATGTCGTAGCGCGACATGCTCTGATCGGTCGAGATGACGCCGGCGATCAGCAGATAGCCGTTGCTCGCTTTGGTGACGGTGATACCCCGCTGCTGCACGGTCAGCGGCAGTTGCGGTGTCGCGAGCGACAATTTGTTCTGGACCTGAACCTGCGCGATGTCCGGGTTCGTTCCGGCATCGAAAGTGACGGTGATGACGGCCTGTCCCGAGTCATCCGAAGTGGACGACATATAGAGGAAGTGATCGAGCCCGCTCATCTGCTGCTCGATCACTTGCACGACGGTGCTTTCGATCGTCTCGGCCGACGCACCCGCGTATTGGGCGGTGATCTGCACGGAGGGCGGCGCGATCGTCGGATACTGCTCGATCGGCAATGCGATGATCGACAGCGCGCCTGCGAGCGAGATCAGGATCGCGATGACGATCGCAAAGATCGGGCGGTCGATGAAGAACCTGGCCATTTTTGTCCTCCGCCAGGTTCTATTTCGCTTGCGCGGAGATTGGGCGCTGCTGCGCGGGCTTCGCGTCGGCAACGACGTTTTGCGGCGGAGCGCTCGGCGTAGCCGCTGCGGAAGCGCCGGAAGCAGCGGCCCCTGACGGCGCTTCAGTCGCAACCACCGCCGCGCCGGGCTGCACGCGTTGCACACCCGCCACGATCACGCGATCGCCTTCGTCGAGGCCGCCTTCAACGATCCATTGATCGCCTTGCGTTCCCGCGAGCTGCAGCGCACGCGCTTGCACCTTGTTGTCGGAGCCAACGACGAGCGCCGTCGCCTGGCCTTTCTGATCGTGCGTAATCCCAACCTGCGGCACGAGGAACGCGTTCTCGCTCACGCCCTCCTCGACGCGGGCGCGTACGAACATTCCCGGCAGCAGCACCGACCTCGGATTCGGAAAGAGCGCGCGTACCGTCACCATGCCGGTCGTCGGATCGACGGTGATGTCGGTCGTCACCAGAGATCCCGTCTCGACGTATTCCCGTCCGTCCTCCAACACCAATTTAACTTTCGCCTGGTCGGGACCGTTGAGCTTCAGCCGGCCGCTCGCAACGTCGCGCCGCAGCCGCAGGCCTTCGACGCTCGATTGCGTCACGTCGACGTAAATTGGATCGATTTGCTGGACCGTTGTCATCAACGTCGCCGCGCTTGCTTGCACATACGCACCCTCGGTAACCATCGAAATGCCGCTGCGCCCGCTGATCGGCGACACCACGTCGGTGTAGCCGACATTGATCTGCGCGGTATCGACCGCGGCCTTGCCGGTTCCCACGTCGGCCTCCGCCTGACCCTGCGACGAAACGGCGTTGTCGTAGTCCTGTTTGCTGACTGCGTTGGTCGTCACGAGCTGCTTGTAGCGCTCGGCCTGCGCGTTCAACGCCGCGACGCTCGCTTGCGCTTTCTGCAGCGACGCCTTCGCGCTGTTGAGTTGCGCGATATAAGGCGCCGGATCGATCTTGTAGAGGCGCTGACCCGCCTTGACGTCGCTGCCTTCCTTGTAATCGCGCTTCAGCACGATGCCGTCCACCCTCGCGCGTACCTGCGCGACGAGATACGGCGTCGTTCGTCCGGAGAGCTCGATGGTGACGGGCACACTCGTTCGGTGAACGGTGACGACCGACACTTGCGGGGTCGGAGGTGCGCTTGGCGTCTGTGCTTGGCTGCATGCGCCGAGGAGCACGGCAATCGAAACGACGGTCAGCCGCGAGCGGCGTGTAGTGATGGCTGGCGAGTTCATTTCTGTCGATCGGCAGTTTTGGGTAGTGAACGGGTGCCATTGTTACGACGTAACATCGCGGCGCCGTTACACGCGATGAGCCGAACCGTTGCAGCTGTAAAGTGCGCGACGGTCGACGCGTTCAGCGCCGTTCTTTGTGTGCGCGTCCATCGCGATCGAGCACGCCGAACAGGAATGCACCTGACCACGACAAGAGCATCAAGCCGTTCGGCGCCTCGACGCTCGCGACAACGCGCAACGCGCCGACCGGCACGAGGTCGCCGTATCCGAGCGTCGAGTACGTTTCGGCTGCGAAATAGAAGAACTCCAGGGCGGCGTTGCCGCTCGAGCCGCGCAGGCTGCCAAGGCCGAAGACGTTTGCGCCCGCGGCGAACGCGCAGGCATAGAGCGCGATTTCGGCAAGGTGCACGCTCACAAGCGCGGCGAGAATCAAAATGACTCCGTGATGAGTCACTCGCCGTCCGCTCGCCGCGCGAGAGAGCCGACGCAGCGCCTCATGATGGATCGCAGTGGTTACGGCGAGCATCGTGATTGCGAGTGAAACGGTGGCGACGAGCTTGCTATCGATCGAATGCACACGAATTGAACGACGCTGCTGACTCGTGCCGATTGTCGATGGCGCGGCATGACGATTGGCACCACGTCGTGTGCGGTTGATTTCTGTATTGACTTCTCCGCGGACCGCGTTCATCTGTCTGCACGTTGACTGTCTCGCGCTACCAGGTCCTTGCGTAGCTCTCGACTCGGGGTTGATGTTTCGGAAACATGGCAGCATAAATCTCCGTCCATTGTGCGGCGTCTTCGCGATTCCACGTTTGCTGAAGTTCTGCGCAGACTGCGGCGATATCCGTCGGCACCACGCCGGCTTGCGCAATGCGCGCGAGTGTTATCGCCTCCGCCGCCTTCGAGCAGGCGCCGGACGTGTCCACCACGGCGAACACTTGATAGCCGTCGTCTACCGCAGCGATTGCCGGCAAGGCGACGCACACGCTGCTGTTGGTGCCGGCAACGATCAGTTGCCACTTGCCGGTGGCCCTCACCAGTGCGATCAAGTCCGGGTTATCCCAGGCGTTGATTTCGCTGTGACGCGCGACGTAGCTGACGTGTGGGGTGTATTTGCGGATTTCGTGGATCAGCGGGTCGTTGGGACCTTGTGGCGCGGAAGCGATGATGATCACGGGCATCTTCGCCAATGTTGCCGCCTTGGCGAGTGTAGTCAGGTTGGCGCGAAGCACAGACATCGGTACGTCGCCGTCGGTCTGGAATAGGCCGCTCCGGTAGTCGATCAGCAGCATCGCTGCATGGCCGGTTCGATGAGCGCCCTGGCGCCACGAAAGTTCGCGGGTCCGCTCACTTGTGCGCTCCTTCCGCCCGCGCCGTGACATCCCTGTGTACACGAAACCTGCGGATGAAACAGCGGAGGGACCGTGAAATGAGCGATCTCCTGGGCTGCCAAATTAGCCAACGTCCGCGCGCGCGCCGAAGCCCCCTGCGCCGCCGCGATCGAGGTGAGCGATGGCGCTCCGAGGGATGGCGCGCGTTCATCCGTTGTCCTTTCCGCTGAGCTGATCGCGGATCGGCAGGTCTTCGAGTTGCATGAAAGGCTCCCGGCGGAGTTGACGCCCACACTTTGGCGCGGCCGCGTCACCCATCCATTTCACATGTGTTTCACACGTAACCGCCGGCTGCGAAGCCGACATGCGCGCGAAACAGGGGCCGAGGAGAGTGCGGTACTGACTCGACCGGGAAGTCGTGATCGACTGGCCTCGTCACGAGCAGAAAGCGAACAGCGCTACGAATCCGATTAAGGAGATATCTGTGAACACCATGTACATGCAACGCGCTGTCAGCGATTCCACCGTTGCGCAAACACATCACGTCGCGGCGTTGCTAGCCCGCGTGCTGCTCGTCGCGGTCTTTCTCATTTCCGGATTCGGCAAGGCCACTGGCTTCGCCCGCACGGTGTCGTACATCGCGAGCAGCGGTCTGCCCCTTCCCGAGCTCGTCGCCGCGATTGCAATCGCGGTCGAGCTGGGCTTAGGACTGCTCGTGTTGGTGGGCTGGCGGACTCGTTGGGCGGCGTTCGGAATTGCGATCTACACGATTGCCGCCGGCCTGCTTTTCCATACGTACTGGGCTGACGCACCTGCCGAACGCATGGCCGACTTCATCAACTTCTGGAAGAACGTGTCGATCGCCGGCGGCTTTCTGATGGTTCTGGCGTTCGGTCCCGGCCGTTACAGCGTCGATCGGAGATAGCTGGCCGCGCCCTCTCTTCCTTGTGGAGTGTGAGATGAAGATCGGTATCGCCGGCACGGGCCGGATGGGAACCGCGATGGCTCTGCGGTTGATCGCGTGTGCTGCAGGCTCCAAGTGGGGCGAATCGGCGAAAGTCTTACCGTCGAGAAGCATGCCCATGAAATCGGTTCCGCCGATGTACATCGGCTCATCAAAGAACGGCATCGGATAGTTGCGCAGGTCGACGACTTCGCAATCCATGTAGGCCCGGGCGTCGGCAAGGCCGCTTATCCACGCCGCAGCCTTGTCCGCGAAGCGCGCTGAACGGGTCGTCGACATGACGATACCAATGCGCGGTTTGCTCATAGCGTTTTCTCGTTTCCGATGTGTACGTGAACGCGTGATCCGCGCCGGAAACTTACGGCGTCGACAGGCGTTGCCACTCCCTCTCTTCGTCGGCGAATCGTTTCGCTCTCTCCGACATCGTGGTCGCCTTTGGAATGGGGTCGGAAGGACGCGCGGCGCGGTTCACAGGCCGACTGCCCCAACGCGAATCCGCAGACTCGCTTGCGGAAATGCTATCCGGCGTCGAAGTGCCATTCATTGCCGTCGAAGGGCTATTCGTCGGCGTCGATGTGCTGTTCGTGTCTTGCGCGTTTGCAAACGACGCAGCGGATGCGATCGAAATGATCGCCAACGCTGCGCCCAGTTTCTGAATCGTATTCATGACAAATCCTCTTCGGTTGGAAAGATGACGAGTAGGTTGATCATTGCTACAAGGTCGGCGCGTCGGTAACTGCGTAACCGCCGTCTACAGGCACGTAGTACACGCCGTGCGCGTAGTAGTACGGCGTGCCGTCGTCATAGAACCCGGTGGCGTACATAGGGGGAAGCTTCGAAATCACGATTCCCACGGGCGGCTGCGCGGCACTCAAACCGGAGCCGTCCTCGACATACCAGAGAGCGTTGTCGTACCAATAACGCCGGCCGTTCGAGATCACGTCGACGGCTTCAGGTGAGAGCGGCGGCAAAGATCCGCGAAGCGACGGATCATCTGATTGATCGCGTGATTCGACTTCGGGAACGCCGCTGTCGGCGGCGTCACGCGGGGCTGTGATCTGCACGAGCGGGGATGGCTCGTATGCAGGAAGGTTTGTGTCCGAAGCGTCGGCGTGCTGTGCCAGCGCTACATGCTCGGCGCCCCAGAACACTGAGGCGCCGAGCATGATGGCGGAGAAAGCTAGTTTCACGGTCGATTTCATGAATGTCCCTAACAACTTCGGCACACGCTCGAAGCGAACCGGACAGTTGTCCGGCGCGCGCGAGCGTTGCGCCTTGGTTACTTTTGCGAAGCGAGGACCGGCGGCTGCGCAGGATGGCTGATCGGCTTCGCGACGACCAACGTGCTGTTGGCTTCATCGGCCGGCACATTCGCGCCGGAGTGGAACGCCCATTCGCCTGAGTTCGACGATGCCGCCTGCATCTCAGTAAATCGTTGCGCGAAGGATTCCTTGGGTTCCGGGTCGGCCGCCTTCGCCGAAAACGTCGGCCGAGTTTCCTGCCACATGTCGGAGTCGTTGGACGACTCCGCCTGCATGTCGAGGAAGCGCTGCGAGAAAGACTCGCTACCGACCGGATCCTGCGGCGTGTTGCTGAACTTCGGCGCGGCGTGAAACGTGTACGTGCCGGTGCCCGAAAGCCCCTGCCAATACTGAATCTCATCACCGAATGTTTGCGCGCGGCTCGGATCCTGCGCCGCAGCTACCGTCGCGGTACTTAGCAAGACTGAAAGTGCGACGACCTTCAGCTTCGTTTTCATGTTGCTCATGACTTAGCTCCTGTAGTAATGAATGAATAACGCGGTCGCGGTACCTCGCGGTGCCGCATTCCATGTGTCCGCGTTGGAACCATTACAACGCTCAGCGATTACTCGCGCGTTGCACTGCGTCAAGCCTGTGTTACGGCTGATATCGACACGTGAGCGTGCGAGGCCGAAGGCCGCGAGCAAAGCAGATCGCCAGTCGGCGCATAGCTACGGCCGTTGCATATGAAATCGGCGGCATTCGCCAATGAAATGACGTGGGCATCCCCGCAGCCGATCATCGCCGTTCAACTTCTCGATCGTCGGAGTGCCCGCATGAGAACATTCAAGCGTCTCGTTATTCTGCTCGCCGTCGCGTGCGTCGCTGCCGCCTGCGCCGCTCTGCCTCCCGCACCGTCATACGTTCCGTCGCCCTTCGCCGGCATGCACGGACAGTAGTCGCTGCGGCCGCTGACCTTGATCGATGAGCGTGCACTTCATTCGTGCGCTGATCGCGCTCGTCCGTCCCTATTGGGTCTCGGACGAGCGCTGGTCCGCACGCGGCCTACTGGCGGCCATCATCGTCGCGATGAACCTCGCGCTCGTCTACGTGAACGTGCTGTTCTCGAGCTGGAACAATCGCTTCTACGACGCGCTGCGTCCGCGCGAGCGGTGGCTGATCACCGGCCCGACCGGAACGGGCAAGAGCACGCTCGTGCGCGCGATCGCAGGAATCTGGCCCTTCGGCCGCGGCATCATCGCAGTGCCGGAGCGCGCCCGCACGCTGTTTCTGCCGCAGCGCTCGTATCTTCCGCTTCTCCAGCGGCGGGACTGGCTTTTTCTCGACGAGGCAACCTCCGCGCTCGATGAAGCGAGCGAAGCGAGACTGTACCGTTTGGTTCGCGAGCGCCTGTAGGATGCAACGCTGCTGAGTGTCGGACATCGCTCAACGCTCGCGGCGTTTCACGATCATCATCTCGATCTCGGTCTCACGCAGCACCGGTTCGCGTGCGAATCGAATGCAGAAACATTCGAGATGCCGGTGTTGTCGCGCAACTAGCTTCCCCGTTCATTTGAGGCTCATCGCGTGACGCCGGTCGCCAATCGCCCCCGTCGGCGAAAAAAAGCCGAGCTGCTTGGCAGCCCGGCGAGGGGCGAACGAGTCCCGGAGGAGGAGGACCGTTCGGGGGACGAGAGAAATTGGTCACATCGCGATGACGTCCCGCAGCGGATCAGCGTGTCGCGTTTTCACACCCAATTATCGCCGTCTGTCTTCGACTTGTTACCTCGGAGCTCCTGCCAGAGGCGGCTCGATTTCGCGCGCAACACCACGTTCGTGTCTGTGGGCTTTACGTCCCATGCGCCGGCGTCGACCTGCGTGGCGAGTTCCTCGGGAGCCCACACGATCAGTCCGACAAAGTAACGCGCATCGTTTGGCGTTGTCTCGAGGATGTGATCGACGCCCGCGGCGTCAAGCACCGCGACAAGCCCCGGCATCAGCGTGACGATGTCGTTGTCGCCGTCGGGCGCCTTGTGCGTCAATGCGAACAGGGCACGCGGCAGCATCGGGCCACCATAGCTGACAGGAGCATCGACTCTGCGCGATGAAGCGTCATCCGGAAACAGCGTCGCCAGCTTCACGTCGGTCGGACGATTGATGATGAATCCCACATGCCCGCCGTTCGGCAGCGGTGCCGCGACGATCACCGTCTGTTCGAAGGGCGTGCCCTCGAGAACATCGGTCGCGACGAGGGTGACTGCTTGTGACGAGTCGTCGGCCAAGGCGACGCGAGCGACGCTCGCCATCACCAGTAGCGGAAACAGGAATAGATAAGCGATGCGTTTCATTGCGAACCTCGATCTTTCAGAATTGACCACGTTGATACTCTCGATGCACGCGGTTACGCGATCGTGTCACGGCGTTCATCGGATATTGCATTCGCAATACGGCCTATGACCTCTCGAGGCGTGACGTTATCTATGCGCGGGCATCGTGTGCTCAAGCGCGGCCGAACTCGTGTTTTGGCTCGGGTGACCCAAACGCATGTGATCGTTGGGCGCCGAGCGTCGATGATGCCGATAGTTGTCGAATGATCCGTACCATGGCTCATCATCGAAGTAACCATCTTCCGCGAGCGGTCCCTGCTCCTGTTCCGACTGTATTTGCTGCTGAAGCTGATTCAACTCGTCGCGTCTCGCTTCTTCGGCTCAGCGCTGCGCTTCTGCCGCATCCAGCTCGGCCCACGCGCGCGCCAGGCGCGTGAGCGCGTCGGGAACACAGGTCCGCCGCTCGCACGTTCGAGCAACCGCATCCGTCGTTCGAGGTCAGCGACGTCTGTAGCGGCGGCGAGGTATTGATCGTCCGGATCGTCGCCCTGCAACCATATCCAAAGCTGCTCGATCAGCCGATGCCGCTTTGATTCCGTAGATGGATTAAAACGCTCTTGATCGCTCATCGATTCGACTCACTTTTCTCGGCCACGCGGTGTTGACGATTGGGTCTCCGCTGTGGTGTGAGAATGGCCTTACGCCGTGGCGAAGTCGCTACAGTCCCGCGTCGCAATATTGCGTTTGAAGTATTCGACGCAGCGCGTGCCGCGCCCTTCGAGATCACCGTCTCGCGGGCCTCATTCCGAACTCTTGCCGCCAACGTTACGTCTTCTTGACCCAGATCGCGCACCAGCCGCTGGGGCTGATTGTTCCGTCGACGACCTTGCACGAGTTAGGCGCGACGAATTGCAGACAGTTGTCGCAACGTTGGTCGCCATTCGGTTTGTCTTGATACTTGACCGACGCCTGCGGGACCTTTTGCTGTGCCTTTGCTTCGTTGGCAACGATCAATGCTTGGGTCGCTGCAGCGCCGGCCAGCAGAGCGGCGCCGCTTAAGAACGAACGGCGTGAAACGCTTGTGTTCTTTGCCATGTCAGATTCCTCCAGTCCAATCGGCCACTATACAACGCGCAACTGGCGATGAACCGCTCCGGCCGATCTTCAAGTGGCCAAAGCCATTCCACTACAGCGGTAACAGGGTCGACTCTCCGCTGATACACGAATGCAAGGTTCCGAACCGATCCTTTACAGGCGCGGTCGACGGCTCGGTTCTCCGCCGAGGACTGCGCGGTGGAGTGCGATCGATGTGGAAGCGGTACGGAATCTGGTTGGCGTTCATCGTCTTGATATGGGCCGCAATCGTTGTCTTTTGGGACACGCCTTCGCCGCCCCGGCAAGGTGTTGTTTCAACCACCGCATGCTATGTCGCGCTTTCCGACGACCTCGCACCGTTGTTGCAGCCTGGTGTGATCGACATCGCAATCGTTAGTCCGGAATGCGCGCCACCGAGCAATATTCGCCGCAACGTTCGACGCCACCACGATTCAGCCCACCGCCGGAGCAAAACACGGTGCGCCGAGCCAATTCGACAATGTGCCGATGCCATCGATTGCAATCTCGACGGTGGCGCCGTCCTTGATCGAGCCGACGCCAAGCGATGTTCCGCATGCAATCACGTCGCCGGGAACCAGCGTCATGTCGCGCGAAACTAGACTCACTTGCTCGTCTGGCGAGAAGATCATGTCGGAGAGCGGATAGTTCTGACGCTCGACGCCGTCCACACGCGTCACCAGGTGGGCGCTGTGCCAGTCGAAGTGCGTCACGATCGTCGGGCCGACGCAACCGAATGTGTCGCAGGCCTTCGCGCGGCACCACTGGACGAAGTCCGCGTTCTCGTTCATCAGATCGATGGCCGTCACGTCGTTCACGCACGTGTAGCCGGCGATGCAGCTCGCAGCTTCGCGGGACGAAACGTCGCGGCACTCCCGCCCGATCACGATGCCGAGCTCGCCTTCGAATGCAATCCGCCCTTCGTAGTGCGCGGGGCGCTGGATCGCATCGTCTGGACCCGCGAGCGAGCTCGCCGGCTTGATCAGAAACAGAGGATGCGTCGGCGGCTTCTTGCCGAGCTTCGCGCCCAGCGCATGGAAGTTGTTCCACAAAGCGACGATCTTCGACGGCGTGCAAGGTGCAAGCAGCGACACGTCCGACCGCGCAAACGTTGCGCCCGTGGGCTCCGGCGATGCGAACATGTCGCCGACGTGCTCGACAATCCGCTCGCCGTCGAGCGCTCCGAAGCTTGTGCGACCGTTCGCGTTTTTGAAACGTACCCAGGACGGCATCGTCAGATCAATCCTGCGCCCCGCGCCCACTTATATTTCGCCCCGAGTACCGCGACAGGAAGCTCGGTCGAATACGGATACGCGGGAATGCCATGGTCGAACAGATATTCGGCAGCTTCTTCCACCTCGACATCTCCGGCAAGCGACGCCACCACCGGCTTGCTGATGCCCTTCGCGCGCATCTCCTCGATCACCTCGACCATC
>DASXSP010000106.1:0-1936 GCA_036505865.1 Casimicrobiaceae bacterium
CTGGCCCGCGCCCACGTTGGTGCCGACCATCGTCAACGACGCGGTGCCGAGCGCGAACAACAGAGGGATGAGCAGATAGTCGAGGCGCGACGCCATACCGTAGCCCGCGATTGCAGCGCCGCCAAAGCCGCCGACGAAACCGGTTGCCAACACGACCGTGAGATTGGCGACGACGGTGCCAATCGCCGATAACGTGCCCACACCGAGAATGTCTTTCATAAGACGCCAGCGGATGCGCGTGCGGACAAGCCGAATGGGCGTGTGTGGCGAACGCAAATACGCGATTAGCGCGGCTGTTGCGATGACGTAATACACGATCATCGCGAGGCCGGCCCCGGCGACGCCAAAGCGCGGAAACGGTCCCCACCCAAAGATCAGTAGCGGTGAAAGGCAGAGCGTCATCGCGGCGCCTACGGCAGTTAGGATCGCCGGAATACGAACGTTGCCGGCGCCCCGCAAAGCCGCGGCCAACAGATTGACGATCCAGATCGGAATCGCTGCTCCGAACACCAGACTGGAATAGCGCAATGCGTTGGCGAGAACTTCGCCGCGGCCACCGAGTGCACTGAACAGCGCTTCACCAGAGCCCAATATCGCAGCGGTGAACACTGCACCGAATGCGACGGCGATAACCACGCTGTGGCCCATCAACGCTTCGGCGTCACGCATGCGGCCCGCGCCGATGGCGCGCGCGATAGCGGATGCCACACCGCCGCCAATTCCGCCGTTCGACATCATCGTCATCAACATGATGATAGGAAACACGAGCGCAACGCCGGCGAGTGCATCGTCACCGAGGAAGCCGACGAAATACGTTTCAGCAACGCTCACCAGCGTTTGAACCGCGAGCACGATCAGGATTGGAAACGCCAGGCCGATGAGGCGCGACGCGATCGGTCCCCGCAACAATGTCTCGTGACCAGCGACCCGCCCGTCACCGGCGCTGAGGGTTGTCGATTTTTTGCGCTCGAACTTCGAGACAGAATCACCATCCGCCAACTCTGACGCAGACACTGAACCAGCGGGCGCCGACGCGACAAGTCCATATTGGCCATCAGGCATCGTCGACTCCTTCACGGGTTCAGGTATCCAACAGAAACTACTGGCATTAGAGGACTTGACATAGGCGTATATGCGCGTAATATGAGCGCATATACGCCTATTGTCAAGTGGAGATATTGATGGCGCCCAGACCCGCGACCCCCTTGTCGGAATGCAATTGCCTCGCGCTGCGGCAGGCAGCGCGCTCCGTGACGCAGTTTTACGACCAGTACCTGGCATCCACGGGACTTCGGACAACGCAGTTCTCGATCCTCGCAAAGCTGAAGGGGCTGGGACCGATGACGATCAACGCTCTTGCTCGCGAGCTAGTCATGGATCGCACAACGCTTGGCCGGACCATGCTGCCGCTGGAGCGCGACGGCCTCATCGCCATCAAAGAGGGAACGCCGGATCGCCGCAGCAAAGAGCTTGGCGTGACGAAGGCGGGTATCGATCGGCTACGGGGCGCCGCGAAATCATGGCGGGAAGCGCAGAAAGAGTTCGAGGAACGGTTCGGCGCGAGGCGCGCCGCGGATCTGCGTGGCCTTCTGGGCGAGATCGTTTCATGCGAGCTCGAAAGGCCTGCTGCTACCTCCGGCTTGCACCGCGAGCGAATGCGACCGGGATTCTCATGATGCGATATCTCGAGGATTTTGAAGCCGGACAGAAGTTTGGCTCGGGTCGGCTTTCTGTCGAGACTGCGCGCATCAAATCCTTCGCGATTGAATTCGATCCGCAACCATTTCACCTCGATGAGGACAGCGCGCGCGACTCGCTCTTCAAGGGACTGGCTGCGAGCGGCTGGCATACGGCCGCGCTAACGATGCGCCTTCTCGTCGAAAGCGAACTCAAGCCGGCGGGCGGCATCATCGGCGCCGGATTCGACGAAATGCGC
>DASXSP010000107.1:0-4970 GCA_036505865.1 Casimicrobiaceae bacterium
GCGTCCAGTTTCGTGCCGACCGCTGCGCGCGCAGCGGCCATCGGTACTTCCTCATCGTAGAAGCGCGCTGCGATGCGCGATTTGCCGTGCACGGCTGGATAAGCGCCGAAGTTCATCCCGGAGAGGGCGATTCGCGGCCCAACGGTACTGTCCGGCAGCGCCAGCATGTATTGACGATCGGCGGCAAGCGCGAGCTCGAGCAGCGTGCCTGCGAAGCAGGACTCCTTGTCGATCAGCGCGAAGAGCGTTCGCGATGTGACGTCGAGTCGAGCCAGCGTTCGCCGCAGCATGCCGATCGTTTCGCGCACGAACCAGTGCTGCGCGTTCTTCGCGAGCGCTGCGTCGCAGCCGAGGACGTGGTCGATCGCCCCCGAGGTCTTCAGGATCCATGTGCCGATGTCGAGGTGATTCGTACGCAGCATCAGGATGGCGTCGTCGACCTCGCGCGCCATCGCCAGCGGCCACCACTTGGCGCCGCGCGCGACAATCGCGTCGATCCATTCGGGTTCAGCGGCACGAGGCGCCTTGACCGTCAACGTGGCGGTACGCGCCACCCTATCGATGCGAACCGAGACGTGCTCATACGTGTAGCCGTCTGCGGCGATTGTCCGCGTGAGCGGCGTCAGCGTGACACCCTTCGCATCGAGCGGCCGATCGCTCGTTTGCGCCAACGCGAGGGCGCGCTCGCTGGCCTTCGCCGCGAACTGCTGCGGCTTCGCGCTGTCGTCGATGAGCCGCCATTCTTTCGCGCGCGGCGCACGCACACCTTCGGTCAGCGTGCAAAGGATGTCGGCGTGATCCCGCCGAACGTGGCGCTTGTCGGTGACGCGCGTCAAACCGCCGGTACCCGGCAGCACGCCGAGGAGCGGCACTTCGGGCAAGCTCACCGCAGAGGAGCGGTCGTCGATCAGCAGAATCTCGTCGCACGCGAGCGCGAGCTCGTAACCGCCGCCGGCCGTCGTGCCGTTGCATGCGGCGAGGAACTTCAATCCCGAATGTCGGCTCGAGTCTTCAATTCCGTTGCGCGTTTCATTGGTGAACTTGCAGAAATTCACTTTCCACGCGTGCGACGACAGCCCTAACATGAAAATGTTGGCGCCCGAGCAGAAGATACGGTCGCGGCTCGACGTGATCACCACGCTACGCACTTCCGGATGCTCGAAGCGGATACGTTGCAACGCATCGTGGAGCTCGATGTCGACGCCAAGATCGTACGAATTGAGCTTGAGCCTATAACCAGGCCGGATGCCGCTTTCTTCGTCGGTGCCAAGCGCGAGGGTCGCGACCGCGCCGTCGAACGAAAGCTTCCAGTGGCGGTAATGGTCGGGATGCGCGTCGTAGACAACCACCGGCTGCACCTGGCGGTCGTGTTCGATGGTCGCTCTCATACGATCTCCTTGCTCTTGATCACGCCCGTTCAACTTCGGCGATCGCGTCGGTGAGCTTCGCGAGGCTTTCTTCGAATGGCTCACCCGATGTGTCGACAATCGCATCCGCCTTCGCGTAGAGCGGCTCGCGTGCCGCAAGAATGCGCCGCAAATCCTCCATCGCCGCTTCATGCCCGTCCATCGGCCTGAAGTCACCTTGCGAGATAACCCGCGACATGTGCTCCTCGGGCGATGTCTTGATCCACACCGTGTAGCAGTTGACGAGCAGCAGGTTGTACGTTTCGGGCTCGGACACGATGCCACCGCCTGCCGCAAACACCATGGGGTCGCCGCGTTCGAACAAACGCTCGAGGCAGCGCCGTTCGATTCGTCGGTAACCTGCTTGACCGTACAGCATGAAAACTTCCGACAGCGGCAAGGCGGCTTCACGCTCGATTTCGCGGTCGAGTTCGATGAACGGTTGGCGCAAATCCTTCGCGAGCGCGGCGCCGAGCGTGGACTTTCCCGCGCCACGCAGACCTACCAGGGCAATCCGATTCTTGCGTGCGGCTTCTTTCTGTCCGAAGTCGCGCATCAGTTGCAGGATGACGTCCTCGAGACGGTGGGGCGGCAGCCGCTCAAAGAAGCGCCGAATCAACCGCTGCTCGACGGGTGTTCCGTTGTCGCCGAGGAGCTCGGTGAGCGGAAGACCGAGCGCGTTGGCAACCCGGCGCAGCAGTACGACCGACGCGTTGCCTTCGCCGCCTTCAAGTTGTGCCAGATAACGCTCCGACACGTCGGCGGCTTCGGACACCGCGCGCCGCGACATGCCGCGTCGCTCGCGCGCCTCGCGCACGCGTCTTCCCATTGCGCGCAAGAAGTCACCGTCGTCGGGCTTTGGTCTTCGGAGGGTCTCGGAAGCGGCCAGCCGGGCAGCCGTGGCATTCATTAGGAGGCTCGTCGTTTTCTGTTCGATATGGCAGTATATTGCACAAGCGGTTCGTGTCAAGCAATTTAGCTCTACCCGCTTCGACGGGCCAATTAGGGCAAGGCTATCCTTGGTTTCATCGATCCGAGGCAAGCGGGGGCCACAACGATGGGTGCAAGACGTCCGCCGGTGTGATCTATAGTGCTTGACATCATGATTGGCATGAAGCAAAGTACCACACCACTGTTCGCGCCGGGCCGCGCGACAGTCACGCCGAAATAAGGAGGGGGGCGCATGGAGCCGGCGCAGTTCACCGACCTGGTCGCTACGATTACGCACCGCATCGCCGGCAAGCCGGTCGACGCGAACCTCGAGTCAGAGCTCAACGCGACGTATCCCGCCGACAGCGCTTTGTTTCGTGACGTTTTCCAAGCATGCCGCGCCGGCATCGCCGCGGGCTGGATCTGCAATCGCGAAGCGGGCGGCATCCGTTACGGTCGTGTCGTCAAATCGGGACCCGCTACGCATGGCTTTTCGATCGATGTCGTCGAGATGAACGACATCGCCGGGCCGCATCACCGTCATCCCAATGGCGAGATCGACCTCGTCATGCCTCTCGAGGGGAACGCACGCTTCGACGGTCGTGGCGCGGGATGGATGGTTTACGGACCCGGCACTGCGCATCGCCCAACCGTATCGGGCGGAAAGGCGCTGGTCCTCTATCTTCTGCCCGACGGCGCGATCGAGTTCACCAAGGCTTAGAGGGCGAGCTCGTCATGCCTTCGCTTTGTACCGCCGATCATCGGCACAGCCCGCCGGACATCCGATTTCCTGCCGAATACAACGCGGCGCACGACCTGATCGAGCGCAATCTTCAAGCGGGCCGCGCGGACAAGATCGCTTACATCGACGATCGCGGCTCGTACACTTACGGCGAGCTCGCCGAGCGGGTCAATCGATTCGCCAACGGATTGATCGATCTCGGCCTTCGTCCTGAAGAGCGCGTGATGCTATGCCTGCACGACACGATCGATTTCCCCACGGCGTTCCTTGGTTGCATCAAGGCTGGCATTGTCCCGATCGCGGTCAACACGCTGCTCACCGCCAACGACTACCGCTACATGCTGACGGACAGCCGCGCGCGGGCTCTGGTCGTCTCGGCGCCCTTGCTTGCGACTATCGGGCCGCTTTTGCCGAAACGGAGCAGTGTCGAACACGTCATCGTGTCGAAAGGCGACGCGATGACACATCGAAGCTTCGATGCATTGCTCGAGGCCGGCGCTTCCACGTTCGAAGCGGTCTCCACCTGTCCAGACGACGTCTGCTTCTGGCTTTACTCGTCGGGGTCCACCGGCGCGCCAAAAGGCACGATGCACGTGCATGCGAGCCTGATGCAGACCGCGGAGCTGTATGCGCGTCCGGTGCTTGGTATTCGCGAGAGCGACACGGTGTTTTCAGCGGCAAAGCTCTTCTTTGCCTATGGACTCGGCAATGCGCTGACCTTTCCGATGTCGGTTGGCGCGACCACGGTCTTGATGGCCGAGCGTCCGACACCCGCCGCCGTCGCTAAGCGGTTGATCGAGCATCGCCCGACGATCTTCTACGGCGTGCCCACGCTTTACGCAGCGATGCTGGCAAGCACGGAGCTGCCGGCGAAGGACCGTGTCAATCTGCGGTTATGCGTTTCCGCGGGCGAAGCGCTCCCGGAAAGCATCGGCAAACGATGGACCGCACATTTCGGCGTCGACATCCTGGACGGAATCGGCTCGACCGAGATGCTCCACATTTTCCTGTCGAATCGTCCGGGGCAGGTTCGATACGGAACCACCGGCGTGCCGGTTCCCGGCTATGAACTCCGATTGCTCGACGATCGCATGCAGCCGGTCGCGCAGGGTGAAGTGGGCGACCTGTACATTTCCGGCCCGACGTCAGCGAACGGGTATTGGAACAATCGGGCCAAAAGCCGCGCGACGTTTCAAGGGGAATGGACAAAGAGCGGCGACAAATATCGCGCCGACAGCGACGGTGTTTACGTCTACGCCGGACGCAGCGACGACATGCTGAAAGTGTCGGGCATCTACGTCTCGCCCGTCGAGGTCGAGGCGGCGCTGATCACGCATCCCGCGGTCCTCGAGGCCGCGGTGGTGGGGCGTGACGATGAAGACAAATTGACGAAGCCGGCGGCGTACATTGTTCTCAAGCCGGGGCATGCGGCGTCCAGCGGTCTCTGCGACGAACTGCGCGCACACGTCAAGGCCCAGCTCGCGCCATTCAAGTATCCGCGCTGGATCGAGTTCATCGACGAGCTGCCGAAAACGGCGACAGGTAAAATCCAGCGCTTCAAACTGAGGGCGCGGCAAGATTGACGCCAAGCCCGCTTGCAAAACGACGATTCCAAAGGAGGAGCATCGATGCATCATTCACTGATCAATTTGCGCGCAGCTGGCGTGCTTGGTGTCGCGCTCGCGCTTTTTGGCGCGCCGCCCGTCTCGGCGCAGCAGAAGATCAAAGTCGGGTTGATGCTGCCTTACACCGGAACCTACGCAGCACTCGGCACGGCAATCACCAACGGCTTCAAGCTCGCGATCAGCGAAGCGGGCGGCAAGTTCGGCGGGCGTGAGGTCGAGTACATCACCGTCGACGACGAATCGGAGCCCGCAAAGGCGCCCGACAAC
>DASXSP010000108.1:0-74787 GCA_036505865.1 Casimicrobiaceae bacterium
AATACGAACTCGATCGCCCGCGCGACCTTTTCCATGATCGCTTGTACTTGGCGGAGAATTTCGCCGACGTCGATCGCGAGAACATTCGGATACTTTTGGATGAGCGACGACAGCCATGCGCCATTGCCGTCCGGCGCGCGAAACGCGGCGATGTAAGTCGTCGGCATATCGTCGAGCGAACCGGGCGGGAACAACGCGAAGAAGTTGACGCGGAAGCTATCCCAGTCCACCTTGCGAAGACTCGTCACTTTCGCCGTGACGCGGTTGCCGCCGATATCGAACGTCAACGCGTCGCCAAGGTTCACGCCTAACGTTTGCGCTATCCCATCCTCGAGCGACATGCCGGCATCGGTACCACGTGCTGACGCCGGCCAGAACTTTCCACCGACAACGCGATTGCCACCCGGCAATTGCTCGGTCCACGACAGATTGAATTCTCGTTCGGCGAGTCGCCGCGCACGCGTATCAGCGTAGCGCGTCGTGTCGAGCTTCTGTCCATTCAATTCGACGAGCCGGCCGCGGACCATCGGACGAAAGGCCGCATCTGTCTTGAGCGACGCGTTCAAAATCGCACGCGCATCGTCGACCTGTTCGGGCAGCACATTGATCAAGAACTGGTTCGGCGCATCGGGCGGCAATGTCGCACGCCAATTGCGCATCAAATCGCCGCGCACGACGGTGAGCAACAGCAGCGCCATCAATCCAAGCGAAAGCGCCCCGATTTGGAGACTCGAAGCCAGCGCACGTCGGCGCAGATTGGCAAGTCCGAAGCGCCACGAGACCCCGCGCTGCGGCAGGCGTTTCAGCACCGCGATCAACAGCCTTGCGATGAGCGCTGAAGCGACAATGAGAAGCGCCACGCCGCCGACCATGATCGCGCCAGCCTGTACTTCGCGCGCCTGCCATGCGATCAGCACGCCGATGACCAAGACGCCGGCCAAATACGCGAGTGTGCCGCCAACGCGTGGGCGCGGCAAATCGCGTCGCAAGACACGCAGCGGCGGCACTTTCGCCAGCGCGACGAGCGGTGGCAGCGCGAAGCCAAACAGCAACAACATGCCTGTGATAAACGCTGCAAGCGCGGGTGGCCACGTCGGCGCCGGCAATCCACCGGTGAACGCACTCGAGAGCAACACGACAAGGAGTTGTTGTCCCGCCAGCGCGACCACCAATCCCGCAACGCAGGCGAGCGTGCCGAGAACGACAAACTGCGTTACGAAAAGAACCAGCGTCTTCGCAACCGATGCACCAAAGCAACGGAGCATCGCCGCCGCGTCGAGATGACGACGCAGATATCGCGATGCCGCCAGGGCGACCGCGACGGCAGCAAGCAGCACGGCAACCAATGCGGCGAGACCGAGAAATTTTTCGGCGCGCTCGAGCGCCTGCCGCACTTCGGGACGCAAGTCCCGCACCGTTTCGACACGCTGACCGGCGACGAGCTGGGACATTAGCCAATCGCGATAAGCTTCGAGCGCGCGTCCATTGCGCTCGGCTACGAGCAGACGCCATGTCGCGCGATTGCCGGGCTGCAACAGATTCGTTGCGGGAACGTCATCGCGGTTGAGGAGCAGTTTCGGACCGAGCGCAAACGAGAGACCGGCGATCTCCGGCTCTTGCAAAAATATCGCGCCAACGTCGAGCGTTGCTTCGCCGACGGTGATCTTCGAGCCGAGCGCTGCGCCAAGACGCTGCGCGAGCCGCGTGTCGATCCAAACTTCGCCGCGATTGGGAATCCCCGGAACGGGCCGGCCCTCCGCCAACTCGGCATCGGGCAGCGTAATGGCGCCACGCAATGGATAGCCGCGCGTGACTGCCTTGACGTCGGCGAGTACCGGCGCGTTCGAATTCGCCGTCGCCATCTGCACCATGCTGTTGAAACGGATCACCGGTGACACGGCAAGTCCGCGTCGTTGTGCTTCGGTCGCGTATTCGTCGGGTAACGCCCGATCGCCGGAGATCATCAGATCGGCGCCAAGCAGAAGATTGGCCTGTTCCGATAAGCCCAGCTTGACGCGGTCCGCGAAAAATCCAACAGTACCAACGCTTGCAACGGCCAACACGAGCGCCGCTATCAATACGCGCAATTCACCCGCGCGCCAGTCGCGCCCGAGCAAGCGCAACGCAAGGCGAAGCGTGTTCATGCCAGGATGCTCGCGGTCGCTCGTTCGTCGCCGACGAGCCGTCCGGCGGACAACGACAGACGACGTACGCATCGCGAAGCAAGATTGACGTCATGCGTGACAAGCACGAGAGTCGTCCCATGCTCGCGGTTGAGACGAAACATCAGCTCGGCGATCTCCACGCCCGTGGCACCGTCCAGGTTACCCGTCGGCTCATCCGCCATCAGCAATTTCGGCTCACCGACGAACGCGCGCGCGATCGCCACGCGTTGTTGCTCGCCGCCGGAAAGCTGCCGGGGATAGTGCCGTGTGCGTTTGCCGAGGCCGACGCGATCGAGCCATGTGCGCGCTCGTCCGGTTGCGTCGACGGCGTTGGCGAGCTCGAGCGGCAGCATGACGTTCTCGAGCGCCGTCAACGCCGGCAATAATTGGAACGATTGAAAGACGAAACCGAGCAGGCGCGCGCGCAACGCTGCACGCGCGTCCTCATCGAGCGACGACAGCATCGTGCCATCGATGACGACGTCGCCAGCCGTCGGGCGATCGAGCCCTGCAAGAAGACCGAGGAGCGTCGTTTTTCCCGAGCCTGAAGCGCCGACGATCGCCACCGCCGCGCCCGCTTCCACTTCGAAAGTGACGTTCTCGAGGATGGATAGCGGCTCATCGCCACTTTGCACGATTTTGGTCAAGCCTTCGACGCGAATGAGCGGCTGCATGAATTTTTTGTGGGAAGCCCACCGACGCACGTGCGGGCCGCGCGTCAATTTCTCAACCGGACTTTGCAGCCGGGCAGGAACCGTAAGGACCGCGTCTAACTCAAACCCGGACGATTGTACGTTACGCGCCGGGCGAACATTCGAGCCGCGCACGCTAGAATCGTTCAATCGCGTTCGATCCAACCGCTCCCGTGCCGCGCGCCGCGCTTCGTTTTCTTCTATCGTTCGTAGCGATCGTTGTGACCGCGACCGCGCTGCCGTTACGCGCCGCCGAGGCGCCGGTGCTCCTTGTCGTCGGCGATTCCATTTCGGCGGGCTACGGGCTCGCTGCAGGCGAAGGCTGGGTCAATCTGCTCACCGCCAAGCTCAAGACGGAACGATACGACTACCGCGTGATCAATGCGTCGATTTCGGGCGATACGACGGCGGGAGGACGCACGCGGCTGCCGGCACTTCTTAAGCAGCATCGGCCCGCGGTCGTCATCATCGAGCTCGGTGGAAACGATGCGTTGCGCGGCGGTGATCTGGCGACGGCGCGCACGAATCTTGACGCAATGGTGTCGGCGACCCAGGCGACGGGCGCGAAAGTGTTGCTCGTCGGCATGCAGCTACCGCCGAACTACGGCCCTGCTTACGTACGCGCTTTTGGTGCGCTATTTACCGATGTCGCGAAGACGCGCAACGCTGCCGTCGTTCCGTTCGTCTTCACCGGATTCGGCGATGACTTGTCTCTGTTTCAGGCCGACCGCGTTCATCCGACCGCGGCGGCGCAAGCGCGAATACTGGCGAACGTATGGCCGGCATTGACACCGCTCCTGCGTAAGGTATGAACGCTCCGCTGCCGCCGGGACCGCCGCCGAGACCCGATTGGAAGGTGTCGATCGATGGGCTCTCCGCGTTCGCCGAGTGCATCGACGTCCGCACGCCCGCCGAATTCGCAGAGGACCATGTGCCGGGTGCCGTGAATTTGCCGGTGCTGAACGACGATGAGCGCGCGCGCGTGGGAACGATGTACGTGCAGGTTTCTGCATTCGACGCGCGCAAGGTCGGCGCCGCGTTGGTCGCGCGCAACATCGCACGGATCGTCGAGACATACGCGCGCGAAAAGCCACGGGAGTGGCAACCGCTCGTTTATTGCTGGCGCGGCGGACAGAGAAGCCGCTCGCTCGTTCATGTGTTGTGCGAAATCGGCTGGCGCGCCGCGCAACTCGACGGTGGTTATCGCGCATATCGCCGGTACGTCGTGTCGTCGCTGGCGACGCGTCCGCAACAACTCCGGTTCCGGCTCGTCTGCGGGCTCACCGGCTGCGGCAAATCGCGCTTGTTGGCGGCGCTTGCCGCCGAGGGCGGACAAGTGCTCGACCTCGAGCGCATCGCACGTCATCGCGGCTCGCTGTTGGGCGACATGCTGGATCAACCGCAACCGTCGCAAAAAGCGTTCGAAAGCGGTCTCCTCGGTGTACTTGCGTCATTCGATCCGCAGCGCGTCGTCTATGTCGAGTCGGAGAGCCGCAAGATCGGCGCTGTACAGCTCCCCGATGCGTTGCTCGCGCAAATGCGAACGTCACCATGCCTTCGCGTCGAGACGCCGCAACCGTTACGCGTTGCGCTGCTCAAGGACGAATACGAACACTTCCTCGTTGCAACCGATGTGCTCTCGAAGCGCCTCGTTCGGCTGTCGCCTCTCTACGGCAAGAAGGTCGTCGAACGATGGGGCGCGATGGCGGCAGGCGGGGATCACGATGCGCTGATCGACGAATTGCTCACGTTGCACTACGATCCGACGTACACGCGCTCGATCGAACAAAATTTTCCGCGCCAGCCCGAGGCGCTGATCGCAGAAGTGCGTGATATCTCGTCATCCGGATTTCGCGCGCTGGCGCGTGATGTGCTCGCTCGGACCGCCGAGCTTCAAACACTGGCTGCATAGGAATTCACATGAACAGCTACGCGTATCGAATCGTCAATGTGTTCGCCGAAGCGCCGCTCGAGGGCAATCCGCTTTGCGTCTTCGAGGACGGTCGCGGGCTCGACGACGCCACGATGCAGGCGCTGGCATTGCAGTTCAATCTGTCCGAGACCACGTTCCTACTGCCGTCGGAACGCGCCACCGCACGCGTGCGCATATTCACGCCGACATTCGAGATGCCATTCGCAGGCCATCCAACGCTCGGCAGCGCACACGTCATTCGTACGCTCACCAACGCAGGCGATTCAATTACGCTCGAGCTTCGCGCCGGCATCATTCCGGTACAGGCGGACGGCAACGTCTGGACGCTGCAAGCCAATCCGCCGAAGCATCGCGCGCCGGCAGCTACGCCCGCGGACCTGGCAGCAATGCTGTCCCTCGACGTTGCCGATCTCGCCGACGCGCCGCCGCTATGGATCGATACGGGTAGCGAGCAGCTCGTGATTCCCCTCGCGTCCTTTGAGGCCGTGACACGCGCTGCGCCTAAGGCACAAGCATTGCAAGTTCACGGCGGCAATGAGGCGCGCGCGATGGCGTATGTCTTCGCGCGAAACGGCGACCGCGTGCTCGCGCGTTTCTTCTTTCTGAAGCACGGCGCCGTCATCGAGGATCCCGGCACCGGATCGGCCTGCGCGAACCTGGGCGGTTGGCTGCTCGCCACCGGCGCGAACCTGCCGCAGCGGCTGTCGATCGATCAGGGCGAAGCCGTCCGCCGTCGTTGCCGCCTCGGTCTCGCCGTGACATCCGACCGGCGTATTCAGGTGGCCGGCCGGGTCGTCGAGTTGGGTCAAGGCACACTGCGCTTCTGATCTTGTAGGAATAGCGAGGACAACGACACAACCGGTTACATAGCCGCTTACGCAGAGCAGTCAACAGCGGGGTAAGCTCCCACGTTGATGCAGGGGTTTGCTTGATTGACCCGTTGCGATGCCGTCTTCTGCGTATCCGCTCCTCGCACGCGTGCTCTTCGCGATCGCGATTGCCTTATCGGCGTCGGCTGCGATAGCGATGCCAATGGGCGAGTCCGACGCTCGCCACCTGCTTGCCCGCACCGGATTCGGACCGACGACGAGCGAACTGCGTACGTATGCTGCGCTTTCGCGCGCTGATGCAATTACCAAGTTGCTGAGCGAAATCCGAACAGAATCGACCACGACGACGCCGGCATGGTTGATGGAACCTGGTCCGCGGCAGCGGCCCGGTCCAATGGCAAGTGCTGAAGAGCGCAAGGCATTTCAACAGAGCGAAACGCGTCGCGGCGCCGAATTGCGCGGATGGTGGATACGCGAAATGCTCGTCACGCCATCGCCGCTGACCGAGCGGATGACGCTGTTCTGGCACAACCATTTCGTCTCGAGCCAGCAGAAAGTGCGCGATGCGCGACTCATGTACGCGCAAAACGCGACGTTTCGCGCGCACGCGCTCGGCAATTTTGCGACGCTGCTCCATGCCGTCGCGAAGGACCCCGCGATGGTCATCTATCTTGACAACGCGCAGAACCGCAAGGGCGCGCCAAACGAGAATTTCGCGCGTGAGGTGATGGAGCTCTTCACGCTCGGCCAAGGTCATTACACCGAGAATGACATCAAGGATGCGGCGCGCGCGTTCACCGGCTGGGGCGTCGATCGCGCCAGCGGCACGTTCGCATTTCGGCCGCGATTCTACGACGACGGCGACAAGACGGTGTTCGGCAAGAGCGGGCACTTCGACGGCGACGCCGTTCTCGACCTGATGCTCGAGCGACGTGAGACCGCGGAGTTCATTGTCGCCAAGCTATGGAAGGAATTCGTTTCTGCCGAACCCGATCAGCGCAGCGTCGAGCTTATCGCGAACGCATTTCGAGCATCGCACTACGATCTCAAGGTTGCCCTTCGTGGTCTGCTTGAGACGACCGCGTTCTGGGAAAACGACAGGCGCGGCACGCTCATCAAGAGTCCTGTCGAGATCGTCGTCGGCACGCTGCGACAACTGGAGATCGGAGCCGACGACACGCTACCGCTCGCGTTTGCCGTAGGCGGAATGGGACAAGATCTTTTCGCGCCGCCCAACGTTCGCGGATGGCCGGGCGGCGAGGTGTGGATCAACAGCAACATGTTACTTGCGCGTAAGCAATTTCTTGATCGTGTTGCGCGAAACGACGCCGGCGCGCCGCCTCGTATGGCACGGACGGACGTGATGACGCAAGCGTCGGACTCGATCGACGATTCCGCACCGATGATGGCAACACGGGAAGCGACGGCCGCCGAAATCGACCGTGCAGCGCGCATGGCGCGGCAGATCGATCGCAGCACGCGCAACCTGCGTTTCGAAGCGACGCGCTGGGTCGCCGCGTGCGATGGCGCGACACGTGATGAAAAGTTGGACGCTGCGAAACGGCTCTTGCTGCCGATCAACGCGCAATTACCGGCTGCCCAAGATGTCGACTTGACGACTGCCGTTGCAGCGGTCTTGCTCGATCCTGCATATCAGCTGAAATGACCATCGATCTCAATCGTCGTCGCTTCCTTCGCACCACCGCCGCGGTGCCGCTCGCCCATGCAGTGGGTTGCGCGAGCTTGGGCGCTGCGAGCGTCGCGTTCGCGGTCGGGCCCACCGCCGATCGCTCGTCTGACCGATATCGAAATCTGGTTGTGCTGGTCGAGCTCAAGGGCGGCAACGACGGGCTCAACACCGTCGTACCGTATACCGATGCGGCGTATTACGCGCTCCGTCCCAAACTCGCGATCTCACGCGATGACGTCATTCAATTGTCCGATCGCGTCGGACTACATCCGGCGCTCGCGCCGCTGTCCGCGTTTTGGCGCGACCGCGAATTGGCGGTCCTGCAAGGCATTGGCTATCCGCAACCCAATCTCTCCCACTTCCGCTCGATCGAGATCTGGGACACGGCGTCGCACAGCGACGAGTATTTACAGGACGGCTGGCTGACGCGCACATTCGCGCAAATACCTGTCAGCGCAAGCTATGCCGCCGATGGTGTTGTCATCGCCTCGAATGATCTTGGACCGCTCGCAGGAAGTGGCGCGCGGACGATTGCGCTCGCTGACACGCCAACGTTCCTGCGCCGTGCGCGCCTCGCGCAGCCCGTCATGGGTGCGTCCAATAAGGCGCTTGCGCATATTTTCAAAGTCGAAGCCGATATCGTTCAGGCGCGTGGCCACCTCGCCGTGGAGCGCGCGTTTGTGACAGAATTTCCGGCGACGGGCTTCGGCAATGCGGTCAAGACGGCATGTCAGGTGATCGCCAACCCATCAGGCGTTGCGGCCGTTCGATTGACGCTGACGGGATTCGATACGCATGCCAATCAGTCCGCGACGCAGGCACGCTTACTGGCTGAGCTTGCCGGCGGATTGACCGCGCTCAAAAGCGCCTTGACGGAGCTCGGGCGCTGGAACGAGACGCTCGTCTTGACCTACGCTGAATTCGGCCGAAGGCCCAAGGAAAATCTTTCGCTGGGTACCGATCACGGAACGGCCAATGTGCATTTCGCGCTGGGCGGGCGTGTCGCGGGCGGACTGTACGGCGAAGCGCCTGATCTCACCGCGCTTACGAGCGACGGCAATCCGGGTTACGCACTGGACTTTCGCGACGTTTATGCAACAGTGCTCGAGCGGTGGTGGAGTATTGACGCGCGCATGCCGCTCGGCGGTCGATTTACGCCGCTGCCGTTCCTGCGCGCTTAAGTTCGGTCAACGCACGATCCGATTGCGCCCCGCCGCCTTCGCCTCGTAGAGCTTGCGGTCGGCGCGCATGACGAGATCTTCCGGCGACGAATCGTCGGAGGGCACGGTGACCGCGATGCCGCAGCTGACCGTCACGCACGGGTGCGACGAGCCGCCGTGCGGGATCATCAGTTGCTCAACTTTCCGGCGCATCGCGTCGGCAACGCGCCAAGCGCCTTCCTCGTCGGTGTCGCCGAGCAGCGCGACGAATTCCTCGCCGCCGTAACGCGCCGTCAAATCCGTCGGCCGCCGCATCGCTGAAGTGAACGCCATCGCGACGCGCTTCAAGCAATCGTCGCCGGCAAGGTGCCCGTGAAGGTCGTTGTACTGCTTGAAATAATCGATGTCGGCCAGCAACAGCGCAAGCGAGGTTCCCATCCGCAGATTGCGGCGCCATTCGATGTCGAGCGCCTCGTCGAAGCGGCGACGGTTGGCGATCGTCGTCAAACCGTCGATTTGACTCAATTGCGCGAGGTGCTCCTGCGCCTGTTTGAGCTTGAGATGCGTGAGGACCCGCGCGCGCGTAATGCGCAAGTTGATCGGCTTTGTAATGTAGTCGACGGCACCGAGCTCCAATCCATGCGTCTCGCCTTCCTCATCGCTCACGCCGGTGACGAAAATGACGGGGATGTCGCGTGTGGATTCCTGTTGCTTGAGCAACCGACAGACTTCGTAGCCGTCCATCCGCGGCATCATCACGTCGAGGAGAATCAAGTCGGGCGCTTCGTCGTCCGACGCAATCGCGAGCGCGCTTTCGCCGTCGGTCGCGATCCGGATACGGAAATCGTCGCGCAAGCCGTCTACCAGCAGCTTCAGGTTGACCGGCTCATCGTCAGCGACCAACAACAGCGGCCGCCGCGGGGGTGGCTCGGTCACGATTTGTACGCGTCGACCGCGCCGATGTCCTTCTCTACAGGCACCGCGGCAACGTGTTGACGAATATTTTCGACCGCGTCCGAAAGCGCATGGGCGAATGCCGCGATATCGCCGCGACGGCCGTGACGTACATCGTCTTCGAGCGCTTGCGCGGCCGCGGCCACCGACTCTGCGCCCACAATGTGGGCGGCGCCCTTTACGCGGTGGAGCGCAGCCGCCGCCGTGGCGAGCCTCTGTTCGCGCAGCAATTGGTCAATGTCAGCGGCACATGCGCCGTGCTCGGCAGCGAAGGTTCGAAGCAGGTCCGCGAGCAAACGTCCATTGCCGCCAAGTCGCTTTTGGGCCGAGGCGATATCGAACCCCGAAAGCGACGGCGGCAAGGCGTAAGCCGGCGCGGCCCGTCCGGTCGGCGGAGACAACGATGATGTGTGCGGGGATCGTGCCGCCACAATCGGCCTCATCGCATCGTGTTGGAGCCCCGAGAGCGGCCCACAAGGTTCGTTCGCCGTCGCCATCGTGATGGGTTCGGCCGAGCAAAGCCTAGCCTTTCGAGAGGTCGATGACTGTCAGTGTGTGTCCGATCAGGCCGCCGGACATGCGCCGACTCCGCTGCCTTCGTGCCGTTGCCCAGCGCGGTCCCAGGCGTCAAGGAACCTGTGCCAGTGCGGGGCGTTCAATGCCGTGATGCGCTCCCGGACGAGCGCCAGCTCGCGCGCGTATGCGGCGCCCTCGATCTCGCCGCGCATCATCCGGAACCGAAGGTAAAGCAGATACGTATTCATGACGTCGCATTCACAGTAATTGCGCACGTCGGCAAGCCGTCCGGCCGTCACCGATGCCGCGACTCCGCCGCCGTCCATCCCCAGCTTGCCGGGAAAGCCGGCAAGCCGCGCCATCGCATCGAGTCCCGCATACGCGCGCGGTTGATACATCGCGAGGACGTCCATCAAGTCGAGATGGCGCGTGTGGAAACGCGCGAGGTAGTTGTTGTAGCGGAAATCGCGGTCCTCGTCGCCCCAATCCCAGTAACGCGCCGCGCTGACGCCGTGCAGCAGCGCTCGGTACTGCAGCACGGGAAGATCGAACGATCCACCGTTCCACGATACGAGCTGCGGCGTGTAACGCTCGATGCCGTCAAAAAAGCGCCGGATCAGTTCGGGCTCGGGATCGCTCGTTTCACCGAGCGACCAGACGGTCAGCGCGGCGCTGTCCCGCAGGACGCAGCCCACTGCAACGACGCGATGAAGATACAGCGGCGGAAATTCGCCACCGGTCGCCGCGCGCCGATAATTGCCGTACCACGCGAGCACATCGGCGTCGCCCACTTGCACCGGAACATCGTGAACGCGGCGGATCCCTTCGACATCGGGCACCGTTTCAATGTCGAAAACCAGGATCGGCGTCATGCAGGTTGAGGAGCGACTGCGGGCGCAGCGCGCATGTTCGTCACGCAGGAAAGACGCCGGTCGAAAAATAGCGGTCGCCTCGATCGCAGATGACGAAAACGATCGTCGCGTTTTCAACTTCGCGCGAGATGCGCAACGCTACGACGCAGGCGCCGCCGGCCGAAATCCCGCAAAAGATGCCCTCGTCGCGCGCGAGCCGACGCGCCATATCTTCGGCGTCCGCCTGCGACACATATTCGATTCGATCGACGCGCGATGCGTCGAATATCTTCGGCAAGTACGCCGGCGGCCATTTTCGAATGCCGGGGATTTGCGATCCTTCTTCGGGCTGCGCGCCGATGATGACGATCGAATGCTTCTGCTCCTTCAGGAATTTCGACACGCCCATGATCGTGCCGGTCGTGCCCATCGCCGAGACGAAGTGCGTCACGCGCCCATCGGTGTCGCGCCAGATCTCCGGGCCGGTACCGCGGTAGTGCGACAGCGGATTGTCGGGGTTCGCGAACTGGTCGAGGATCGTTCCTTTGCCTTCGGCGCGCATCCTGTCGGCGATGTCTCGCGCGGCTTCCATTCCGCCCGCCTTGGGCGTGAGGATCAGCTCGGCACCGTACGCGCGCATCGTCTGCACCCGCTCGGCCGTCTGGCTTTCCGGCATGACGAGCACCATCCGATAGCCGCGCATCGCCGCCACCATCGCGAGCGCGATTCCGGTGTTGCCGGACGTCGCTTCGATCAGCGTATCGCCGGGCTTGATCGAACCGCGCTTCTCCGCTTCGGTGATCATCGACAGCGCCGGCCGGTCCTTGACGGATCCTGCGGGATTGTTCCCTTCGAGCTTGCCGAGAACGACGTTGGACGTATTTCCAGGCAGCCGCTGCAGCCGCACGAGCGGTGTGCGACCGACGGTGTCGGCAAGCGTGGGATACATGGTCACGAAGCGGAAAAATGTCCGAGTCCATTGTACTGGACGGTTTCGGACCCCCTCGCGACACAAGCGAAATCCCCGCCGAACCCAGGCGGGGATTTCGATGCAGTTAGGCAGTTGTGCGTAGGGCTACTTGGGTGCTTTATCCTTGTCCTTCGCGACGTCGGCGCTCGCTTTCTCATTCGTCGTTTTGTCCTTCGCCGCCTTGCCATCCTTCTCGGTTTTTGCTTTTTCCTTGGCCGCCTTGTCATCGGCGGCTTTCTTGGCCTTCTCTTCCTTGGCCTTTGCCTTGGCGGCACTGGTTTCGTCGGCCTTGCTCGTCTTGGCCTTGGATTCTTCCTTGGCCGGAGTTGCCGGCGGCGTGGTCGCGGGCGGCGTCGTTTTCGCGGGCTCTACCTTTGGCGGCGCCGCGGGGGCTGCTGCGGTCGTCACCCCGGAAACCGCAATCTGATCCTTGATCTTGGCGAACTCGCCGTCTTTGATGCCCTTCACCTTCATGATGTCCGCGGGCGTCTTGAACGGCCCGTTCGCGTTGCGATAGTCGATGATGGCCTGCGCCTTGACCGGCCCGATGCCCGGCAATGCGTCAAGCTGCTCCTTCGTTGCGGTATTGATGTTGACGGCCGCGATGGCGAAGCTCGAAACCACGAGCAGCACGAACGCGACGAGCAAGCGTTTCATAGTCGTTACTCCCCAGAAATGAAATGCGGAACGCGGCAACAGCCGCCGCCAAAACCATTTATCGGTGGCAGCGGAACGATAAACGCGACATGCATGTAATGCGTTGACCCGCACAATCCGCAAGCACATCCGGGAAGCGCGCGTTACCAGGTGACGCGCGAAAAACACGCGTCACCCGCTCACTTCGCTTACTTTCGCTTACTTCGATTATTTTCGGACGTGAGCCTCGGCCGCGCGGATTTCGCCCTTGGCCGACGCTGCCGGCTTGGCCACGGCCGAAGCCGCCCTTACGGGGACCGGCGCGACGGTTAACTCCGGCTTCAGCTTTTCGAAGCGTTTGGCGCCGATCCCTTTGACGTCCTTAAGCTCTTCGACTGACTTGAATGCGCCATTGGCCTTGCGATAGTCGATGATCGCTTGTGCCTTAGCGGGGCCGATTCCGGGTAACGCGATCAGCTCTTCCTTGGTGGCAGTGTTGAGGTTGACTGCGCCGATCGCCCACTGCGAAAAAAGCGCCAGCGCAAGAACGATTGAACTGCGAAGCATGATGTCTTCTCCTTGACCTGGTCAATGAAATGGCGCCGCACGATTTGCAACGATGTCGTCACGGCGTTCAGGCACGTTACGGAGAAGACGGCGAACGCGATATCAGACTTTCGACGTAGCGCTTGACACCTTCGGCTGCAGGCGCAAACGCGTCCGTGTAACCAGCGGCGCGAAGCTTCGACAGGTCGGCCTCGGTGAAGCTTTGATACTTTCCGACGAGCTCCGGCGGAAACGGCGTGTAAACGATTCGCCCGTCGCGCATATGCTCTTCGAACGGCGCGTCGGCGTTCCGGCACGCGTTGATGGCGGCGGTCGCAACATCGTTGAAGCTCGCCGCTTGCCCCGTGCCGACATTGAAAATACCCGAGCGGTCGCGGTGGTCGAGAAAGTGCAGGTTTACCTTTGCGACGTCCTCGACGGCGATGAAATCGCGTCGCTGCTGTCCGGCCGCATAACCGCCGGAACCTTCGAACAGTTGCACCCTGCCTTCGGCGCGATACTGTTCGAAGAAATGAAGCGCGACTGACGCCATCCGTCCTTTGTGCTGCTCGCGCGGGCCATAGACATTGAAGTAGCGGAAGCCCACGATTTGCGCGGTGCGTTCCGGCATCAGACGGCGCACGTATTGATCGAAAAGAAACTTCGAATACGCATACACGTTTTGGGGCGCTTCGCACTCGCGCTCCTCGCGAAACACGCGGCCGTCGCCGTAGACCGCAGCGCTTGACGCATACAAGAATGGGACGTCGTTGTCCTGGCAGTACGTGAGCAGTTCGACCGAATAGCGATAGTTGTTGCGCAGCATGTAGCGCCCGTCGGTCTCCATCGTGTCCGAGCATGCGCCGTGATGCAGAATCGCAGTTAGCTCATCTTCGAAATCACCGGCGTCGAGCCGCGACACGAATTCGTCCCGATCGACATAGTCGGCGATCTCCGCGTCGGCGAGATTGCGAAATTTGTCGCCGTGTTCGAGGTTGTCGACAGCGATGATGTTGGTCTCGCCTCGCCGATTGAGTGCATGGACCAGATTCGATCCGATGAAGCCGGCCGCGCCGGTGACGACGATGTACATGAGGTTGTCTCGGTAATCTAGGGCCTGTTAACGCTATGGGCGATCAGAGCTCGAGATCGAGCGCGCCCACGCGCGTGGTGATGAAAGGAACACGCGGCGCGACGGCGCACAGCAATTCGTAACCGACCGTCGATGCCGCGTTCGCCACGTCATCGACGGGCAGTCCTTCACCCCATAACACGACAGGACTTCCAATTCGCGCGTTAGGCACTTCGGTCAAGTCGACGGTCAGCATATCCATCGACACGCGCCCCGCCATTCGTACCTTCGTCCCGCCAACGAGCACGGGCGTTCCATTGGGCGCGAGCCGCGGATAGCCGTCCGCATATCCACAAGCGATGACGCCGATTCGATGCGGCCGCGCTGCAGTATAAGTTGCGCCGTAACCCACGCTTTCGTTCATTTTCAATTCGCGAACATCGATCAACCGCGAGCGCAGCGTCATCACGGGCTGAAGCCCCAACGCGTGCGCGGACTCGTAAGGAAACGGCGTCGCACCGTAGAGCATGATGCCCGGCCGCACGATGTCGCCGCCCACTTCGGCGTAGCGCACAACGCCGGCTGAATTTGCGATCGAGCGAGGATACGGCAATCCTCGGCAAGCAGATTCAAATGCGTCGAGCGGTTCCTTCACGCCATCATCGTCTTCGGCGCGCGCAAGGTGCGTCATCAACCTCAATGCCGCAACGCTCGCGCACCGCGATAGTCGCTCGCAGACGTTAGCGACGTCGCCAACGGCCAGACCAAGCCGGTTCATGCCGGTGTTGACCTTGACAAAAACCTCCAGCGGACGCGTCAGCGCCGCGCGCTCGAGCACGGCGACCTGCTCCAAGTGATGCACGACGATCGCGAGCCTCCGCTGCGCGATTTCAGCGAGCTCGCGTTCTTCGAAAAAACCCTCGAGAAGCAGAATCCGGCGCGTGTAATGGCGCTCGCGCAACGCAACGGCGGCATCGAGCTCGAGCAGCGCCAATCCGTCCGCCTGCTCAAGCGCGGGCAGCACGCGCATCAAGCCGTGGCCGTAGGCATCGGCTTTGACGACGGCGAGGACCTGCGCTCCGTGCGCGAGCTCACGCGCACGGCCGAGATTTGCGGCAAGTGCGGCGAGGTTGATTTGCGCGAAAAGCGGGCGGGACATGCGCGGTCAGCGGACTGTGCGCTACAGTGGGCGCGGAGGAACTGCCTCATCCCCGCTCGGTTGGGACCGTCGCGCAATCATGGTATAAAGCGGGCCGCGCGACTCGCACAGTATATCAAGCTGTCGCGCGATGGCCGCGCGCCATGGGAGGCGTGACCGCGTGGGGCCCGGACCAATCTAGGAACATGAAACCCGGCTTCTACACGATCATGGCGGCGCAGTTTTTCAGCTCGCTCGCCGACAACGCTCTGCTGATCGCCGCGATCGCGCTCCTGCGCGAGCTTCATGAGCCGGCCTGGATGACGCCGGCGCTGAAACAAAGCTTCGTCGTCTCGTATGTCGTGTTGGCGCCGCTTGTCGGCGCGTTTGCCGATTCGATGCCCAAGGGTCGCGTAATGTTGATCACCAACGCGATCAAGATCGTCGGTTGCGCGCTGATGCTGATCGATACACATCCGCTCACCGCGTATGCGCTCGTCGGACTTGGCGCGGCTGCTTATTCGCCGGCGAAATACGGCATCCTCACCGAGCTGTTGCCGCCGCATCAGCTCGTCGTTGCAAACGGCTGGATCGAAGGCACGACCGTTGGCTCGATCATCCTTGGTGTTCTGCTGGGCGGCACGCTCATCAGTGACAAGGTTTCTTCGGCGATTCTGTCGTTCGACATGCCGATGTTCGACACACCCGTCAATACGCCGCCCGAAGCGGCGATTGCCGTCATCATGAGTCTCTACCTGATAGCGGCGTTGTTCAACTGGTTCATTCCCGATACAGGCGTCGATCATCGCATGCCGAGCAAGAATCCGTTTTATCTGGTGCGCGAGTTCTCGCACTGCGTCGTACTGTTGTGGAAGGACCGGCTGGGTCAGATTTCATTGGCGACGACAACGTTGTTCTGGGGCGCCGGCGCGACGCTGCAGTTCATCGTCATCGATTGGGCGTCGCGCGCCCTTGGGCTCAGCTTGTCGCAAGCATCGATGCTTCAGGGCGTCGTGGCCGTCGGCATTACGCTTGGCGTCGTGCTCGCTGCGCGGCTCGTCTCGCTCCGCGGCGCCGTCAAGGTGTTGCCCATCGGTGCGACGATGGGGATCGTCGTGATGGTGATGATCTTCGTGCACAACATTTGGCTCGCGATCTTTCTCATGACGGCGATTGGCGTGTGCGCCGGATTCTTTGTCGTGCCGATGAATGCGCTCTTGCAGCATCGCGGCCATGTGCTGATGGGCGCCGGCCATTCGATCGCCGTTCAGAATTTCAACGAGAACGTCGGCATCCTCGTCATGGTCGGACTCTACGCGCTGATGGTGCGCTCGGGGTTTTCCGTCAACGCCGCGATCGTGATGTTTGGATTCTTTGTCAGCGGGGCGATGCTCCTCGTGATGTGGCGACACCGCCGCAACCAGGCCCGCGGCGATTCGCTGCATTTGATCGGTGCCGAAAAGCCACCGATCTGACCCCTACAAAATCACCGGCTTGTCGGAAAGCTCGTTCAGCCCTTCGCCGTCGCGCGGAAAATGGTTCGCGAGCAACCGAGAGATTTCCGCAACGCCCGTCACCACGCCGTCGGCATAGTTGCCCGCGCGAAACGATTCTTCCATCCGCTCGCAGATCGATTTCCACACCGCATCGCCGACCGCGCGATGAATGCCACGATCCGCGACGATTTCGACGTCGCGGTCCGCGAGCAACAGGTACACCAAAACGCCGGAGTTTTCTTCGGTGTCCCAGACGCGAAGCAGGCCGAATATTTCCAACGCACGCTCGCGCGGGGTCAATTGTTTGAGCACGCGTGCCGCCGGCAGCGCGGATTCGATTGCGACACACAGTTGCCCGCGATGCGTACGCTCGCCCGCGGCGATCGCCGCTTCAATTCGCTCGAGCGTCGCGACGGGAAACGCGCGGCGCACCGACATGTGGTCCGTCGCGAGGTGACGCCAGAAGCGATAACGGTTGCGCGCGGCCATCGTTACCATCCTCCGGACGCGCCGCCGCCGCCGAAGCTGCCGCCGCCACCGCTGAATCCACCACCACCGCCGCCGCTACCGCCCCAACCGCCTCCGCCGCCCCAGCCCCCTCCACCGATCGGAATCCAGCCGCCACCGCGACGGCCGATGCCCCCGCCGCCGCCGAACATCAGCATGATCACGAAACCGAGGATGGCCACGAACACGGCGACCAGCAACGAGCCGCCAATGATCCATGCGGCGGCGCCGACGATGCCGCCACCGACCGTCGAACCCAGAACTTTACCGAAGATGCGCGCGAGAATTCCGCCGATCACCGGGACAACGACGAGCAGAATGATCAGCAGCGTTCCAAAATCGAAGCCGCCGAAACCTCTGCGTGTTTGCCGTTGCGGTTCTGCCGCGGCCAGCGGCTCGCCCTTGCCGACGACGCTGATCACGCGCTCGACGCCGGCGTTGATCCCCGCTGCGAATTGATTCTGGCGGAAGAACGGCGCAACGGTTTCGGCGATGATCCGCCGCGATGTCGCGTCGGTCAGGACTCCCTCGAGCCCGTAGCCAACCTCGAGTCGCAGTTTGCGATCGTCCTTGGCGATCAAGAACAGCACGCCATTATCTTGCCCTTTGCGTCCGATCTTCCATGCTTCGGCGACGCGAATCGAGTACGCCTCGATGGGCTCTGGTTTGGTCGATGGAACGATGAGGACCACCATCTGATTACCCGTGTCGCGCTCCCACGCGGCGAGCTTGGTTTCGAGCGCCTGCTGATCCGACGCGGACAACGTGTTCGTGAGATCGGTTATGCGCGCACGCAGCGGTGGAATCGGCGCGAGGCCGTCGGTGCCCGATTCCCAGGCTTGCGCGTAGGCGGACGTCGCAATGACGAGTAGACATGCACACAACAAGCGTGCAACGCCGAGAGGCCGGAAAGAGGTCGAGAAAGCGAACATGACCGAAGCGATGAGTCCGACCGATTCCGCGGCCGGCTCAGCGATCAAAGTGTCCCGCCGTGGCGAGCGCGCGAAGGCTTAATAGCCCTTCTTCAGCAGATCCGTCGACGGATCAGGCGTTGTACTGGCCGTTTTCGGCTCAGTGGTGATGGCGCTCGTCTTCGGCGATGTGGGCGGCGCTGCCGGCGCGCCGGGCTGTTTGCCGAAATCCACCTTCGGCGGTGTGCTGACCGCCGCCTCGTCCGCGACGCTGAAGTTGGGCTTCAAATCCATCTTGAACATCATCGCCGTCAGATTTGTCGGGAATTGACGCACCGTCGTGTTGAAGTCCTGCACCGTCTTGATATATCGATTGCGCGCGACGGCGATGCGGTTCTCCGTCCCTTCGAGCTGCGATTGCAAGTCGCGAAACAGCGCATCCGACTTGAGGTTCGGATAGTTCTCCGCGACAAGCAAGAGCCGCGACAATGCCCCTTGCAACTGATTTTGCGCAGCGATGAATTTTTGAAACGCAACCGGGTCGTTGATGAGCTCGGGCGTTGCTTTGATCGAGCCGACATTCGCCCGCGCATTCGTGACTTCCGTCAACACCGTCTGCTCCTGCGCTGCGTAGCCCCTGACCGTATTGACCAGGTTTGGAACCAGATCCGTTCGGCGTTGATATTGGTTCAACACTTCCGACCACGCTGCCTTGATCCCTTCATCCTGCCGCTGCAGGTCGTTGTAGCCGCAGCCCGAGAGCGACAACGCCAGGAACGCGGCGCAAAGAGCGGCAATTTTTCTCATCTTGGTCTCCGTCCGGTTAATTACGCGGGTCGAACTCCCGCGCAAGCAATGTGCGGCCGCCGAAAGCGGTGCGCAAGTGTATAGGGACCCAATTGTCGCAACCAAGCGCTAGGCCGCAGACAACGCACGACGCGCGAATAGGAGGTCCTCCCACGCCTTCGCCTTGTCGGGAAGATTGCGCAAAAGATAAGCGGGATGATAAGTGACGACGAGCGGAACGCCGCAATAACGGTGGACCCGACCGCGAAGGCTTGCGATCGACGCGTCGACATTGAGGAGCGTCGTTGCGGCGCTCTTACCCAATGCAACGATCACTTTAGGCGCGAGCAACGTGATCTGGCGGTCCAGATAAGGCCGACACGCGTCCGCTTCCAATGGCGTCGGCGTTCGGTTGTTGGGCGGGCGGCATTTAAGCACGTTAGCGATGTACACATTCCGTCCGCGCGCCAGACCGAGCGCCGCAAGCATGTTATCGAGCAGTCGTCCGGCTTGGCCGACGAAGGGCTCGCCCCTGGCGTCTTCCTCGGCGCCCGGCGCTTCACCTACGAAGAGCCATTGCGCACGCGTATCGCCGACGCCGGGAACCGATTTGTTGCGCGATCGGCATAGCTCGCACGCGACGCATGCATCGACGTCGGCGGCAAATGCTCGCCACGAAAGCGCAGCGATCCGCGTACGCCGCATGTCGTCGTCGGTTTTCTCAGATTGGGTACGCTGCTGCCAGATAGGCCATAGGCCCAGTGCATCGAGTATCTCGGCGCGCGTCGCCATCGTTTTCAAACCGAATGCGGCCGCTTCGGCGCGAGCGCGCGCCGCATTACCAGTGCGTCCTCGCGCGGCAGATCCGGGGTTACCGGCGGATAATAATTATTGCGCCTCGCAATGGGCGCGAAACCCGCGCCTTCGTAGAGCATGATTGCGGGAACGTTTGATACGCGAACCTCGAGAAAACATTGCTCGGCGCCAAACTGCCGCGCATCGTCCAAAAACTGCAGCAATAGCACTCGCCCGAAGCCCTGGCGGCGTGCGTCCGGAACGACCGAAATGTTGAGAATTTGCGCTTCGCCGGGTCCGAGCATCAACACGCCATACGCAACGATCCGTCCTTCACGCTCAGCGACGCGCGTCGAATAGCCGGCCGCGAGCGCATCGCGAAAATTGCCGAGCGTCCAAGGCGCGGCATGAATCTGGGCTTCCAGCGCCGCGACGTAAGCAAGATCGTCGCTGGCGAGGGGACGCCAAACGACGCGTGCAGAAGGCGGTTGCGAAGGTAATGTCGCCACGGGTCAGAGGCGGACACCGGCAATGCGTTCTGACGTCGTGAGCGCGACGCGCTGGCGGATATACAGCGGCCGCGCCTCGCTCGCGGGGACGCCTTGTCCGCTTTCGAACAACGGCAACGCGAGCTCGCCGATCGCACGCGCGGTGGGGAGCGTGCTGGCACAAACGTCAATAACACCGGGAACCAACGCGAGCTCGCGATAAGCGGCGAAGCCGTCGCCCTCGCCGTTCCAGATTCCAACCGGAAGCTCTACGTCAGCGGGTTTCGCCACAGCAGGCTCGCGCTCGACACGCCATTCGCCATCGTGGCGCACATGAAATGCAAGATACACTTCGCGCATCCGCGCATCGAGACAGGCGAACACCCGCGCGGCCTGGTGATCGCGCCACGCTTCCTGAGCCACCGCGGCCAGCGTCGGAACAGCGACGACGGGCAAATCTGCGCCGAGCGCGAGCCCCTGTGCGACGCTGCACGCGATCCGAACGCCGGTGAATGCGCCGGGCCCAGCGCCGAACGCGATGCCGTCGAGGTCCGTAAGCCGCCATCCCGCGTCAGCCAACACACGGTCGATCGCAGGCAGAATGCGCTCCGAATTTGCGGGTCCTGCGCGCTCGAGGTGGGCCGACCACGACGCGCCGTCACCGGCCGCGACCGACAACCATTCTGTGGAAGTGTCGAACGAGATAATCCGCATCACGCAATTCTACATTTGCGGAACCGGATGAACGGAAGCCGAGGGGTAAAATCACGAGTTTGGCGTGAGCCTGATGAGTACGTGCGTCACCATCGAATCGCTTGATCAGGAAGGCCGCGGCGTCGCGCGCGTTGAGGGCAAGGCGATATTCGTCGAGGGGGCGCTCCCCGGCGAACAAGTACGCATCGAGACGCTGAAGAAAAAGCCGGCGTACGAGATCGCGCGCGTCGTGGCGATCGACAAAGCGAGCGCGTCGCGCGTGACGCCAAGCTGTCCGCATTTCGGCGTCTGCGGAGGCTGCACATTACAGCACGCCGACCCTGCGCTGCAGGTCGCCGCCAAACAACGAACGCTGGAGGATGCACTCGAGCGGATTGGCCGCGTGAAGCCGGAAACCCTTCTTCCGCCGATCGCCGGTCCCGCCTGGCGCTACCGCCATCGCGCCCGGCTTTCGGTGCGCCATGTGCCCAAGAAAGGCGGCGTGCTCGTCGGTTTCCACGAGCGCAAGTCTAGCTACGTCGCCGACATGCGCGAGTGTCACGTGCTGCCAAGGCGGATTTCGGATCTGCTGCCTGCGTTGCGCACGCTGATCGGCTCATTGACGATTCGCGATCGACTGCCTCAGATCGAAGTTGCCGTCGGTGAGCGGCTTCCGGCAATCGATCGCGGTCCGTCACCGCCCGTGTCTGTGTATGCGCTGGTGCTTCGAATTCTCGATCTGCCCTCGGCAACCGACGAAGCGAAATTGGTCGCGTTCGCGGATATGCACGGCGTCGAGATCTGGCTTCAGCCGGGCGGTCCGAATACGGTCGCGCCGTTTCATCCACGCCACGCGACGCTTGCGTACACGGTACCCGAGTTCGACGTCGCGATCCCGTTTTTGCCGACCGATTTCACGCAAGTCAATGCCGAAGTCAATCGTGTACTGGTGCGCAGAGCGGTCACTCTGCTCGACCCCATTGCCGGAGAACGCATTGGCGATTTCTTCTCAGGCCTCGGTAACTTCTCGCTGCCGATCGCCCGCCGGGGCGCGCAGGTCGTAGGCGTGGAAGGAAACGCGGCGCTCGTCAAACGGGCGCATGCAAACGCGGCGCGTAACGCTCTCGCCAACGAAGCAAAATTTGTCGTCGCCAATCTTTTCGCTGCCACTCGAGAGTCGATCGCCGCGCTCGGACAAATCGATCGCGCACTGATCGATCCGCCGCGCGAAGGCGCGGTCGAGCTTGTCAAAGCGCTGCCGCAGCGTGACGACGAGGTGTTTCTAAAGCGGATTGTTTACGTCTCTTGCAATCCGGCTACGCTCGCGCGCGATGCGGCCGTGCTCGTCAACGACCGCGGCTATCGACTCGCGGCGGCGGGAATCGTCAACATGTTTCCGCACACCGCGCACGTTGAATCGATCGCGGTGTTCGAGCCGTAGGGGAGGCCGACAAAAACGGGGCGTTTCGTTTCCGCCCCGTTCTGACATACGCCGCGGTCGTCTAGTCGCGCTGTCCCGAAAACGCGAGAAGGAGGTTCAGCAGACTGATGAAGATGTTGTAGACGTTGAGGAACAAGTTGAGCGTCGCCGTGATGTAGTTCGTCTCGCCGCCGCGCACGATATTGCTGACGTCGTACAGAATATAAAGCGAAAAAATCAATACCGCGATCGCCGAGATCGTGAGCGAAACCGCCGGCACCGCGAAGAACAAGTTGGCAAGCGACGCGACGATCAGCAGGATCAGCCCAACGAACAGAAACTTGCTCAGAAACGAGAAGTCGCGCTTGGTCACCGTCGCGATCGTCGCCATTGTCAGGAAAATCGCTGTCGTCATCCCGCCGGCGAGGGCCACCAGTTGGCCGCCATTCTTGAATTGCGCTGCAACGGTCAAAATCGGCGTCAGCATGGCGCCGGCGATGAACGTGAAGCCAAACAGCGCCGGCACGCCCCAAGCACTGTTCCGGAGGCGCGTTACGACGAACAAGCTGCCCAGCATCAGCGCAAACATCAGCAGCGGCGTCATGATCGGCGCAGCGACGAACAGCCGGACGAAGTTGAGTTGCATACCCGCCCACGCGCCAACGATCGTCGGCAGCATCGAAATGGCGAGCAGCCAGTACGTGTTACGCAGGACGCGATTCTGGTCTTGGGCGACGATCTCGCCCGTGCGCGGTCGCGCGATCGGCTCCTGCGTGTAAACGGGTTGAAGCTTGGGATCCATGGTGCCTCCGACAATGGCCCCCGGCAAAGCCGGATGGGTTCGTTAGACTAGCAGAAATGCCCCCGGTTTCAAGCAGCTATCGCGAATCCCGACTTGCGGAGAGCCGACTGCTAGGCGGTGTTAACATGCCGGCGCCATGGCGGGAATTCAAGTGTCGAACCGTGCAATGGATGGGTGGCAGAGCGGTTGAATGCACCGGACTTGAAATCCGGCGAGGGCGCAAGTCCTCCGTGGGTTCGAATCCCACCCCATCCGCCATGGTCCGCGTGAATCGTAGCAGCAGCCAAGCGCCGCCAAAAGGTCACAAAGCGGTTCGCCCTATCCGAGCGGGTACTTTCCACTGGTTCGCACCTCATGACGTTGCCGCCACACGCGACGCCGACCGTCCGCGATAAAGTACCCCACGCCTCGTCAGCCACTTCTCAACCTCGATTGCCACGAAGACGGTACCCGGCAGCAGGAAGCAGAACGCGAGCTCGCCGGCGGACAGCGGTTGCGTCTTGAAGATGTCATTGGCCGCAGGAACATAAATCACCGCCAGCTGCAGCACCGCCCCGAGCAACACGGCACCCAGCAGCGGCAGGTTGCTCCCGATGCCCACCGTGAACAGCGACTCCTCCGAGCGGATCGCCATGACATGGAAAAGCTGGCAAAACGTGAGCACCGTGAATACCATCGTTTGCCAATGCGACGCGCCGGTGGCGATGGCCCAGTACTGGGTGGAGATGGAAAGGCCGCCGATGAGGAGTCCGACACAGATGATATGCAGACCCAGTCCCCCGGAGAACATGTTTTCCCCGGGTGCGCGTGGTGGGCGATGCATGAGGCCTTTCTCTTCGGGCTCGACCGCAAGCGCCAGTCCCGGCAGTCCGTCGGTGACCAGGTTGACATAGAGGATCTGGATCGGCAGCAGCGGAATCGGCAGCCCGAAGAACGGCGCCATCAGCAACGTGATGATTTCCCCGGTATTGCCGGCAAGCACGAACTTGACGAACTTGCGTATGTTGTCGTAGATACGCCGGCCTTCGCCGACGGCGGCGACGATGCTCGCGAAATTGTCGTCGAGAAGCACCATGTCGGACGCCTCGCGGGCAACGTCGGTTCCTACCTTGCCCATCGCCACCCCGATGTCGGCGCTCTTCAGTGCGGGCGCATCGTTGACGCCATCGCCGGTCATCGCGACAAACTCACCGCGCCGCTGCAACGCCTGCACGATGTTGATTTTCTGTTCGGGGTTCACCCGCGCATAGACGCGCAGATCGCGCGCCCGTTGGGTGAGTTCGTTTTCGTCGAGCTGGGTCAGCTCCCGACCGGTGATCAGGCGATTGTCCGCTTCGTCGACGATTCCCAGCCGGAGCGCAATCGCGCGTGCGGTCAGCGGGTGATCGCCGGTGACCATGACCGGCGTAATGCCGGCCTGTCTGCACTCGTCTACAGCGCGCGCCGCCTCGGGCCGCGGTGGATCGATGAGACCGACGAAGCCGACGAAGGTTAACTCGCGCTCGACTTGTGCGGGACTTAACTCGTCAGGGACCTCCGGCCAGATGCGGCGCGCGATGGCGAGCACCCGAAGACCGTCACTGGCCATCTGTTCCGCCTGTGCAAGGAGCGATACCGCGTCGATGGGATGCGTCGCGCCTGCGCCGAGAAATTCCGCGCACTGCTCGATGACTCGCTCCGGCGCGCCTTTTGTGAATGCGACGATGTTCTTCGCCGCGTGCGCGCGATGTAGAGTCGTCATGCATTTTCGCGTGGAATCGAATGGCAACTCCGCGACGCGTGGTGCATCTGCAGCCAGCGTTCTCTTGTCAAAGCCCGCGTTGTACGCGGCCATGTAAAGCGCCACCTCTGTCGGATCGCCGAGCGCCTCGCCGTCGCGATCGATGTCGGCGTCGTTGCTTAACGCGAGCGCCGACACAAATGAATTCCAGGGTTCCTGAACAAGCTCTGCGCGCTCAGGCAACCCCTCATGCAGTCGACCGTCGACGAAAAAAGCGTCGGCGTGCATTCGATTCTGGGTAAGCGTTCCGGTCTTGTCTGAGCAGATATAGGTGACGGACCCCAATGTCTCGACGGCGGGCAGCCGGCGGATCAATGCGTTCTTCTTGACCATCCGCTGCGCACCCAGTGCGAGTCCTATTGTGATCACCGCGGGCAGAGCCTCAGGCACAGCGGCTACGGCGAGGCTCACCGCGGTGAGGAACATGAGGACCATCGACTCGCCGCGCAGTACTCCGAGCAAAAAGACGACGACGCATATTGCGATTGCGACGATGGATAATTGCCAACCGAACTTGGCAAGCCGTTTCTGCAGTGGCGTTCTTACTTCTTCCGTTGTCTCAAGCAGCGTCGCGATCCTTCCGAGTTCGGTGTTCATCCCCGTTCCCACGACGAGCCCCTGGCCGCGGCCATACGTGACGATCGTGCCGCTGTACGCCATGTTGATGCGATCTCCAAGTGGCACATCGGGCTCGGCAAGGTCATGCGTGTGCTTTTCGACGGGATGCGATTCGCCCGTCAGCGCCGCCTCCTCGACGCGAAGCTGCGCAGCTTTGGAAATGCGCAGATCGGCGGGGACCACACTTCCCGCCTCGAGCAACACCAGATCGCCCGGGACCAATTCGCTGGCTGGCACGGTGAGGATCTGTCCGTCACGCACGGCCTTGGCCTTGAGCGCCGCGAGCTTCTTCAACGCCTGCAGCGCTCGCTCGGCCCGGTATTCCTGAACGAACCCGATGACTGCGTTGAGAATGACGATCGCAAGGATCGCAATGGCATCTTCCGGTTCGCCGACGAATCCTGAGATTGCGGCCGCCACAATTAGCAGCAGGATCATGAAATCGGTGAATTGGCCTAAGAACATCCGCCAGGCGCTGCGTCCCGCTTGCTCGCGAATCTCGTTGGGACCGTGAATGACGAGGCGCCGCGCGGCCTCATCCGCCGTCAACCCCGAATCGGGCCCGCTACCTAGACGCTTGGATGCTTCGGCCGCAGAAAGCAGATGCCACAGAATCGTCGCGTCGTTCCGCGGCGTGGCCGCATAAGCGTGAGCATCTTGATCGTTGGCGAGAACTGGGTGGTTGATCGAGCTATTCATGGCTTTTCTTCTCGTCGAGGTTTCCCAAACCTTCCTTCACCAGCGTGACTGGAATCCTCGGGTCCATCTGGTGGATCGCTTCATGACTGACGGAACCGAGCAGCAGCTGGCTGACGGCACCGAGCCCGCGTGTGCCCATGATCACCTTGTCGCAGTTCAACTTTTTCGCCCAATTGGCGATAGTGGGCGCAGGGTGTCCTACGACAACGTGCTTGGTGTATGGAGTGCCAGCGCGGTCCAAGAGCGCGCAGGCCGGCGCCAATGCCTTGACCGCCTCGTCGTCGTGAAAACTTTTGACCACGCTCCCGTCGACGAACCTCGTCACGTCGCCAGGCAGTGGCGGCTGCACATTGAGCAGGTGAATTTCGAGAGGCTCGCGTTCCTGTGCGAGTTTGATGACGTGCCGAACGGCGCCGAGCGAGTGAGCTGAGCCGTCGACGGCTATCAACGCCTTGAGCATGGCCGACCTCCGTCCAGACGAAAACAAAGCCGAGCGGCTCTCGCAGAGGCCGATCACCGACTGCGAGGACCATCGACTTACCGTCTTTGGCAAAGGTCTTGCACCGACGCTGGTCGCGTCGCCCGCACGACCGGGGACGAAGTCCCGGCCTGACGATCGTGCGGCAAAGCTACTCCCCTTTGTGGGTAAGTACAGACATGCTAATGACCCGGAAACAAATGAGCAAGTCCCGTCCAGCGCCCGGCGACTAGCTTCGGAGGACAGAATTTTCGTCGAAGCGAGATTCGTGAGGTGAGATGCAAGTCATGTTCAAGTGTTTCTACCCAGATGCATCGGCCACCACCCACGTCTCAACGACAGCCAGGACGAATGATTGGGACGTTACCGCAAAGCGATACGCATGTTCGACATCGTGTCGCAATGGCCACTGCGAAAGACCCGATGTAATTTTTTCCGGCCTTGTCGCGCTTGAACGTTTGAACATTCTTTGCACTCGCGCGCGACAGGAATACGCATCGGCCCCGCGATGTTTGCCGGTCGAGAGCTTAGGCCGCGGCTTCGCTTTTTTCCTGCGATCCGCGATCGGGCGCTTCCGCAGCGTGCTGTCCGTCGGGAGCGATGCGTGGGCTTCGTGTAAAGAATCGCGGACTGCGCCATGCCGATCTGTGCATGAACGCATCCAACGATAAGGGAGGTTTATACGGTTGTCCCACACCGTCAGACGTTCGCAATTGGACGAAAGGAATAGACGATGAACGACAAACATGACGAGTGGAAACACGCACTGGTTTTTGTGTTATCGGTTAGCGCGCTTGCGGCGTTTTCACCGCAGCCTGCCTTCAGCCAGGCCCCCTCCCCGACACTGGTGGACGAGAATCTCGCTGTAAGAACCGTCGTATCGGGACTGAACCAACCGACCACAATGGCTTTTATCGGCGCGAACGATATTCTCGTGCTTGAGAAACCGACCGGCAAAGTGAAACGCGTGCGCAATGGCGCAGTCGACAGCACGGCGCTCGACTTGGCGGTCAATTCGGCCTCGGAGCGCGGATTGCTCGGGATCGCGCTACATCCGGATTTTCCGTCCAATCCGGGCGTATACCTTTACTGGACCGAAAGCAGCACGGGCGCCGACTCGGGCAATCTTGCCGATGTGCCGTTGCTGGGAAATCGCGTCGACCGATTCAACTGGGATGGCACGTCGCTCACGCTCGACCGCAATCTGATCAAGCTGCACGCGTTTCAAGCCGACGCGGGGCAAGCGCTGCGGGGCAATCACAACGGCGGCATCGTGAAATTCGGACCCGACGGCAAGCTGTACGCCGTCATCGGTGATAACGGCCGGCGCGGCTGGATGCAAAATCTTCCGTGCGGTCCGACCGCCGTATGTCCCGGGCCAACGGTTCAGGATGATCAGTTCGGCGGCCCCGCGCCCGACAACGCGCATCTCACCGGCGTCGTGCTGCGGCTCAATGATGACGGCACGACGCCGACCGACAACCCATTCTTTGCCGTCGGTGCGTCGATGGGTGGCGAAGTCGGCGCAAATATTCAGAAAGTGTTCGCCTACGGAATCCGCAACACGTTCGGCATGGCGTTCGATCCCGTTTCCGGCGCGCTCTGGCTCGAGGAAAACGGCGATGATTCGTTCACCCAGTTGAGCCGCGTCGAGCCCGGCCAAAACAGCGGATGGATCCAGATTCGGGGGCCCGTTTCGCGCATCGCCGAATTCAAGGCGATCGAAACCAGCGCGGGCACCGATCCGTGCATCGGCGGCACGTACTTTGGACTGCAGCAGATTCGCTGGCCGCCGACCAATCTTGCCGACACGCCGGAGCAAGCGTTGTCGCGACTTTTCATGCTGCCCGGAGCCCAGCACAAGGATCCCGAGTTCAGTTGGAAGTTCGAGGTCGCGCCGGCCGGCATCGGGTTCATGAGCGGTCGCGCGCTCGGACCGCAATATCAGGGCGATCTATTCATGGGAGGCGCGCGCACATTTCTGGCCGGCGGACACTTGTTCCACTTCAATCTGACGGGCAATCGTCAGAAGATCGGTGTCGACGACCCGCGACTCGACGATCGCGTCGCCGACAACCTCTGCAAGTTCGACATTACGGAAAGCGAGACGCTGCTTTTCGGTACGAATTTCGGCGTCGCCACTGACTTGCAGACCGGCCCTAATGGAAATCTGTTTGTCGTGTCGCTGTCGAGCGGCGCGATTTACGAGATCTACCGGAAGTAGTTTCGCAATCGCCGGGAATGCGTTAGACGTCCGCATTCCCGGCGATACGCGTTACGAGCGCACGGGTAGTCCATCAATGATGTTGATCAGTTCGGCGGCGTCGATCGGCTTCACCAAGTAATGATCGAATCCGACCTCCTGCGCACGTCGGCGATTCTCCTCTTGACCGTAGCCGGAGACAGCGACGAGCGTCACGCCCGCAAGCGCATTTGAACTGCGAAGCCGTCGGGCCACTTCATATCCGTTCATTCCAGGGAGGCCAATGTCCAACAGCACTGCGTCCGGCGCCTGCTCCGTCGCCAGTGTGATCGCCGCTTCACCGTCGTTTGCGGTGCGCACATCGTGACCGAACTCCTCGAGCAACGCGGCCAGCGAACTGACGAAATCGCGATTGTCGTCCACGAGCAGCAGGCGGCGGCGAAGACCCGCAGCTTGGCGGAGCGATTGTGTGGACGGGGGCGTCCGCGCCATGCCCTCGCCCGATACCCGCGGGAGGCGGACAACGAATTCGCTGCCCTGGTCATGGCCTCCGCTTATCGCGTGCACCGAGCCGCCATGCATTTCCACCATTCGCTTGACGATCGTGAGGCCGATACCCAGTCCGCCCGCGGTACGGTCGAGCGAGGGGTCGCCCTGAACAAAGAGGTCGAATACTTTGGGCAGCAACGTCGGCGAGATGCCAATTCCCGTGTCGCGCACGCGGAGCACGACATCGTCGTCGTCCCGATTGATCGAAATCGAAATGCGTCCTCCGACCGGCGTGTACTTCGCCGCGTTATTGATCAGATTGAGGATCACTTGCGACAGTCGCGTCGGATCGACATCGATCCACAATTCTTCTTCTGAAGGTTGCACGTCGATCATGTGTCCGCGTGCGGTCAGCACCGCGCGGCATGACTCGAGCGCATGCAACACGACATCGTTCACCGGCAACACTTCTTTTCGCAGTTCGATCTTTCCGCGCGTGATCCTGCTGACATCGAGCAAATCGTCGACAATGTGCGCAAGGTGCTTGACCTGCCGCTCGATGATGCCTCTCGCTTCGGTCCTCTCGGTCTCGGGCTTGTGCCGCGCGAGATCCAGCGCGTTAACGATCGATGCGAGCGGATTGCGAAGCTCGTGAGAAAGCATTGCGAGGAATTCGTTCATCTGTCGCTCGTTTTCCTGCAACGCCTCAATCCGACGGCGAACGGTGAGATCGCGCGTCACCTTTGCAAATCCTCGCAGATGGTGCTCGCTGTCATAGAGCGCCGAGATCGTCGCGCTCGCCCAAAAGCGACTTTCGTCCATCCGCAGACGCCAGCCTTCCTCCTCGTATCGACCTTCCGCCCTTGCCGTTGCGAGCTCGGATGCGGGCCAGTCGCGCTCGATATCTTCCGGCGTGTAAAGCCGTGAGAAATGCGTGCCGATGATTTGCGACGCGGCGTAGCCGTAGATGTTTTGCGCGCCGGTGTTCCAGCTCACGACATTCCCGGAGGCATCGAGCATGAAGATTGCGTAGTCCTTGACACCGTCCACCAAAAAGCGAAAGCGTTCCTCGCTTTGCCGCAGAATTTCCTCGCGTTGGTCGCGCAAAGCGAGCTCCTCACGCAACGCCCGATTGATTGTTTCAGCTTCCAGTGTCCGGTCGTCGACGCGCAGCGCCAGTTGTTCGTTGGCCACCCGCAACTGCGCGGCCGCGCGCTCCCGTTCGCCGATCACTGCGCTCAACACGAGACCGGTCATCACCAAGGTGCTCGTATATGCGAGCAGGAACAGCAGCGATGCATTGGGCGATTCGAGACCGAAGGGATAGCGACCCTTCGCCGCGTACCAAACCGCGATGGCGCACACGATCGCAACGGCTGTCGTCACTTCGCGCTGTGAAAACCGGATTGCCGCCCAGATCACAAACGGAAGCGCGAGAAACGCGAGAGTCACAGACGTTCTGTTGGCAACGACCCCTCCGAAGATTAGAAGGGTCACAATGGCGAGCAACAGCGCGAGCGCGACGCCTTCGATGAGTTTGGACAGCGGCCAGCGAGAAGAAAGCCGCGTGCCCCAACTCAACAGAAGCGGAGTGACGATGATCATGCCGGAGGCATCGCCCTGCCACCAAGTCCACGCATTGGCGACAACGTCTGACCACGCCAACACGTTCGACATGGCGAGCGACCCAATGCCGACTGTGGCGGCAATGCACGCGCACAAGGCGCAGTACGCGGCGAATTTGATGACATCTTCACCGCTTTCAAAACGCCAATGAGGGGCGAGCCCGCGGCGCGAACGGCGATCAAGAAACGGGCGGACCAACGCGGCAGCGGCGATGGCTTCAAGCGTATTGCCGGTCGCAATAGCCATTGCAAGCAGCGGTGACCCCTGGATCGTCACATTGATGAGCGCCGCGCCTAACCAGACACCGAGCCAAATGCGTGTGCCGAACATCAGAGCGGCAGCGAGGGCGATTCCGGATGGGGGCCACACCGGCGTGGCGTAACCGGGCGGGATCGCAAGCAATAGCGAGAGCTTGGCCGCGGAAAAGTACACGGCTCCGATAAGCAATACTTCGCCCGCGCGTCGCAAGCGCGACGGGCCCTCGTCGGTTCGCACGCTGGCCTCCCTGGAGCACCAACCCGAATTGTTTACGCGAGCGGCGCGACCTTCACGACTTCGTCCGCGGTAGTGAGTCCCGCAGCAATTTTCATCGCGCCCGAAACGCGCAGCGGCTTCATGCCGTCCTTGAACGCCTGCTCACGAATTGCACGGTCGTCGGCTTCACGCGTCATCAACCGGCGCAACGTCGGCGTTACAAGCATGACTTCGTAGATGCCCATCCTTCCGAAGTAGCCCGTCATTCGGCATTCGAGACAACCGACCGGGCACATCACTTGCGCCGGCTTCTCGCCGCGCCATGGTGATGTGATTGCGTTCCACGTTTCGTCGTCGGGTGGCTCGCCCGGCTGCTTGCAATGCGGGCACAGCGTGCGCACCAGCCGCTGCGCCATCACGCCGAGGAGCGTCGAGTTGAGCAAATAAGACGGCACGCCAAGATCCAACAGCCTCGTCACAGCCGTCGGGGCATCGTTGGTATGCAATGTCGACAGGACGAGATGGCCGGTCAGTGCCGCCTGCACCGCCATGTCAGCCGTATCGTGGTCGCGGATCTCGCCCACCATGATGATGTCCGGATCCTGACGCAGCAACGTGCGCACGCCGTTGGCGAAATCGACATTGATGATCGGCTGCACTTGCATCTGATTGAATGCGGGCTCGATCATCTCGATCGGATCTTCGATCGTGCAGACGTTCACTTCCGGTGTCGCAATGCCTTTGAGCGTCGAATAGAGCGTCGTTGTCTTGCCGGATCCGGTTGGACCCGTGACGAGAATGATGCCGTTGGCTTCGCGCGTCATCTGTTCCCAGCGCGCGCGATCATCGGCGGTGAACCCTAAATCGGTGAAGTCGCGAACGAGCACCTCCGGACTGAAAATCCGCATGACGATCTTCTCGCCGAATGCCGTGGGCATCGTCGAAATCCGCAGCTCGACTTCATCTCCGTCCGGCGTAACGGTCTTGATGCGTCCGTCTTGCGGTCGTCGTTTCTCGACGATCTCCATTCGCGCGAGCAATTTGATCCGCGACGTGACGGCGGCGAGGACCGGCGCCGGAATCGCGTACACCTGATGCAACACACCGTCGATCCGAAAGCGCACGAGGCCGACATCGCGCCGCGGTTCGATGTGAATATCGGACGCGCGCTGTTCGAATGCGTATTGCCACAGCCAATCGACGATGCGGACGATGTGCTGATCGTTGGCATCGAGATGCCCGTGCTTGCCCAACTCGACCAGCTGTTCGAAATTGCGCGCGAGATTGAAGTCGCCTTTCGACGCGTCTTGCGCACGTTTCATCGAGCGCGCCAGGTTGTAGAACTCGCCCAGATAGCGCTTGATGTCCTGTGGATTGCAGAAAACAAATTTGACGTCGAGCTTGAGGATCTTCTCGAGCTCTTCGGCGAAGCTTCGGACGAACGGCTCGCCGGTCGCGACGGTGAGCGTCATTCGATCGACCGCTACCGGCAGAATGCGATAACGCTCCGCGTACGCGTTACTCATCGTTGCGGTCACTGCGCCGAGATCGATTTTCAGCGGATCGATGTGGAAATACGGCAGGTCAAGCTTTCCCGCCAACCATTCGACGAGCCACTCGAGCGTCATCGTCTTGTGGGGCGCGCGCACCGACTTCCATTTTTGATCGGCGACCGCCTCGAGCGGGTGCTCGAAGCGCAACGTGCGCGAGCGAGCAAGCTTGTCGGCGTCGGCGCCCGCGATCAGGCCATCGGCCACCATCAGCTTGAGGATGTCCTCGAGACGGAGCCGCCTGTCCGACGCTGCGGCACGCGATGAAGCGGCCGCGGCACTTGGCGGAGGAATTGCGCCGGTCACCGGAGTTGCCATGCGGCTACTTTACACCGTCGATCCACGATAAGTCCGAATGGAAACCGGTCGATACCGCCAGCGCTTGCAAAAAGGCAACAACAGGTGCAACTTTGGTTTTTGTGGCAAACAAAAGCGAAATTGTCGCAGTCGCGGCCGATATCACGAAACTCGATGTCGACGCGATCGTGAACGCCGCGAACACGTCGCTCCTCGGCGGCGGCGGCGTCGACGGTGCGATCCATCGCGCCGCCGGCCCGGATTTGCTTGCCGAATGCCGAACACTCGGCGGTTGTCCAACCGGCGAAGCAAAAATAACTCGCGGCTATCGGCTGCCGGCGCGTTACGTCATTCACACGGTCGGACCGGTCTGGCAGGGTGGCCGCTCGCGCGAACCAGAGTTGCTTGCGAGCTGCTATCGCAATTCGCTGTCGCTCGCGCTCGATCATGGTCTGACGTCGATCGCTTTTCCGGCGATCAGCTGCGGCGTCTATGGATATCCGCTCGAGGCGGCGGTAGCCATCGCAGTGCGCGAAGTCACCGCGTTCACGCGCGAGCACGGCGGTTTATCGCGCGTGATCTTCGCATGCTTCGGCGGCGACGTGCTTGCGGCTTACGCGCACGAGCTGGCGCACCGAGACGCCAGCGGCGAAAGGCGCAAGCGGTAACATTCATTTCCCGCGGAGGACACCATGACGAATCGTTCGGTGCCGCGTATTTTCATCGCCACGCTTGCCGCAGTCATCATGCTGCCCACGCCGGTGCACGCGCGCTACACGATATCCTGCAGCAGCCATAACTACCGGTATCAATACTGCGGCGCCAACACCGACGGCTACGCGCGCTTGTTGAGTCAGCAATCGCGAGCAGCGTGCGTCCGGGGCCGGACGTGGGGCTTCGACAACGGCGGTGTCTGGGTGAACAATGGTTGCAGCGGCCAATTCGAAGTGGGAGGCAGTTCGCGATCGAATGGCGGCGGCGCGGGCGCGGCCGTCGCTGCGGGTGTCGGTCTCGCGATCCTCGGCGCGATCATTGCCAACCAAGACCAGGATAACGACGGCGGCTACATTCCCCCTCCGCAACCCTATCCACAGCCTTATCCAGCGCCGTATCCGCCGCCGTACCCGTATGAAAGCGCTGTGCCGGCGTGGGCGATCGGGACGTTTCGCGGCACCAACGCGGCCGGTCAGCAGCAAACCGTTCAGATCAATCCCGATGGCGCGGTGACGATCCGCAATCGCAACGGCGGCGTCGAACGCGGCTACTACAGCGGTGAAATGGCGAACCTTCCGAGCGGGCCGGTCGGCATCAATCCGGCGGGAGGCGGCATACTTGTCAACGGCATGTATTTCGCGCGATAGAGATACAAGATGAAACACGTATTTGCGATCGTTGTCGCATCGCTCGTCGCCCTTTCAGTGACGACGCCGCTCTCCGTCAACGCCGCGGCGCCCGCAAATGCGAACGCTGCTCCGAAGGGGACAGCGCCCGCGAAAAAGGCGACGGCAGCAGCGCAAAAACCGATCGCAGTTGGCCATCTGCTGCAAGCGATCCGCAAGCGTGGCACGATCATCGTCGGCATCGCACCGCAAATTCCGTGGGTCATGCGTGATCCTGCCGGCGAATGGCAAGGCTATGAGATCGATGTCGCGCGTCAACTTGCGTCCGATCTCGGCGTCGAGCTCGTGCTCGTTCGCTTTCCGTTCATCCAGCTTACCGACGCGCTCGCGGACGGCACCGTCGACATCGTCAGCGCCGGCTATTCGATCACGCCGCAGCGCGCGCTCGTCGTCGATTTCAGCAATCCCTACGCGACGTCGGAAATGCAGCTCGTCGCGCGCGCGGATCTCGCCGTACGTGACTTGAATCGTGCCGACATGACGCTCGGCGCGCGTGCCGGCGGCACGACCGAGGCAAGCGCTCGCGCCCGCTTTCCGCAGGCAAAGGTCGTGACGTTCCCCACCGACCGCGCGCTCTATGGGGCGTTGAAGGTGGGGCAAGTCGATGGCGCGCTCGCTTACGTTCCACGCACATCGGTGGCCGTTGCGCAATCGGAAGGCAAGCTCGCCGTGGTCGCCGGCACGTCGCTTCCGCACACAGTCGAAGGATTCGCGATCCGCAAAGGCGAGCAGCCGCTCTTGAACTTCTTAAACGCGTGGATCGCGTACTGGAAAGCGGACGGCTGGCTGGACGAGCGCCGCCGCTACTGGTTCGAGACGCTCGATTGGACGGCGCGTTTCAATCGCGAGGCGGCGGCGAAATAGCGTCGCCAGTTTAGAGTTGAAGGCAGCGGACAGGGCGCGGCTTAAGCGCTCGGATGTCCGCAAACGTCTTCCTGCGGGTACCCGGCGCGAGCATCAACGTCGACCCAACGCCGCCCGACGCTCGTGCCACCCGCTATGGAAGCCGCTCCCACTCGCGCTCGCCGCGCCCTGCCTGCTGCCTTCCGAAATGGTGGTGCGATTCGACACAAGCTGCGACCGATTCGGGACGCTTGGGGCGTTTCGAATCATCACCGGCGCGTCGAAGCGGGCTATGCAGGCTCTTCGATCTTGGGCGCCGGCACCTGGAACACTTCGCGAAGGTAAGCGACGTACGACGGATCGTAGTCCATCGCCTTCGACGGCTCGTCGCTGATCTTCGCGACCGGCTGCCCATTGCAGCGCGTCATCTTGATCACGATCTGCAGCGCTTCATAGCCGAGGTCGTTCGTCAGATTCGTGCCGATGCCGAACGCGGTCTGGCTGCGCCCGCGGAAGTACTCGAACAGCCGAATCGCGAGCGGAACGGTGAGGCTGTCCGAGAACACCATCGCCTTCGTGCGCGGATCGATCCGCATCTTCTGGTAATGCGCGATCAGCTTCTCGCCCCATTCGAATGGGTCGCCCGAATCGTGCCGCACACCATCGAACAACTTGCAGAAGAACAAATCGAAGTCCCGCAGGAATGCATCCATGCCGCAGACGTCCGACAATGCGATGCCGAGATCACCGCGATATTCGCGCGCCCATGTGTTGAACGCGAACACCTGCGAGTCGCGTAACCGCGGCCCAACCGCCTGGCACGCCTGCAGGTATTCATGCGCCATCGTTCCGAGGGGCGTGAGACCACGTTCGAGCGCAAGCATGACATTGCTGGTGCCGACGAATTTCTGCCCGATCTTCGCTTTGAGCGTCGCGATGATTTCATCCTGCCACGCGCCCGAAAAGCGGCGGCGGGTACCGTAATCGGCGATGCGAAACGCCGGATCGGACACGCCGTTGATGAGCTCGATTTTTTCCGCCAGTCGGCGCCTGCCTTCGTCGAAGTTCGGCGTTGTCACCGTGTTGCGAAAGTAGATTTCGGACACGATCGCGAGTACGGGCACCTCGAACATGATCGTGTGCAGCCACGGGCCCTTGATCGTGATGTCGATGTCTTCGGTGCCCTGCATCCGGCTCACTTTGATAAACCGCTCGTCGAGCTGGAAGAGTCCGAGCAAATCGATAAAGTCGCTTTTGAAAAAGCGCCAGCCGCGAAGATAGTCGAGCTCGCGCCGCCTGAATCGCAGCGAGCACAGCTGCCGGATCTGCTGCTCGATTTGTCCGATGTAAGGCGCAAGCGGCACATCGGAATTGCGGCATTTGAAGCGGTACTCGACTTCGGCACCTGGAAAATGATGCAACACGACCTGCATCATCGTGAATTTGTAAAGATCTGTATCAAGCAGCGATTGGATGATCATTCAAGCTGTCGGCTCCCCACCCTGTGCACGGTGGTCGCCGTCGGATGAAACCGTCGATGTTACCCCTGACGCTGAGCGAGGCCATCCGGTCGGCTACAGTCGATGGCGTCACGTGTGCAGCGCCGCTATGATGGAACCACAACCGAATCCGCCCTCCTTATGCTGATCAGCTGCGTTGTCTACGCGAACGGCCGCAAGCTCGCCGATATCCCGGCCGAGGACATCAGCGAATACGTCACGCGTCCCGATTGCCTCGTCTGGGTGGCGCTCTTCGAGCCCACTCGCGAAGAGCTCGATCAAATGGCCCGAGAGTTCGATCTGCACCCGCTGGCCGTGGAAGACGCGCGTTCCGGCCATCAAAGGCCAAAGATCGAGGAGTACGGCGACTCGCTGTTCGCTGTGCTGCATCCGATCGAAAAGATCAAGACCGACGACGGCGACGACGATCTCCTCGTCGGCGAAGTCGATGTCTTCGTCGGCGAGAATTACATCTTGTCCGTGCGCCATCGCACGCACGTCGGATTCGCGGCGGTCCGCGCGCGTGCCGAACGCGAACCCGAGTTGTTGCGAACCGGATCGGCGTTTGTGCTCTACGCGCTTATGGACAATGTAGTTGATCGTTATTTTCCCGTGCTGGACGATCTCGAGACGCAATTGGAGACCGCCGAGGAGCAGATGTTTTCGACCACGTCGACGTCAACGCGCGACAGACTCGAAGCGCTCTATGTTCTCAAGCGCAAGCTGATGACGCTGAAGCACGCCGTCGCGCCACTGATGGAAGCAGTCGGCAAGCTGTATGGTGGCCGCGTGCCGCAGCTTTGCAAGGGAACGCAGGAATATTTTCGCGACGTCTATGATCATCTGTCGCGGATCAATGGCGCAATCGAGAGCAGTCGCGAAATGCTGACGACCGCGACGCAAGTCAATCTCGCGCTTATCAGCTTGTCGGAAAACGAAGTGACCAAACGGCTTGCGGCATGGGGTGCGCTCATTACCGTGCCAACGCTGATTGCGGGTATCTACGGCATGAACTTCAAGGTCATGCCCGAGCTCGATCTTTCGTTCGGTTATCCGCTTGCGATCGCGTTCATGGTCGCCGTCGATACGCTGTTGTTCTGGCGCTTCCGTCTCGCCAAATGGATTTGATCCCGGTCACCGTAAAACGCGGACATTGGCATCGGCCACGAATTCAACTTGACTGCCATCTTTTTGCATCGTGCCGGCTAAGGTTAGCGTGACTGCGTCTCCTGCCGTAACGTTGGACAAGCCTCGCTTGTCAAACTTCGCGATGAGCGTTCGGCCATCCGCCAACGTGTGTGTCCATCATTTGACTTTCAAGATCCTCTTGATTCGCAAGCGACGCCAGACTCGTTCCCATTATCAATTCAATGGGATCCCGATATGCGTCTCTTCAGACAACGCGGTGGCAAGCTCATTCAATATCACGGCTGGGCGGACCGTCGATGATGGCAACGACACTGTTTGCGGGATCGCGCACGGCGAACACGCTACCGCAGCAAGCAGTAGCGCAGCGAAAAACCTCGGCGCAGCGAAACTTGGGACGGCAGTCCTGCGATGTGCTGGCATGTAAAGGAAAATCAGCGCGGCTCTTCGCTGCTGGTGATCGGAATCACGCGGCGATCGCCGAAACGAGCGGGCGGTGGCCACGCCGGTTGTAGCGTCACATGCTCAATGCCGTAATTTTCCATCAGGAGCCGTTGTGCGCGCGCGAGGACCATCGGCCACTCGGCGGCATCGGCAAGCGCCAGGTGCGCTGACAGCGCAACGCGCTCCACGCCCATGTGCCATATGTGTAGATCGTGCACGCCGGTAATGCCGTCGATACGCGAGAGCGCGCGGCCGATGGCGTCGTAGTCGAGATGCGCCGGAACGCCTTCCATCAGCACCCCGGTCGACTGCGCGAGGAGGCGCCAAGTCGAGCGCAAAATCAAGAGCGAAACGACGAGCGACAGTATCGGGTCGATCGGCGTCCACCCGGTCGCGACGATCACTGCACCCGCGATGATGGCGGCGACCGACCCGAGCACATCTGAGAGAACATGCAACAACGCACCGCGCGTGTTCATCGACGATGATGCGCGCGACAGTATCCACGCCGACGCAAGATTCACGAGCAAACCCGCGATCGCGATCGCCAGAACGGCGCCGCCGGCAACGGGAGCAGGTTGCAGCAGTCTCCGCACAGCTTCGACGGTAATGAATACGACGAGGACCAGCAGGGCGAGTGCGTTGACAAACGCCGCCAGCACCTCGGCGCGTGCGTAACCATACGATGCGCGTCGGCTCGGCGGCCGTCGGGCGATGCGGGAAGCGAACAGCGCGAGACCGAGCGACGCCGCATCGGTCGCCATGTGCCCCGCATCGGAAAGAAGCGCGAGCGAGCCCGACCAAAACGCGCCGATCGCTTCGAGCAACGCCATTCCACCGGTGAGGACGAGCGCCCACACAAGTGCCTGCTGAGGTGCGCGCACATCGATATGCGCCCCCTCATGCTCGTGTACGCGCGCGCCGTGCGCATGCTCGGCGTGCGAATGTTGACGTTTCATCGCCATGGCGGATTCGCCAATTGTCATCCAATTTCCGCGGCGTGAGCGCAGTGCAGCGGTAAAATCCGCGTCGTGGACGCTCGCGCACTTACCGATCGCATCGATGCGCTATTGCCGCAAACGCAATGCACGCGTTGTGGATATCCTGCCTGTCGTCCCTATGCCGAAGCGATTGCCGCAGGAGCGGCGGACATCAACCGTTGTCCGCCGGGTGGTCCCCAAGTGATTATCGCGCTTGCGGCGCTCACCGGACGTCCCGTTCAGCCAATCGATCCCGCGTGCGGCACGCACGGTCCGTTATCGGTTGCTCGGATCGACGAAAGCGCTTGCATCGGTTGCACGCTCTGTATCGCTGCTTGCCCCGTAGACGCGATTATCGGCGGAGCCAAACGAATGCATGCGGTGCTGCCGTCGCTTTGTACCGGTTGCGAGCTCTGCGTGCCGCCCTGCCCTGTCGATTGCATCTTCATCGAGGCCAGCAATCGCGAATGGACGCTTCGCGACGCAGACATGGCCCGCGAACGTTTTGCTGCACATAGAAGTCGGCTCGCGGTGGGCGAGAGGATCGCAAGCCGTGCGAGCGCCAATCGATCCGCGCCCGCCACCGATTCGCGCAGCGTTCGGATCGCAGCGGCTTTCGCGCGCGCCCGGGCGCGAAGAGCAGCAGCCAAACCTGCTTCACGATGACGGTGACTCACGCGGCGCGAACAGCGCTCCTTTTCGCCTTCTTGTTGCTGCCCCTCACAAATTCGATGCCGCTCGCCGCAGTTCCCGATTTCTCCGAGCGCCTGGATGCGTTATGGGATTTCCATGCGCCGGCTGTTTCAGAAGCGCGATTTCGCGCCGAGCTCGCGAAGCATCCGGTGCTTTCCCGCGAAGCACGCGAGACGACGACGCAGCTCGCGCGCTCACTCGCATTGCAGCGAAAGTTTGTCGAGGCGGACGCCGCGCTCGATGCGCTTTCCACTCATCTGGATAAACCGCCGGCTCGCATTCGCGTTCGCTATTTCCTCGAGCGTGGACGCATTCTCAATTCAAGCGGCAAGCCGGCGGAGGCCGTACCCCTGTTCAACGAGGCTGCCAATGCGGTGGTGAGCGACACTCTCCCCGGCGCCGATTTTTACCGCGTCGACGCGTTGCATATGTTGGCCATCGCAGCGCCGCGCGAAGAGCAACTCGACTGGAACTTGCGGGCGCTGGCGACCGCCCAGGCATCGGCCGACGTTCGCGCGCGCGGCTGGCGCGCGTCGCTATTGAACAACGTCGGTTGGACGTATCACGACCGCGGCGATTACGCGACCGCCCTCGATCATTGGCAGCAGGCGCTCGCGGCGCGCGAAGCCGCCGGCGAAATGACACGAACGCGCGTCGCAAAGTGGACCGTGGCGCGCGGCCTGCGTTCGCTGAAGCGCCTTGACGAAGCGGAAAAGATTCAGCGAGAGCTGGTCATAGCAAACGAGAAGGCAAGAACACCGGACGGGTACGTCTAGGAAGAGCTCGCCGAGATCGCGCTCGCACGCAACGACACCGCAACGGCAAAATCGTGGGCCGCCAAGGCGTACACCTATCTCAAGGACGATCTGTGGATCGAAGCGAAGCGCAAGACGCGTCTCGCCGACATCGCCGGCATCTTGGGCATCACGAAATGAGCGCCGCCGGGCCGTCCCAAGGCGCGAATTACTCCTCCTTTGGGGGCAGCGCAACGGCGACAGCCGCAAGCGTGGGGGTCGTACAGTGAGTCCCATAAAGAGGCGGACGCTCTTCGAGCGACTTGCGGCGCTCGATCCGCATCCCAAAAGCGAGCTCGAATATTCGACGCCGTTCGAACTGCTCGTGTCCGTGGTCCTCTCCGCGCAAGCGACTGACAAAGGTGTAAACAAGGCAACTTCCAAACTTTATCGCGTGGCAAACACGCCGGCGGCGATCGTCAAGCTTGGCGTCGACGGATTGATTCCGTACATCAGCTCGATTGGGCTCTATCGCAACAAGGCGAAGAATGTCGTCGCGTTGTCGGAAATCATTTTGCGCGAGCATGGCGGCGAAGTTCCGCGCACGCGCGAGGCGCTCGAACGCCTGCCCGGCGTTGGCCGCAAGACCGCTAATGTCGTACTGAACGTCGCATTCGGTGAACCGACGATCGCTGTCGACACGCACATCTTCCGTGTCGCAAACCGCACCGGTCTCGCGCCCGGCAAGGATCCGTTCGAAGTGGAACAGCGGCTCGTCAAAGTCGTGCCGCAGCAGTTCGTTTCGCACGCGCATCATTGGTTGATTCTGCACGGGCGCTACACGTGCGTTGCGCGCCTGCCGAAATGTCCCGAGTGCGTGATCCGCGATCTATGCGCGTATCCGCACAAGACGAAGGCAAAAACAGCAAAGGCCGCCTGAGCAATGTTCGCGCCTACGCGTGACCAGTCGCGTCGCTTCTTCATCGACGCGTGGGCGAAATATCGCTCCGGCGCACCGATCGAAGGGCTTGAGAAGACTGCTGTCAGTCTTGTCGCGTTGCATCCCGAGTACCACGCCATGCTCGAAACGCCGGAGCGGCATTTGCAGCGCGACTACATGCCGGAGAGTGGAAGCGTCAATCCGTTCCTGCATCTGTCATTGCATCTTGCCGTAGCGGAGCAACTGGCGATCGATCAGCCACCCGGAATTCGCGCGCATTTCGAGCGACTGCGTACGTCGCGCGCCGATGAGCACGCCGCTTTGCACACGGTGCTGGAATGCCTGGGGGAAACGCTGTGGCAGGCGCAGCGTCAGAACGCGCCGCCGGACGGACGCGTATACCTTGAATGCCTTGAACGGCAGCGATAAAACCTAACAGCAGGTCCCTCGCTGAAAAACAAACAGCCGCTCCTTCGCTGCGCTCAGGACTCGCTACGCTCGGCTCGGGATGACAAACGTAAGCCGCTTGGGATGACAAACGTAATAGTCGCCTACATCCTCGACTGCAGCACCGCGGGCTGCTGGCTGTAGTACGCGGCGAGATTGTCGATGTCTTGCGCAGTCAACGTGCCCGCGAAGCCGTTCATCGTCGGGTCCTTGCGGGCGCCGGATTTGTAATCACGCAGCGCCTTCGCGAGATAGTCCTGATTTTGCCCGGCGAGCTTCGGATAGTCGGGGACTTGGCTATTGCCGTCCATGCCGTGACATGCCTGACAGAGTTCGCTGACCTTTTTCTTGGCCGCTTCGAGGTCAGCAGCTTGTGCCGGTCCCATTGCCAAGAACGTCGCGGCGGAAAGGATGCCAAGAACGAGCGTCTTCATGGGCCGACCCTCAACCCGAGCTGCGCGTAATAGGCCGCGATATTGGCCATGTCCGCATCGGACAACGACGAGGCGATCGCACGCATCGACGGGTGCGTTCGCGCCCCGCTCTTGTATTCCTGCAGCGCCTTGACGATGTAGGCCTGATGCTGGCCGGCGATCTTCGGCACCCGATAGACCTCCGGATACGCTGTTCGCCAGCCCGGGATGCCATGGCAACCCTGGCACATCTGCACTTTCTGGCTACCTATCTCGGCATTCCCGGTCGCGCCTGGCGCTTGGGCTAGAACGGCGGAACAGAACGCGGCCGTCGCAGTGGCTACTAGGACAAACGGTTTCAAGCGGGTCATTGGAACGAAGGCAAGGGGAAAGGGGCCGAAATGGGCGTAGCGAAGCGCAAAAACCTTGCAATTCTATGGGTTACGAAACCGGCAGGTCAAACGGCCCGCCGATCGTTCGCCCTCGTTCTCAGCGCTCGAGGTGCTGCAACTTTTCTTTTACGTCTTTCCACGCGTCAGCGTCTTCCGGCGCGGGCTTCCGTTCGATGATCGGCTTCCATACCTTGGACAACTCCGCGTTCAACGCTTTGAACTGCTGTTGGTCGGCCGGCACGTCATCTTCGGCAAAAATCGCCTCGACCGGGCATTCCGCGACGCACAACGTGCAATCGATGCATTCGTCGGGGTCTATGACGAGGAAATTCGGGCCTTCACGAAAGCAGTCGACCGGACACACGTCGACGCAATCGGTGTATTTGCAGCGAATGCAACTCTCGGTTACTACGTAGGTCATTGCGAAAAACCGTGCGACATCTGCAAAGACTTGAATTCTAGCAGACCGCTCCCTACGTTCAGAAGACGCGACAGCCCATAGATCAACCTACGGTAAGATGGCGGGAAGCATGGCCGTTTCCCGGCAGGTTGCGTAACGGCCAGCGTAGAGAGGACCTAAATGAGCGACATGATCAAGCACGTTTCCGACACGACGTTCGAGCAGGACGTTCTGAAATCCGCCAATCCGGTCTTGGTCGATTTCTGGGCCGAATGGTGCGGCCCGTGCAAGATGTTCGCGCCGGTGCTGGATGAGGTCGCCAAGACCTATCAGGGCAAGCTCACAGTGGCGAAGCTCGACATCGATGCCAACCCCGCTACACCGGGAAAATACGGCATCCGCGGCATCCCCACGGTCATTTTGTACAAGGGGGGCCAGGTCCACGCGCAAAAGGTCGGGGCGCTAACCAAGTCGCAGTTGACGGCCTTTCTTGACAGCAACCTCTAACCCCGTTACCCTCCTCCTCGATTAAGTCCCCGCGTGCGTCAACCGCGAGGGCTTTAGCCGGCGTTTCAAGAGTCGCCAGCCGATGCTGGGAGCTTGAGCGCCGGAGAGCGATTCCCGGTGCCACCGCCTTCCTTTCGGGGCGCCGGTAGTTCCCAAAAATCCAGCTCCCGCGTCGTTCATCGGCCCTGCCAGGCCGCCCTTCGTCGTATTCGCACGACTCTCTCTTCCGCGCCATGCATCTCTCCGAACTCAAGGCCAAACACGTTTCAGAGCTCCTCGACATCGCCAACACGATGGAGATCGACGGCGCCAACCGAATGCGCAAGCACGACTTGATTTTCGCGCTGCTCAAAACGCAAGCGAAAAAAGGAGAAAGTATCTTCGGGGAAGGCGTACTCGAAGTTCTACCCGATGGGTTCGGCTTTCTGCGCTCGCCGGATACGAGCTATCTGGCCGGGACCGACGACATCTACATTTCGCCCTCGCAGATTCGCCGCTTTAATTTGCACACCGGCGACACGATAGAGGGTGAGATTCGCACGCCCAAAGACGGCGAACGCTACTTCGCGCTCGTCAAAGTCGACAAGGTCAACAGCGAGCCGCCCGAGAACGCCAAGTCGAAGATCCTGTTCGAAAATCTGACGCCGCTCTTTCCCGACGAGCCGATGGTGCTCGAGCGTGACATCAAGGCCGAAGAGAACATCACCGGACGCATCATCGACATCGTCGCCCCGGTCGGCAAAGGCCAACGCGGACTGCTGGTGTCGTCGCCGAAGTCCGGCAAAACGGTGATGCTGCAACACGTGGCGCATGCGATCACAGCAAACCATCCCGACGTGATCCTGATCGTGCTGTTGATCGATGAGCGGCCGGAGGAAGTAACCGAGATGCAGCGCTCGGTGCGCGGTGAAGTCGTTTCCTCGACATTCGACGAGCCGGCGACGCGCCACGTTCAGGTTGCCGAAATGGTGATCGAGAAAGCGAAGCGGCTGGTCGAGCACAAGAAGGATGTCGTAATCCTGCTCGATTCGATCACGCGGCTTGCTCGGGCGTACAACACCGTGGTGCCCGCGTCCGGCAAAGTGTTGACCGGCGGCGTCGACGCCAACGCATTGCAGCGACCCAAGCGGTTCTTCGGCGCCGCGCGCAACATCGAGGAAGGCGGATCACTGACGATCATCGCGACGGCGTTGATCGATACCGGCTCGCGGATGGACGATGTGATCTACGAAGAATTCAAAGGCACCGGCAATATGGAAATCCATCTCGATCGCCGGATGGCCGAAAAACGCATCTACCCCGCGATCAACGTCAATCGCTCCGGAACGCGTCGCGAGGAGTTGCTGCTCAAGCCCGACATCCTCCAAAAGGTGTGGATCCTGCGCAAGCTGCTCTACCCCATGGACGAGCTCGAAGCGATGGAATTCCTGCTCGACAAGGTCAAGGCGACGAAAAGCAACGCGGACTTCTTCGACAGCATGCGAAGAGGGTAGCAGCGCGTTTCGAAGTCCGTTCTCCGCCTCCGCGGGCCGATCCCCACACGTGGGGCCCCTCGTCCACGCTGCGGCGTCCTACTTCTTCGACTCGATGCGGCGCGGTTAGACGCGAGTGCAACCCTTTGAAAACGCGACAGTTTACTTAGCGGCCTTGCAATGCGCGCGTGGAGGCCCAACCTTGTTTTGCACCGCGGAATCGACGATAATATTTGATTGCCCGAAGCGCCGCTATGCCGAGCCTAGGCCGGATGGCTGATCGCGCCAAAGGCGTTTCCGGTGCACGATCGTACGCATTCCGGGCCCAAGCGAGAGGCACACAATGAAAGCCGATATCCATCCCAAGTACAGCGAAATCGACGTGACATGCAGCTGCGGGGTCACGTTCAAGACGCGCTCGACGATCAACAAGCCGCTGCACGTCGAAGTTTGCTCGTCCTGCCATCCGTTTTACACGGGAAAACAAAAGATCGTCGATACGGCCGGACGCGTCGAAAAATTCCGTCAGCGTTACGGGCAGAAGAGCGCGACACCGACCGTTTCGTAACGTATCGCCGCCCTGTCCACTGAGAAGGCAGCTTCGGCTGCCTTTTTCATTGCAGAGCAGTCCGCTTGCCGCCATTCTCACGCCATGCGCGCACCTCGCCCGCACGTCTCCGAACCGATGGACGCCACCGAAGTGAGTCCGTCCGGTGACTATCGTGCGTTCAAGGCCGCCGGCCTCGTTCTGCTCGCAGCGGCATGGATTGGTCTGGGGTTGGTCGGCCACGACCCGTGGAAATCCGACGATGCAACGAACTTCGGGGTAGCGTTGGACATGGCGGAGCGCGGCGATATTGTCGTGCCGTACTTGGCCGGCGAACCCTTTCTCGAACGCCCGCCGTTGTTACCTGCGCTTGGCGCCATCGCGATCAAGGCGTTGTCGCCGCCGCTCGAACCGTACAACGCTGCGCGTCTCGGGGCGGGCGTCCTTCTCGCGCTGATGCTCACGTTTGCTGCGCTTGCGAGCCGTGAACTTTCCGGGCGCGCGTTTCGGTGGTTGCCGATGTTGGTCCTCATCGGCACGCTCGGCTTCTGGGATCGCGCGCACGCGTTGTCCGGTGAGCTGGGTGTCGCGGTTGGGGTCGCGATAGCGCTATACGGATTTGCGCTGGCACTTCGGCGCCCGTGGATTGGCGGCGCGTGGCTGGGCGTCGGCATCGCAGTCGCGTTTGGCAGCCGCGGTCTCCAGGGACCCGCGTGGCTTGCAATCACCGCATTGCTGCTTCCGCTCATCGGTTCGCCGTGGCGTTCGCGCGTGTACGTCGCCACACTCGTCACCGGCACGCTCGTCGCGCTCGCATTGTCGCTGCCTTGGGTCGTTGCCATTCACGGCCGCGACCCAACGCTCTTCGACGCCTGGTGGGCGAGCGAAGCGTTGGCGAAATATATTGGTTCCATTGCCGGCGCCGAACCTGCCGATCCGACATATCATCTTCGCAACCTGCCGTGGTTCGCGTGGCCCGCGTTGCCGCTGTTGATTTGGACGCTATGGACACGCTGCCGCGGTTTCAACGGCGGTCTACGCGACCCGGGCGTCATCGTTCCCGGCGTTCTTTCCGTGGTGATCCTCCTGAATCTACTGGTTGCACCGGATCCGCGGGTGATCAGTGCGCTGCCGCTGCTTGTTCCTTTCGCGCTTCTGGCGACGCTGGAAGTCGATTCGCTCGCCCGCGGCTTTTCCGGTTTCCTCGATTGGTTCGGCATCCTCACGTTCGGTCTGCTGGCCCTCGTCGTCTGGGCGATGTGGATCGACGCACGTGTATTCGGAATGTCTTCGCGCGTCGCCGTGCTGTTCCAGGACACCGAGATCGGCTTTCAACCGACGTTTCATCTCGGGAGGACATTGATCGCGGTGTTTCTTACGGTACTGTGGATCATTCTCGTTCGCCCCGCGCGTCGCAGCAACCGCCGTGCTGTGCTGAACTGGGCGGTGGGCGTTACGCTGCTGTGGGGACTCTATTCGACGATCTGGCTTCCGTACCTCGATTCACGCCGCTCTTATCGTGCGATGATCGAAAGCGCTGCGTTGCATCTGCTGACTCCCGACTGCGTCGCTAGCCGCAATCTCGGCGAACCGCAGCGCGCGCTTTTCCAGTATTTCGCCGGTTTGCGAACGGTTCGCGAAGAAGTGAATTCCGACAACGATTGCCCATTGCTGCTCGTCCAATACGGTCGCGAGCCCACGGCACCCAATGTTGCGGGATACAGTGTCTTGTGGGACGGCCATCGCCGCGGCGACGACAGCGAACGCTACGTCTTGTATCGGAAAGTAACGCCGTGAAGTTCATAGACGAAGCGCTGATCGAAGTCATCGCCGGTGACGGCGGCAACGGCGTCGCGTCGTTCCGGCGCGAGAAGTACGTGCCACGGGGCGGACCCGACGGCGGCGACGGCGGTCGCGGCGGCAGCATCTATGCCATTGCGGATCGCAACATCAACACGTTGATCGACTATCGCTACGCGCGCATCCATCGCGCCAAGCGTGGCGAGAACGGACGCGGCGCCGATCAATACGGACGCGGCGCCGATGACGTGGTGCTGCGGATGCCGGTCGGAACGGTGATCGTCGACGCGGACACGAACGAGTTTATTGCCGACTTGTCGGCAGACGGCATGCGCGCGCTCGTCGCGCGTGGCGGCAAGGGAGGACTCGGCAATCTGCATTTTAAGTCGAGCGTAAACCGCGCTCCGCGGCAGCACACGGCGGGCGAAACAGGCGAGCAGCGACGGTTGCGCCTCGAGCTTAGGGTACTGGCGGATGTCGGTTTGCTCGGAATGCCCAATGCCGGAAAATCCACGCTGATCCGCGCGATCTCCGCGGCGCGCCCGAAGGTCGCCGATTATCCGTTCACCACACTCGCGCCACAGCTCGGCGTCGTTCGTACCGATACGAACCACAGCTTTGTCGTCGCCGATATTCCGGGATTGATTGAGGGCGCGGCCGAAGGCGCTGGACTTGGTCATCAGTTTCTGCGCCATTTGCAGCGAACACGGTTATTGCTGCATCTCGTCGATATCGCGCCGTCCGATCCGGACGCAGACCCGGTGCACAACGCGCGCGCGATCGTGCGCGAATTGAAAAAATTCGATCCCACGCTTCATGAAAAGGCGCGCTGGCTTGTGTTGAACAAACTCGATCTGATTCCGGAGGAAGAGCGCGAAGCGCGCGTCAAGGCGTTCATGAAAGCGTATCGGTGGACCGGAAAAGTGTTCGCGATCGCCGCCATCAATGGCGATGGTTGCCGCGAGCTCGTGTACGCGGCTCAGGAATGGCTCGACGCGCATCCGGCAAAGCCGGTCGAAATCACTACGCCGGCGGCACTGCAGCCCGTTGTCGTAACGCCGAAACCTGTAAGCGAGCGCGTTAGTCGACGCCGAAGAATAGCGCCATGAGCGGGGTCGCATCTGCCCGACGAATCGTCGTCAAGGTCGGATCGTCGCTTCTTACGAACGACGGTCGCGGCCTCGATCACGCCGCGATTGCGCGCTGGGCCGGCGAGATCGCGCGTTTGCGCGCCGCGCGTAAGGAGATCGTTCTGGTTTCATCCGGCGCAATTGCCGAAGGCATGCAGCGACTCGGCTGGACGTCCAGGCCACGCGCCATTCACGAATTGCAAGCGGCCGCTGCCGTTGGACAGATGGGCCTCGTGCAGGCGTATGAAGCGGCATTCGCGCAATACGGTCTGCACACGGCGCAAGTGTTGTTGACGCATGAAGATCTCGCAGACCGCCGCCGGTATCTCAATGCACGCACGACGCTGACGACGCTGATCGCATTGGGCGTGATTCCGGTCATCAACGAGAACGACACCGTCACAACCGATGAGATTCGTTTCGGCGACAACGACACGCTGGCGGCGCTCGTCACCAATCTGATCGAGGCCGACGTGCTCGTGTTGCTTACCGACCAACCGGGTCTGTTCACCGCTGATCCGCGCAAGGATCACGCGGCGACGCTCGTGACCACCGCGCGCGCCGGCGATCCAGCCCTCGAAGCAATGGCGGGCGGAGCGGGCAGCGGTATCGGGCGCGGTGGCATGCTGACCAAGGTGCTCGCCGCGAAACGTGCGGCACGTTCAGGCGCTACTACGATCATTGCGAGCGGCTCCGAGGCCGATGTGCTGACGCGCCTCGCTGCTGGCGAAGCGATCGGCACCGCCCTTATAACAGACGCCACTTCGCTCGCCGCGCGCAAGCAATGGCTCGCCGATCATGTGCGTCTCGCGGGCAAGCTTCGCTTGGACGAAGGTGCGGTGCGGGCACTGTCGCGAGAAGGAAAGAGCTTGTTGCCCATCGGGGTCGTCGCTGTCGACGGCGCGTTTGGGCGCGGCGAAGTCGTGGGTTGCTTCGCGCCCGACGGTCGCGAGGTCGCGCGTGGCCTTGTCAACTACGGTTCACAGGAGACGGCGCGAATTCTGCGCAGGGCATCGTCGGAGATCGAATCGATTCTTGGCTATGTCGACGAGCCGGAACTCATACATCGAGATAATCTCGTCTTGCTGGGCTAGGCCCGCAAAAGCAGGCTCCTCGGATGATAGAGCGCTGTCCTCGGAATGACGGAGTAATGGAGCTGTCATCCCGAGCGCGAGCGAGGGAACTGCTTTAATGAACGTTACAATCGCAGCAGAAGGTCCAATAAAGCCACGGAGGCACGATGGCACTGCTCGATCGCTTGAAGGGGATCCTGTTTGAACCACGAACCGAATGGCCGAAGATCGCCGCCGAACCAGCAACGACGCAGTCGATCTACACCGGCTGGGTCATGCTTCTCGCGGCAATCGGTCCGCTCTCGATACTGATTACGCGCGGAGAGGCGAGGGTACAAACGGCCGTCGGTCTGTACATCATGACGTTGATCGTCACGTTCATCCTTGCGCTGATCGTCGACACACTGGCGCCGTCGTTTGGAGGAACGAAGGATTTCGTCGAAGCGCTGAAGCTCGCGGCTTACAGCTACACCGCCGCATGGATTGCCGGCGTCTTCCAGATATTGGGCGTCGCGGGCGCCGTTCTGGCGCTCCTTGCGACGATCTACTCGTGGTACACGTTTTATATCGGCGCACCGGTGCTCAAGAAATGCGCGTCCGACAAGGCGGTGCCGTTCACGATCGTCGTCGTGTTGTGCGGCCTTGCGCTTGGATTTCTGTTTGGCATTGCATTGTCCGGCCTCGGCATCATCCCCAAGGTGAACGGCATGCCGATGACGTACTAGGACCGGTCAATCGCCGGAGCTCGGCGTCGAGTCTCCGTACGATGGCGGCATCACCGGATGCGCAAAGCCGTACAGACGTTCGCGCCGCGTCTGCGGCTTCATGTGAATGTAGCGCTCGAGCTCGAGCAGCGCGCGCCGATACACTTCACGCTTGAATTCGATCACCGCTTCGAGCGGAACCCAATAGTCGTGCCAACGCCATGCATCGAATTCCGGATGCTCGCTCGCGCGCAATGAAACGTCATTGTCACGGCCGGTAAGCCGCAGCAGATACCAGATCTGTTTTTGTCCGCGATAGCTGCCGCGCCATTCGCGCTTGATCCAGTGTTGCGGAACGTCGTATCTCAGCCAATCACGCGTCCGGCCCAGGATCCTCACGTGTTGCGAACGGAGTCCGACTTCCTCGCGTAACTCCCGGAACATCGCCTGTTCAGGCGTTTCACCGGAATTGATACCACCCTGCGGAAATTGCCACGCGTGCTCGCGGATCCGTTTGCCCCAAAAGACCTGGTTCTTGCCGTTGACGATGACGATGGCGACGTTCGGGCGATAGCCGTCACGGTCGAGCATCGCGGTCCACCCTGATGCAAAAAAGTTGGAACTATTGTTGCACAGGTCATACCCTGTTGCCTAGCGGCGACAGTGTCCGCCGATCAGCGATGGATCAACGCTTGTGCGGCTCCGACTCGCGCGGCGTCAGCGCGAGCTTCAGGACACGATCGCGGCGCACAACGTCAATCTCGGTGCTCTTGCCGATTGCTTCGCCGACGAGAAGCCGTTGCAAATCGTCGATGTTCGTGACCGGCCGGCCGTCGAGCGCGATGATGACATCGCCTCGCTTCAGTTCGGCGCTCGCTGCCGGCGAGCCGGCCTCGACCGATTCAATGCGGACGCCCGATTCATGCGTGAGTCCGAAGTGCCGGACGATGCGGCGCGGCAACGCCAACGTTTGCCCGCCGACGCCGAGATATGCGCGGCGGACGCGACCCTCGCGAATCAGCGCGATCGCGACACGCTCGGCGGTCGATGCGCCGATTGCAAAGCAGATGCCTTGCGCTGGAAGAATCACGGCGGTGTTGACGCCGATAACGAATCCTTTCGCATCGACCAGCGGGCCACCTGAATTGCCCGGATTGAGCGCGGCATCGGTCTGCAATACGTTGTCGAGCAAGCGCCCCGTTTGCGCGCGCATCGAACGACCGAGTGCGCTCACGATACCAGCCGTCACCGTATGCTGAAATCCGTACGGGCTGCCGATTGCGATCGCGATTTGACCGACCCTCACGCGTGCGGAATCGCCGAAGCGACACCACGCAAGATCGCCCGCCGCCACCTTGAGCAGTGCGAGATCGGAGTGCGGATCGTCTCCGACAATCGCTGCCGATGCGGTACGGCCATCCGGCAGCGTCACTTCGATCGCAGAGGCGCCGCCGGCAACGTGACTGTTGGTAACCAGATAGCCGTCGGGCGTGATGATGAAGCCCGAGCCGGAACCTTGGCGTCCCCATCGTGATGGGCTCGCACGCTCGACGCGGACATGCGCAACGGCGGGCGCCACGAGCGCCACGGCCCGGGTTACGGCGTCGGAATACGCGTCGAGGAGCGCATTATCGGAATCCGGCGTAGGTTCGGCGGCGACTGGCCCGACGGCACCGTCAGCGCGGGGAAGATCGAGGGGCATGTCGTCCCAGATGACGCCGGCCGCGCGCCATTTCAACTACCGCCGGCCGTCAAAGGAAAAGATCGGGCAAGAGGTCGGCTTCAGACGCGCTGTCGTGGAGGTACTCCGAAAAATCGGTCACGCCTGCCGATCGCAGTACCTCTTCGTCGATACAGAATTGACCGGTGAAGCTTCGTGATTCGCGCGTGACGATGGCATGGGCAGCATCGGCGACGATCGTTGGCTTGCGTGTGCGAAGTCGTTCCTGCGGTCCGAACGTCGGCAGCGCTTGCAACGCCGCGGTATCGATGATCGTCCGCGGCCACAACGCATTGACAGCGATCCCCTCGGCACGAAATTCCCCGGCCATGCCGAGCACGCAAAGGCTCATGCCATATTTCGCAATCGTGTAAGCAACGTGCGGCGCGAACCAGCGTTCATCCATGTTGAGCGGCGGCGAAATCATCAGCACGTGCGGATTCGCGGCGCGCTTCAAATGTGGAACACATTGTTGCGTGCATAGAAAAGTGCCGCGCGTGTTGACCTGATACATCAAGTCGAAGCGTTTCATCGGAGTGGCCGATGTGTCGGTCAAGCTGATCGCGCTCGCATTGTTGATCAGCACGTCGATGCCGCCGAATGTGGCGACGGCACTTGCCACCGCACCATCGACCTGTGACTCGTCGCGGATGTCGACGGCAAGCGGCAACGCGCGACCGCCCGCCGATTCGATCTCACGTGCGGCGGTGAAGATCGTTCCGGGAAGTTTCGGATGCGCATCGGTTGTTTTGGCGGCGATCGCGATGTTCGCCCCATCGCGGGCGGCGCGAAGCGCAATGGCGAGACCGATGCCGCGGCTCGCGCCGGTGATGAACAGCGTTTTGCCGCTCAGACTCTTCTCGCCGTCCATTCAGATTGCACCTTCCGCGCGCAAACGATCGATCATCGCTTGATCGTAATCGAGCTCTCGCAGGATTGCATCCGTGTGCTGTCCCAGCGCGGGCACGGCATCCATCCGCGGCGTTACAGTGCTCGGCAGCGCAGGCGGCAGAAGCGCGGCGATGGTTCCCGCCGGCGTCTCGACGTCGGTCCAGCGGCGGCGAGCTTTGAGCTGCGCATGCTCCCACACTTCGTGCATATCGTTCATCCGCGCGTTGGCAATCTGTGCCGCGTCGAGCCGCGCGACGACCTCTTCCGCGGTCAAGTCGCGAAACGCGGCGACGATAACCTTGCGCAATTCTTCGCGCGCAGCGGCGCGCTTCGAGTTCGATGCGAAACGGGGATCGGTTGCCAGCGCCGCGTCGCGCAACACTTTGTCGCAAAATACGCTCCATTCGCGTTCGTTTTGCAATCCCAGCATGACGATCTTGCCGTCACCCGCCGGAAACGGTCCGTACGGATAAATCGTCGCGTGCGCCGCGCCCGTTCGCGGCGGCGGCGGTGCGCCTTCGTGGGCGTAATAGAGCGGGTAGCTCATCCACTCGACCATCGTCTCGAGGAGAGCGACTTCGATCCGGCAACCGCATCCGGTGCGCTCGCGCGCGAATAACGCCGCGAGAATGCTGCTGTACGCATACATCGCGGCCGAAATATCGGCGATCGAGCAACCTGCCTTGGCCGGATCATCGGGTGTGCCCGTAATCGACAAGAAGCCCGATTCGCTTTGGATCAACAGATCGTAGGCCTTCTTGTCGCGATAAGGTCCCGAATCGCCATAACCGGAAATATCGCAGACGATGAGCCGCGGATGCGAGGGCGCGAGCACGTCAAATGAGAGGCCAAGCCGCGCAGCGGCCCCGGGCGCCAGGTTTTGCACGAGCACGTCGGCTTTACCCAACAACCGCTCGAGAATCGCCGGCGCGTGGCGATGCTTGACGTCGAGCGTCAGGCTCTCCTTCGACCGGTTCGTCCAAACGAAGTGCGATGCGAGCCCGCGGACGCGCTCGTCGTAGCCGCGCGCGAAATCGCCGCCTCCCGGCCGTTCGATCTTGATTACGCGCGCACCGAGATCGGCGAGCTGACGCGTGCAGAACGGCCCAGCAACCGCGTGCTCGAGCGTGACGACGGTGATACCTTCAAGCGGACGCATGATCAGAACGATCTCGGCAAACCGAGCACGTGCTCGGCGACGTACGACAGGATCAGATTCGTCGAAATCGGCGCGACTTGATACAGGCGCGTCTCGCGAAACTTGCGCTCGACGTCGTATTCGCTCGCGAAGCCGAAGCCGCCATGGGTTTGCAGACAGGCGTTCGCGGCCTCCCACGATGCTTTGGCTGCAAGATATTTGGCCATGTTGGCTTCCGCGCCGCACGGTCGATGCGCATCGAAGAGCTCGCACGCGCGAAAACGCATCAAATTCGCGGCTTCGATTTCGATGTACGCCTCGGCGAGAGGAAACTGCACGCCCTGGTTCTTGCCGATCGGCCGGTCGAACACGATGCGCTCGTTCGCGTACTTCGCCGCGCGGTCGATGAACCAGTAACCGTCGCCGATGCATTCTGCGGCGATCAACGTTCGTTCGGCATTCAGCCCGTCGAGGATGTACTTGAAACCCTTGCCCTCCTCGCCGATCAGATTTTCGGCAGGAATCTCCAGCGCGTCGAAGAAGAGCTCGTTGGTTTCATGATTGACCATGTTGGCGATCGGCCGCACCGTCAGTCCATTGCCGATTGCTTCATGCAGATCGACGATGAAGATCGACATGCCATCCGATTTTCGTTTCACGTCGGCGAACGGCGTTGTCCGTGCGAGCAAGATCATCAGATCCGAGTGCAACACGCGCGAGATCCAGACTTTTTGTCCGTTGATGACGTAGCGGTCACCCTTTCGTTGCGCCGTTGTCTTGAGCTTCGTCGTGTCGGTGCCGGTCGTCGGTTCGGTCACGCCCATCGACTGCAGCCGTACGCTGCCCGAAGCAATCCCGGGAAGAAATTTGCGCTTCTGCGCTTCGGAGCCGTGGCGCAGGAGTGTGCCCATGTTGTACATCTGGCCGTGACAAGCCCCGGAATTTCCGCCGCAGCGATTGATCTCTTCCATGATGACCGACGCCTCGGCAAGTCCGAGCCCCGAGCCGCCGTACTCCTGCGGAATGAGAGCCGCGAGCCAGCCTGCTTTGGTCAGCGCGTCGACGAAGCTATCTGGGTAGCCGCGCGCTTCGTCGATCTTGCGAAAATATTCGTCGGGAAACTCTGCGCAGAGCGCGCGCAACCCGTCGCGAATGTCCTGAAAACGATCAGCCGATGCGCTCATGCGTGTCAGGCAACTGTTGCAAGGGCGTCCATCGCAAGCCGTCCGTCAGAACCCTTCGCCCACAGCGCGATATTGCCGCCGTTTCCATCGGGTCGGCCACAGACAACAAACGGCGCGTTGGCGAACAGCGGACTGATCGCGCGAAATTCGAACTGGGTCACGTGCGCGCGCGGGATTTGTCGCAACAAGAGATCGAGCAACAACGTCGCCAACAAAGGTCCATGCACCACGAGGCCGGGGTAACCTTCAACCCCCGTCACGTACGGAAAATCATAGTGGATGCGATGGCTGTTGAATGTCAGCGCTGAATAGCGAAAGAGCAGCACAGGCGTCGGATCAATCTCGCGTATCCAGGCGTGGTCGCTCGGCGCCATTCGCGGCGGAGGCGTATTCACGTCTGCCTTTTGCAGATCGCGATAGACGATGTCGTGCTCATCGGTCAGCAGGCGTTGGGGGCCGGATGCGATTTCATGCTGCACCGTCACGAAGACGAGCGTTCCGGAGCGTCCTTCCTTGACCTTCACATCGGCGATTCGCGATTCGCGGCGTATCGCATCGCCCACCCGCAGCGGTCGAAAGAACTCCATCCGGCTGCCGGCCCACATCCGGCGCGGCAACGGCACAGGTGGGAGAAAGCCGCCGCGCTTCGGGTGCCCATCGGGGCCCGCATCGGACAGCGGCTCCATCGTGAGAAAGTACAGCCAGTGCCACGGTGGCGGTAGTGGATCGCCGGCGTCGAAGCTCGCGTCACGATCCAACGTCGCGGCAAGCGCGCGCGCCGGCGTCGCCGTCACATGATCGTCGGCAACCACCGTCTTGCCGATCCAACGACGCAGATCGTCGAGTGTAGCGTTCATCCCACCGGCAACGACGAAAGCGTGCGCGCCTTTTTCTGATCGGTGATGTCCATGCACGCGCCGATATAGCCGAGGAACGTGCCATCGGGCGCGAAGCGAGGCACGCCATCGTCCAGCACCCAACGATATTCGCCGTCGAAGCGGCGCAATCGATACTCCATTTTGAACGGCTGTCGCGCGTCGAACGCCGCGTTGTACGTTGCGACGCATTGCGCCAAATCATCGGAGTGGACGCCTTGCGCCCAGCCATCGCCCAATTCCTGTTCCATCGTGCGCCCGGTGAACTCGAGCCATTGACGATTGAAATAATCGCGAGCCTTGGTCGAGTCCGACATCCATATCAGAACGGGCGCGCTGTCCGCCGCAATCCGAAAACGTGCTTCGCTCTCCTGCAACGCTGCGTGCGCGCGTCGCGTTGGCGTGACATCACGGAAGACGACGACGTGGCCGATCTGTTCGCCGTCACCGCTGATAATCGGTGCGGTGCTGTCCTCGATCGGATGCTGCTTGCCGTTGCGATCGATCAGTAGGATGCTTTGCAACGCGCCTTGCGGAGCGCTCGCCCGCCGGCGAGTCATCGGCAACGGAACGCTGTCCCTGCTCTTTTCGTCGACGAGCTCCATCACTTTGGAAAGGGGTACGCCCCGCGCATCACGCAAGCGCCAGCCGGTCAGCCGCTCTGCTGAAGGATTGAGAAACGTAACCGAACCATCGGTATCGGTCGTGATGACGGCGTCGTCGATCGCATCGAGCGTTACTTTGGCTCGGTCCCGTTCGCGGCGGAGCTCGGCCTCGATCGATTGCAGCTCGGCATTTCGGACTTGCGTGACGGCGGACAGCCGTTCCGCTTCGACGGCCGTCGCACGCATCGCCGACGTGATGACGCCGATTGCCAGCGCCGTCGCGGCGAAGACGCCGATCGAAACAACTTGCGCAAGTTGATACGGCGGCAGATCGCTCGAGGCGCGTAACGTCCAGTGCCATGCGATAACGATCGACAGCGCCACGGCAAAAGCGGCAGGTCCGAAGCCGCCCACCCACGCGGCAAGTGCGACGCCAAGGAAAAACGTGATGTAGGGAACGGAGTCGCCAAGGACCGGATGCAACCAGATTCGTAGGGCCGCCGACAGGCCGACAACAACAAGTGCTGCCAGGTATCGAAAAAGGACCGGCCAATCGTAAAAACCAAAGCGAAGCGGCGGCGTTATATCGGAGCCTGAGACCGGAGCGGCCATACCCGTGCGTTCCGCGTCAAGCAACGGATCGAGCAACCAAGCGAGAGTCAATGCAACGAGCGACGGCAAGCCGAAGCCGAGCGCGGCAACGATCACGGCAGTCCGAAAATCGTCGACCCCGCGCGTCCACCACAAAGCCCAGACGACGACCATGATGCCGAAGCCCAAAGCGCCCGCACCGATCCAGTTGAGGGCTCGGGTGATTCTCTGCACGTCGGACTGATAGGCCATAGCCGTTCGACGGTCCCGGCACAGAGCAGACACGCCGTTGACATAAGGAACCACGCTAGATTAGCGCGGTTAGGCGAAAAACGTCGAATAACCGCGCCCTCGCCAAGGGAACCGACCGGAATTGGCCTGTAGGAGCGGTATCGGGGCCAATTCCTACACCGACGCCGCTTCGCCGCCGATTTCGGCGAATATGCCGCCGGGCCATGATCTTCGTAGTGGTGCCGCAGGTGTTGGACCGTCCTCCCTTGTGATGGAGGCTCTATGATCAAGACGGTGATAGGCTCTTTCGACAGCGCCGACGATGCCGATCGAGCAACGCGCGATTTGCGTAACGTCGGTTTCGCGGACACGGACATCAATCTCGTTGTCAGCAACGTGCGTCAGGGCGACGCCGACACGGAATTGCCCGCCATGGGCGACGGAACCGGTCCGGTCGCAAAAGGCGCGGTCGCGGGCGGCGTGCTGGGCGGTGCGGCCGGTTTGGCCGTAAGCCTCGCCGGATTGGCAATACCTGGCATCGGGCCCCTTTTGACGGCCGGTCCGATTATCGCAACATTGGCAGGCGCGGGAGCCGGCGCTGTCGCGGGTGGCGTAATCGGTAGCCTCACCGAGCTCGGCGTGGAAAGAAAGGAAGCCGAGCTCTATGCGGAGGCGGTACGACGCGGAGGTACGCTCGTTACGTTGCGCACCGACGAGTCGCGCGCCGACGAAGCTTCGGCGATTCTTCGCAAAGCGGGCGCAATCGATATTTCGCGCCGGGCTGAAGATTGGCGTGCGACGGGGTGGATGAGAGGCGAACGTACCTGGACTCGAGACGCCGACATGAGCGAGGCCGTCGCAAGCTCCGCCGCGGGTCTGTCCGACGGTGCGTGGGGGGTCGACGAAGACATCCGCTCGCGTGCCGGTCCTGCCACGCACATCCCGCGCTAATGCGCCGCGTCGGCGCTAAGCGGGCGACATCGATCCGTCGTCGGAGTCCGCAAGTCCTCGACGCACGAACTGCGCGCCGAAGATCGCAATGCCCGCAGTGATGGCGCCCACGCGCTTCACGTAAGCAGCGAGAAACTCTTCGGGAAGACACGGCGCGATCGCCCGCGCGATTTCGTCGCAGATCCCTTCGTCGAGGGGATACGATTCAAGTTCCGCCGGTGTAAGTCCGCTGATGTCGCGCTCCACCATCTCGCCCGACCACGGATTCTTGATTACGATTTTCTTTGCCACACGGTCCCCCGAGAAGTTTGAGTGAAGTATCGCGGTCTTGTTATCTGCCGCTGCAACGTGAATAACCCATTCGTAACCCGTCGTACGACGCTGCGTGGTCGCTATCCTAGATCAGCACTTTGGAAGAATGCAACGGCGATCGGCGACGTTGCAATGACACTGTCATCGGGCGTGCGGCACACTCGCTGTCGAATCAGTTGTTTCGCATCGAAACCAGCTGCAATTGATAGATGTGCGAATGCTGCGAGCCGAGCCCTGTCTCGCACGTTCGATAAAATCGACATGAGAGGCCTGCATTGAACGAAACGTCGGCGCAATCAGCACGCGCGATCGCGGAATCCATATACCGCGATGAATCGCGTCGCGTGTTCGCCACGCTGGTTCGCTTGCTCGGCGACTTCGACGTCGCGGAAGAAGCCTTGCATGATGCGTTCCACGCTGCACTCGAGCAATGGCCGCGCGACGGCGTGCCGGCAAACCCACGCGCATGGTTGGTATCGACGGGGCGCTTCAAGGCGATCGACGGCATACGCCGGCGCGCGCGCTTCGCTTCGATCGAGGATTTCGCCGAGCACGTCGAGAACATCGCCGATGAATCGACGCCGTGGGACGACGAGAGCATCGAAGACGATCGGTTACGACTCATCTTCACGTGCTGCCACCCTGCATTGTCAGCGGACGCGCAAGTTGCACTCACGCTCCGCGAAGTATGCGGTCTCACGACCGAAGAAATTGCGCAGGCATTTTTAAGCGGCGCAGCGACGCTCGCTCAGCGCATCGTCCGTGCGAAGTCGAAGATCCGCGACGCTCACATACCGTACGAGGTGCCGGCTGCCGACGAATTGCCTGCACGGCTCGACAGCGTATTGCGCGTCGTTTACCTCGTGTTCAATGAAGGATATTTGGCATCGTCCGGCTCGTCGTTAACGCGCGTCGATTTATCCGGCGAGGCGATTCGTCTCGGACGGTTGCTGGTTGACTTGCTGCCCGAGCCCGAAGCGATTGGACTATTGGCGCTGATGCTGTTGCACGAGTCGCGGCGCGCCGCGCGCACGACACCCACCGGAGAGCTGGTGCTGCTCAATGACCAGGATCGCTCCCTTTGGAACCGCGATCAGATCGATGAAGGATTGGCGCTGGTCGATAGGGCGCTCGCTTCGCGGCGTTTCGGTCCCTACACGCTTCAGGCGGCGATCGCCGCGGTCCACGCCGAGGCGTCTGATGCTGATGCAACGGATTGGAGGCAAATCGTCGGCGTGTATGACGCGCTGCTCCGTATCGACCCATCGCCTGTCGTCGAGCTGAACCGCGCAGTGGCGATCGCGATGCGCGACGGGCCCGCCGCGGGCCTCGCGCTGATCGAAGACATTCTTGCCCGAGGCGACCTGCAGGACTATCACCTGGCGCACGCAGCGCACGCAGACCTGTGCCGGCGACTCGGCGAAACCGCAAAGGCGCGTCAGTCGTATCAACGGGCAATCGCGCTTTCGCGGCAGGACCAGGAGCGGCAGTTTCTCGAGCGACGGTTGACCGAGCTGCCCGCTTGACCTAGCAATCTGCAAAAAATCGCGCGCCCCGCGTGTCGATTTGGGCGTCACCTGTTCGACTAGAAAGTGAAAGGACACAGGTGACGCAAATGCAACGAGCCATATTGGTTTTAGCCGCGCTACGTCGATGGGCGCAGAAATTGGGACCTTACCTGATGCTGGAGATTCTCCTGCCTGGCGGTACGCTGATCGCCTTGCTGCTGTTTCTTTACCAAAACCGGAAGCCCAGCACCGGGTCCGTTGTCCCACGGCCACCGCTCGCCATGGCACGCGCGCTCATTCGCAACGTTCAGCAAGGGGTCTGACATGAGCTCGACGCTACGCGTGACGAGGCGCTACGGCATGCCCCCGGAGCGCGTGTTCGATGCCTGGATTAATCCAGCCATGGCGCGCATATGGTTGTTTGCCACGGCGTTACGTCCGATGGCGCGTGTCCAGATCGACGCACGCGCGGGCGGCGCGTTTCGCTTGGTTGACGAGCACGACGGCGGGGTCATCGAGTATGCCGGCGAATACGTCGAGGTTTCGCCGTATCGGCGTCTCATTTTCACGCTCAAGCTGAACAATCCCAGGGACGTCCTGACGCGCGTAACCGTCGAAGTCACTCGGCTCAAGATGCGGTCCCGCCTGACGTTGCTCCACGAGAACGTGCCGCCGCACACGGCGAGCGATCAGAAAGCGCGGTGGATCGGCATTCTGTACGGGTTGGGCGTGACGCTCGCCGCGTCGAATTTGCGTTCTGAATTTTTTGAGAGCCATTGTCGATTTCGGGCTTCGCCGATCGACTACAGGGTAGATCCACAGCGTTCCACCATGATCAGGAGTGATCCATGAAGTATTTATGCCTTGTGTACCTTGAGGAGGGCAAGTTGGGCACCGTCAACGACAGCGAATGCAAAGCCTATGGAGACGGCCTCCGCAACACCGGACGCTGGCTCGCCGCGGAGGCGCTCCAGTCGGTGCAGACGGCAACGACCGTGCGCGTTCGCAACGGCAAGGTTTCCGTTACCGACGGCCCCTTCGCCGAGACGAAGGAGCAGCTTGCCGGCTTTTATCTGGTCGACGCGAAGGATTTGAACGAAGCGATTCAACTCGCCTCGAAGATCCCGCCGGCGCGCGTGGGCAGCATCGAAGTGCGGCCGGTGAGAGAGCTGGTCGTTCAATAGGTGAACGCGCAGATGATTGAATCACGCTGGAGTTGACGATGAAAGTCTCCGAGCTTGTTCGCAAGTACTACGCCGCGTACGAATCGAAAAACCGGCAGGCCGTCGAAGCGCTGTTGAGCGACGATTTCCGGTTCACCAGTCCAAACGACGATCACATCGACCGGGCAACCTATTTCCAAAAATGTTGGCCGAACAGCGAAACTATTCGCGCCTTTCATATCCAAACATTGTTCGAGAACGACAGCGAAGCGATGGTTCATTACGAGCTCGAGCCAAAGTCAGGCGCGCCGTTTCGGAATACCGAACGCTTCAGATTCGATGGCGACAAGATCAAGGCGATCGAGGTGTTTTTTGGATCGCTCCCACGAGGCGCCTCGAACGGACAGGCGCATTCGCGTTCGGCGATGGAGGGGGACAAGAAATATTTATGCCTTGTCTATCACGAAATCGGGAAGCTTGACGCGCTCTCTCAGAGTGAATTGGACGCGCTCGTCGCGGAGTGCGTCGATTGGGTTGAAGAGCTCCAGAAAAGCGGTCGGCACATCTATTCAGCAGGTTTGCAATCGGTAAGCTCAGCAACGACGCTTCGTAAGCGCAACGGCAAGCTGTCGATGACCGATGGTCCGTTCGCCGAGACGAAAGAACAGCTCGGCGGATTCACGCTCTTTACCGCCAGAGATTTGAACGAAGCGATCCAGATCGCGTCAAGCCTCCCCGTGGTTCGACTGCACAGTGTCGAGGTGCGGCCGGTGTTGGAGGCGAGCGCGGAGTTGACGGATCCGATCGATCGAAGAATCGCGGCTGCCTTACGTCGAAGTAATCGCGATGCGATGCAACCGCCGGACCACAGCGCGGCGCGCGCGAGCACGCGTCGCTAAGAATCGACAGGAGCAACCGCATGACAAGCAACATGGATCGCCGCAAGCGCTGGCTCGCCTTCATCGTCCTGTGCCTTGGCGTCTTGATGATCGTGCTCGACACGACGATCGTGAATGTCGCGCTGCCGTCGATCAAGGAAGATCTCCGATTCACCGAAACGTCGCTGGTGTGGGTCGTGAACGCGTACATGCTGACCTTTGGCGGTTTTCTGTTGCTCGGCGGCCGGCTCGGCGATCTATACGGGCATCGAAGGGTGTTTCTGCTTGGACTTACGCTGTTCACCCTCGCGTCGCTCGCCTGCGGACTCTCGAATTCGCAAACGCTGCTGATCGGCGCGCGCGCCGTGCAGGGATTGGGAGGCGCTGTCGTCTCCGCTGTCGCGCTGTCGCTCATCATGAACCTGTTCACCGAGCCGGCCGATCGTGCGAAGGCGATGGGCGTTTATGGCTTCGTGTGCGCCGGCGGCGGAAGCATCGGCGTGCTGCTTGGCGGGATTCTCACCAGTGCGCTCAGTTGGCACTGGATCTTTCTCGTCAACATTCCAATCGGTATCGCCGTTTACGGGTTCTGCGTCGCGCTATTGCCGAATGCTCGCAGCGACCTCGCTAACGCGCGTCTCGACATTGCCGGCGCCGTGACCGTCACGACGGCGCTGATGCTTGCGGTCTATGCGATTGTCAACGGTAACGAGGCCGGCTGGACTTCAGCACAGTCGATCGCATTCCTCGGCACTTCAGTGGCGCTTCTCGCCGTATTTCTTTCTATCGAAGCGCGCGTCCGTGCGCCTCTCATGCCGCTTGGTCTGTTCCGATTGCGCAACGTCGCGACGGCTAACATCGTCGGCGTCCTGTGGGCGGCCGCGATGTTCGCGTGGTTTTTCATTTCCGCGCTTTATCTGCAATTCGTGCTCGGTTACACCGCTCTGCAGGTTGGTCTGGCTTTCCTGCCGGCGAATTTGATCATGGCGGCGTTCTCGCTCGGATTGTCCGCCAAACTCGTGATGCGCTTCGGCATACGGCTACCGCTCGCGGCGGGGCTTGTGCTGGCAGCCGTCGGACTCGCACTCTTCGCTCAGGCGCCGGTCGGCGGTAGCTTCGCGCTGCACGTGCTGCCCGGCATGACGCTGCTCGGAATCGGCGCAGGCGTGGCGTTCAACCCGGTCCTGCTGGCCGCGATGAGCGACGTCGCGCCGAGTGAGTCCGGTCTCGCCTCGGGCGTCGTCAATACATCGTTCATGATGGGCGGCGCGCTCGGCCTTGCGATTCTCGCGAGCGTCGCGGGCGCGCGCACCGAATGGCTGCAAGCGTCGGGCGTCGCAGAAGTTGTCGCTCGCAACAGCGGTTACCACCTTGCATTCGGTATCGGCGCACTGTTCGCAGCTCTCGCGGCGCTACTCGGCGTCATGCTGCTCCGCGTGCGACCGTCCCCGTCGGTGCAACTCAATTCCGAGGCGATGGAGACATCATGAAATTCCTATGCTTGGGTTACTACGACGAAACGAAATTCGATGCGCTGCCCAAGCATGAGGTCGATGCGATCGTGCGCGAATGCCGTGTTCACGACGAAGGCCTTCACCGAAGTGGGCGTTTGTTGGCTGTCGCATCGTTGGCTCCCACGCGAGCGTCAAAGAGCGTCCGGCCGAGGAACGGCAAACCTTCGGTGACCGATGGCCCTTTCGCCGAGACGAAAGAACAAATCGGCTCGTTTTTCATCATCGAGGCACGTAACCTCGATGAAGCCACCAAGATCGCGTCGCTGCATCCGGCGGCGCACCTTGGCGAAAATGTAGGATGGGGAATCGAGGTGCGGCCGATCGATCACTTCGAGCAAGCGCAGCCGCAGCATGCCGATTCTTGAATGATCACTTCAACCATTTGGAAGGAGAAGCCATGCACGTTCAACCGTACCTGTTCTTTGACGGCCGCGCCGAAGAAGCAATCGAGTTCTATCGGAGCGCGCTCGGCGCCGAAGTGATAACGCTCCTGCGTTTCAAGGACAGCCCGGAACCGCAGCCGCCGGGCATGGTGCCGCCCGGTGCCGAAAACAAGGTGATGCACTCGAGCTTTCGCATCGGCGATACGACAGTGATGGCCTCCGATGGCGAGTGCCTGGGAAAGCCGACGTTTCAAGGTTTTTCAATTTCGCTCACCGTGCCCAATGAAGCCGATGCCGAGCGGCTGTTTTCGGTGCTGGGCAAGGGTGGCCAAGTGCAGATGCCGCTCGCCAAGACGTTCTTTTCACCGCGATTCGGGATGGTCGCCGACCGCTTCGGCGTCTCGTGGATGGTCCACGTCGAACCGCGGGAGCAGGAGAAGAAGTGATGCGATTCATGGTGATGATCAAGTCCACGAAGGACTCGGAAGCCGGCATTCCGCCAAGCCCGCAGTTGATAGCGGAAATGGGGAAATTGAGCGAGACGCTGGTAAAGGCCGGCGTTATGCTCGCGTCCGGCGGCCTCCAGCCCAGCTCGAGTGGTGTGCGCATTCGGTACGCCGATGGAAAGCGCAGCGTGACCGACGGACCTTTCATCGAAGTGAAGGAGCTGATCGGCGGCTACGCGATCGTTCAGGCCGGATCCAAAGAAGAGGCGATCGAATTGGCCAATCGCGTCGTCGATATTCATGTCGACGCCGGTGTCGCCGAACTGGAGATGGAAATTCGGCCGATGTTCGATCCTGATTGCGGAACCGCGCAGTAGCGGACCATTGCCGTCGGGGTTACCCGACGTTTGTGCGAATTTTTCGCCACGAGGAGGCATGACAATGCGATTCATGATGCTGATGATCCCGAAGGGATACGAAAAAGCTGCGGCCCACACGACGCCGGAGCCAAAGGCGGTCGAAGCGATGATGAAATACAACGAGACGCTAAAAAAGGCCGGGGTGTTGCTGTCGCTGGATGGCCTTCACCCGCCCGCTGCCGGGGCGCGAATCTCGTTCTCCGGAGGCAAGCCACAGGTGACGGACGGACCTTTCATCGAAGCGAAGGAAGTGATCGGCGGCTACTGGATGATTCAAGTGAAGTCGAAGCAGGAAGCGATCGAATGGGCGTCGCGCTGTCCCGCTTCTGACAACGAGACGATCGAGATTCGCCAGGTATTCGAAATCTCCGACTTTCCGCCGGACGTTCAGAAAGTCGTGGAACAGTTTCCCGAGATGCAGTCACATTTCGAAAAGGGCAAACCGTGACGACCAAGATCTTTGTCAATCTGCCGGTGAAGAATCTCGCCAAGTCGATGGAATTCTTTAAACGACTGGGTTACGGCTTCAACGCTCAGTTCACCGACGAGACGGCTGCGTGCATGGTGGTGAGCGACGACATTTACGTCATGCTGCTGACGCACGACAAGTTCAAATCCTTTACGCCCAAACCGATCGCCGACGCAACGAAAAGTACGGAAGTGCTCGTATGTCTATCGTCCGAGAGTCGCGCAAACGTCGATGAGATGATTCGCAAAGCAGTCGCGGCCGGCGGAACAACGTACAAACAACCGGAAGATCACGGCTTCATGTACGGGCACGGATTTCAGGACCTGGACGGGCACATCTGGGAGGTGATCTACATGGAGCCGAGTGCCGTAAAGCAGTGACACTTACTTTCGTCATGCCGAGGACAACGCTCCATCGTCGAACCGGCTCTTAGCGCTCAACTTTCTCGCCTTCGATAATCGGCCGGGGGCCGATGTACAGCGCAGCGACCGCGTCGGCAATCATCGTGATGTTGCCCTTGCGGCGGTTGTGACCGGTGTCGCTGTATTCGAACTCATAGATACGGCGAAGCGTCAGGCGCCCGTCATCATCGCGCACCGGCCACACCGATTGCAGCGCGACCGTATCGTCGAGAAAGAACAGTCCTTCTTCCCTGCATGCGGCGCGCATTGCGGTGTTCGCGCTCTCGCGTACTTTGAGACTGTCCCATAAGAACCACGCACCGCCGACAAGCAGCAGCAACCCGAGAATTTCCGGCATCGGCCTATTCCATTGCGCGACAAACGACGCGCGCGCCGCGATGGGCGCGCGCGAATGACGGCTGTCGGACTAGCTTAGCGCGTTCGAGCTACATCGTAATCATTTGGGGCCGCCGGACGTTCCACTGCTGCTGGCAGCGCCACCCGTGCCACTGCTGCTGGCAGCGCCACCCGTGCCACTGCTATCCGAGCTCGCCGCTCCGCTATCCGGCTTGGCCGGCGCTGCCTGAGCTCGCGAGCTGTTCGGATAGTAGCTCTGCACGCAGTCCGAACGTACTTTGCCCGACATGCCGAAGCAAAGCGCATTCGACGCATTCTCTTGGTTCTCGCAATCTGTACGCGCTGCGCCGCTCAACCCAGCGCACGCGGCTGCGGCGGCGGCCGGCGTGGAGCTCGGTGCTGCCGGTGCCGATGCGCCGGTGCCCGCGGTTGACTGGGCGAACAACGGAGCGGCGAAGATCAACGATGTCGCACATGCAATCGCACTCAATCTCCAAGGTTTCATAGATCCTCCGTTCGTGAAAGGAACACGTTGCGATGCCAGGCCCCACGCCAATCGACATCGGCGGCCCGTAAAGCCGCGACCGGAGGGAGCCCGCCCTCATGCTGAACAGCCGGATGGAACCGATGGCTTGCGCACGCAGATCACTACGCAGTCGCATCCGAATTCGCATCGACCACCGTGCTCGATGCGCTGTCGCGACTTAGTAACTAGCAGACCATGTGCCAACTCGTCCCGGGGCGTTTTCTGCTGTGGAATCCGCGCTCGGGGCCGGTGAGCGCCTTTTGGTGGAGAAAATCCTTATGACTCGGGATGCATTTTTTACCTAGGCCGTAGGTGAATCTGAATGCGCCGGCTGCGCGGGGTTTCAAAAAGAAAGCGGCCCGAAAGGCCGCGTGAATCGACGACTGCGACAGACTTATCCGCGCGGTTCGCCGTTGATATTCACCATGATGCTGCGCCCGGGCGGCGCGCTCATCTGCACGCGATGCACAACGCCGCGGAACTGATACGTGACGTCCCAATATTCCGGACGCGCCCGCCGTTCGACGGTGGCGCAACGCTCGACATCCTGGCTGTAGACCTGCGTTCCGCCGCGGCCCACGTTTGCGCCGATCGCCGCGCCGGCTACGGCGCCGCCGGCGGTGGCCACGTCCCTACCACGTCCGCTTCCAATTTGGTGTCCGAGCACGCCGCCAATCACCGCTCCGGCGATCGCGCCGGGGACGTTAGCTGCATCGCTGCGATCCTCGACGATTTGCTGGCGCTCGACCCAGCAACGCTGCTCGGGCGCACCGACCACCGCACGCACCGAGCTTATCGGCACTTCGTATAGCCGTTCGCGCGGACGCTGCTGATACTCATAGCCAGGCGCAACGAGCGCAACCGGTTCACCGCTTGATGGATATGGGCGCCCTCGGTATTGCGCTACGTACACGTTGTTGTACCAGCTCTCTTGTACGAAGTAGACCGGCTGACCACATGCGTGGTATCTCGCGCAATGTTTTTGCCAGTTCTTCGCATGGCCGGGCGGTACGTGCAGATAGATCGGCGGCGCCGAAGCATACGCCGGCACAGGTTGCACCACGATCGGTTGCGCGTAGACGAGCTGCGGCGGCGGAAGATTGCCGATCTCGACGCGACCATAGAAACCAGGCTGGCCGACGCTAACGGCAACGCCGACCTCGGACGCAAGCGTTGGCGCGCCGATCGTCAGCGCGGCGATCGCACAGACGAAACGCTTCATGGCGAATCCCTCGATTGACACCCGCACATTATGACATTGGCATGGCAGCGCCGGGCGACCGTTCATCGGGACGCTGGCGCAATACGACGCGCGTGCGCAGGTCTTGCTGATCGCTAACCCGGTGCCGCCCCTTGCGTTGCGGTATAGACCGCGTAGAGCGATTGGCTCGCGGCCATGAATAGACGATTGCGTTTGGGGCCGCCGAAGCACACGTTGCCGCAGATCTCCGGCAGCCGGATGCGCCCGATAAGCTGTCCTTGCGGTGTCCATACGGTCACGCCGCTGTAACCAACGCTACGACTGGCATTGCTCGAGCACCACAGATTGCCATCGACATCGGCGCGCACGCCGTCGGGTCCGCATTTCACGCCGTCGATCATGAAATTCGAGAAGAGTTTACCGTTCGAAAGTTTGTTGTCGGCGCCGACGTCGAACACGTACATCTCGCCTTTGCCGCCGCTATGCGTGTCGCCGGGGCCCTGACCGGTGCTGACGACGTACAGCTTTTTGTAGTCCGGCGAAAAACAGAGTCCATTGGGATCCGGAACCTGATCCTCGCGCACCACCAGATCGACCTTGCCGCTTTTGTCCACTCGGTACACGCTCGTCGGCAGCTCGCGCTTGTAGCTGCCGAGCTCCGGCGGTTGGCCGAGCTTCGGATTGAGTCGGCCGGGACGGTTCGCAGGCCCACCGGCTGCGTCGACCGTTCCCTCGTAGAGCTGAGCGCCATACGGCGGATCGGTGAACCAATAGCTGCCATCGGGATGCGGCACGACATCGTTCGGCGAATTGAGGCGCTTGCCATCGAATTGCGACGCGATGATCGTGACGGAGCCGTCCAGCTCGTACCGCACGACGCGGCGCGTGACGTGCTCGCAGGAAAGCTGGCGTCCCTGGAAATCGAAGGTATTGCCGTTGCTGTTGTTCGACGGCGCGCGAAACACGGTTACGCGGCCGTCGTCCTCGATCCAGCGGAGTTGTCGATTGTTCGGGATGTCGCTCCAGACGAGATACTTGCCTTCCGCGTTCCACGCCGGCCCTTCCGCCCACAACGCGCCGGTCCACAAGCGCTGAATCGGCGCATTCGGTTGGAGAAGACCGTCGAAAGCCGGCTGGACCGTCAGAACGTCAGGGTCGGTGAAGTACGTCGTGGGCGCTCCGCGCGGACTAAAATCGCGCGGTGGCTGCGTGATCGTGCTCGGTGGCCCGACAGGCGCACTCGCTGCAGTCTGTGCGGCCGCAAGCCGTGGCGCTAACATCGCCGTGCCGAATGCAACGCCGACGTTGCGAATCATATTGCGCCGGGACATCGAGCTGACATTTTCAGGATCACGCGCTTCATGCGTCATGGTCGATCCTCCTGGGTACGGGTTATTCGAAAGTGCCGGCGCGCGAGCTCGCCGCTCACGCATTGTCATTTCAATCGATCGACCGCGCAACCTTATCGAATGCTAATGGCGGCGCGGTGACGTACCCGTCCGTCGTCGCCGACATGCACAGATCGCGCCAAACGTCAGCGGCAAAACTGCGCGCAACCATGATGACGAACGTGGGCCGCTCATCCAGCTTGTAGAGCAACGCGTTGATGTGCCCCAGCATGCTTTGCGCACACCGACGCGCCGGAAACATGCTCGGATGCAAGTCGAGCGGACATGTTCGGTTCAGCACGCGCGCCGCAGCCGGGCCCGCAATCATCCATCCGACGTAGCTGGCCGATACGTCAAACAACGCGCCGCCGGCAGCATTGAGCGCACGGCGCGTCGTGTCGAAGTCGTTGCTTGAGGATGCCGGTTCCACCACGAGCAGCCATGACATGGGTCCGAGCCAGAGCAAAGTCCTACCGGCACGAAACGCACTGGTGTTCGGTTGCAGCGGCAACGGCAATCCCAGCAAACGCTCCACTTCCGAAACGAACGACGATTGCGCCGGATCGCCGCGAACGTTCCACGCCAGAGTGTATGTGACCTCGCCGAGCGTGACGTCAGCGTCAAGCACGAAGTCGCGCTCCATCGGGATCGATAAAACACGAGGGACCGACCTTGACTTGCAGTTTCGCGCCGGCGAGCGGTGAGACGGCCCACAACATTTCGCCATAACGCGAGCGGCCGCCGGATAGAAGCGCGAGCGCAATCCACGCGTCGAGATTGGGACTGAAACACCACGACGTGACGTGCCCAAGCATCGGATTGGGGGTGGCATGATCGGGGTCCGCGACAATCTTTGCGCCGCGCGGCATCGGTGCGCCGCTCAGCGCAGTAAGTCCGACCAGTTGCCAGCGATCCGGCGCATTCAGCGCGGGACGCCCGAGCAGCGGCTTGCCGATGCACCATTTGTTCGCATTGACGAGCTTCGCCATGCCGAGGTCCGCCGCAGTCGTGCGTCCGTCGATTTCAGAGCCGATCACGACGTGGCCCTTTTCGACGCGCAGCGTGTTCATCGCTTCAGTGCCATAAGGCATGATGCCGAATGATTCACCTGCATCGAGTACCGCCTCCCACATTGCGCGACCGTGATTCGAAGGTACGTGAATCTCGTAAGCGAGCTCGCCCGAGTAGCTCATGCGGAACAGGCGCGCCGAAATGTATCCGTTCCTAGTACGCACGTGGCAAGGAGCGACGGCGAGAAACGGAAACGCTTCATTTGAGACATCGATATCGACGAGTTTTGCGAGCACGTGCCGCGCTTTCGGCCCCGAGAGCGCAGCGGCTGTCCAATTCTCGGTGACCGAGGTCGCATAAACGTCGAGTTCGGGCCAGTCAACCTGCAGCAGACGCTCGATGTACTGCATGATCGCGACCGCGTTCGCCGTCGTTGTCGTCATCAGGTAATGCGTCGCATCGAGCCGCGACGTCGTGCCGTCGTCGCGCACGATGCCATCCTCGCGCAACATCACGCCGTACCTGCAGCGACCGATCTGCAGCGTGTCCCAGCGGTTGATGTAGACGCGATTCAAGAATTCAGGAATGTCGCGTCCCTGCAGCTCAATCTTGCCGAGTGTGGAAACGTCGACGACACCGACATTCTCGCGAACGTTGCGCGCTTCGCGATTCGCCGCATCGTCCTCGGATTCGCCGGCGCGCGGATACGAATGCGGCCGCTTCCACAGACCTGCATTGACGAAGCGCGCACCGTGTTCTTCGTGCCACGCATGCATCGCCGTGTATCGCGTCGGTTCGACGTGCGGACCCTGTGCGTGTCCGGGAAGTGCACCCAACGTTACCGGCGTATACGGGGGGCGAAACGTGGTCGCACCGACTTGGGCAATTGAGACGCCAAGCTGTCCGCCCAGTACCCCAAGCCCCATGACGTTGCTTGTTTTTCCTTGATCGGTGCCCATGCCGAGCGTCGTGTAGCGCTTCAGATGCTCAGGCGCCTGATAGCCCTCTCGCGCGGCCAGCGCGATGTCGGCGACCGTCACATCGTTCTGAAGATCGACAAACGATTTGGCGCGTTTGCGAGGTGAGGCAATGGCCCAGAACGGCTCGATTGCCAAGTGGTTAGCGCCTCCGGTCTGCGATGCGACTGTCTTCGACGCAACGCGGACGCCTGCACGTTCGAGGGCTGCGACACCCGCGGCTTCTCCATCCGCAAGCGCGTCAGTAAGCGAGAAATGACCATTCACCGTGCCTGCCGGAATGATGGGCAATGGCGATGTGTCCGGCAAAAAGTTAGCGGTCATCGCGTCGTATGTGAGCAAGCCGCGCGCCTGCGAAAATAGATGCACGGCGGGACTGTAGCCGCCCGACACCGCGATCAGATTGCAGGCGAATGATCTCGGCGCGCCGCCGGCTCGCGGCGTGACATCGACGCTCGATACACGCAGACGGCCGCGTGCGCGCGATATGACGGACGCGGGCAACAGTGCAATACCTGATGCGCGCGCTCGTGCGGGCAACGTTCCGCTGAGCTGGTCATCGGATCGCACGTCGACGATCGCGGCTACCTCGATGCCCGCTTCGCGCAACGCGAGCGCCGCTGCATAAGCGCCGTCGTTGTTCGTGAATACGACCGCGCGTGTTCCGAGCCGCACGCCGAAGCGTTTGATGTATGTGAACGCCGCGCCGGCGAGCATCGTACCGGGCAGATCGTTGTTCACGTACGCGATGCCGCGCTCGATCGCACCACTCGCCAGCACGACGGCCTTGGCACGAATCATCCACATCCGTTGGCGCGGAAGATGGCCGGGTGGCACCGGCAGATGATCGGTGACGCGTTCGATCGCGCCCACAAGGTTGTCGTCGTAATAGCCGAACGCCGTTGTACGTGAAAGCAGTGTGACGTTCACTCGCGCCGTGAGTTGGCTGACCGTCGCGTCCGCCCAATCGGTGGCGCGCCGAGCGTCGATCGCTGCATCGGCACCGAAAAGCTTTGAGCCAAAGCGCGACGACTGCTGACATACGATGACCCGCGCACCGGCATTTGCAGCCTCACGCGCGGCAGAAAGTCCAGCGGGACCGCCGCCGATCACGAGCACATCGCAATGCGCGTGCTGATGCTCGTAGTGATCAGGGTCTGGGACGTCAGGTGTACGGCCCATACCGGCTGCGCGTCGGATCATGCGCTCGTATTTGAGCCACCACGTGGGTGTCGGCGGCCACATGAACGTCTTGTAATAGAACCCTGCAGGTAACAGCGGCGACATCGCATTGGCGATTGCGCCGGCATCGAAGTGCACGGACGGCCAGCAGTTCTGACTGCTCGCGACCATGCCGTCATGCAGCTCGATCATCGTCGCGCGCGTGTTCGGCTCGGTACGCGCACCGCGTGCAAGCTGCACCAACGCGTTGGGCTCCTCGGCGCCCGCGGTGTAAATCCCACGCGGCCGGTGATACTTGAAGCTGCGGGCCACCAGATGCACACCGTTGGCCAGCAGAGCGGACGCCAACGTGTCACCGGCGAAACCTTCGTAGCGATTCCCGTCGTACTCGAACGCGAGCGGACGCGAACGGTCGATCGCGCCGGCGGCCGGGAGGCGCCACGATTGTGTCATGAGCGGTCTACGTTCAGTGGCTGATCGATAGGCGCGCTTGCAAGAATCTCATGTGTGCGGGTATTTCGTCGAACCTTGAACCAGCTTCGGCATCCGCCGCCGTGGTACCACAGCTCGTCATGCGGGCCGCATGGATTGTCGCGGAGATATACGTAATCAATCCACGCGGCTTCCGGCGCATCGGGCGCGGGACGTCGCAGCGTCGCATCGCCGCCGTAAGTAAATTCGATTTGGTTGCGAGGTCCGCAGTAGGGACAGGGAATCAGCATCATCGCGATGTCATCCCGAGCGAGAGCGAGGGACCTGCTTTATCGAGGCGGAGAAGCAGGTTCCTCGGACAATAAATCGCCGTCCTCGGAATGAATAGGAGTATTTCAATGCGCCCACGGATAAGGGCCTGCGCCTTTTTCGTCGATCGTGCGGCCTTCGCCAAAACGCTCGAGCGTGAACAGGGCGTTGAGCGGATGCGGCTCGTCATGCGCGATCGTCCACGCGTGCACATATCCGGATGCCGGCGTCGCCTTGAAACCTCCATAGCACCAGCCGCCCGTCATGTAGAGACCCGACACGGGCAATTTACCGATGATCGGGCTGCCGTCCATCGTCATGTCCATGATGCCGCCCCATGTGCGCATCAGGCGCAGTCGTCCGAAGCTCGGAAACAACGCAAGGCATGCGCTGACGACGTTCTCGATCATCGGCAGATTGCCCCGCTGCGCATACGAGTTGTAGAAATCGAGATCGCCGCCCATGACGAGCTCACCCTTGTCGGACTGGCTGATGTAGAAATGCACGGCGCCCGACGTCACGACGGTATCCAGTACCGGTTTCACCGGCTCCGAGACCATCGCCTGCAGCACATGCGATTCGATCGGCAGCTTGACGCCGGCCATTGCGGCGACCTGACTGGAATGCCCTGCGACGGCGATCCCAATCTTCGACGTATCGATATCGCCCAGCGTCGTTTGCACGCCGGTTACCGCGCCATGCTCAATCCGAATTCCAGTGACTTCGCAGCGCTGGATGATATCGACACCTAGCGAGTCGGCCGCGCGCGCATAGCCCCATGCCACCGCGTCGTGGCGCACCGTACCGCCGCGCGGCTGCAGCAGACCGCCGAGTATGGGGAAGCGTGCGTTCGGCGAGCAATTGAGATTCGGGATGCGCATCGCGATCTCGTCGCG
>DASXSP010000109.1:0-6797 GCA_036505865.1 Casimicrobiaceae bacterium
AAGCAGTTCGACGTCGAGATGGAAGGCATCCGCTCCGGCGTCCTGTCGATGGGCGGCATGGTCGAGAAGCAGCTGACGCGGGCGATCAAGGCGCTCGCCCAGGAAGAAGACGCCGATCTGCTGGACGCCGTGGGCGCCGACGAAGCGGCAATCAATCAGCTCCAGATCAACATCGATCAACAATGCGCGCAGATCATCGCGCGGCGCCAGCCTGCCGCGGTGGACCTGCGCATGGTGTTGACGGTGAGCAAGATCGTCAACGATCTCGAGCGGATCGGCGACGAGGTCAAGAAGATTGCCTACAAGGCGGCGCAGACGCGCGGCAGCGACCAACTCACGCGCGTTCGCTACTACGACGTGGGGCGCGCCGCCGCCAATGCGCTTGCAATGTTGCAGCATGCGCTCGACGCATTTGCGCGTCTCGATGTCGAGCGCGCGGCGTCGATCATCGACGAGGACGAGGCGATCGACGCGGCGTTTTCCGCCATCCTGCGGCAATTGATCAGCTACATGATGGAAGATCCGCGCACGATCACGCCGGCGCTCGAGATCGTGTTCATCGCGAAATCGATCGAGCGGATCGGTGACCACGCCAAGAACATCGCCGAGGCCGTCGTACAGGTCGTGAAAGGCAAGGACGTGCGGCATTCGTCGGCGCAGCAGATTCGCGCCGAGGTCGCGCAACCGTGATGCCGTCGATCCTCGTCGTCGAAGACGAGCCCGCGATCCTCGAGCTCATCAAGGTGAATTTGCTGGACGCCGGTTACGAAGTGAAAGCCGCGGAGGACGCCGAGACGGCGCACGAAGCGTTGAAGCAGGAATTACCCGATCTGGTGTTGCTCGACTGGATGCTGCCCGGTCAGTCGGGTCTAGCGCTCGCGAGACAGCTCCGCGGCGATGCGCGTACGCGCGAGCTGCCGATCATCATGGTCACCGCGCGATCCGAAGAAGCCGACAAGGTCGCCGGGCTCGAAGCGTGGGTCGACGATTATGTGACGAAGCCGTTTTCACCCCGCGAGTTGAAAGCGCGGATCAAGGCCGTATTGCGCCGGCGCGCGCCGGAGGCTGCGCAGGAGCCGCTGGAAGCCGGGCCGCTCAAGCTTGACCCGCTCACACATCGTGTAACCGTCGCCGGACGCACGGTAACGCTTGGGCCAACCGAATTCCGACTGCTGCGGTTTTTGCTCGCTCGTCCCGAGCGCGTTCATTCGCGTTCGCAATTGCTCGATCACGTGTGGGGCGATCACGTGTACATCGAAGAGCGCACGATCGATGTTCATATTCGCCGCCTTCGGCTCGCGCTCGCGCCATTTGGTGCCGATGCGCTGATCGAAACGGTTCGTGGGAGCGGTTATCGGCTGGCGCTTCCGCGAAGCGCAGGGAACCTCTGAAGGGGTCCCACGCGGATGCGCTGCTTTCGCAAAATGCGGATGACTGCGAGACGCACGACGAAGGTTGTAGTCGAACCAACTACCGAGGAGAGCGGCGAAGCAGGCGCCGCATTTTGCCGCAGCCCGGAGGGAAGGCTTCGTTTCGGATGGTCTACTTTGTCGCAGCTTCGCTCGTGTACGCTTGGTACACGTCGCTCGCTGCTTCGCGTATCCCATTCCGAAACGAAGCCTTCGCAACCGCGTGGGACCCCTTCAGAGGTTCCTAGATGAAACTTTCCGTGCCCCGCGCGCTCGTCGCGCCGGCTATCGTCGCGGTCGCAACGCTCGTGGCGTGGGGGTTTGCAGGTACGGGATGGGCCCTCGCGGTTCTCGCAGTCGGTGCGACGACGGTCATCGGGTTCCACCTCTACCACCTACAATTGCTCTCCGATTGGGCGTCCGGTCCGCTCGATGGGCCGGTACCAGTCGGACGTGGTTCATGGACGCCGACTTTCGGCGCCATCTATCGTCAGGTGCGCACGCGCGCCGCATATCAACGCGATCTGCGGCATCTGATCGCTCGTTTTCAGCAAGCCGCTGAAGCGATTCCCGATGGCATCGTGGTGCTCGACAAGAACAATCGAATCGAATGGGCGAATCCGCGAGCGCTCGCGCAGCTCGGCCTCGATCTCGCCCACGACACCGGCGCGCCGATCGTCAATCTGGTGCGGCAGCCCGAGTTCCTGCGCTATCTAGAATCGGGCGACTATCACGAGCCGATCGTCGTCGTGTCGGGCCGCGACGCTCGGCTCACGCTCTCGTTGCAGCTCGTGCCGTTCTCGCTCGACAAGAAAATGCTGATGTCGCGTGATGTCACGCAACTCGAGGCGCTCGCACGAATGCGGCGTGACTTCATCGCCAATGTGTCGCACGAGCTCAAGACGCCGCTGACCGTCATCAGTGGCTTTGTCGAAACGATGCAGGATATGGATCTCGATACACGGCAGCGCGAACGCTTTCTGCAACTGATGCTCGAGCAGGCGAACAACATGCAGCGGCTGGTAGCGGACCTTCTCACGCTGTCGGCGCTCGAGAGCGAGCACAACGGGCTGACCGACGAGCGCTTCGCGATCGTGCCGCTGATGCTCGAGCTGTCAAACGAAGCGAAGGCGCTGTCGAAGGGACAACATGAGCTGTCGCTCGATATCGGCGACGCGGCGACCGTGTTGGGAAGCCGTGACGAACTGGCCAGTGCGTTTGGCAATTTGATCAGTAACGCGATTCGCTATACGCCCGCACGCGGGAAAATCGCGATTGCCTGGCGCGTCGATTCCGACGGCACGGGTGTCTTCTCGGCCACCGATTCGGGGATCGGTATCGCGGCGGAGCACTTGCCGAGGCTTACCGAACGGTTTTACCGCATTGATCGCAGCCGTTCGCGCGCCACCGGCGGAACCGGCCTCGGCCTCGCGATTGTCAAGCACGTGTTGCTGCGCCATCAAGCCGAGCTCGAGATCGACAGCGAAATTGGACGCGGCAGCACGTTCGCGGTTCGACTTCCTGCACGACGGGTCGAGCGCGCGCCGCCGACCGGCGATTCCACGCACGCAGATTCCAAAGAGCTCACCAATAGCGCAACGCCGCGCGGAACAGGGTCTTGAGCTCCTCGCGCCCGATGTCGACGGGCGCGTTCTTGATCACGCGATACTGCGGTTCGGCGCCCGTCGCGAGGGCGTCGATTTCCTTTTCGCCGAAGCCGAGCGCCGTCAGACCATTCGGCATGCCGGTGGCTTTCATCATGTCGATCACGCGCCAAGCCAAGACTTCGCCGGCATCATCGAGCGTCGCACCACGCATTTCTGCGCCGAGACAGCGCGCGCAATTGAGATGCCGTTCGGGATGGGCGGGCGCCGTATGACGCCACACCGACGGATTGTTGAGCACCACCGCCATGCCGTGCGGGACGAGCGTTTTCCCCTCGGGATAACCATTCACGTGCCAATCCTTGGTCAGCCCTGAAACAGCATACGACAAGCCATGCGGCAGGTGACAGCCTGCAGCGTTGAATGCGATGCCGGCGAGAAGCGCCGCGTACATCATTTCCGTGCGCGCCTCGGTGTCGCTGGCGTCGCGCACCGCACGAACGAGATATTTACCGACTGCGTCCAGCGCCTGCGCGGCGAGCGCGTCTGAAAACACATTCGCGCCTTGCGATACGGGACGCGAAACACCTTTCGCAGGATTGAGCCGCCGTGGCCACGCGCGCGCGGTGATTGATTCAAGTGCATGACTCATGCAGTCGAAACCCGTCGCGGCGACGACATTCGACGGCAGCGTTTTGGTGACGTTCGGATCGATGAGCGCGACGGTCGGAATCAAGCGGCGCGAGATGATGCCCGTCTTAGCGTTGAGCGATGTCAACGTGAAGATCGCGATCCCGGTGGCCTCCGATCCGGTCCCCGACGTCGTTGGACAGGCAATATGTGGCTTCACGGGCCCGGGTACGCGTTGGCCGCCGCCGATCGGTGCATTGACGTATGTCATGAAATCGGCCGGATGCGTCGCATAAAGGTTCGCGGCCTTGCACGTGTCCATCGCCGAGCCGCCGCCCACCGACACGTAGCCGTCGACATTCGCCTCGCGCGCGAACCGTGCGGCTTGCTGAAGTGAAGTGTCCGTCGGCTCGATCGCGACTTCGTCGTAGATGATTGCGTCGATGTGTGCGGCAGCGAGCGAGGCTTTCACTTTTGCGACATGCTCGCCGCTTGCGAGCGTGTGATCGGTGAACAACGCAACGCGCTTCAATCCGAGCTCGAGCGCGTTGTCGCCTGCTTCGGCCAGAACGCCCGCACCGAACGTGAACGTCGGCATGCCGAGCGTGAATCCGCGATCGCTTTCGTCGACCAGCGCAAAGTCCGCGTGACAGCAGCCCATCGGTATCTCCTAACGTTCAATCGCGGCGACGGGCCGCCCCGAGTCGCGATTTGCGGCCCCGCTTTTGGGGGCAGCGAAGACGCGAAGCGTCGAGCATGGGGGTCCATTATCCGCCGCGAATGATCATGTCGGCGGCTTTCTCGGCGATCATCACGACCGGCGCATTCGTGTTGCCGGAGATCAGTGTCGGCATGATGCCGCAATCGACGACGCGAAGCGCTGCGCATCCGTGCACGCGCAGCTTGGCATCGACGACTGCGTACGAATCCGACGCCGGTCCCATTTTTGTGGTGCCGCTCGGATGAAAGATCGTGCCGCCGGTATTTTTCGCGAACTCGAGCAGACCATCGTCGGTCGTGACGTCGACCCCTGGACGATATTCGCCGGCAACGAATGGCGCCATCGCCCGGGTCGCCGCCAATTTGCGTGCGAGTCGAATGCCCGCGATCAACGTTGCACGATCGTGCTCTGTCGAAAGATAGTTTGCCTGCATGACGGGCGGCACAAGCGGATCGTGGCTCGCAATGCGGACAAAGCCGCGTGCATCGGGACGCAGTTGGCACACCGACATCGTGAAACCAGAGAACGCGTGGACCGGCGATCCGGCCATATCGGAGGATAGCGTCGCGAAATGGAATTGCACGTCGGGCCGCAGCGCCGCAGGCAATGCGCGCGCGAAGAGGCCGCCCTGGTTGATGCCGACTGCCATGGGGCCGCGGCGGTGCAAAATGAAGTCAAGGCCGATTCGCAGCTTGCCGTGCCACGTGCGAAGCGCATCGTTCGTCGTCACGGATCGCGTACATCGAAAGATCACGCGGGCCTGCAAGTGATCCTGCAGATTCTCACCGACGCCCGGTAGTGCTTGGACAACGTCAATGCCGAAACGTCGGAGGAGGTCCGGCGGTCCGACACCGGAAAGTTGCAGCACCTGTGGTGTTTGGATCGCGCCCGCTGCAAGAATCACTTCGCGTCGTGCGGTGGCGATGATTTCGCGTCCTTCGCGCCGATAGACGACGCCTCGCGCGCGACGACCGTCGAATGCAATTCGCGTCGCGTACGCATCGGTTTGGACGTCGAGGTTTGCGCGCGTTCTTGCCGGACGCAAGTACGCCGTCGCCGCAGAGCAGCGCAGCCCGCGCCGTGTCGTCAGTTGGTAATACCCGGCGCCTTCCTGCGTGGCACCATTGAAATCACGATTGGGCGCAATGCCCAGCTCCGATGCAGCGGCGATGAATGCGTCGATCAACGGATGTCCGCTTTCGATGTCGGATACCCACAACGGGCCGTCATCGCCGTGATACTCGTCTGCACCGCGCACGTTGTGCTCGAGCTTGCGGAAATAGGGCAGCACATCGCCGTAGCTCCAACCCGGATTGCCGAGCGCGTTCCAATGATCGTAGTCCTCGCGATGGCCGCGAATGTAGATGAGCCCATTGATCGATGACGATCCGCCGAGCGTGCGTCCACGCGGCCAATACACCTTGCGGCCGTTCATGTGCGGCTCCGGCTCGGTGTAGAAGCGCCAGTTCACGGTCGGATGGAACATCGTCTTCGCGTAGCCGATGGGAATATGAATCCACGGATAGCGATCCCGCGGACCGGCTTCGAGAAGCAGAACGGTGGTGCGCTTGTCCGTTGATAGGCGATTGGCGAGCACACAGCCTGCGGTGCCTCCGCCGACGATCACGTAATCGTACGCGGCTGTCGAAGGTTCTCTCACGTCACGCGTCGCGGCCAACGGCGGAAGTGTCGGTGCAATCCATTGAATACGCAGATGATTCGATGGCGGAGCGGCATCTGGCGTTGCGCTGGGGCACTGTTTGACCGGCTACCACTAAAACTGCTAAAATCGCACGTTTCGACGGAGGGGTTCCCGAGCGGTCAAAGGGAGCAGACTGTAAATCTGCCGGCTCTGCCTTCGAAGGTTCGAATCCTTCCCCCTCCACCATTCGGGTGTCGGGGAACGGGTAATAGGTAATTGGGGACACGACGTCGTACCTTGCGCGGAAGAGCTTCGTTACCTGGTTCCTACACCGGTTACTCGGAATGGCATTGGCGACTGAGCTGAGTGGCAACTGAGCCGATTGAGGCCGCGCGGGTGTAGCTCAATGGTAGAGCAGAAGCCTTCCAAGCTTACGACGAGGGTTCGATTCCCTTCACCCGCTCCAGTGATCTCGAAGTACGAATTGCACCTGATTTTTTGTTTTGTTTGGCTCGGCATTGGTGACGAGGCGCCCATGTAGCTCAGTGGTAGAGCACTCCCTTGGTAAGGGAGAGGTCGCGCGTTCAATCCGCGCCATGGGCACCAGAGAAAGCAAGATCAACGAAACAACGTAGGCGTCGGAGACAACGATGGCAAAGGGCAAATTCGAGCGGAACAAGCCGCACGTGAACGTGGGGACGATTGGTCACGTGGATCACGGCAAGACGACGTTGACGGCGGCGATGACGCTGGTGTTGTCGAAGAAGTACGGCGGGGACGTACGCTCGTAC
>DASXSP010000110.1:0-19415 GCA_036505865.1 Casimicrobiaceae bacterium
CACGACGCCGTTCTCCATTGCCGTCGCGCAGCCGCGCTACTGGGTCTACTTCGATCCCACGTGGGACTGGCACGTGCTCGACTACGACAACTACCTGCAGTTCTTCAAGGACACGGTCGACAACGTCGGCCCGATCATGGCGTCGGATAACCCGAACCTCGCACCGTTTCGCGATCGCGGCGGCAAGGTCATCATGTGGCACGGATTTGCCGATCCATTGATCGTCCCGGAAGGAACCATCGACTATTACGATGCGGTCACGCAGACGTTGGGAGGCGGGTACAAGCACACGCAGGAATTCGCGCGATTGTTCATGGCGCCCGGCAACGGCCATTGCGGCGGCGGCAACGCTCCGCAGCCGCAGGGCTTGTTCGACGCCGTCGTCAAATGGGTCGAGCAGGGGCAAGCGCCCGAGACGATTCTTGCGACAAGGACGAGCGGCGGCGTCGTCACGCAGACGAGGCCGCTGTGTCCGTATCCGAAATTCGCCGTCTACACCGGCAGTGGCAGCACCGATGATGCGTCGAACTTCGTCTGCGCGCGCACCGACGGCGAAAACGACGATTGACATGCATTGAATGACCGGGAACGTCTCCGCGCCGGCCCGCACGCAAGTCGCCATCGTCGGCGCGGGGCCGGCCGGATTGCTGCTTTCGCATCTTTTGCACCTGGCCGGCATCGAGTCGGTCGTGCTCGAGTCTCGGAGCCGCGCCGACGTGGAAGCGACATTGCGCGCCGGCGTGTTGGAGCAGGGCACGGTCGATCTCTTGATCGAGACCGGCGTCGGCGAGCGCATGTTGCTCGAGGGCGCTCCGCATCACGGGATCGAGTTTCGGTTTGGCGGACGCGGTCATCGGATCCCGTTATCGGAATTGACCGATGGCCGCGCGATCATGCTGTACGCGCAGCACGAAGTGATCAAGGATCTGATTCACGCGCGGCTCGCGGCCGGCGGAGCGATCGTGTTCGACGTATGCAACGTCGCGATTCACGACTCCGACTCCGCGAAGCCGCGCATTCGCTTCGAGCATGACGAACGGGTGCACGAGCTTCGCTCCGATTTCATCGCCGGTTGCGACGGCTATCACGGCGTCTGCCGGCCGTCAGTACCGTTCGCCGCTCGCCACGAGTTCGCGCGCGCCTATCCATTCGGATGGTTCGGCATCCTCGTCAATGCGCCGCCGTATTCGCCTGAACTGATTTATGCGTACCACGAACGCGGATTCTCGCTCGTGAGCACGAGGTCGCGCGAAGTGCAGCGACTGTACTTTCAGTGCGATCCTGAAGACTCGGTCGACAACTGGCCCGACGAACGTATCTGGGCCGAGTTGTCCACGCGGCTCGAAACGCACGATGGCTGGGCGCTCGAGCGAGGTGAAATCTTCCAGAAGGGCATCATCGCGATGCGCAGTTTCGTCCTGGAGCCGATGCAGTTCGGCGCGTTGTTTCTTGCCGGCGATGCCGCGCACATCGTGCCGCCGACCGGTGCGAAGGGGCTCAACCTTGCGGTGGCCGACGTGCGCGTGCTGTCGGATGCGCTGATCGAATACTATGCGACCGGACGCAGAGACGGTCTCGACGGCTATTCGGCGATGGCGCTCGAGCGTGTGTGGGCCGCCGAGCATTTCTCGTGGTGGATGACGTCGATGCTGCACCGCTACGACGATCGCGATCCGTTTCAACAGCGGCTGCAGTTCGCCCAGTTGAATCAAGTCGCACGATCGCACGCGTTCCAAACCGCGCTGGCGGAAAACTACGTCGGGTTGCCGATTCGGCGCCGGGCGATCGGGGAGAACCTCAAGCAGCGACCGGCAGCGAAGGTACGTCGGCAGTTCGGCGCGGGCGCTCCGTAAGCGCGGTTCATGGCCGGCGGCGGCGAAATGCATTGACTCGCCAGGACGACTCGATCTGATAAGCTTGATTGCAGGTGAACCTCGCCGCCTCACTCAAGCGCCGCGCGCAATTTTTCAATCGAACGCGCAGCTGTGAAGCATGCGAGCCATCGACTCAAAGAGGAGGTCAAAAAATGAAATCCACATTTCTGCGGGCAATGGCGGCAGGACTTCTGGCGGCGCTGCCCTTCGCGGTCGGCGCCCAGAACACGGTCAAGGTCGGCGTGATCGCCGAGTTCTCGGGTCCGTTTGCGGCGTACGGCCAGCAAATCGAAGCGGGGATGAAGGCGTACATGAAGCAGCATGGCGACACGGTGGCGGGGAAGAAGATCGAGCTCATCATCCGCGACACGGGCGGTCCCGCGCCGGACGTGGCCAAGCGCTTTGCGCAGGAGCTGATCACGCGCGACAAGGTGCAGTTCCTGGCCGGGTTTGGTTTAACACCAAACGCCATGGCGGTGGCGCCGGTGGTGACCGAGGCGAAGATACCGATGGTGATCTCCAACGCGGCGACCTCCGCGATCACCACGCGCTCGCCGTATGTCGTGCGGGTTTCGATGACCATTCCGCAGGTGAGCGCGCCGATGGCGCAGTGGGCGCTAAAGAACGGAATCAAGCAGGTCTACACGGTGGTAGCCGATTACGGCCCAGGGATCGACGCCGAAACGCAGTTCACCAAGACGTTCAAAGCTGGCGGCGGCGAGGTGTCGGGCAGCTTGCGCGCGCCGCTGCAGAATCCGGACTTCTCGGCGACGATCCAGCGGGTGAAGGACGCCAAGCCGCAGGCGGTGTTCGTGTTCCTGCCGGCGGGCGAGCAGGGGATCGCGTTCGTCAAGGGCTTCAACGAGCGCGGGCTGGCGAAGGAGGGAATCAAGCTGATCGCCACCGGTGACATCACCGACGACCATGTGCTCGACGCAATGGGCGAGCCGACGCTCGGGATGATCACGTCATTCCACTATTCGGCTGCGCACGACTCGCCGGAGAACGCGGCGTTCCTGAAGAACTACGCGGCGGCCAATGACCCGAAGGTCGGGCGCCCGAATTTCATGGCAGCCGCTGGCTACGACACGATGGCGGCGATCTACGAAGCTGTCCGTAAAGGCGGCGACGCCGACGGCGACAAGGCGATGGCCGCACTCAAGGGCTACAAGTGGATAAGCCCGCGTGGGCCGGTGATGATCGATCCGGAAACCCGCGACATCGTGCAAACGGTGTACATCCGCAAGGTTGAGAAGAAGGACGGCAAGCTGGCGAACGTCGAGTTCGACAAGATCCCGGATGTGAAGGATCCCGGCAAGTGATTTAATGCGCGCGCCGACATCCCGGGGAATGCGGCGATGATCGGCAACATCATCGGGGTGCTGTTCGACGGCATCGCGTACGGCAGCCTGCTGTTCATTCTGGCGGTCGGGCTCTCCGTAACGCTCGGCCTGATGAACTTCGTGAACCTCGCTCACGGCGCGTTTGCGATGCTGGGCGGCTATGTTTGCGTCGTGGCGATGACGCGCGCGGGCGTGCCGTTCTTGGCCGCGCTGCCGCTGGCGTTCGTCGCCGCGGCCGTTGCTGGCATCGTGCTCGAGCGCACGCTATACCAACGTCTGTATCGCGCGAGCCACCTCGATCAAGTTCTGTTCTCGATCGGACTTGTGTTCATGTCGATCGCGGCGGCGACGTACTTCTTTGGGCCGTCGCAGCAGCCGGTCGCGTTGCCGTCTTATCTGCGCGGGCAGGTGCGCGTGCTCGGCATCGATCTCGGCGTGTATCGCATGTTCCTGATCGGGGTGGTTGCGGCGCTGACGCTCTTACTCTACTTCATGCTGGAGCGCACGCGCTTCGGCAGCCAGGTGCGTGCGAGCGTGGACAACGCGACAGCCGCGGCGGGACTCGGCATCAACGTCAATCGCGTGTTCGCCCTTACGTTCGCGTTGGGCTCCGGGCTTGCCGGGTTGGGAGGCGGGCTCGGCATTGACGTGCTGGGCCTCGACCCGACGTTTCCACTCAAGTACATGGTGTATTTCCTGCTCGTTGTCGCGGTCGGCGGCACGGGTACGATCAAAGGACCGCTCGTGGCGGCGCTGATCCTCGGTGTATTCGACGTCGCGGGCAAATATTTCGTGCCGCAAGTCGGCGGCTTCGTGATCTACGCGCTGATGGTCGTGCTGCTGATCCTGTTTCCGGCGGGTCTATACGGGAGGCGAGTGTGAGCGTCAGCGCTGCGAGCGCGACAACCGAATCGCGGGGCTGCGGGATTCGGCTCCCCGATGGTCGATGGGGGCCGCTCGAGATCGCATTCTGGCTGTTGCCGGTGATCGCATTCTTCGCGCTGCCCGAGTACCGCGTCCTGGGCAGCCAGATCCTTATCACTGGCCTGTTCGCGGTCTCGCTCGATCTCATTCTTGGATATGCCGGCATCGTCTCGCTTGGTCATGCGGCGTTCTTCGGCCTGGGCGCCTACGCCGCAGGATTGCTCGCACAACACGGCTGGACCGAGCCGCTCTCAGGTCTCGTCGCGTCTGCGGCGGTCGCCGCGATCGCGGGGTATCTCGTAAGCTTTCTCGTCGTGCGCGGCGGAGACCTGACTCGCCTCATGGTGACGCTCGGCATCGGCTTGATGCTGTGGGAGGCGGCCAACAAGGCGGCGTTTCTTACCGGCGGGGTCGACGGCATGAGCTTCACGGGGGGAAAGCTGCTCGGGACCTTTGGTTTCGACATCGGGGGGCGCACGGCCTTTCTTTATGCACTGGTCGTGGTGTTCCTGGTCTTCGTGCTCGTGCGTCGGCTGGTGAACTCGCCGTTAGGGTTAAGCCTGCGCGGAATTCGCGAAGGCGGCAAACGCATGCCGGCCATCGGTGCGCCCGTGGCAAGACGGTTGCGCACGATCTTCACCGTCGCCGCTGCAGTTGCCGGAGTCGCCGGCGCGCTACTCGCACAGACGACGCAGTTCGTGGGCATCGACACATTGGGCTTTCCACGCTCCGCCGAGCTTCTGATCATGCTCGTGCTCGGTGGGTCGGGGCGACTGTACGGCGGCCTTTTGGGGGCGGCGCTCTTCATGATCGCGCGCGACTACTTGTCGGGATTGAACCCCGTATATTGGGAATTCTGGCTCGGCTTTTTGCTCGTGGCGATCGTCCTGTTCGCGCACGGCGGCATCCTGGGCGGGCTTGAGCGGCTGCGTACCCGCATGACCGCACGCAACCGATGACGCCGGCGCTGCGCACGCACGCGCTGTCCAAGCAATGGGGCGCGTTCAAGGCCAACAGCGATGTGACGCTCGCCTTTGCTCCGGGCGCGCGGCACGCTTTGATCGGGCCCAACGGCGCGGGCAAGACGACCTTCATCAATCTGCTGACCGGTGTTTTCGCGCCGTCGGCCGGCGAAGTGTTTCTCGCCGGCGAAAATATCACCGCGCTGGCGCAGGACGAGCGCGTCAAACGCGGCATGACGCGTACGTTCCAGATCAACACGCTGTTCCCAAGACTGACGGTGCTCGAATCGATCGTGCTGGCGATCTGCGAGCGCGAAGGCCGCGCCGGCGTCTGGCACCAGACGGTGGCGCGACAACATGCGGCCATCGACGAAGCTAACGCATTGCTCGACGTGTTGCATCTGACAGCCGAGCGGAACGATATAACGCGCAACCTCGCTTATGGCAAGCAACGGCTGGTCGAGATCGCGCTCGCGCTCGCCACCAGACCGCGCATTTTGCTGCTCGACGAGCCGGCGGCCGGGATTCCGTCGAGCGAGAGCGCCGAGCTATTTGGCGTCATCGCGGCACTGCCGCGCGACGTGACGATTGTGTTCATCGAGCATGACATGGACCTCGTGTTCCGCTTCGCCGAACGGATTACCGTGCTCGTCGGCGGCAAGGTGCTAACGGAGGGCACGCCGCAGGAAATCGCCGCCGATCAACGAGTCAAGGAGGTCTACCTGGGCGAAGCGCAGCATGGCTGAGCTCCTCGCGCTTGACGGCGTCACCGCCGGCTACGGCGCGTCGGTCGTACTGGAGGACGTTTCGCTCACGATGACCGAGGGCGACAGCGTCGCGCTGCTCGGCCGCAACGGCGTCGGCAAGACGACGTTGCTCGTGACGCTCCTCGGATTGACGCGCGTGCATCGCGGCGCGCTGCGGTGGCGGGGCGGCGATCTCGCCGTGCTCTCGACGTATCAGCGCGCGCAGGCGGGATTGGGGTGGGTGCCGCAGGAACGCTATATGTGGCCGTCGCTCACAATCGAGGAGCACCTGACCGCCGTCGCCCGACCTGGGCGATGGACACTCGCGCAGGTCTACACGCAGTTTCCGCGCCTCTCCGAGCGACGGCGCAATCTCGGCAATGAACTCTCCGGCGGCGAGCAGCAGATGCTCGCCGTCGCGCGGGCGCTGATGGTCAATCCACGCCTGTTGTTGCTCGACGAGCCGATGGAAGGACTGGCGCCGATCATCGTTCAGGAATTGCTGCACGTGCTTCGCAGTCTTGTCACGGACAGCGGCATGGCGATCGTAGTCGTCGAGCAGCATGCCAAGCTCGCGTTGTCGCTGACGAAGCACGCCATCGTGCTCGACCGCGGTCGCGTCGTCCACCGCTCCGATAGCGCCGCGCTATTGCAGGATCCGGACACGCTGCATCGATTGATCGCCGTGTCGTAATCATCACGGGTCTGGCGGCGTTCCACCGTGGCGCGCTTTCGCGCGTAGGGATTGGACTACGCATTCGATCGGCGCGGTCAAGCGCCGTCGGCGTCGACCGTGACCAACTCCCATATGGCTCTTCCGATGGAACGGTAGAATGACGCCGTTCCCGCGCGTTCGCGCACGTTGATGGGCAAATCGATGAGCTACGAAAACATACTCGTTGAATCGCGCGATCGCGTCGGCGTGATCCGTTTGAACCGCCCGCAGCGGCTCAACGCATTGAACGGCGCACTGGCGAAGGAATTGTCAGCGGCGCTATTCGCATTCGACGCCGATCCGGCGATCGGCTGCATCGTCGTGACCGGCAACGAGAAGGCGTTCGCTGCAGGCGCGGACATCGGCGCGATGGCCGAATGGGATTATCAAAAGGTCTACGGCGACGACTACATCACGAAGGATTGGGAAGACATTCGGCGCGTTCGTAAGCCGGTGATCGCGGCGGTCGCCGGCTACGCGCTTGGCGGCGGATGCGAATTGGCGATGGCCTGCGACATCATCATTGCCGCGGAGACTGCGAAGTTCGGCCAGCCCGAAATCACGATCGGCACGATGCCCGGATTCGGCGGAACGCAGCGGCTGCCACGCGCGGTCGGTAAGGCGAAGGCGATGGATCTTTGTCTGACCGGCCGGATGATCGATGCCGCCGAGGCAGAACGCAGCGGCCTCGTCGCACGTGTCGTGCCCGCCGACAAAGTCGAGGCAGAAGCGCTGGCGGTCGCGGCAAAAATCGCGTCGCATTCGCTTCCCGTCGTGATAAAGGTGAAAGAAGCAATCAACCGCGCGTACGAGTCGTCGCTGTCCGAAGGACTGTTGTTCGAGCGCCGCGAATTCCATTCGACGTTCGCGCTCGACGATCAAAAGGAAGGCATGCGCGCCTTTGTCGCCAAGCGACCGCCGGCATTCAAACACCGCTAGACGTTGACCAAGATGAGCAAAACCGTTCGCACTGCACTGCTGCTCGGAAGTTTGCTGCTGGCCGGATGCGCGTCGACGTCGCTGCAGAGCGCGTGGTACGACACAAGCTATACCGGCGGCGCATTTCGCAAAATCCTGGTCGTCGGCGTCGGCGCGAGTCTCACCGATCGTCGAGTCTTCGAGGATATCTTTGCGCAGCAGCTGAACGCCGCGGGCACACAAGGCATCCCCGGTTATCAATTTCTCCCCGACGATGCCCGGGCGAACGAGCCGGGCTGGAACGAAGGCGTCGCCAAATCCGGCGCCGACGCGCTGTTGCTCGTCCGCGTGTTGGCGGTCGATACGAAGACGCAAGTGATGACGACGATGGTGCCTGGACCTATTTATTTCGGACCCTACGGCAGACCATGGGGACCGCAGATGATCGCGGTGCCGGAAGTGACGCAGTATGACGTCGCCAATGTCGAAACGAACCTTTTCGATGTGAAGACAAAACGCGTCGTGTGGTCGGGAACGACGCAAACGTTCAATCCATCGAGTGTCGCGCAGGAAACACCCGGTTTCGCCAAAATCATCATCGGACAGCTTGCTTCGCGCGGATTGATCGTCGCGCGCAACTAGTGGCGGTTATCTCGCTGCCGGCGTGAAGCGCATCGCGCCAGCGTTGGACTTGAGCGTCAGCACAAGATCACCGTCGGCGAAATCGTAGCGGACTACCTCTGCAAGCTGGCGCACGAATTCCGTTCCTTTGGAGCCGGACGGGCATCCCATCTTGGTCGTCGCGGCGGGCGTCATCGAGAGCGACTGATTCGCACCTGCGGCGTAGCGCGCACCGCCGCGATTGCAATCGGCGCGCAGTTGCACGCGACCATCCGGCTGAAATTCAATCGTGTAGCGTTCGGGTGCGTCGGGAACCATACGCTCGTTGCCCACGAGGTCAGTACTTCGCCACGCCCATACGCGGCCGTCGAGGCTTCCTTCGGTCACGCTAGCGAACGCGGGTGGCACCATGATCGGCGTGATCGGCGGTAATGATGGCTTGGTCGCCGTTTCGTTCGCTCCGCACGCGCCAACGGATAAGAAGACGAAGGCGATAACGATACGATTGCGTACGATCCAATCCATTGACTCATCCCATGGTGTCCATTACGAACTATACGACAGCGGGCATATGAACGATGACATCTGACTCTTTGCCGCAGTTCAACTTGCGCCGCCTCGTTCCGGCGCTTGGTGTGGCGCAAATAATCTCATGGGGAACGTTGTTCTATGCCATCGCCGTGCTCGGTTCTGCGATGCGCGATGAACTCAAGACGAGCGATGTGATTCTGTTCGGCAGCTTCACGTGCGGACTGTTTGTGTCGGGCATCGTCTCGCCATGGCTGGGCCGGCGGATCGACACGCACGGCGGTCGCGGCGTTCTTGCGGGTGGCTCGCTCCTCGGCGCACTTGCTTGCCTTACGCTCGCGCTTTCAGCGGGACCACTCACGTTGTGGGCTGGCTGGACGTTGGCGGGCATCGCGAGCGCCGCTTGCCTCTACGATCCGGCGTTTGCAACGTTGCACCGAATTGCGGGCGTCTCGTATCGGCGTTCCGTCACCGCCTTGACGCTGTTCGGCGGTTTCGCAAGCACGGTTTTCTGGCCGCTATCACAATATCTGCTCGACACCATCGGCTGGCGCGCGGCATTCGGCGTGTACGCCGCACTTCACGCCGTTGTTTGCTTCCCGTTGCACTTTGTTTTCATTCCGCGAGATGGCTCGCGCGTGAACGCGCCGGCAACACAACCGCAAATGAGCGCGATGCAACCCAAGGGTTCAGCGTTCGTGTGGCTCGCGGGCGCGTTCGCGCTGGCGACTTTCATCAGCTCCGCGCTTTCCGCCCATCTGATAGGACTGCTGACAACGTCGGGGCTTGCGGCGCGGGATGCCGTTCTCGTCGGTTCACTGATCGGCCCGATGCAGGTCGCCGGACGCGTGATGGAGTTCGCGTTCACGCGGCACGTCCGCGCTTTGCTCGTTGGAACGCTCGCATTCGTGCTGCTGGCGGCGGCGTTGCTGGTACTCTCGCAAGTCCGCGGGATTTGGATTGTCGCGCTCGCCTTTGCGCTGCTCTACGGATGGAGCAACGGCGTGATGACGATCGTGCGGGGCACTGTACCAGCCGAATTGTTCGGGCCGCGCGGCTATGGCGCACTGCTCGGCCGCCTCGCCCAACCACAATTCATCGCGAAAGCCATCGCGCCGCTCGCATTGACGTTCGTATTCAGTGTCGATGCGTCGCGTACCGTCTCGCTGTGGACGCTCGTCGCCTGCGGAGCATTCGCACTGTACGCGTATCAGCGTGCGGTCAGCGTGACGCGCGCAGATGCTTCCATGTCCAAGCGATGAGGCGCGGAATGCCGACGACGAGTATCGCACCCCACACCAGCGCTGCTCGATCGGATGGATGAGGTGGCGCAGGCTGCAGATCGGCGTCACGAAGCCGTTCGGGGAACGGTCTCAGCGGAACCGGAACAATCTGTACCTTGGAGCGATCGCGCGGCACGCGCGCACGATATTCGCGCGCATTGACCGCGGGTGCGTTGCCCCATGCGCGGCTCGAGGGAATCTGCGGGATGCGCAGAAACACAAGCCCATCGAGATCCTGCGCCAGCATCCGTCCGAGCGCGCCATGCGGCGACGAGTTCGTCGTAGCGCTCGCTGCTAACGACGACAGACTGCCGAAGATTTCCTCGATCGCTGCCGCAGGCATGAGCCGCGTCTGATCGACCGTCAGATAGTCGAACGCGAGCTTTGCTTTGGCAACCGATCGTTCTTTTACCGCGAAGTATGGAAAGCCAAGCCACGCGAGCAAACGGCCCGTAGGTCCCCGCGCCGGCACGCCGAATCCAAGCGCGCGCAATGTATCGATGCTGATGCTCGTGCAGTTCGTCGTCGGATGATAGTAGACGAGCTGGTGGCGGTAGAACTGATTGTAGACGCGTCCGAGCGCTGCTTGCACGAGCGTTGCCGCGCTTTCGTGCCTGAGAACGGCAACAAGCAGATAAGAAGGCCGGTAATACGCCTGGCCGCTGTTCAAATCGGCGAGATAGTTGTCGAGCGGGACCGGCGCAGCAATGATGCCCTTTTCGCTTTCGGCGTCGAGCGTGTAGAAATTGTTGACAAGCCAATCGCCGATCGCGCCGTCGTCGGCGATCCGGCCGGTGACGATCGCAAAATGCCCTGCATGCGCCTCGTCGTCATCGCCTTGCGCCCCGTTCACGATAAACGCCAGCACCGTCCGGCCGCGCCAGTCTGTGGGCGCCGAGTGCTTTTGCCACAGTGTGAATGCGGCAAATGGACTTCGTGCGCCTCCGTTCGACTCTTCGCGCATGAGCTGTCGCAGCATAAGCTTAGGTGAAGCATCCGAGGGCAATGCGCGAGGTGGCGGCAAGTCGCGCAAGTGGAAATCCTCCGGCCACAGCGTTCGCACGACAAAGCGACCGCTCGCATTGAGGGCGCCGCGCACGGTGAGCAGACGCGAAACGAAGAAACGGGTCGATGACGCATCGTAGAAAGATCGATTGAGCGGAATCTTCGCGATGCGCTCGATCGCAAGCGTTGTCCCGACGACATCGAGCGATGCACCATCTGCGTGCAGCTGCGCATGGCGGATGATTTGCGGTGCGGCAACCCATACCAGCGGCGGATATTCGAACGGCGCGTCATCGGCACGCGCAGCATGCCACCCGCGCACGTCGTCAAACGTCGCGATTAGGGGTGCATATCCAGCGGCTGGCAAACTCGCAGCGGGAACGGCGATCGTCTCGCGCTCGAAGTACCAAAGTGCCGATGGAATCGTCGCGCAGTCGCCGCACGTGCCATCGGTGAGGCAAAAACTGCCTGCGGGGTAGAGGCCGAAGAATCCCGTGTCCGTCGCGGCGCTCGGCAATGGTTGCGTCACGACATCGGCCGGATCAGCCATTGCGACGCCGACGTTGTGACAAGCGATTACGGACGTGAAAGGTTCGTCGCGTCGCAAGCGACTCACCTGTCCTGAACCACGCGCGCTTCATCGCTCAGTCAGACAGACACCGACACGCGCGCGAGAAATATCCCGTCTACCGTCTGTCTTCATACTTGGGCACAGTGCACCGATGTCAGATTATCGATTTTTCGACCGCTTGCGCGCCGACGCTGCCTCCGAGCGACGCGCGATCATTGCGGGGCTGCAAGCGAGTACTCCGGCGATTGCGCCAAAGCATTTTTACGATTCCGTCGGCTGCGCGCTGTTTGGGGCGATCTGCGAGCTGCCGGAATACTACCCGACGCGCACCGAGCGCGCGATTTTTGTCGAGCATCACGATGAGATTGCGCGCGCCATCGGACATGGGCGGCAATTCGTCGACCTTGGAGCGGGCGACTGTTCCAAGGCGCAAGGCTGGCTGCCGTTTCTCGCGCCGACGCGCTATATCGCCGTCGACATTGCCGGTGACGCCTTGGCGCGAGCCCTCGCGCGGATGGCACCGGAATTTCCCGAGCTCGAGGTGACCGGCATTGTGGCCGATTTCACGCGCGGTCTCGACTTGCGAAATGACCTTTGTGCCGCACCGACGATGTTTTTCTATCCGGGTTCGTCGATCGGCAATTTCCAGCCCGACGATGCGCGCCGCTTTCTAACCGATATTCACCTTCACTGTATTGCTTGCGAAGAGGGCGGCCTGCTGATTGGCGTCGACACAAAGAAGGACGTACGGCGACTCACGGCGGCGTACGACGACGCGTTGGGCGTGACGGCGGCGTTCAATCGCAACGTGCTTCGTCACGTCAATCAAATCGTTGGCGCCGACTTCGATCCCGCCGCGTTCTCGCACGTCGCGTTCTACAACGAGCAACAAGGCCGCATCGAAATGCATCTCGCGGCGCGAACCGCGCAGGTTGTTCGCATCGACGGAACTTCGCGTGCATTTGCGACCGGTGATCTGATTCACACGGAATATTCGTACAAGTACGCGCCCGCCGAATTCACTGCGCTGTTACAGGATGCAGGGTTCGCGAGCGTTCGATGCTGGCAGGATCGGGCGCACGACTTCGCAGTGTACTGGGCTACCTAGAGCAAACGCAGGTCCCTCGCTCGAAAATCAACAGCAGTTCCTTCGCTCCGCTCAGGACTCGCTTCGCTGCGCTCGGGATGACAAAGCGAAACTGCTTCTCAAATGTCGCGCGCCAGCCGGATTCCCGAAAACTGCCAGCGCGCTTCCGGCGGAAAGAAATTGCGATAGGTGGCGCGAATATGTGACGCAGGCGTCGCGCACGAACCGCCGCGCAGCACGTACTGATTGCACATGAACTTGCCGTTGTATTCGCCGACAGCGCCTGCAGCAGGGCGAAATCGCGGATACGGCGCGTAGCTCGACGAGGTCCATTCCCAGACGTCGCCGTACAGCTGTTGCGGCCCGCTGCCGTTGGCAAGACCCCCGGACGGCAACGGATGCAGCACGCCGCTGTCCACAAAATTCCCTGCAACGGGTACGTCACGCGCAGCGGCTTCCCATTCGAATTCGGTTGGAAGACGCGCGCCTGCCCACCGCGCGTACGCGTCCGCCTCGAAGTAGCTGACGTGACACACCGGCGCATGCGGATCGATTTCCGCCATGCCGCGCAGCGTAAATGTCCACCAACGGCCGTCGCGCTCTTCCCAGTACAGCGGCGCTTGCCACTGTTGCGCTTGCACGATATCGAATCCGAGCGACAACCATAACTCGGGGCGGCGATAACCGCCGTCGGCAATGAATGCAGCGAACTCGCCGTGCGTCACGGGACGCGATGCAAGCTCGAACGGTGGGATAAATACTTGATGCAGAGGTCCTTCGTTATCGAAAGCGAAGCCATCACCCCGATGTCCGATCGACGTGAGGTTGGGCTCGTAGCGATACCATGCAAGCGCGGCGGGTTTCACCTGGAGAAGCGGCCAGCGTGATTGGTACGGAGGGCGCAGTGGATTGCGCGAGAATAGATGCTTGAGATCGGTGAGAATCAGCTCTTGATGCTGCTGCTCGTGATGCAGCCCGAGCTCGATCAGCGCGGCTATGTCCGGCGCCAGCTCGCGCGCCAATAAATTTCGCGTCGCATGATCCACGTGTGCGCGATAGCCACGCACCGTTGCGAGATCGGGCCGCGAAAGCAAGCCGCGCTCGGGACGCGGATGCTTATCACCCACGCCGTGGTAGTACGAATTAAAGAGAACGCGAAAATGCGAATCGAAGCACGCGTAGCCCTGCGCATGCGGCGCCAATACGAACGTCTCGAAAAACCACGTCGTATGAGCGAGGTGCCATTTGATGGGGCTCGCGTCCGGCATCGACTGCAGCGCGCAGTCCTCCGGCGACAATGGCGCGGCGAATGCCTCCGTTTGCCGGCGAACCTTCTCAAAATTTGGTGCGAGGACGGATCGAGCTGTCGCCCATGGCGATGACATGGGATCGTCTCGATGAGAGCGTGTGCCGGGCATCAGTTATCTCCAGGCGCTATGCCGCGCGAGCGATAAGGTTATTGGCAAGACAATCCGGGTCGAAATAGATTCCCCGTCGTTCAGCATCAGCGGACGTCGACGCGGGACGTTCCGGCAATCATTACCCCTATAGTCGCTGCTCGTTCGAAACCCTTGCGGCGGAATGTGTCGAGAACGTCGTCGACACTGCCTACGTCGCACGCCACGAGCAGGCCGCCAGAGGTCTGCGGGTCGGTCAGCAGCGCCTGCTCGATCTGCCCATAGTCCGATGCAGTGCCGACTTGCGACCCGTAGCCATCGAAGTTACGACCCGACGCGCCCGTGATATGGCCGCCCTTCGCAAGATCGAACGCCTCTCCCAATAGCGGAATGCGCGCGAAGTCGATCGACGCACCGACATGCGAGGCCTGGCACACTTCGAGCAGGTGACCGAGCAATCCAAAGCCCGTCACATCGGTCATCGCGTGGACACCCGTCAACCGTCCCAATTCGATGCCGGGTGTGTTGAGCTGAGTCGTGCTGTCGACCAATTCCTTGTATGCGGAAGCCGACAAAGCATCCTTTCTCAATGCCGCGCTGTAGATGCCAACGCCAAGCGGCTTGCCGAGAATCAGCGCATCGCCCGGTTCTGCGCCGCCATTGCGCTTGATGTGATCGGGGTGTCCGGTGCCGATCACCGCGAGGCCATAAATCGGCTCGACCGAGTCGATCGTATGTCCTCCCGCAACGGGAATGCCTGCTTTGTTGCAGATCGACTCGCCGCCCGCGACGATGCTGCGGATCGTCTCGATAGGCAGCTCTTTCACGGGCATCGCGAGAAGCGCGAGCGCGAACAGCGGCGTCCCGCCCATCGCATAGATGTCCGAAATCGCGTTGGTTGCGGCAATTGCGCCGAAGTCGTAAGGATCGTCGACGATCGGCATGAAGAAGTCCGTCGTCGCGATGATGACTTGCGACTCGTTGATTCGGTAGACGGCGGCGTCGTCGGCGGTTTCGATGCCGACGAGTAGTTCCGGTGGGAGAAATCCGGCCGCTGAACCGGCAAGAATTTGTTGGAGCACGCCGGGCGCGACTTTGCAGCCGCAGCCGCCGCCATGGGAAAACTGCGTTAGACGAAGCGGTTTGCGGTCTCGTGCGTTCATCGAATGAACAAACGGAGGCTTGATATGTCAATGCCGGCACGCATTTTAGCGTTCGACGTTTGTCTAAACAGGCAACGCTGCAATGTAGCCCACATGGGGAGTGTGGGGATGCTGCAATGCAACAACGTTGCAAAAAACCGACGAGTGCGCCGCCGTGGCGCACGTGTCGCCTTTCCATGCGAACGCGTCAGGCGTAGCATCGCGGCAGCGCAAACGACTCGGGAGGCTCGCGGTCGCAACTGATACGTGGGCTCGCCGGTGCAGTCAGTACAAACAGAGCCGGGCGTGCCACTGAAGAGGTAAAGGTTTGAACCCGACGGATATTGCGCACCCCGACTATTTCCACAAAGTCGTCGATTGTCAGTGGGCCTGTCCGGCCCATACTCCGGTTCCCGAATACATCCGGTTGATCGCGGCGGGCCGCTACGGCGATGCCTATATGGTCAACTGGGAATCGAACGTCTTCCCGGGGATTCTCGGTCGCACGTGCGATCGTCCGTGTGAGCCCGCGTGTCGTCGCGGACGCGTTGAAGAAGGCTCACCCGATCATCGGAAAGCCGCCGCAAAGCCCGAGCCGGTGGCGATTTGCCGACTCAAGCGCGTCGCCGCCGATCACAAAGGCGACATCCGCGCACGCCTACCCAAGCGCGCGACGTCGCGCAACGGCAAACGAATTGCGCTCATAGGCGCGGGTCCCGCTTCGCTGACCGTCGCACGCGATCTCGCACCTCTCGGCTACGAGTGCGTGATTTTCGAGGGCGATCGCCTCGCCGGCGGGATGATGCGAACGCAAATTCCAAAATTTCGTTTACCCGACAGCGTGATTGACGAGGAGGTGGGCTACATCCTCGATCAAGGCATCGAATTTCGCGGGGGCACTCGTGTCGATTCGATGCGCGCGCTGCTAGAGGAAAAGTTCGACGCGGTATTTGTCGGCAGCGGTGCACCGCGCGGCCGCGACATTGCGATTCCCGGACGCGATGAAGCGCGCAAGAACATTCACATTGGCATCGACTGGCTGTCATCGGTTTCGTTCGGCCACGTGACGTCGATCGGCAAACGCGTCGTCGTGATGGGCGGTGGCAACACCGCGATGGATTGCTGCCGCAGTTCGCGTCGCTTGGGTGGCGAGCAGGTCGATGTTGTCGTGCGTTCGGGCTTCGAGGAGATGAAAGCATCGCCGTGGGAAAAAGAGGATGCGATGCATGAAGGCATCCCGATCCATAACTATCTCGTTCCCAAGGCGTTCACGCACGATAACGGCAAGCTGACCGGCGTCACGTTCGAAAAAGTGGCGCCGCAGAAAGATAAGAACGGCAGGAGACAGCTCGTGCCGACGGGCGAGCCGGATGTCCATTTCCCGTGCGACGACGTGCTCGTCGCGATCGGTCAGGAAAATGCGTTTCCATGGATTGAGCCTGACTTGGGCATCGCGTTCGACGCACATCACATGCCGATCGTCGACAAGGCGACGATGGCGTCAACGCGGCCGGACGTGTTCTTCGGCGGCGACGCCGCGTTCGGGCCGAAGAACATCATCTGGGCGGTGGCGCATGGTCACGATGCGGCGATCTCGATCGATCTCTATTGCCGTGGCGAGTCGCTCGCGAAGCGGCCTCCGGCGCATGTGAACCTCCTATCGCAAAAGATGGGAATCCACGAGTGGAGCTACGACAACGCGATTCACGGCGACAAGCGGTATCGCGTTCCGCTCAAGGACAAGGTGATCGCACTCAAGGACATTCGCGCCGAAGTCGAGTTGGGCTTCGATCTGCGCACCGCTTACGCCGAAGCGCAACGCTGCCTCAACTGCGATGTGCAAACCGTTTTCTCGGACAAGCTCTGCATCGAATGCGACGCGTGTGTCGATATTTGTCCGATGGACTGCATCACGTTCACGGTCAACGGCGACGAAGCCGACTTGCGAACACGACTGATGGCGCCGGCGCCCGATCCCGAACAGGCGCTGTACGTGTCCTCGCCCGTGAAAACGGGTCGCGTGATGGTGAAGGACGAGGACGTTTGCCTGCACTGCGGTCTGTGCGCCGAGCGATGCCCGACGGGCGCGTGGGACATGCAGAAATTCTTGTTCGAGCCTGCGCACGCCGACCATCGTTGCCGCGATAAGCAAGCGCCGGCCGTGCCGGTGGAATTTGCCGGGCTGGCGGCGGAGTAGGGCGATGAAGCCGATCGCTCGCGTCAACGATTTCGTCGTCAAGTTTGCGAACGTCAACGGTTCGGGCTCGGCGTCCGCGAACGGCTTGTTCGCGCGCGCGATCCTGCGGATGGGCGTGCCGGTCGCGGCACGCAATATCTTCCCATCGAACATCCAGGGCTTGCCGACCTGGTACGAAGTGCGGATCGTCGAAGCCGGCTGGCGCGGTCGTCGCGGCGGCGTCGATCTGATGGTGGCGATGAATCCGCAGACGTGGGACAAGGACATCGCCGAGATCGAGCCGGGCGGCTATCTTTTCTACGATTCCACGAAGCCCTTGCCGGCCGCGAAGTTTCGTACCGACGTCAACGCGATCGGCGTTCCGCTGACCGCGATTTGCAATGCGGCGTACACCGATGCCCGTCAACGCCAACTGTTCAAGAACATCATTTATCTGGGCGCGCTGTCCGCGCTGCTCGATATCGATCCGGCCGAGATCGAGCGCTTGTTCGCAGAGCAATACAAGGGCAAGGAAGCGTTGCTCGACTCCAACCGCAAGGCGCTGGCGATGGGTCGCGACTATGCGCTCGCGAACTTCGCATGCCCGTTGACCTTGCGCGTTGAGCGCCGCGACAAAGTAGGTGACCGCATCTTTATCGACGGCAACGCCGCTGCGGCGCTTGGCGCGGTCTATGGCGGTGCGACCGTTGCAGCGTGGTACCCGATAACGCCATCATCGTCGCTCGCGGAAGCGTTTGCGAAATATTGCCGCAAGCTTCGCGCGGACAAGACGACCGGCAAGCACAAGTACGCGATCATTCAAGCTGAAGACGAGCTCGCGTCGATTGGCATCGTGATCGGCGCGGCATGGAACGGCGCGCGGGCATTTACCGCGACGTCGGGTCCGGGCATTTCTCTGATGCAGGAGTTTCTCGGCCTCGCATATTTCGCCGAAGTGCCGGCGGTGATCTTCGACGTTCAGCGCGGCAGCCCGTCGACCGGTATGCCGACGCGCACGCAGCAGGCGGATCTGATTTCGTGCGTCTACGCTTCGCACGGCGATACCAAACATGTTCTGTTGATGCCGGAGGATCCGCGCGAATGCTTCGAATTCGGCGCACTCGCGTTCGATTTGGCCGATCGGCTGCAGACGCCGATCTTCGTCATGCTCGATCTCGATATCGGCATGCAGGACTGGCTGACCGAGCCGCTTCAATGGGACGACGCCCGGCGCATCGACCGCGGCAAGGTGATGACGGCCGCCGATCTCGACGCCGGCAAGGATTTCGGCCGCTATCTCGACGTTGACGGCGACGGTATTCCTTATCGAACGTATCCGGGCACGCATCCGAGCAAGGGCGGGTACTTCACACGCGGCACGACAAAAGATCGCTACGCCCGCTATACGGAAGAGGGTCCGGCGTACGTCGACAACATGCAGCGGCTATTGCGCAAATTCGAGACCGCGAAGACGTTGGTTCCAGCGCCCGTCGTCAAGCGCGCGACACAAGCGACGCGTGCATGCGTCATCTGGTTTGGCTCGACGGGCGCCGCCATGGCGGAATCGTTGGCCGAGCTCGAGCGGCAGGGCATCTATCTCGATCAGATGCGGCTCCGCGGATTTCCGTTCCACGATGATGTCGCCGACTTCATCGCGGATCATGATCATGTGTTCGTCGTCGAGCAGAACCGCGATGCACAGCTCAAGATGCTGCTCGTCAACGAATGCGGCATTGCGCCCGACAAGCTGATCTCGGTGCTGCATTACGACGGTACGCCGATCACCGAGCGGTTCATCACGCGCGAGATTGCGGAGAAGGCGCGCGTATTCAATGTCACGCCGTTGCGGAAGGTGGCACGATGAAACGTGCTTGTCATCTATCGCTAGATTGCCTTGTCATCCCGAGTGAAACGAGGGACCTGCTTTTTAGAGACGTGAGCACATGACCTACCTCGCCAAACCAAAGATCCATCATCCCGATCTGCCGAGAAATGCGCTTGGGTTCACGCGCCGCGATTACGAAGGCGCCATTTCGACGCTCTGCGCCGGTTGCGGCCACGACTCCATTTCCGCCGCGATCATTCAAGCGTTCTTCGAGCTGGACATCGCTCCGCATCGCGTC
>DASXSP010000111.1:0-57695 GCA_036505865.1 Casimicrobiaceae bacterium
TTCTTCTTCCACAATTCGTCACCCTGCCTCCCGCGTGAATCCGGCGTCGACCAGCGCTCCAGAACCAACGGCTTGCCATCGGGCGTTTCGCGATAGCCGTCGCCGTCGCGATCCTTGTACCCGAAGCGATCAAGCAGCGCCCGCGCGGTCGCGGGATCGTAGATTTGTGCCTGCGTGCGCAGATTGGGGTCATAGCCCGCAATGTCCGGCGGAATCAGTCCGTTCGCCTTTGTCGCGCGGCCCTTGAGCAGCACGCGGATCAATTCGTCGACGTTGTACGCCATGCCGATCGCGCGCCGCAAGGCAATCTTCTCGGGCGTGTAGCCGCCGACGATCGGATCCTTCATGTTGAAGTACGTCCACCACGTGTTCGGGCGCAGCAGTACGTCGTGGGTGATTCCTTGGGCGGCAAGATTCGGCTTGAGCTTGCCGTTCTCGAGCGCTTGCTCGGTGAAATCGACCGGCAAGATGTCAAGAAAGTCGAGCTCGCGATTCAAGAATCCGAGCCAGCGCGACTGGCCCTCTTCCATGATGGAAATTTCAATGCGGCCCGCGAGCGGCAGCTTGCGGTCCTTCAATGCATCGGCGACGGCTTGCGACTTCGCCGGGATAGGACCTGCGGGTACGTACGTCGTTGCGCGAAAATTCGGATTTGCCGTCAATACGATTCGCGCACTGCGGCGATAGTCGCCCAACATGTAAGGGCCAGTACCGACGGGATGCGCGCCGATGTCGGCGCCATAGGCTTCGACGACTTCGCGTGCCATCGCGCCCATGTTCTGAACGGCGAGCGCGTAGGGAAAGCGCAAGTCCGGCTTCTTGAGCCTGATCTTCAACGTGTAACGGTCGACAACTGTGAGCCCCGGCAACGGCGCGTCGTAATCGAACTTTCCCGCCTTGAGAGCTTTTGCGCGCGCTTCGTCGCCGCCTTCGAGCTTGCCTTCGAGCAGCCACAGCCAACCGGCTTTCACGGCGGGGTCAAGCATCCGTTTGAACGAATAGGAAAAATCGACGGCCGTGAGCTCGCGCGGCTTGCCCTTGAACGCCGGGTCGGGTGTAAAAAAGAGGCCTTTACGGATGCGGCAAATATAGATCTTCCCGCCCTCCTCCACCGTCGGCATCGCTTCGAGCGCGCGAGGCACGAGCTTCACCGGCCGCGCCAGGTAATCGTAGTCGAGCATCGCATCGAAAATGCTGCCGATGACGCTATCGGACGCGGCGTCGGTCGCAAAGGCCGGATCGAAGCTCGTCTCGGCAATCGCAAAAGCAACGCGGAGTGTCTTCGCCGGATCAGCCGCAGATGTCGAGAGTGGCTGCGCGCACAGCGCTGCGGCGAGCCACCAAGGAGCGAGAACAGCGGTCGTTGGAATTCGGAGCAAGGGGAGCCTGGTCGACAACACGACGGTCAAATCCTATCAGGCCGACGGAAACGCCCGGCTTCGCCGAGCCGTACACTTGCCCGGGGCGGACGTAAGGCGCACAGTCGCGGACGCGACCGATGACACGCCGCTCCGGCGCTTGAAATCATCCGTGGAGAACTTTATGCGAAAGTACCTGCCTCGCTTTGAATGGATAACGCTCGCGGCGATTTTTTGCGCCGCTGTGATCACCGCGGCAGCGCAGGCGCCGGCGCCGTCTGCCGCAATCCCGCCCGGCATGGCGGTCGCGACATTCGCGGGCGGCTGCTTCTGGTGTATGGAGCCGCCGTTCGACAAGATTCCTGGCGTCACCTCGACGACGTCGGGTTACACGGGCGGAAAGAAGCAGTACCCGGTGTATGAAGAAGTTTCTGCAGGCGTGACCGGTCACGCAGAAGCGGTGCAGATCATTTACGACCCGACGAAGGTTTCATACGAGAAACTGCTCGACGTGTTCTGGCACAACATCGATCCGACGGTGACCGACCGCCAGTTCTGCGACCACGGCAGTCAGTACCGGACTGCGATCTTCGTCCACAACGCCGAGCAGCGGCGCCTCGCCGAAGCATCGAAGTCAGCAATCGAAAAAACGAAGACGTTCAAAGAGGCGATCGTGACGCCGATTGTCGATGCGGGGCAATTCTGGCCCGCCGAGGAGTATCACCAGGATTACTATGTGAAGAACCCCGTGCGTTACAACTACTATCGCACCGGTTGCGGCCGCGACAGCCGCTTGAAACAGTTGTGGGGATCGTCAGGGCATTAGGGCTGACCAATGAATGGCGGCCGGCCAAGCGTGGGGTCCAACCATGAGCGCCGCAGGGCCGCCCCAAGGCGCGAATTACTCCCCCTCTGGGGGCAGCGCAGCGGCCTCATTGGCCACTGAGGCCGCAAGCGTGGGGTCCATTTTTCCAGCAGGAGACATCATGATGGACATGCAGCGTCTGAATGGAGGAAACCTGCGGGCCGCCGGATACGATGAGCGCGCACGCAAGCTTGTCATCGAATTGACGTCGGGCACGTACGAGTATCTCGGCGTGCCGTCGGAAGTATGGCGACGCTTTTCCGGCGCGTCGTCGCCGTGGAGCTATTACCGCGACAACATCGAAGAGGAATACACGGCCAAGCGGTTGCGCTGACGCGGTGCCCGCAATCCGTCATTCCGGCGTCTTCCGCCGTCATTTCGAGGCCGAGGAACCTGCTTTTGCTCGGTGTAACAGCAGGTCCCTCGCGGCTCGCTCGGGATGACAATACAAACCGAGATGACAGCGGCAATCCGTCTTGTTACTGGATTGTCAGCTTGCGACCGGCGACGGCTGGCTTCTTCGCGAGCTTGAGCGCGAGAACGCCGTTCTCGTATTTGGCTTCGCTCGTCGTTTCATCAAGCTCGGTCGGCAACGTGAAACTCCGATAGACGCCACCGTAATAGCGCTCGCTACGCAAGACGCGCTCGCCCTCCTTGACGTCCGATTCGCGCTTGATTTCGGCCGAGATCGTCACCTGATTGCCTTCGATTGCCACATGGATTTCGTCCTTCTTGACACCGGGAATCTCGGCTTGGACGTTGTACGCGTTGTCCGTCTCGGCGACCTCGATGCGCACCGGAGCGGGTGAGTTCTTCTCAGTCCTTACTGGCCGGAAAAAGCCGCGAAACAGCTCGTCGAAGCCCGTGTCCGCGAACGGATCGTACAGTTGCAAAGTGGTCATTTTCGCTCTCCTGTCTGTCAAAATAGATGTTCACCGAAGTTTCCCCGTGGGGGCACTATCCGGTGGCTGCACTCCGCAATCTGCGGGTGCCGGATGGCAATTCAAGGCCCTTTGGTGATGCGATGGCGACAAGTCCCGCTGATACTCCGCTGACGGCAACCGAGCGCGCGGCGCTCGAGGCGAAGCTCCGCGCCCGTCAGGACGAGCTCCGCGCGGAGATCACGGCGCAGCTTAAGAACCAGGACGACCCCCGGCTCGTCGGCTTGCGCAACCGGATGGAAGATACCGACGATTGGGCGGTAGCCGACGCGATGGCGGCAATGGACATTGCGTCGGTTTCGCGAGTGCTCGCCATACTCGCCGACGTCGAGGCCGCGCTTGCACGGTTGGCCGACGGCAGCTACGGCGAGTGTATCGATTGCGGGGTCGCGATTCCCTACGCGCGGCTCTCGGCGTACCCGGAGGCGAAGCGCTGCGTCGGTTGTCAGGAAATCGCCGAAGCGTTGCTTCGCCGCAGCGGCTCGCCGCGCTAGGCAGGTCCTGGACCAGTCGGCCGAGCGCGCCCTTTTCCGGCGTATCGCGCAAGCCACGCGAAGAACTCCGCATACCACAGCCGCGAGTTCTGCGGTTTCAGGATCCAGTGATTCTCGTCGGGGAAGTAGACGAGTCGTGCCGCGACGCCTTTGGCCTTGAGCGAGTTGTAATACTGCAGCGCTTGTGTCGCCGGCACGCGATAGTCGAGCTCGCCGTGAACCACGAGCGTCGGCGTACGCGCGTTCTTTACGTAATGATGCGGCGATTGACGCATGACGCGCGGCAGATCGTCCCAATGAAAAGCGCCGAGCTCTTTGGCGAAGAAGCGATAACCGTCGGTCGCCATCATGCTCACCCAGTCGTAGCAGCCGGCGTGGCAGACGTAGGCTTTGTACCGGTTCGTATGGCCGTTCATAAACGCCACCATGAATCCGCCATAGCTGCCGCCGGTCGCGGTGAGTCGTGTACGGTCGATGTAGCCCTGACGGAGCAGGTAGTCCGTCGCCGCCTCGATGTCGGTGAATTCCTTTTCGCCGTAACGCCTGGTGATCGTCTCGAGAAACTTTTGTCCGAAGCCGGCGGAGCCGTGGTAATTAACCTGCGGCACGACGAAACCTTGCCCCGCGAAAATCTGTGCGTTCCAGCGGAAATGCCAGCCGTCCTGGTGCGCAGCGTGCGGTCCGCCATGGATCGAATGCATCAGCGGCCATTTCCGCGCGGGATCGAAATTCGGTGGATAAGTGACGAACATATGCACCGGTTCGCCGTTCCAGCCCTTGAACGTGAACTCGCGCACGGTGCCGAGCGCATGACGCGCGAGGACCACCCGGTTCAGCGTTTCGATCGCGCGCTCGCGAGTCCCGTCGCCACGCGATGCGAACACCGCCGGCGGATGCATCGCGCTCGCGCGCGTGTACGCAAGCACGCTTGCATCCGCTGAACGCGCATAACCGACAATCGTCCCGCCCTGTGCCACTGCCGTCGGCAAGTTGGCGCCTAACGCGAGACGCCATAGTCCAACGCGACCGCGATCATCGGCCAGAAACAGCAACGCGCGCGCATCGGGCGTCCAATCGATATGGTGTGTCGCGCGATCGAATTGCGGCATCAACCGCTGTATGCGCGTGGTGCGACGATCGTAAAGACGCAAGTGTCCCTGGTCGTTGAACGCGCGCGCGGTGTCGTACGCGTGCCACGCAAGATAACGACCGTCGGGCGAGTAACGGGGATGCTCGTCCGAGAGGCCGCTTGTCGATGACAGGTTCTTCGATCTCCCGGAAGCGAGGTTCACGACGACAATGTCGCAGCGGTTCATCATGCCGGGCTCTCCGTTCGGGTCGACAGTGAGCGCGATCTCGCGGCCGTCCGGCGCGATGTCGTAGTGGTCCGACGTTGGCTCCCACGGTTGCAGCCCGACGCCTGCGCGGGCAAGCGCGTCTCGCGTCCGACCGGTCGCGATGTCGCAGACGAGGACATGCGGCTCCCGCCCGTCGGTCAACCAGTGATCCCAGAATCGATACTCGGCGCGTTCGGTCAGATGCGCCTTGACCTTCGCATCCTTGCGTTCCTTCATCCGCTTGCTTTGTGCTGAATCGCTCGCGAGGTCGGGCCACACCCACGACACGAACGCGATACGCTTGCTATCGGGAAACCACTTGAGCGCCAAAGCGCCCGTTGCGATGTTCGTGAGGCGCGTCGCTTCGCCGCCGTCAGACGCAATCAAATACACCTGCGGTTCTGCGTCGTCCTTACGCTTCGCCGTGAAGGCAATCCATTTTCCGTCCGGCGACCAACGCGGATCGCTGTCCTTATCGCCGGCGGTCAGCTTGCGTGGCGTCGCAAATGCGGGCTTTGCGCCGAATCCCGTGGGGAAGAGCCACAACTCTGTCGCACCGTCATTCTTGTCCATGTCGTACGACGTAACCGGGGCGCACGCGTAGCGGCCGTCCGGCGAAAGCGTTGGCGCGCCGATGCGCTTGATCGCCCACAATGCTTCGACGTCAAGCGGTTTCTTGACACGGCGTGCTGTTCGACGAGCGGGCATGAAAAAATCCTTCCGGTTACAATCGAAGGCGCGATTCTAGCGTCCTCCTTCGTCGGACTGGCGCGCGACTCCCCACACCCGTTGACCACTATGAATTACCGCCGGCTCGGACGATCCGGGCTCAAAGTCAGCGAACTGTCGTTCGGTTCATGGGTGACGTACGGGAACCAGCTGGGCGAGAACGCCGCACGGGAGTGCATGGCGGCCGCGTTCGACGCCGGCGTGAATTTTTTCGACAACGCCGAGGTCTACGCGAAGGGCAATGCGGAGTCGATCATGGGGGAAGCGCTGAAGCGTTTAGGGTGGCGGCGCTCGTCGTACATCGTGTCGACAAAATTCTTCTGGGGTCTTCACGACGGTCCCAACGAACGCAACACGCTCAACCGCAAATATTTGTCGCAGGCGATCGATGGCTCGCTCAAGCGGTTGCAGCTCGACTACGTCGATCTCGTTTTCTGTCATCGTTCCGACCCCGACACGCCGATCGAGGAAACGGTCTTCGCGCTCAATTCGATCATCGAATCGGGCAAGGCGTTGTATTGGGGAACGTCGGAGTGGAACGCCGCCGATATTGTCGCCGCGTGGCAGATCGCCGAACGCCACCATCTGCACAAGCCCGTAACGGAGCAACCGCAATACAATCTATTCCACCGCGACCGCGTGGAGCAGGAATACGCGCGTCTCTACGACGACCTCGGACTTGGAACAACGACGTGGAGCCCGCTCGCTTCTGGCCTTTTGACGGGCAAATACAATGACGGCGTGCCGGCGGATTCGCGCGCAACGGTCAAAGGTTACGAATGGCTTGCTGAACGCATTCAAGACAGCTCGAAACTCGCCAAGGTGCGCGCACTGGCGCCGATCGCGCGCGAACTTTCGTGCTCGCTTGCACAGCTCGCACTTGCGTGGTGCCTGAAAAACCCGCATGTATCGACGGTGATCACCGGCGCAAGTCGTCCGTCGCAGGTCAAGGAAAACATGCAAGCGCAGCAAGTGGTTCCGCAGCTTTCTCCCGACGTGATGGCGCGCATCGACGCCGTCGTCTCCGCGTAAACGCCGTACGACAGGCCCTTCATGAATCCGCTCGCGAGCTGGACCGAGGAACAACGCTCTGCTTACCTCTATCGCGCCTGCGCGGACGCGGAGACCGGAACGGTACGCGCGGAGCTCTTTCGCCGGCTCGCCGGCGAGGCCGAAGCGCAAGCGGCGATCTGGCGTGCCCAGCTGACCGCCAAAGGCCATCCGGCGCCGCCGCCGTTCACGCCGGACGCGCGCACGCGCCTTGTCGCATGGCTCGTCGCACGTTTGGGCCCGCGGCGGCTTCGCGGCATTCTCGCGGCAATGAAGGTTCGCGGAATGGCCGTGTACGGAACGGCCTCGGCGCGCGAGCCGGGGCATGTTCCGCCGGTAATCGGCGGAATGGAGCTTCGCCACCGCGGTCTCGGCGGCGGCGGCAATCTTCGCGCGGCCGTATTCGGCGTGAACGACGGACTGGTGTCGAATGCAAGCTTGATTCTCGGCGTTGCCGGTGCGACGGCCGATCCGCACACGGTCGTGCTGAGCGGCATCGCCGGCATGGCAGCGGGCGCACTTGCAATGGCGGCCGGCGAATATGTCTCCGTGCAGTCGCAGCGCGAGCTCTACGAGCATCAAATTGCGCTCGAGCGCGACGAGCTCAAGCAATACCCGGAAGCCGAAGCGCAGGAGCTGGCGCTGATCTACGCGGCCAAGGGATTGCCGAAGAGAGAGGCCGGCCGTCTCGCGCAGCGGATGGTCGCCGATCCCGAGCATGCGCTCGACACGCTTGCCCGCGAAGAGCTCGGGCTCAACCCCGACGAGCTTGGAGCGCCGTTGGGCGCGGCGGCAAGCTCGTTCGTTTCGTTCGCAGCCGGTGCTCTGTTGCCGCTGTTGCCCTACCTGATCGCGCCGAAGGGCAGCCCCTTGCCTACCGTTGTCGGCATCAGCGGCGTCGCGCTTTTCGCCGTCGGCGCGACCCTCTCACTGTTCACCGGACGGAGCGCGCTTTACTCGGGCGCGCGGATGCTGGCGCTAGGCGCCATCGCCGGCGGCATGACGTTCGCGATAGGACGTTTTTTCGGCGTGGCGCTGGGGTAGCGTTGTCGTGTCGGCGGTGACCCCCGTCCTGGTCGTCAAGCCGGGACGAGACAAGTCGTTGCGCCTTCGCCATCCGTGGTTGTTTTCGGGCGGGATCGCACGCGTGGATGGCAATCCGGGTCCCGGCGAAACCGTGAAGATCGCCGACGCCGAAGGCAAGTTCTTAGCCTACGGCGCGTACTCGCCGACATCGCAAATCCGCGTGCGCGTCTGGTCGTTCGATGCCGACGAAGGCATCGGCGCACAATTCTTTGAACGCCGAATCGAGCGCGCATCCGCGACTCGCGCAGGATTGCAGGACGCCACGAACACGGGCGTTCGTCTCGTACACGGTGAATCCGACGGCTTGCCCGGCGTAATCGCGGACCGCTACGGCAACGTCGTCGTGCTCCAGCTCCTTTCCGCGGGTGCCGAGCGTTGGCGCGACGTCATCGCGCAGAGTCTTATGACTGCAACGGGTGCACGCGCGGTTTACGAGCGCTCGGATGTCGAAGTCCGCACACTGGAGGGCTTGTCACCCCGAACGGGGATTGTCGCTGGCGTCCTGCCGCGAACCGTCACGATATTCGAAGGCGGCCTCTGCTACACGGTTGACGTTGTCCACGGGCAAAAGACGGGCTTCTATCTCGATCAGCGTGACAATCGCGCACTTGTCCGCAAGCTCGCGAAAGACAAACGCGTGCTGAATGCGTTTTGCTATACCGGCGGTTTTACCCTCGCAGCGCTTGCCGGTGGCGCCGCGTCGGTTCTGTCGATCGACAGCGCCGCCGACGCGCTCGCATTAGCGCGCGAAAACCTGACCCGCAACCCGACGCTGCCTGCCGATCGCGCATCCTGGCGTGAGGCCAACGTCTTCGGCGAGCTGCGCCAACTGCGCGACAGCGGCGCGCAATTCGATCTGATCGTGCTCGATCCGCCGAAGTTTGCCCCGACCGTTGCGCACGTCGAGCGTGCCGCACGCGCGTACAAAGACATCAATCTCTGGGCGCTCAAATTGCTCGCGCCCGGCGGCCTGCTCGCGACGTTTTCGTGTTCGGGTGGAATCACAGCCGATCTCTTCCAAAAGATCGTCGCCGGCGCGGCAATCGATGCCGGCGTTGATGCATCGATCGTGGGACGCATGTCGGCAAGCGCCGATCATCCGATCGCCCTCAATTTTCCGGAGGGCGATTACTTGAAGGGGTTGTTGATCAGGAAAAGTGCCTCGTAGGTGTCATCCCGAGCAACGCAAGGGACCTGCTTTTGTATTTCGTTGGCTAAAGCAGGTTCCTCGGACAATAGAGCGTTGTCCTCGGAATGACAGATGGCGGGATTTCGAGCGAGGACACAACGCAGCAGCCGGCCCGCGCAGCAGCTTTACTAGCGTTCAAAAAACAAGGCCGCGAATAGAGCTTCGCGGCCTTGTAGTTGCGGTTGGGTGGACAGGAGGTCACCCGACCGTATTCGGTGCTCGTCTAAGCGGCCTTCATGCAATCCGACATGAACTTCTTGCGCTCGTCGGCCGTCATTCCTTTCGACTTCGTATTGCACGTCGCCATTTTGTTGTCCGATTCCTTTTTCTTGTTCGACAGGCACGTGCTCATGAATTTCTTGCGCTCGTCACCCTTCTTGTCGGCCGCTTCCTTGTTGCACGCCGTCATCCGTTCCTGTTGCGCATTAGCAGCAAAAGCCGGCGCCGACGTAACAGCAAACGTGCCAAACATCAGCAAAGCGAGGATTCGTTTCAATGGACGCCTCCGAGCGCTAAAGGAAAGAGCATGAAGTGACCGCACTCCGCCCGGGGAAACGCGCGCGCCGGGGGATCAAGCCCAGTCTACGGCAACCCCACGAAGCGAAGCAACGAATTCGCCGGGCTCCCCGGCCGGGGTGTTGCGTCCGTCCCATCTTGCGCCGCAGCAGCGCGCCACCGCTGGTAGGAGGCGACCGCGGTAGAATGCGCCAATTGCCTGAATTTCCGGGGAAACCTCCTGCCATGATCCTGGTTCTCGAGCCCAATACCGATCCCGAGTCGCCTGACTACAAGGTGCTGGTCAGCCAGCTTGAGCGCCTTCCCGGCATCCGGTTTCGCGTTCACCGCGAGGTCGGCTCGGAAGTCACGCTGACGGAGATCTATCTGATCGGAAACACCGGCGCATTGACGCTCGAACAAATGCAGGTGTTGCCGTCCGTTGCTAAAGTCGTGCGCGTATCCGAGGCGTATCGTGTGCTGGGCCGCCACAAGCAAGGCGACGATCGCCCTTCCTCGTTCGACTACAACGGCGTGCATTTCGGTCAGGACAGTCTTCATGTGTGCGCCGGCTTGTGCGCCGTCGACTCCGCAGAATCGGTCGAAGCGATGATGAAGGCGCTCGCCGCGCATGGACAAGTCTGCACGCGAATGGGTGCGTACAAGCCGCGAACGTCGCCGTATGCGTTTCAAGGCTTCGGCGCGAAATGCCTGCCTTATGTGTTCGAATTGGCAGGCAAATACGGCATCAAGGTCATCGCGATGGAGGTGACGCACGAATCGCACGTCGATGAGATCCGCGACGCGCTTGCGAAGACGGGGCATCCGACCGGCGTCATGCTGCAGATCGGCACGCGCAATACGCAGAATTTCGAGTTGCTCAAGTTGGTCGGACGCCAGCAGGAATTTCCCGTGCTGATCAAGCGCGGCTTCGGCATCACCCTCGACGAATCGCTCAACGCGGCCGAATATCTGGCAACCGAAGGCAATCGCAAGGTGATCTTCTGCCTGCGCGGAATGAAAACCAACATGGGCGATCCGCATCGCAATTTCGTGGACTTCGCGCACGTGCCTGCGGTCAAGCGCTTGACGCGGATGCCCGTGTGCATCGATCCGTCGCACTCGGTGGGCACGCGGGCGGACGCGCCCGACGGCTTGCTCGATATTTTTCATGTGGTCGCGCAAGGCGTGATCGCGGGCGCCAACATGGTGCTCGTCGATTTTCATCCGAACCCTGCGAATGCGTTGGTCGACGGACCGCAAGCGCTGTTGCTCTCCGAGCTCCAGCCGTTTCTCGACGATGTAGCGATCGCGCGTGAAGCGTATCTTCGTCGCGCCGCGCGCGCCAAGGCCGCGCAGTTGGCTTAACCAATGCCATGGAGAGCTTGACCGGCACGGCCGAGCTCGAAATAAAGTTGCGGCTTCCGCGCAACGTGGTCGCGAGTCTGCTCGATCATCCGGCGATTGCAGAACGCAAGGCTGGGCGCGTGCAACGACGAAGGCTCGTATCGACGTACTTTGACACGCCGAATCTTCGACTGGCGAAAATGGGCCTCGGATTGCGCATCCGCCGCGACGGACGACAATGGATCCAAACGATTAAGGGCCCCGCCGAAGCCGCAAGCGGCGGCGGTCTCGCCGCACGCCCGGAATACGAATGGACGATCGGACGATCGTCGAAAATGCCGCCAATCGATACGACGCGGCTCGCGACGACGCCGTGGCGACGTGCATTGCTGAAGATCGCTCGGCACGGTCTCGAGCCGGTCTTCATGACCGATTTCACGCGAACCGAAATGCCGCTCACGCTGCCCGAAAGCACGACGGCCGTTCTCGCGATCGATATCGGCGCCATCCGCGCCGTCAATTCGGCGGGACACATCGATCTGTGCGAAATCGAATTGGAGCTTGCGTCAGGTCGCGTCGAGCGTTTGTTCGAGCTCGCTGCAACGCTTGCGAGCGATTTGCCTCTCTCGCTGGAGGCGGCCAGCAAGGCGGCGCGCGGTGTGCGTCTGGTATCGGGTGCGATCGCTCGCCCCGTGCGCGCGGAGACCGCGGACTTCTCGCGCAATGCCACGACAGGTGACGTACTGGCCGCGCTCATTCGTGCATCGCTGCGGCAGATCGAGGGTAACGCAGATGGCATCGTGCACGACGATGATCCCGAGTGGATCCATCAAATGCGAATTGGGACGCGTCGGCTTCGCGCCTGCCTATCGCTTTTGCGCAATCTCGCGGCGTCCGAAGATTTGATCCGTCTGATCGCCGAGGTCAAATGGCTGGCCGGCGCGCTTGGACCTGCGCGCGACCTGGATGTGCTCGCTCTCGAGACGCTGCCGGCGATCAGGAGCGGGGCGCGCAACGCCGGCGATACTGCGACTGCCGCTGCACTGCGCTCATTCGCCGTTAAGGTGGGCAAGCTGCGCAAGGCGGCCCGGGATGCCGCGCGTACGGCTGTCGCGTCGCGACGATTCGTTCAATTGGTGCTTGCCGCGGGCGCCCTCGCGGCACGACCGCAGCTTGGCACGCTGCCCGGGGTACCCGCCGCAGCGACGATCGACACGCCCGCGCGTACGTTCGCATCGCATTTGCTCGAGCGTCGCCAGCGAAAGCTGCTGCGTCGAGGAGCGTCGTTGCCGGACGCGCCGGCAGATGAGCGTCATGCGGCAAGGATCGCCGCCAAACAACTGCGCTACGCGACGGAATTTCTCGCCGACTTATTTTCGGGCCGCCGCGCGCGCGCCTATCGCAAAGCGCTGGTGCATTTGCAGAACGTGCTCGGCGTGTTGAACGACGCGAGCGTCGCGGTGCAACTCGTCCGTGAAATCGGCGGACCCGACTCGCCGGCCGCCGCAACGTTGCAGGGCTGGGCCGCCGCACAATCGTCGCTCGCCATCGACGATCTGACGCGCGCGTGGCGCGATTTCGTCCACTGCAAACCGTTCTGGGACTGATTGGATAGCAAGGCCGCCGATGCTCGAATCCGCTGAAGTCGGACACGCGATTTCCAAAGCCGCATACGCGCAGCGGGAGCCGCGCCTGCGCTCCGCGCTACTGAACGCGCAATTCGATCTGTCGCAATCGAAAAAAGGACCCGTCCTGCTGATCATCAGCGGTGTTGAGGGCGGCGGCCGCAGCGAGACGGCGAACAAGCTCACCGAATGGATGGATCCGCGGCACATTCGGGTCATGGCGTTCGGCGAGCGCGCATGCGAAGAGCTTACGCGTCCCCCTGCGTGGCGCTACTGGCGTGCACTGCCGCCGAAGGGACGGATCGGCATATTTTTGAATGCGTGGTATACCGAAATCGTCGCGGCTCGAATCGAAGGCACGATCGACAAGACGGGATTTGAGTTCTATTTGCAGGAAACGCGCAGCTTCGAGCGGATGTTGTTCGACGAAGGCTTCATTCTGCTCAAGTTCTGGATCCATTTGTCGAAGAATGCATCACGCGATCGCATTCGCAAAATCGAGCAGCAAGGTCGCTCGCGCAACTCGCCGTACAAGCTCGACTACAAGGTCGCGCGCGCCTATCAAAAGCTGCGGCCGTTGTGGGAAGAGATGTTGCGCGAGACATCGACGGCGGAGGCGCCGTGGACGATCGTCGAAGCAGCAGACGAGCGTTATCGTCATCTGACCGTCGGCAAGGTGCTGTTGGATGCAATGGCGCACGCGTCGTCGGCGCGCCCCCAACGCCCGCATGCGCCCGGTCCCACGCCGGCGGTCGTCGACAACGTCCGTTTGTTGCGCGAGTTGGACTTGACGCAGCAGTTGTCGCCCGCGCAATACGGCGTGCAGCTCGTCAAATGGCAAACGCGCCTTGCGGAGCTCACGCAGCACAAACGATTTCGCGACCATTCGTTGATTCTTGCGTTCGAGGGTTCCGACGCTGCCGGCAAGGGCAGTGCGATTCGCCGGGTCACTGGCGCGCTCGATGCGCGTCAATACGTCACCGTGCCGATCGCTGCGCCAACCAGCGAGGAATTGATGTACCCGTATCTGTGGCGCTTCTGGCGCAATGTGCCGCCGCGCGGCGGCATAACTATTTTCGACCGGACATGGTACGGACGCGTGCTGGTCGAGCGCGTCGAAGGGTACTGCTCGGAATTCGATTGGCGGCGCGCATATGAAGAGATCAACCAATTCGAGGAGCAGCTTGCAGATGACGGCGCAGTCCTTTGCAAGTTCTGGCTGCAAGTCAGCAAGGCTGAGCAATACAAGCGCTTCAAGGCGCGCGAGAAGACGCCGTTCAAGCGCTTCAAGATCACGCCGGACGACTGGCGCAACCGTGCGAAATGGGACGCGTACGAGCAGGCGGTCGCCGACATGGTGGATCGCACATCGACCGAGCTTGCTCCATGGATGCTGGTCGAAGCCGACGACAAATATTTCGCGCGCGTGAAGGTGCTGAAGACGATCGTTCGGCGACTTGAAGCCGTCATTGGCTGACCGATGCGCGACGACGTACTAACCGATGCCGTTACGCCGTATCGCGCGCCGTCTTGGCTTGTCGGTGGGCACGCGCAAACGATTTGGCCGTACCTGTTGCGCCGCCCGCAGGTCGCGCTTCGCCGCGAGCGCGTCGAAACCGGGGATGGCGATTTCTGGGACTTCGATTGGCTCGATGCGCCTGCGTCGCGCGATGCACCGCTCGTCGCGCTGTTTCACGGGCTGGAGGGCAACGCGCAGTCGCATTACGCCCGTGCGCTGTTCGCACACCTCGCTGAAATCGGTTGGCGCGGCGTCATACCCCATTTCCGTGGCTGTAGCGGCGAGCTCAATCGACTGCCGCGCGCTTACCATTCCGGTGACCACGAGGAAGTGGCCGCAATGCTGTCAGCGATTCGCCACCGCGTCGGCTTTGAATCAATGCTCTATGCGGTGGGTGTTTCGCTCGGCGGTTCGACGCTGTTGAATTGGCTGGGCCGTGCAAATCGCGACGCCGCAACGCTGGTGACAGCGGCGGCAGCGGTTTCCGCGCCGCTCGACTTGACTGCGGCCGGTATTGCGATCGGACAGGGCGCGAATCGGATCTACACGCGCGCGTTCTTACGCACGCTCAAACCGAAGGCGCTCGCGATGGCAAAGACTTTTCCCGAGCTCCTCGATGCGGCGCAGATCCTACGCGCACGCTCGATGTGGACCTTCGACGAAGTCGTCACCGCTCCATTGCATGGGTTCGCCGGCGCGAACGATTACTGGTCGCGTGCGTCGTCGAAGCCCTGGCTCGCCGATATCGCGCTGCCAACGCTCGTGTTGAACGCGCTGAACGATCCCTTCATTCCGGCGACGTCCCTGCCCCGACGTAACGAAGTGAGCCGCGACGTCACGCTCGAGCAACCCGCGCAAGGCGGACACGCAGGCTTTTTGGTCGGCCCAGCGCCCGGCAGTCTCGCTTGGCTCCCGAAACGCATCCGGCATTTTTTCACGCGCGGCGTATAGAACGGCGCCCGAACGCATCGGCCGTCCCGGTATCATGCCTTCTGCAAGACTCCTCGAACGCACACTCGTTTCTCCTTCCTGATGCCTGTCGCTCCCGAAATCTTCAAGGCCTACGACATTCGCGGAATTGTCGGAAAGACGTTGACGCCGGCCGTCGTGCGCGCCGTCGGACAAGCGCTGGGCAGTTTAGCGCGCGAGCAGGATTGCGACACGATCGCAATTGGTCGCGATGGGCGATTGTCGGGACCTGAGCTGTCGGGCGCGCTGAGCGACGGCATTCGCGCTGCTGGCGCCAACGTGATCGATCTCGGCATGGTGGCGACGCCGATCACCTACTTCGCCGCCCAACATCTGCGGACACGCTGCAGCGTCGCGGTGACGGGTAGCCACAACCCGCCCGACTACAACGGGCTCAAGATGGTGATTGCCGATCGCACATTGTCGGGCGACGATATTCAGGATCTGCGGCGGCGTATCGACAACAACGATCTGAAGAGCGGTGCCGGCGAGTATCGAACCCACGATATCGTTCCCGCGTATTTCGATCGCATCGTCGGCGATGTCAAGCTCGCGCGTCCGATGAAGATCGCCGTCGATTGCGGCAACGGCGTTGGCGGCGCCTTCGCGCCGGAGCTCTACCGCCGTCTATCTTGCGACGTCGTAGAACTCTATTGCGATGTCGATGGAACGTTTCCTAACCATCACCCCGATCCTTCGCAACCGAAAAATCTGCAGGACCTGATTGCGAGGGTGCGCTCGGATCGTTGTGAGATCGGGCTCGCGTTCGACGGCGACGCCGATCGGCTCGGCGTCATCACACACGACGGCGAGATCATCTACGCGGATCGGCAACTCATGTTGTTCGCCGCGGACATGCTGTCGCGCAAGCCCGGCGCGACGGTGATCTACGACGTGAAATCGACTCGCAACCTCGCGCCGTGGATCGAAAAGCACGGCGGCAAGCCGTTGCTGTGGAAAACCGGCCACTCGCTGATCAAGGCAAAGATGAAGGAGACGGGCGCTGCGCTCGCCGGTGAAATGAGCGGCCATACGTTTTTTGGCGAGCGCTGGTACGGCTTCGACGATGGACTTTACGCAGGTGCGCGTCTGCTCGAGATTCTGTCGCGACACGCGGATCCATCCGCAGTGCTGAAGGCGTTGCCGAACGCCTTGTCGACGCCGGAGCTCAACATCGCCTGTCGCGAAGGCGAGCAACACTCGCTGATCGCTACGCTGCAGAAGACCGCCGAATTTCCCGACGCGCAGCAAATCATCCGTATCGACGGTCTACGCGTTGAGTACGCCGATGGATTTGGCCTTGCTCGCGCGTCGAACACGACCCCCGTGATCGTGCTGCGCTTCGAAGCCGACGACTCGGCTGCGATGGCGCGCATCCAGGCCGATTTCAGACGCGTTCTTTCCATCGCGAAACCCGGCGCCACACTGCCGTTCTGACGATGATCACGCTGGCGGACATCGTCGCCGCTCGCGATCGGATCGCCGGCGGCATCTACGAATCACCCTGCGTTGAATCCATTCCGCTGTCGCAACTGACCGGCGCGCGCATCTATTGCAAGCTCGATTATCTGCAGCGGACCGGCAGCTTCAAGGAGCGCGGCGCACGCAACGCGCTGTTGCAGCTGTCGAGCGAACAGCGCAAACGCGGTGTGATCGCGGCGTCCGCGGGGAATCATGCGCAAGGCGTCGCGTACCACGGCAGCCTGCTCGGCATACCGGTAACGGTCGTGATGCCGAAGTTCGCGGCGCTCGTCAAGGTAACGAACTGCCGGCAATTCGGCGCTCGCGTCGTGCTCCAGGGCGCGGACTTGAACGAATCACGCGCCGAAGCGGAAGAGATCGCGGCGAGAGACGGCCTCACGTTCATTCATCCTTTCGACAACGCACATGTTATTGCCGGACAGGGGACGATCGCACTCGAAATTCTCGAGCAGACGCCGACCGTCGAAGCGATCGTCGTTCCGGTCGGCGGGGGCGGTTTGCTTGCGGGGATCGGGACCGTCGTCGATGCGATGCGTCCCGATGTCGAGTTAGTCGGCGTCGAGCCCGAAGGCGCTGCGTGTCTTGCCGCCGCGCTCGCCGCCGGCGAACCGGTACAAGTTGTCTTGACGCCGACGCTGGCCGATGGCCTTGCCGTACCGCGCGCCGGTGTTCGGCCCTTCGAAGTATTGAAGCGCGTTGTCGATACCGTCGTCACTGTCGATGAGGCCGCCATCGCGCTCGCGATCTTGCGGCTGATCGAGCTTGAGAAAAGCGTGGTCGAAGGCGCCGGCGCGGCGCCGCTCGCGGCGTTGCTGGCGGGAAAGCTCGATCATCTCAAGGGGAAGAACGTCGTGCTCGTGTTGTGCGGCGGCAATATCGACCTGACGATGCTCGATCGCGTGATCGAGGTCGGGCTCGTCGCCGACGGCCGCCTGACCCGCTTCACCGTGTCGATTTCGGACCGTCCCGGCGGTCTTGCACGGCTGGCGGAGCTCATTGCGTCGACCGGCGCATCGATCAAAGAGATCATTCACGACCGCGCGTTTTCAGGACCGGACTTTTCGGCGGTTCGCGTCGTGTGCGTCGTTGAAACGACCGGTCACGATCATGTCGTGGAGCTGCATCGCGTGCTCGACGCAGCGGGCGTTCAACGGATCGGATAACGCTAGTACGCGATTCCGAGCCGCCGGTAGACGAATCCCAGCAACCACGCCGGACCGATCAACAAAAACTTGACGTCCTCGAAGAACGACGGCTTCTTGCCTTCGATCTTATGGCCAATGAATTGTCCGATCCAGGCCGCCACGAATACGACAATCGCCGCGCTCAGCAAATGTTCGGTGACAAGCGTGAGCGTCAATACGATGAGGCCCGACAGCGCGAGCATGCCGATCGCGATCGGCAGCGAGAGCGAGACATAAAACGCGACCGCAGCAGCGATCAACGCGTATACGGCGAGCGGCGTCCACGCCCACAGCGCGGCGAACACGCTCCACGTGATGAGCGGCACGCATATCCAATGGATCGTCTTATTCGCGGAATTGCGATGCGATTCGCCGTATCGGCTGAACAGCTCGTCGATTTTGCGCATATCAGTACCGCCTCGCACGCTAACCTAACCTGCGGTCAACGTTGCCCTACAATTACCGCAATATTGAATCGATTGAAGAGGACACACGATGTCGTCCAAAAAAACGCTATCGATTGTCGTGTTGCTGTTTGCGGCTACCACGGCACCCGCGACATTTGCGGCCGAACCGCCCATCAGCGTTCTGACCGGTGGGGGCAACAGCGTCTATTATCCGCTCGGCACGGCGCTCGGCAATGCAATCGGCAAGGAGATAGCGGGCGTCAAGACGTCCGTGCAAACGACCAAGGGTTCGATTGAAAACCTGAACATGCTGGAGTCAGGCCGCGGCGACATCGCGTTCGCATTGGGAGACTCGCTATCCGATGCATGGAAGGGCAACGAAGAGGCGGGGTTCAAGACGCCGCTTCGAAAACTGCGCGGCATCGCTGCGCTCTATCCCAACTACATCCAGATCGTTGCCCGGACCGACAGCGGCATCAAATCGCTCGCCGATTTGAAAGGCAAGAGGATCTCGGTCGGCGCATCGAAGTCGCCGGTCGAGCTCAACGCGCGGACGATCCTCAAAGCCGCGGGTCTAAATTACAAGGACTTCGCCAAGGTCGAATTTCTTCCTTTCGGCGAATCCGTCGAATTGATAAAGGAACGCCAGATCGATGCCACGCTGCAGACGGCGGCTCCCGGCGCGTCGGGGTTGCGTGATCTCGCGACGTCGGTCGCAGTCGTCGTCGTGCCGATACCACCCGATGTCGTCAAGAAGATCGACGATTCGGCTTATCTGCCGGCGATGATTCCGGCCAATACGTATCGCGGACAATCGACGGACGTTCCGGTGGTCGCCGTGCAAAACTATCTCGTTACACGCGAGGGTGTGAGCGACGACACCGCGTATGGCGTGACCAAAGCACTATGGACACATCTCGACGCGCTCAGCGCCGCGCATTCCGCGGCGAAGGCAATCGACATTCAACGCGCGATCGAAGGCATGCCGGTTCCATTGCATCCCGGCGCCGAAAAATACTACAAGGAAGTCGACGTGATCAAATGAGCCGTTAGCGTTCTCTTCCGCGGAGCGCGGGATTCGGTCAAGCTTGATCCTTGATGCGTCCATGGCACTGTTCGTCGCCCTCGTTGAATGGAGCGACAAATGGACTTGCGCGACACCCCTTGCGACGACGCTCGCTCGTCCTGGAACGATCCCGCGCGACCAGACATTCAACGGGCTGGCCGGCGGCGACATCGCTGTCCCGTGCCGCCATACATCAACGACGGGCACGCGTTCGTGACCGCGCGCATCAGCCCGGGCACCGATGCCGACATGTTGAATCCCAACCCCGATCCGGGTGAGGAGTACCGGCACGTCAACACGCAGCTCTACAGCATCGTCGATCCGCCGGACAACGCGTTCCGGACGGCCAGTTTCATGGTCGCGCCCTGGAACAACCCGGCGCCGGGCCAGACGCCGACGATGGACGGGTTCGTGCAGGACTATTGCAACAATTTCGTCGCCACCAAAAAGCGCAACCCCACCTTCGACGAGTATCGAGTGATCATGACAGCTTCAGCTCGGAGCAGCTGCCGGTGCTTTCAACGCTCGCCAAGCAATTCGCGGTGTACGACGCATGGCATTGTTCGGTGCCGTCGCAGACGGCGACGAATCGCGCGTTTTCCACGCTTCCAAGGGACGTTTGGAAAGTAGGTACGGACGCGCAGAGACCGTCAGGATCGGGGTCGTGAAATGCCTGACCTCAGGCGGGGCTGTACGCGAGAAACGTGATTCCGTTCTTGAACGGCCTCGCCAGGAGAAGCTTTAGCGCCGTCTTGTCGACGTCTTTGAACAGATATTTGCCCGCGCCCAAAATATTCGGCACAACAACCAATCCATAGTTGTCGATGAGCTGAAGTTTGGCTAACTGCTGCACGATGCTTCCACTCCCTAATATCGTGATGTCTTTGCGCTCTCGCTCCTTCAACTGTTCTATTTCTTTCGGCGTTATCTCGTGCATAAGGATGATGTTCTTCCAATTCGGCCCTTCCTCCGCCTTGTCCAGCGTCTTCGAGATAACTATTTTGCGGCTATTGCGCATGACCTCAGCCATATCCGGATCGCTCTTGCTAGCGTCCGCAGTAGGCCAATAGCTCTTCATCATCTCGTAGGTTGTACGGCCGAACAAAAGCGCACCTCCCGCCTTGGCCTGCTCATGAGTGAATGCATCGTATTCAGCATCTTTCTCGATTGACTTGAACCAGTCGATCTCGCCGTGTGGCCCGGCAAAGAAACCATCAACGGTTACATGAATAAACACATTCAGGTTGCTCATCGTTGTGCCCTTGCTATGTAGTGAGCCGTTGGCAACCTCAATATCGTTCACGCTTCGGAGATTTGGCAAGCAGTGCACCTCCGAATCACGTGTCGGCTATCTCCTACTGAGCGTATTAACTGTTCGCGCTCGCCATCGGCGATGCATGCCGCAAGCCGTGGCCCGCCGCCGAACTGCACGTGAGCGAGCGTACGTGTGGCTTGCTCATCGAAGAATGGTTCAGTGGAAAGCATTGAAGTCTCCGGAGGCCCACTGCGTTGGCTAGCTAAATCATGACGCGAGTACACAAGGTATTTCTGTCGATCGGCTTAGCGGCGTTGTTGGCCGGCGGGTCGGTCGCGATACTACCGCCGCTTCTGTGGGGTGATCACACCGACTACTCGCACGTCGTCTCGATCAAAGACGCCCGCGAGTACCAAGATGCAGTCCTGCTCGAGAACGCTTGGGCATTGCCGGTAGCCGCAGTCTACCGCGCGAACATGGTTTTTCAGCGGAACACCAGCGTCTGCGGCCCGACCAGCATTGTCAACGTACTGCGTTCGCTGCATCAACCCAGCGATGAAGCGACCATCTTGGAGGGCACTGGCATCTCGACCGTGATGGGCTACCTGCCCGGCGGCGTGACGCTGGATGAATTAGCGACGATTGCCGAGCGGAAGGTGGGTAGGAAAGTCGCCGTGCTGCGCGATCTGGACCTCGCCGGCTTCCGCGAGCACCTGCGCTTTGCGAACGACACCTCGCGTCGATACGTGATCAATTTCACCCGCGGCCCACTGTTTGGAATGGGTGGCGGACACCACTCCCCTATCGCGGGCTACCTCATCAACGAAGACCTGGTATTCGTGCTCGACGTGAACGAGAAGTACGGCCCCTGGTTGGTGAGATCGCAGCGGCTATTCGAAGCGATGAACACCGTAGACCGCGCAGCTCAGAAGAAGCGCGGGTTGCTGCTGATCGAGTGACCCGGGATCGCGTTTTGTTTGCCGTCAGATCGAATTGAATGGCTGCTTTCAAATAAGAACGATTGCAAACGACCCGACAACGATTAACAATCGCGCGAGCCGATCACCCGGTGGAGCTTTAACTAGGGAGCGCGACGATGTTCTTGGCAAACTTGCCGTTGTGGTTGTCTGCCATTCTCATTGTCGTCACGCCGACGCTGCTCGCGATGCTGGGACCACTCGTCATCCGGCGGTTCGTGAGCCTCAAGAACCTAAGCGCCAACAACGAAGTTGCCGGCTTCAAATTTGCGACCGTCGGCGTCATCTATGCGGTGCTACGGGCCTTCGCAGTGTTCGTGGTGTGGGAGAAGTTTAGCGACGCCGAGTCCGACGTCGCACAGGAGGCGGGCGCGGCGGTCAATATCTACCGACTGGCGCAGGGTATCGAGGGGGAGCCCGGGCTGGCGCTTCGCACCGGATTGATCGCCTATCTCGAAACCGCAATCGCCGAAGACTGGCCGGCGATGGAAAAAGGTAAAGGAAGTCCAGCTACTACACGTGCGCTCGGCAGCCTGTACGCCCTCGTTCTTACCTATGAGCCAGGCGATCAAAGAGGCACCGCGGTGCTCACCGAAATTCTGCGCCAGCTCGATCGCGTCACCGAGGCGCGTCGCGCTCGGCTTGTCAAAGCATCCGGCGTTGTCCCCGACATCGTTTGGCTCGTATTGTTCGGCGGGGCCGTCATAACGGTCTCCTTCACCTTCTTCTTCGGGAGCGAAAACCTGCGCGCTCAGACAATCATGACGGGCGCGCTGGCATTGCTGATCTTCTCGGGACTGCTCGTCATCGTAGCCATTGACCATCCGCTCGTGGGTTTGGCGAAGGTCGAACCCGAGGCGCTATCGCTGGTTCTCGAGGATCTGGGCCGCGACGACAAGGGGGCTCGTTAGCGCAACGACGGCAGCGATCTCATCATCCGTTGCGCCAGTGATCGCGCATCGCGCGCCCGCATGGCCACTTTTGGGTCATGACAAGAAAGACGACCATGTGACAAGCCACGGCAAGACTACCTTGGTGAGTCTCCATCGGCCGCTGCGCGACGTAGCCGACCATCTCGCGCAACAAGTCGGCGTCGGACGCCTTCTCAAGAGCTGCGCACGATTCTCCATAAATCACCAAAATTGACGCCCCTTCGGCTTGGGATAGTTTCGTTGTGGCTAATCGAACCACTCCATTTTCGTGTTCCCAAGATCATGCAGATGCGGACCAAAGCTTTCTAAACGTAATGCTGGTTATCCTGGTGCGGCACAGTCGATCGCTCGTCACATAGCCGCTGCCTGTTTGCGTTCGCCTGCGGCGCCGGCCTATCCGCGATCAGTAGAAGGGAACCGGAGGCTGTTTTACCAGGCGCCGTAGCGGATTATTCGCCCAAATTGAGCGCGAATAATCGGCTAGAGCTGCGACCTAAGTTTGGTCATATTGCGGATGTGTCGCGATTGCGCACGTCGTCTAGGGAGATTCGAATGCTAAATCATGCCGACTCAATCGATCGCAAAATCGAAAAGCTGAGAATTAGCGTCCTTAATCGTAACATCGCGCAAGCGAACTTCGCCGCGGCCGAGGCGAGTGTCGATCGCATTGCCCGCGCCCTTACTTGGATTAGGTCTTTCATCGCGGCTTCCGCCACGCGGCGAGGCGTCGGGCTAGAGTGATATCGTGCCGGCGCCAAAGGGGGCTTCAAGTTGATCGTCAGCGAATACTTAGTTGGCTGCTCGAACGGTAGGTCGCCGGGCTCCGCGCCATCTAAAATGTTCTTCACATAGCCCGGCGGCACGCTGCAAAGCCCAGACGATATCCACATCGTAGGACATCAGCACGCCAGCGTCCGGCCAACCCATCGCCGGCAGACGTTGCTTGAGATGTCGACGCGTTCGGAATACGGGGTCGGAACATGGAAGTCACATGGATAGAGAATTTCTTCGAACGCGCCAAAGCCATGAACCTCGATTCATGGTCGACGGCCGCGACATCTTGAACGACTACGCCAAGTTCAACGGTCTGATCGGCAAAGACGCGTATACGTCGGCCAACAAGAAGACGATGCTCGACATCCTGAACTGAGGATGCGGCGTTATAGTGTCGCGCGGTCTTGCAACTCATCGATTACGCGCATTCGAATCGGAATTCGAGCAAATCATGGGAGCTTTGCGTCGAGGAGAGGCGCCTGCCTTGGTCGCACTCTGCCTGTTCGCTGCTTTGGCTTCTGCCGCACACGCGGCCGACGCGCTTAAGTCCTATAACGTCGTTTTGAACGAGACATCGGTGTCCGGCATTTCTTCGGGCGCGTTCATGGCCGTGCAATTTGGCGTAGCGAATTCGGCGGTGATCGCGGGCGTGGGCGCGACGGCGGGCGGGCCTTATTTTTGTGCCGGAGACGATGCCGCCGGCAAATTCGACTTGAGCAGTGTGCTCGCCCGCTGCATGCAAGGCGATCCCTTATATCCCAAGCAGCCGATCAACAAGCAGCAAATGACGCGTATGTTCAAGCAGACAAACGCATGGGCGAAATCGGGCAAGATCGACGCGACGGCGAATCTCGCGAGGCAAAAGATCTGGCTATTTCACGGCTATAACGACGGCGTCGTCAAGGCCGCAGTGGCGTATGCGCTTTACGCGTTCTATGCACACTACGTCAACCCAGGTCAGATTTTCTACAAGAACAATCTCAAGGCCGGTCACGCCCAACTTTCCGGCGCTTGTTCGGCGACAAGCACCGTGTGCAACGCCTGCGACAAGACGGGCGGTGATTTCATCAACCTGTGTCAGGACGATCCGGGGAGCGCGCTCTACGACGCCGAAGGCATTCTCTTGCAGCACATTTACGGCACACTGAATCCGAAGAACACGACGGGGCTCACCCGCCGCGTCGTCGAGTTTTCACAGACCGAATTCACGCTCGATGCCCAGGGCACCTCCAACAACTTGCACATTTCGATGGCCGACACCGGCTACGTTTACGTCCCGGCCGACTGCGAGGCGATGGAGCCTTGCCGTGTGCATATCGCGTTTCACGGTTGCCAGCAAAGCGCGGAGAAAATCAAGAACGCGTTTTATCAGTTCGCCGGCTACAACGAGTGGGCCGACGCCAATCACTTGATCGTGCTCTATCCGCAAACCATCGCAAGCTATCCGATACTGCCCTCCCTGCCCTCGAATCCGCAAGGGTGCTGGGATTGGTGGGGCTACAATGATTTCTTCGATTCGCGAGGCAAGTATGCGACGAAGCAAGGCTTACAAATCGCCGCCGTGCGCCGGATGCTTGATCGGCTGGCGGGCAACGCCGTGAGCGCGTTGCCGTCGACAGCGACCGGCACGTTTGGTCCGCCCGCAGACCTCGCGGTCGGCGATGTCACGCATCGGCAAGCCCTTCTGCGCTGGCGCGCCGTGAAAGATGCGGCGAGCTATAACCTCTATCGTGCGAAAAAAGCCGGTGGGCCTTATGCGCAGAAAGCGAATAGCGCGCCGATTGCAAACACCACTTTCGTCGATTCCGTGTTGACGCCCAAGACCGGCTATTTCTACGTCGTCAAAGCCGTTGATCAAACCGGATCGGAGAGCGCGGCCTCGAGCGAAGCAAGCATCGTGACTGCAGCGAGCCCACCGCCCTGCGATCCCTATTTCTCGCTGATGCTGGGACCGGTGACTAAGAACAACCAACGCACGACGCATACCTGTCAGTGAGACTGTTCGCGCGGCTCGTCTAGCCCAGGTTTAGCATGTTCGGCAGAGCGGCGTTTACCGTTCAAAGCACGTGTTGATAGGCCGTAGGTCGCCTAGCAGTGCCGCCAGGGCCGTAGCCGCTCCTGTGGGGGCGCCGACCGGGATGGTGGCACCGGTCGGGATCACGGAGCCATAGGACGCGTCGCAGAACTGGTTGAGATAGGCTGAGCTGCAGCAGTCGGAGGGTGAATCATTTGCCCCGCAGGCCGTACCATCCGCACGTTTCCAAGGCCCGCTAATCTGATATCCCAGCTGCGGCCCGACCTTGCGCGGATCAGTCACTGGGCACGAGCAGATAATCTGGTTGTCACCAACGGCGCCAACACCGGGAAACGTGGTGCCGCTCGTACTATTAAAGCAGACCCCGCCATCGCACTGGGCGTAGGGTCCCGTCGAGGAGCCTCTATGACATGTGTAGAGCGCGAGCGGCGGCGGCGGCCCTCCGTTTGGCGGATATTCCGCAGCGTATTTTTTCGTGACCTGGTCGGGAAGACTGAAGGTGCTCACCGTATACCCATTGTTCAAACCCTGGTCGAGCAGGTCGCAAACATCCTGCGTATTGTCATTGTCATCGAATTCGAAGGTGATACTGATACTTTCCCCTTGCTTCACATTGCACTTACAGTAAGCGACACCATTCAAGTAGAAACACTGAGCCGTGGCACAGAGTGCGTATTTTTGATTGCACTTCACGAGCGGCGTCTGTCCCGTCGGCGGTTTGGACGTCGAGGATGCCTCTGCGGCGTATGCAAGACCGGGGACACCCAACACGCAGAGCACACCAAGCGTGGCTAGCCAGCCACGCAAACCGATTCCGCTGGACAGTGGCGTTCCCTTTCCCTTCAGTCGAGAACGCAGAAGACGTGCGAGTGCGGAGTCGGCGTTCGCGGCCATCGGCGCTGCGAGCAGTCCGACAACCAACCAGCGGATTAAGCGCTTCATGTTCCTCCCCTCTTCCTGCCCAAAACGCGAAGCAGCGATGGGCAAGCATATTTCACACCGTAATACGAAACAATCGCGTATTCAATCTTTTGCGACACGCATATCGATCGATTGCCCGCGTTCGGATGGGACCCTCATCCTCGCGGACACATCTCACGGACCGATTGCGGCTTCAATTTCCGCAAAGGTGCGCGCTATATCGTGCAGTGGTTGTGCAGCGACCCCTAGCTGCCGTGCGATTTGTGTCAAGGAAAAGATGCCGCAGACCGTCTTCTCCCCACCTGTTGCCCGTTCAAGAGTATCAACGACCAAGGCATGCTGGCGGCCAGAGAGTCTCAGTGTAACGACCACATCACCCACTCGAGCATGCCGAACGTCATCCAGCTCGATGACCTCTAGACGGTCGGCTGGCGTCATTATGTCGCCGACGAGAACCTCGTCACGGCGAATGTCGCGTTGTTGCATGAGCTGTATCGGCTTTTCTCCCAAGATATCGGTAGAGGTAATAATGCCCAACAGCCGTTGAGTGTCATCCACGACAAATAATGCACGCACGCCGCGGGTGATCATTATCTGGTTAGCCTCATTGACGGTGGCAGCGCGGCCGACGGTTACCGCCGCGACCCTCCGCAGGTCAGTCATCACGTCGATCGCCAGCGAGTCTAGTCCCACCGGCGCGACTATTGATCGATCCGGCAAGCAGTACCCTGCGGCCGTTGCCTTCGACTGGCGCAAGGGAATGTACTGCCCAGCCGCCCGTTGAGGGCGTGGAGGCTCGTGCAAATCCCCGATCTCTCCGCTGGCCTGGAAGAACATCAGCTGCAGAAAATGGTCGGTGTCGCCCAATCGGTGCAACGGCGAGTCCAAAGATGGCCTAGGGTTCTTACCTGCTCGAGCAGGTGGATTGCTGTGATCGTTGTCTTTCATGTTGCGCCTTTTCGACCCATCGGAGGTTTGGAGCTGATTCTTCTGCGCCGCGGCGGTGAGGGACGCGGCGAGGAGCCGATCGCACGCGGCGAATACACGTTCGCTGATTGCGCGCCTCAATTCAACTGCGACGTCGGCCAGATGGTATTTTGCTCCCAGCGCGTTTCAGATGCGTTTCGCGAACGCAAAGCAGTGTTACGCCTGACATGGAGTCGTGCGTCCGCATCGTTCAACGCTGAGTTCTGCGATGCACTCCGGCAAACCGTCGGAACTGCTCAACGTTTCCCTGGTAGCGATGAGCCCCCGCTGCGCTGCTGCTCGAATGCAACAGTCCGGAAGCGGCCCGAAAGCGGGCATGCATGAAGTCCGCTAAACGACCCGAAGCGGACGGTGGACTTCGCGTGGCCAGTTCCGACAGGAAGTACTTAGGTAGACGGCTATCCGTTCGATCTTGACTGGCGGCATCTAGCGGCTTGGCGAAGCAGCAGTGGGATAACGTGAAACGTCGTGCGCGCCGCTCGAGACATGCTGCGTACCCGCATGCCTCGTTCCGTTTCGCATCACTCGATCGGCAGGACGCGCGTCAAAGTTGTCGCTTCTGCGGCGTCCTTGCTGGTCGATGATGTTTTCCCGCGGAATAATCGATTCGGTCAACTAGTTATTCGCAGTGGAGGAGAAATTCGCGCCCACGGCGCTTGATCGCGAGGCTTGGCACTCGCAACGGCACCATTGGGCCGATCGCTATCAGGACAGCGGATCTTCTTTCCATTTTTTTCAAGCGAGAGGCTGACAACCAATCGACAAATCGAACTGAAAAGGAGACGAGCATGAAGACGACTGCGGACGCAGTCAGGGGTGCATGCGCGCTGATGTGCACCCTCGGGCCCTTGTCGGGCGCCTACGCCCAAGACAGTTTCCCGGATCCCAATGCCAACTGCCCTCCATCGCAATGCGGGCAGGTATCGCCATTTGTCCCGATGCAAAGCGCCGAAGCGGTGCATATGGGATTGGTGTGGAAGACCGATTCGCAGAAGCCCAAGATTCTGTTTCATTCCAGATTCCCCGAGTACAAGCCCAACGACGTCGCCGACCCGGCGCTGGTTGACTTGGCGATCGCCCGTGGAGCGCTGACCACTGCCGGCAATCAGTTCAATTCGTCGTTGCGAGACGTGTTGCATGGCTTCGACCCGTTCCTGGGGCTTGGCCAAGCTCGCAACCCCGATGACTCATTTCAACGGCTCACCTACGGCGGCTACCTGCTGCGTCAGGGTTTAAGCCAGAGCGTGCCCACCCGCATCGTGGCGAACCGAACGATGGAACGGCAGTTGCTGTTCGACATCAACCACCCCGACGCCTTCAAGAACACCGGCAAGTTCCATACGGCGCTGCTGGACGAAGCAGACTTTGCGATGAACCGAGCGGCCTTTGCGGAGAATGGGTACTCGAAGGGCATGTTCTACAACACGTATTGCAATGCGCGCGTGACGCTCGCGGACGGGCGAGTCTACGTGTTCGGCGGCCACGATATGCAGAGCGACAACGGGTTGTACAAGGTCAACATCTTCGATCCCGACACCGAAACATGGGTAAGACGCGCAGAGCCGTGCACCCGGGCAAACTGGAACGCGGATCCTTTCGGTCTGAAGCTGTTCGCCAGCAATCCGAATCCTCAGTTCTACGACAACTGCGATCCGCGCAACCAGCAGAGTACGCAGCCGTCGGAACCGTCTGACCAGAAATATGCGCGGTGGTATCCGTCCGCCATTCCGCTGCCCGACGGGACGGTGCTGGTCGTCGGAGGCTTCGACCAGAACAACTCCGTAGGTCCGGATCCCGACCGAGCCGCGAAGGGGCGGCTCAATCAGAGCCAGACGGACACGGCATTCACCGCCACGAGGGTCAATCAAGTGGTCGCGGAGGTGTACGACCCGAAGACCGATCGGAACATCGCACTCGAAAATGCCCGGATGGCCTTCCCGCTGTATCCACAACTAGAGGTCGTTCAGACCGGTCCACGGGATGAAGATTGGAAGGTATGCACGTTCAACGGCGAGATCGACTATGGCAATGAAGTCATTCCCGGCGGAGCGCGGTTCGGCGTCGGCGGAGGTGCGCCGCCGTTTACTAAGGGAACGACCTGGTGCCTGGACGTGCAGGCTGCGTTGAAGGATCCGAATCGCAACATTCCCGCGAAGAACCACTGGACGCTGCTCGATACGGCGCTTGAGGTGCGGCCGTATTGCTGTCCTACGGCAAGCCTTCTGGAAATCGATGGCAATGGCCAGACGGCGTCGCACAAGTGGTTCATGATCTCCGGACAGAATGCCAGCGGTGAACAGACCGGTACCGTCGAGAGCATCGAGTTCACCGATGCGAATCCGCGGTGGCAGAAGGTCGGCAGCATCCTGCAGCCGCTCGCGACGACCAAGGCGGTGCTGCTGCCCGATGGGAAGGTGCTGATCGGTCAGGGAGTAAACCGATCGGCTACTTGCAACATCGATGGCCGTTCCTGCACGTTCGAGGAACGCGAAGGTCACCACTTCCAGATGTTCGACCCTGTTACCGGCTCCGTCTCCAAGCTCGGCAAGACGACCGTTTCGCGAGGCCTTCATGGGACGGCGACCTTGCTGCCGGACGGGTCCGTCTTCTTTGCCGGAGAGAATCGGGAAGCACTCGTCCGTCCGGACGATCCGTCGTTCCCGCTCATGTCCTCTTACGCCGGGCTGCTTCCGCGCGGCGATCCCGATCTTGGGGTGCCTGTCGGGCAGGTGTTCTTTCCGCCTTACCTGTTCAAGCAGGACGGCAGTCGGGCCCCGCGGCCGGTCATCGCGAAGGCGCCCAAGAACATCTCGTACCGAGGGCACTTCGACGTCACGGTCGAGGGCGATGCGGAGAAGATCGCATCGGTAGTGCTGCTACGTAGCGACCACAACACCCACAGCCTGACGACGGGTGATCGCTACGTGAAGCTGGCGTTCAATCCGAGAAAGGGCGGTGAGCTCCAAGTGAGAGCACCAAAGCTCCCGGGACAGGCGATCCCGGGCATCTACATGCTTTTCGTCGTGGACAGGGACGGTGTACCTAGTGGCGGTTGGCGCGTCGACATCGAGCCGGATGCCGCGGGGGGAGGCGGGGGAACCGCCGGCTAAGCCGCGTTTCCGCGACGATCGGCGCCGATCATGCCTTCCGCAGCCGCAATGAACAGATACACATCGTCGCATGCCTATCAGTTAATCAGGGACTACTTCGTTTTCACTAACAAGCGACTCGTGCTTGTTGACAAGCAAGGCATGACCGGGAGCAAGGTGGAGTACCACTTCGATACCTTACAGGAGCATTACTTACTTTAGCGTCGAAACGGCAGGGACCTTCGAACTCGATGCTGAGCTGAAGATTTGGATTACCGGTACCGCGTCGCCTATCCAAAAGCAATTCAACAAGAGGCTGAGCATCTACGAAGTGCAGAGCGTTCTCGCAAGTTACGTTTTGCGTTAGAGTTGCCCGACCAATGTACCCGTTCGCCGGCATCAGACCTTGGAAGCAGAATGAAGGGCATGTCAGATCGCTACGGTCTGTACGGACTGGGTATAAACTCAAATGAGTCCGCCAGCAGAAGGCGGTGTGCAGAGGGAGACCATCAATCTAGTCAGGAGGAAACATCAATGTTCAGTACAGCATCGAGAAATCTGATAGCGATTATGGGCGCAGTACTGCCTTTGCTTCTGGCAGCTCCGACGGTTGCCAAACCGCCCGATGCGAAGAACTTTGTCACCCATCTAAATGGAGCAGAGGAGGTGCCGGAGAGGAACTGTCCAGGTCAAGGCGAAGCGGTATTCCAACTGAGCGAGGATGGGACTGAACTGAGCTATCGGCTGACCGCCTCTAATATTAAGAATGTCGTGGCCGCTCACATTCACATCGCGCCGCTTGGCGTCAATGGTCCTGTAGTCCTGTTCCTGTTTGGAACTCCTCCAGTACCGCCAGGTGGGGGGGCACAGAATGGCATTCTCGGCGAGGGCACAGCCACTGCAGCTGACCTCGTCGGTCCCCTGGCAGGACAGCCGTTGTCAGCGCTTGTGACCAACATGAGAGTGGGAAACGCATACGTAAACGTGCATACCAATGACGGCGTTGCCCCCACAAATACAGGATGCGGAGACTTTCCGGGGGGAGAGATTCGCGGCCAGATAGAAGTTGCTGGCCCGTAAGCAAAGTTTTCGTTCGAGATGCTTGAAGCTAATAGGCTGAACAGAGACCCGGCTTGCGTCCACCGCTTGCGGCAAAGCTGCTAGCGACGGCGCGAACAAAACCGGCCCCGGTTCTGGCGGTCCTTGCCGGTTGGACCTCGCGGCGCGCGGCCGCGTCTTGCACCGCGCGGTCGGTTCGCGATCGTGCCGACAATCGCGGAACCGGCATTTGCCGATGATTGGGTGAAGCTCGATGTCCAGAAGACTCCATTCTGCTGTCTGCGGACAGCGATTATCAGATGATCATCCGATCGGATGTGATCCCTGCGGCCATGGCTCCGGTGCGCGCTTGCATTTAGTCGAGGCCGAGTCGAGTGACCGCTCTTCGAGCTTGAACTCACGGCTGTACCTTGTGTACGGCTTGCGTTCCATGGAACACCCTCCCAGAGCAAGTATTGCTCTTTCCGGTGTGTCCACCAAACGTGGGTAAGATCAGTAATATGTCGCATTACATTCATGGATCCGATCCTGCAGAACAAAGCCGACTTTCAAGGTTGAATGATCTGATCAATGCGCGGTGCTTTCCTAAACTGAAATTAGAAGACGGCTTTCGGATTCTGGATGTTGGCAGCGGCCTTGGACAGCTAACCTATCGAATGAGTGAAGCGGTTGGCCCCAACGGTTTTTGCCTGGGCATCGAGCGCGACACCAATCAATTGTCTGTTGCCAGAAAGAACCATGTAGCACTCAATCTTGAGTTCAGGCAGGGAGACGCGCTCGACCTTCCATTAACGTCTCGGGAATTAGAATCATTCGATTTCACCCACACTCGATTTCTGCTTGAACATTTATCCAATCCTGCCAAGGCAGTTTCTGAAATGGTGAAATCGTTGAAACCTGGCGGAAGAATTTTTCTGGCGGATGATGATCATCAACTCCTTACATTATTTCCCGAGCCTCTTGGGTTTCAAGCTCTTTGGTCAGCTTATATGGATTCGTATGTCGAGGTGGGCAATGATCCCTTTATCGGCCGGAAACTTACCAAGCTATTGGTTGACCAGGGCATAAGAAATGTTCGCAATGATGTGGTGTTTTTTGGAGATTGTGCCGGGACCGAAACATTTCCTTTATTCGTCAGTAATCTGATTGAAGTTATTTCGACCTCTCATAACGTGATGATCACCTCTAAACTGATTTCGGACCGGGAGTATCAATCAGCCATACAGCACATCAGAGATTGGTCATCATTGCCCCACGCCGCCATTTGGTACACGATTTGTGTGGCTGAAGGGATTAGGTAATTGGGTTTGTAGAGACGCGATGCATCGTGTCTCTACAGTAATGTCCGCCTGCTTCTGTTCGGTAGTCCGTTGCTTCTGATCGAGTTCAAGGACTTTTTGCTGGAGGGTTTCAATCTGCCTCTGCAGATCCTCCAGCGTATCGGCCCGGGCCCCGACAGACGTACCAACAAAGCTGATTGCGATTGCGATGGAAGGCGCCTTCTTTTCGAATGCGTTGCGGGACGGCATGACGTGTTCCTCCACTGGATTGACCGATCTGATTGGCCGAGCGTTTCATGGTGAACATTCGGATGGCCATCACGTCATTCCCGCGGGAATAACCGCCTGCAGAGCGAGGTAGAAGAACGCCGGGCACGCTACGCGAGCTGGAACGCTATTGAGACGACTCGCTTGCGCTCCGCTGCATGGAGATGGTCAGAACGTCGCCGTGATCCCAAATAGGCGAGTGACGACATGCGACCAACGATCGCATGCGCAACGTGAAAGCGACCTGTCGTGCGAAACGTCTTCGCGCGTAGCGCGTTCGTTACGCACCTACCGAATTGGGATGCCGCTCAATTCCGAAGCGAATCCCAGCAACCAAACAGATAAACGGCCTATTTTCGGATAGGCCGTTTTAGGTTGTGGGTTAGGTGGCGCGGGGGTAATGGTGCGGGAGTCTGCACCGTTTGGCGGGGAATATATCTACGGGTTTCGCGAGACCGAGCTCTGGGTCACGAGCCTCCGGAAGTATGCGTTCTAGCGGCGTAGCTAGCGTGCAGTTATTACGTCGTTGGCGCGAGACACCATACACGCCTTTTCTATTCCCGCAGGCATAAGCAACACGCCGTTGCAGTCTGACAGGTATGCGAGCGTGCGTCATTGATGGCACGGCGGTTTGTGGCCTGGCGCAAAAGTAGGAAACGCTGTCTTGCAACGCGCGATCGCGAGCATCGGAGCCTTCGCACGCATACCGACGGTGCCGGTAGAAACGTCCCTTTTAGTTTGCACGAGCACCATTTTTCTCAACAGCAGCACTCGTAAAGGAGCAAGCCATGTCTCGCAATCCGAATCCATCCAACTCCAACAAGCATTGCATCATGAACAAGTCGCGCAACGTTGCTCTCGCCATCGTCCTAGGCGGAACGGCGTCGCTCGCCCTTGCGCAGTCACCGAAGGAGTCGTTCGCCGACACATTTGCAAGGATGCAGTCGTTATCATCGAACTCATCCAACTGGCAGCGAGACAAGCCGGTCATCAGCAACGTTCCCAAGGATCCGATCGCCGGGCTATCGATCCGCGAAATGCAGGCGCTGTCGTCCGATTCGCCGGGGTGGCAAATCGATCAAGGCAAGGTTGAATTCGATCATGGCCCGACTTTCGCGCAAACGCATCCTCACGGGCTGTCGTTCTCACAATACCAAGCGTATGCCTCGAACTCAGGAGAGTTCACGCTGCCGCCGAACGCCGACGTGTCGTCATTTGCTGCGACGGGCACGGTGACCGTTGCGGGTCGAACGGGGAAACCGACGCTGCGGAAATATTAGGTTGCCACGCTGATCTCGTGCTTGCGCGGGATCAGCGTCACCGAAACACGTTGGACACCACGCATTCGCAGGAATAAAACCTTGCTCTTGTCGATATAGACGGGTACAGGCATCCCCGCCATCAAAACAAGGAAGCGCAATGAGCACGCACGACCACGGCCGTGGCCACACTGTTACTCGCCGCCAGGCATTGAGCTGCCTCGCCACCTGGACCGGCGCCGCTGTTGTCTGGACAGTCGCCGGGGGCGTGCCACGCGCGCTCGGCGCGACAGGCGAGGGTACGCCAATTGCATCCGCGAAAAATGCGCTCACTTTCGTGCAGATCAGCGATACGCATATCGGCTTCCGCAAGGAAGCGAATCCCGATGTCGTCGGGAGCCTCCGTCATGCGATCGCGGACATCAACGCGCTGCCTCAAGCGCCCGCGTTCGTCGTACACACCGGCGATGTCAGTCATTTGTCGAAGCCCGAGGAATTCGGTAAGGCGCGTGAAATTTTGCAGGAGATCCGTGTCGATCGCGTGCACACAGTACCGGGCGAACACGACACGATTGATGAAGGCGCGACCGGCTATCTTAAATTTTTCGATCACGACGGCAATAGCAAGTCCTGGTACAGCTTCGATCAGGGCGGCGTGCGTTTTATCGGCTTGAACAACGTGCTGAATTTCAAGATGGGCATGCTGGCGGCTCTTGGCGACGAGCAAATCGCCTGGCTGAAAAACAATCTCACGGGCGTTTCGCATTCAACGCCGATCGTGGTGCTCGCGCATATTCCGTTGTGGACGATCTGGGAGCCGTGGGGCTGGGGCACCGCCGATTCCGCGCAGGCGATGGCGCTGTTGCGTCCGTTCGGATCGGTCACGGTTCTGAACGGACATATCCACCAAGTGTTCCAGAAGGTCGAAGGCAACGTCGCACTGCACACTGCGATGTCGCTCGCCTACCCACTGCCCGCACCCGGACAGGCGGGCATCGGCGAGCCCGGTCCAGTTACCGTCCCCGCGGGTGAACTCGGCAAGCTACTCGGCACACGCCAGTTGAGCGTTGTGCGTGGACGGCACGAAGTTGCGCTCATCGACACACCACTCGGTACCTGATTCGCGGTCTGGCTGCTTGTAAACCCGCTTTCTACGATGTGCCGTCGCATCGAGCGCGTAAATGCTTAACGCGTTGCCGACGCCGGCAAGCTGTCACATTCAAATATCTCTCACACATACACGGAGACCACGATGCGCTACGCCTTTTTTCGCTACACCACCTATCGGCTTCGCATTTGCGCCGTGCTCACCGTCGTGTTGTGCACAGCCTTCGTCATGCCTGCGATTTTCGCCGCAGCGGCTGAATCCCCACCGACCGTCAATATCGATATCGCTAAGTTCGCGTACGGGCCGAAGGAAACCACGATCGCACCTGGCACGAAGGTCATCTGGACGAATCGCGACGAAACGCCGCATACCGTGACCAGCAACGACAAGAGTTTTGCCTCGAAAGGCTTGGATACCGATGACAAGTTCGAGCACACTTTTTCCAACGAAGGCGACTTCAGCTACATCTGCACCGTGCACCCGTTCATGACCGGTGTCCTGCATGTGCGCAAGCAATAGCAGCAGCGTGACGTGGGGTCAACGTCGCGACAGCAGGCTCATTCGTTGTACAGCTCAACGCCGGCCCCTATCCGCTTCAGTGATCGTCGACCTGGCTCTCACCGCAAGTTCGGTTACATGCGTCGCGGAGGTGATATCAGGCTTTAACCCCAGTCGGCCTGTGCCAGGCTCTTGTACTCGCGCGTACGCGAAAGGGGTGCGACAGCACCGCCGAACGGTATCAATTCAAATTCCTGCGCGCAAGCGTTTTCCCACACGTGGATGCTTTGGTTCTGGGTTCGGTTCCGCGCAAACCTATTGCTACATATGTAACCGATTACATGCAGACTACAGACACTCAACCCTTGGTCGCTTCCGAGCAGTGGCGGCAATTAGATCATGCGGCGCCCGTCAAATCGGGCGGCGGTGGCGAACGGCGCTCGAGTGACGAAACACGAAGCGGAAACGTACCGCTCTTGCGATCGAGGAACCAATTCCGTAGCGTGCGCGCGATCGTGCGAAACGCGAGATCCTCCCACGGTACGTCGGACTCGTCGAACAGCCGCACGTCGAGGCTTTCCGCACCCGGGCCGAAGTCGAGATCGCGAAGTTGCGCGCGGAACATCATGTAGACCTGATTGATCTGCGGCAGGCTGATCAACGTGTAAAGGTCGTTCAAATCGACGCGCGCGTTCGCTTCTTCGAGAGTTTCGCGCAATGCGCCCGCTGACAGAGTCTCACCGTTTTCAAGAAAACCCGCAGGCAATGTCCACAAGCCCCGACGCGGGTCGATCGCGCGTTTGCACAAAAGGACTTTGCCGTCCCACTCGGGCAGGCAACCGGCCACGATTTTCGGATTCGAGTAATGGATCGTTCCGCACGCGGCGCACACCGTTCGCGGCAGCGAGTCGCCGTCGGGAATGCGAATTTCGAGCTTCGGCGAACCGCAATGGCTGCAATAGTTCATTGGTTGAAGGAAGAACGACCGTGCAAGGACGCGCGTGCATAATTATCGCCCAACCTTCTCAATTCGGATGATCCCATGAGCTTGCGTTCGCTATTGCCTGAAGCGGTAGAGAACTATGTCAGCGCCGTAGCCACGCGCGAAACGGCGCTGCAGAAACGTTTGCGCGCGGAAACCGCAACGATGACCGGTGCGGGCATGCAGATTGGCGCTGATGAAGGTGCGCTGCTCGCCTTGCTCGTGCGATTGATCGGGGCGCAACGTGCGCTCGAGATCGGCACCTACACCGGCTACAGTGCGCTTGCCGTCGCGATGGCGCTGCCGCCAAGCGGCAAGCTTGTTTGCTGCGACATCAACGATGAATGGACGCAGGTGGCGCGCCGCTATTGGCGTGAAGCAGGCCTCGCCGACAGGATCGAGCTTCGCCTTGCGCCGGCTGCCGATACACTGCGGGATTTGCTGCGCGATCCGGGCCAAAACAGCTTCGACTTTGCCTTCATCGATGCCGACAAGGAAGGCTACGACGGCTACTACGAAAGCTGTCTCAAGCTTCTGCGCAGCGGCGGGCTGATGGCGTTCGACAACACGCTATGGTCGGGACGCGTGGCCGATTCATCGCAGAAGGACAAAGACACCGTCGCGCTCCGAACCCTCAACGAGAAGGTTCGCGACGACCCGCGCGTCGATTCGAGCCTTCTTACCGTCGGCGACGGAGTGCTGCTCGCGCGCAAGCGTTAAACGAACAAGCATCACTCGCGAAGAAAGTTGCGGCGATAGTAGCGGAGCTCTTCGATCGATTCGTAGACGTCCGCGAGCGCCTCGTGCTTTCCCTCCTTTGCAAGCCCTTTCAGCAGATCGGGCTTCCACCGTTTGCACAGCTCCTTCAACGTCGAGACGTCGAGATTGCGGTAGTGAAAGTAGTCCTCGAGTGTCGGCATCGTGCGCGCAAGAAAACGCCGGTCCTGGCAAATCGAATTGCCGCACATGGGTGACACCTTTGCCGGCACGTGCGCACGCAAGAACGTGAGCGCGGCGAGCTCGACGTCGGGTTCGGATAGGAGCGACGCTTTCACCTTGTCGATGAGCCCGCTGCGGCTGTGCGTGCTCTTGTTCCACGCGTCCATCGCGTCGAGCGTCGCATCGTCCTGATGCAGCACCCATACGGGCGCGACGGCCACTGTGTTCAAGTCATGATCGGTCACAATCAGCGCCAGCTCAAGGATTCGATCGGTCTCGGGAGCGAGCCCGGACATCTCCATGTCGATCCAGATCAGACGGTTGGCGTCGAGGGGCATCTGTCGTACGCGTAAAATGGAACCATTCTCGCATACGCCTCGCCAAACTCTGGCAAGGCGAAATCAAAATGACCGCAGCCGGATTCACGTCGATTTTTGTCGCAGCGCTTGCCGTGTCGCTGATTGTGCGGCTATGGCTCGCGCGTCGGCAGATCGCGCATGTCGCGGGTCATCGCGACCAGGTTCCTGCGGCGTTCGCATCGCGGATCGGACTCGCCGCACACCAAAAGGCTGCCGATTACACCGTCGCCAAACAGCGCCTCGGCATCGTCGAAACGATCGTCGATGCGATCGTGCTCCTCGCGCTGACGCTTGGTGGAGGCCTCGCGCTGCTCTTCCGATGGACCGAAGGCATCGATGCAGCACCGCTGTGGCGCGACGTGCTCTTGCTGGGCGGGATCGCTGTCATCGGTGGCATCGTGAGTGTGCCTTTTTCGTGGTGGCACACGTTTCGTATCGAGGAGCGGTTCGGCTTCAACCGCACGACGCTCAAGCTGTGGCTGACGGACATTGCCAAAGGAATTCTCGTCGCCGTCGTGCTTGGATTGCCGTTGGTGATTCTCGCGCTGTGGCTGATGCGCAACGCCGGCTCGCTGTGGTGGTTGTGGGTATGGTTCGCCTGGTTGGGCTTTCAGGTCCTGATGCTCGTGCTTTTTCCAACGGTGATCGCACCGCTGTTCAACAAGTTTTCGCCGCTGCCAGCCGGACCCTCCCGCGAACGGATCGAGCAACTGCTCGCCCGGTGCAACTTTGCGGCGCGCGGCTTGTTTGTGGTCGATGGATCGAGGCGGTCGGGACACGGCAACGCCTACTTCACCGGCTTCGGGCGCGCGCGCCGCGTCGTCTTTTTCGACACGCTGCTTGCTCGATTGGCCCCCGAGGAGGTCGAGGCAGTGCTTGCGCACGAGCTTGGCCATTTCAAGCTCCGTCACGTCGCGAAACGCGTCGCGTGGTCCGCCGTGGTGTCGCTCGCGTTTCTTGCGCTGCTGGCGTGGCTCGCGACGATGCCGTGGTTCTATGCAGGGCTAGGCATTCCCGTGGACGGCGTTGACGTTGCGATGACACGGCCCGGAATAGCGCTTGCGTTGTTCATGCTCGCGCTCCCGGTCTTCACGTTTGTGTTGAGTCCGCTTTCGGCGCTGTATTCGCGAAAGCACGAATTCGAGGCCGACGTATTCGCGTCGCAAAACGCATCGGCGGTGTCGCTGACGCAGGCGCTCGTCAAGCTGTACGAAGACAACGCCGCAACGCTGACGCCGGATCCGCTCCATTCGGCGTTCTACGATTCGCATCCGCCGGCCGCAATACGAGTGGCACGACTTGAAGCGTTGAGCGGACACGCGGCGCCGGCACCGGCGTAGGAGAAACACCATGAGTGACGTCACGCGTACGCAGCTCTCGGCGACCCTCCTTGCGCTCGCGACGATGACGTGTCGGGAAGGCGCGCCTCAGCTCGGCACTGACGAGCTCGCCAAGCACATCGCGACGCTCCCCGGCTGGCAGCTCAATGGCGACCGCATCGAAAAGTCCTTTTCGTTCGCGAACTATTACGAGACGATGGCCTTCGTCAATGCGCTCGCCTGGATCTCGCATCGCGAAGATCACCATCCGGATCTCGGCGTCTATTACAACCGCTGTGTCGTCGCCTATTCGACGCATTCAGCCGGTGGTGTAACACTCAACGACATCGTCTGCGCGGCAAAAGCGGAACGGCTGTACGCTTGAACGCGACCGAAGGCGCGCGGCAGGCGGGAATTGTCATCGCCGCGCATCGCCGGCATTTCGAGATCCTGCTGGAAAGCGGTGAAGCGATCGAGTGCTTGCAAAAGGGTCGAGCGCGCCAACTCGCGTGCGGCGATCGCGTTTTCGTCGAGCGCATCGCCGGCGGCGGCGCAATCGAAAGCATCGCGCCGCGCGACAATCTGATTTACCGGTCCGACGCATTTCATGAAAAGCTGATCGCCGCCAACGCGACGCAAATCGTCGGCGTCGTTGCACCGGGCCTGACGCTCGACGAGGAGTTGATTCACCGCTGGATGATTGCGGCGGAAGCGGAGCATTGCCGTTTCGTCGTCGCGGCCAACAAACGCGATCTCCCCGAATTCATCGCGCTGACGAGGCGACTCTCGTCCGTCGCGTCGCTCGGCTATCCGATTGTCGAGCTCGCTGCTCGCCACGATGTGGCGCCCTTGGTTCCGTGGTTGTCGAGGCAGCGGAGCGTCATGATCGGACAGTCCGGCATGGGAAAATCGACGATCATCAACGCGCTTGTACCTGAAGCCGCCACGCGCACCGAAGAAATATCGACGTCACTTCGCGCGGGACGTCACACGACGACCGCGACGACACTCTATCCGCTTCCTGCGCTCGGCGAGGACGCGTGGATCGTCGATTCACCGGGTATGAAGGCGTTCGGCCTCGCGCATGTCGCGCCCGATGCGCTCGAACACGCGTTTGTCGAGCTTCGCCCATTGATCGGCAAATGCCGCTTCCGCGACTGTCGTCACGACCGTGAACCGGGCTGCGCGGTGCAAGACGCCGTCGCACGCGGTGAAGTGCTGCCGTTTCGGCTGGCGCTACTGCATCGATTGATTCGCGAATCGACCGGCGCGCGAAGTCCCGTTACGTGACCCGCGATGCACGAGCGCCGCCGGGCCCCCATCGCTACGGCGCCCAATTCGCAAGCGTGATCAACAGAAGCAGCAACAGCCACAGCACCAGCGCGCGCCAAACCAACCCGACCGCAGATGGCAGGATCTCGCTCTGCGTCGGTTCGCCGACGCCAAGCTCCGGCCGAAAGTACGGCTCGCCGACGAGCTGCTGCAGCGGCCCGCCGATCTGGACGCCGAGTGCACCTGCGCCGCTCGAGAGCACGATGCCGATCGCTTCGCCGCCTTCCGTTTCGGGCCAGCTCTTCGCCTGCATGCGCCAACAGTAGGCCGCGTCTTCAAAATCGCCGACTACCGCAAAGCTCAACGCGGTGATACGAGCCGGCACCCAATCGAGCACCGCCAGGAGCCAGCGCGCAGGTTTTCCAAATTCGATTTGTGATCGCGTGACGGGCGTTGCATCGTCGCCCGGCGCGATGCCTTTCCACTCCTGCGCGAGCAGCACGGCGGCGCGATACAACACCGCGCCGGCCGGACCGGGCAGCACGATGAACCAGAACAACACGGCGAAGACCTGCCGATAGGCATCGGTCAAGCCCTGCTCGATCGACAATCGCGCGATGTCGTCGCTGCCGAGCTCGCCGACCCAGCCGCCTCGCCAGCCGGACAGCGCGCGCCGCGCCGTCGTCACATCGTTCTCCCTCAGCGCCTCGATAATGACCGAGACGGCGTGACTGAAGCGTCGAAAACCCATCAGCAAATAGAGAATCGCGGCGTTCCAGACGAGCCCGAGCAGCGGATGGACGTCGTCGGCGATCCACCATACAAGCGCCGCAAGGCCCACTGGTGGAATCACCGCCAACGCTGCCGCAACGGCGCCCTGCCCCACCGTCCCGCCGTTCAACTTTCGTTCGAGCCGGCGAACATAGCCGACGAACGCCCGCTCCGCGCCCGCGCGCCAGCGAAACGCATGCCATTGCTCGAGACCGAGCGCCGCGAGGATCGCGAGCAGGTTCATCGGAATACGTACGCCTCTGACGCGATCACAGCCGATCGGCCTAAGTGCGCAGCTCCTCGCGATCGCGATACTGCTCGAGCGCTTCGGGATTCGCAAGCGCCTCGATGTTCTTCACGTCGCGGCCATGCACAACATTACGCACGGCAAGCTCGACGATCTTGCCGCTTTTCGTTCTCGGTATGTCGGTAACCTGAACGACTTTCGCCGGCACGTGCCGCGGCGTCGTGTTGGCGCGAATTGTCTGCTTGATCTTCTCGGCAAGCTGCGCATCGAGCGTCGTGCCATCCTGCAGCTTGACGAACAACACGACGCGCACGTCGCCCGTTTCGTTCGGCGGCCAATCCTGCCCGATCACGAGGCTCTCGATGATTTCCGGCAGCTGCTCAACCTGCCGATAAATCTCCGCGGTGCCGATACGGACACCGCCCGGATTGAGCGTCGCATCGGAGCGTCCATAAATGACCATGCCGTCATGCTCGGTCAGTTCCACCCAGTCACCGTGACACCAGACACCGGGGAAACGTTCGAAATAGGCGGCGCGATATTTGGTACCGTCGGGATCATTCCAGAATCCGATCGGCATCGATGGAAACGGCGACTTGCAGACGAGCTCGCCTTTCTCGCCGCGAATCGAATGACCGTTTTCGTCGAACACGTCGACGTCGAGGCCCAGCCCGCGACATTGGAGCTCACCGCGCCAGACTGGCAACGTCGGGTTACCGAGCGCAAAGCACGAGATGATGTCCGTGCCGCCGGAAATCGACGACAAGCAGAGGTCATCCTTGACGCATTGGTAGACGTAGTCGAAGCTTTCCGGCGCGAGCGGGCTGCCGGTCGACAACATCGTGCGAACGCTCCGCAAATCGTAGTCTTTGCGCGGTACCAACGCGATTTTCTTGCTTGCGTCGATGTACTTCGCCGACGTTCCGAAGTGCGTCATCTTTTCGACATCGGCGAGCTCCCAAAGAATGCGCCCGCGTTGGATGAACGGCGAACCGTCATAGAGAAGCAGCGTTGCCCGCACTGCGAGGCCGGATACGAGCCAGTTCCACATCATCCAGCCGCACGTCGTGAAATAGAACAATCGATCGCCGCGCTTCACATCGCTGTGCAGCAAAAGCTCCTTCAGATGCTGCAGAAGCGTGCCGCCCGCGCCGTGAACGATGCACTTCGGCACGCCGGTCGTCCCGGACGAGTAGAGCACGCAGAGCGGATGGTCGAACGGCAACTGCGGATAGTCGATCGGCCCACCGGTCTGCGGCGCGACAAAATCGTCCCAGCCGATGCCGTTGCGCACGGTCGACGCGCCGGGTGGTTGCTGCAGATAAGGCACGATGACAACGCGCTTGACCGTCGGCAGCTTGTCGACGATCGCAGCGACCTTGTCGAGTACCGGGATGACCTTGCCGTTGTACCAATAGCCGTCGACGGCGAAGAACACGGTCGGCTCGATTTGTCCGAAACGATCAACGACACCCTGAACGCCGAAGTCGGGCGAGCACGACGACCAGATCGCGCCGATGGCCGTCGTGCCCAGCATCGCGATGATTGTCTCGGGCATGTTGGGCAGATAAGCGGCAACGCGATCGCCCGGCTTGACGCCCTCATCCTTCAGCGCAGAGGCGACGCGGGACGCGGCTGTCCTGACGTCGGCATGCGAAATGCGGCGCCGCACCTTGTCCTCGCCCCAGAATACCAACGCATCGCCCTGATCATCCGCATGCCTGCGCTCGAGCAGGTTTTGCGCAAAATTGAGCGAAGCGTCCGGAAACCAGCGGGCGCCCGGCGTCCGATCGCCATCGATCAGGATCCTATCGCCCGGCTCGCCGATGACGCCGGCGTAATCCCACAGCGCGCGCCAGAAGACGTCGCGACGATCGACGGACCACCGCCACAGCGCGTGGTAATCGGAGGGCGCGAAGCCGCGGGCGCGCGCGAAATCGGTGATCGCCGCCTGCTCGACGCGAGCCGCCGACGGTGTCCAGAGCTTGTCCATTCGAGACCGTTGACTGTTTCGGCTCGCTGCCGTTCACAAAGCTGCGCAACAATCGCCCGAGATTGCAGCAAACACGAAGCGCGAATGGACGACCGCCGCGGAAGCTGGAATTATAGGCGATGGCCTATGAGCGCCGCCGGGCCGTCCCAAGGCGCGAATTACTCCCCCTCTGGGGGCAGCGCAGCGGCGAAAGCCGCAAGCGTGGGGGTACAACTACTAGCGCCGATGCGACGAGTACCATTTCGGGGGAAGCATGACGCGCGAATCGATGGACTACGACGTGGTTATCGTCGGGGGTGGTCCGGCGGGCTTGTCGGCAGCCATTCGCTTGAAACAGATTGCGAAGCAGCAAAGCCGTGAGATCTCCGCTTGCATCATCGAAAAAGGTTCGGAGATCGGCGCACACATTCTTTCCGGCGCCGTCATCGATCCGATAGCGCTGAACGAGCTGATTCCGGATTGGAGCTCACGCGGCGCGCCGCTCGACACGCCCGTCACGGACGATCGCTTTCTCATATTGACCCCGCGTCAAGCGTATCGGATTCCGAACTGGATGTTGCCGCGCCTAATGAGCAACCACGGTAATTACATCGTGAGCCTCGGGAACGTGTGTCGCTGGCTTGCCAAGGAAGCCGAGGCGCTCGGCGTCGAAATTTATCCGGGCTTCGCGGCCACCGAAGTTTTATTCACCGAAGACGGCGCGGTGCGCGGTGTCGCGACCGGCGACATGGGCGTCGCGCGCGATGGCTCACACAAGGCGGAGTACCAGCCCGGTATGGAACTCCACGCCAAATACACGCTATTCGCCGAAGGTTGCCGCGGGTCGCTTTCGGAAACGCTGATGGCGCGCTTCGGTCTTCGTGGGAACATCGATCCGCAGAAATACGGCATCGGTATCAAGGAATTGTGGGAGGTCGGCGCGAACAAGCATCAACGCGGCCTCGTCATCCACACGCAGGGATGGCCCCTCGATCGCCGAACCGGCGGCGGGTCGTTCATCTACCACTGGGGCGATAACCTCGTATCGGTCGGCTTCGTCGTTCATTTGAATTACCGCAATCCGCATCTATCGCCGTACGACGAATTCCAGCGCTTCAAGACGCATGCGGCGATTCGAACGACGTTCGAAGGCGGCAAACGGATTGGCTATGGATCGCGCGCGATCAACGAGGGCGGTCTGCAATCGGTGCCGCAACTGACGTTTCCAGGCGGTGCGCTGATCGGCTGCGCAGCGGGATTCGTCAACCTGCCGCGAATCAAAGGCTCGCACAACGCGATGAAGACCGGCATGCTGGCCGCCGAGGCCGCCGCCGCGGCGTTGATCGCCGATCGCGCCAACGACGTGCTTGGCGAATACCAACACGCGTATCGAACGTCGTGGGTGTACAACGATCTCTACAAGGTGCGCAACGTGAAGCCGGGCCTCAAGTGGGGCATGTGGATGGGCACGCTGCACGGCGGCGTTCATATGTGGTTGAACGATCTTGGCCTGGGCGGCCTCGTGCCCTGGACCTTGCACCATCGCGAGCCCGATCACGCGACACTTCACGCCGCGGACGACATGCCGGAAATCCTGTATCCGAAATACGATGGTGTCGTCACGTTCGACAAGTTGTCGTCGGTCTACCTGTCGAACACGAATCACGAAGAAAATCAGCCGGTGCACTTGCAGCTTCGCGATCCGACTGTGCCGGTTGACATCAATCTGCGGCTGTATGCGGGACCGGAAGCCCGCTACTGTCCTGCCGGGGTTTATGAATTCGTCGATGCAGCGCCCGCTCCAGCGCGAATCGCAGAGAACGGCGAACATGAAAACGACGATGAATCCGAGAGCGCATTCGCGATTGCCGCGCTACGCTCGCCCAAACGCTTGCAAATCAACGCGCAGAACTGCGTTCATTGCAAGACGTGCGACATCAAGGATCCGCGTCAGAACATTCATTGGGTGCCGCCGGAAGGCGGTGGCGGCCCCAATTACACGAATATGTAACCGTCACGCCATTTATGTAGCAGGTGGCCACAACCACGCTGCGCCGCGCACGCCGCTCGCATCGCCGTGGATGTGCTTCAGCAAACGCGTGTCGACGCGATCGGAAAACACCCACGGGCCCCATAGGTTCGGTACGTCGACGTAAAGCGAATCGATGTTGGAGAGTCCCCCACCCAACACGATCACGTCGGGGTCGAGAATGTTCATCACGTGTGCGAGCGCGCGGGCGAGCCGCTCTTCGTAACGTCCAAGCGAAGCAACGGACTCGGCGTCGCCGCGTTGCGCGCGCGCGACGATTTCATGCGTCGTCAGTTTCTCGGACGTCGATCGCGCATGATCGCGCTCGAACGCAAGTCCGCAGAGAAACGTCTCGATGCAGCCGTAACGCCCGCAAAAGCACGGATCGCCGGGACGCTCATCGTCGCGCGGCCACGGCAGCGGATTGTGGCCCCATTCGCCCGCGATCGCGTTGGGTCCATCGAGCACACGACCGCCGACGACAATGCCGCCGCCAACGCCGGTGCCCAGTATCACACCGAAGACGACGTCGAATCCACGACCCGCACCATCGGATGCTTCCGACAGCGCAAAGCAATTCGCATCGTTGGTGATCCGGATTTTGCGTCCAAGCGCGTGTTCGAGATCGTGCTTGACCGCCTTGCCGTTCATGCACACCGTATTCGAGCCGCGCAGTAGTCCTGTCGCGCGTGAGATCGAACCTGGTGTACCGATGCCGATGCTGCCCGATGCACCGAGCGTTTTTTCCGCCGCGTCGACCAGCGTCGCGATCGCGCGAAGGATGGCCGCATAGTCGCCTTGCGGTGTAGGAGCACGCTGGCGGAACCGCTCGGCGCCCTGCGCGTCGAGGGCAAGGATCTCGATCTTCGTCCCGCCGAGATCAATTCCCAGGCGAAAGCGCGTATCGGTGCCACGCACGGGTAAGTTGACGGTCATCCAACGCAATGTTGGAATACTACAGGCTGCTGATAAATTCGACCAAACAGGGAGGAGCCGCATGACGCGAACTCGATCAGCGCTAAAACGCGCGCGCAACGTCACCATTGCATTGACGATCTTGGGGGCGTGCGCAACGCCCTCTTTTGCTCAGCAGTTGAACGTGATCTGTCCGGTGCAGGCTGAGTGGTGCTCGCTTGCGGCCACCGAATTCGAAAAGGAAACCGGAATCAAGGTCGGACTGACGTTGAAAGGCTCGGGCGAATCGTTCGCGCAGATCGCGGCGGAAAAGGCGAATCCGAAACTCGACGTATGGTTCGGCGGCACCGGTGATCCGCATTTGCAGGCTGCCGAGCAAGGTCTGCTCGAGGAGTACAAATCGCCGGCGCTGGCGCAGTTGCAGCCGTGGGCGCAGCGACAAGCCGAGCAATCGAAATATCGCACCGTCGGCATGTATCTCGGCGTGCTGGGCATGGGCTACAACAGCGAGCTGCTAGCAAAGAAGAAATTGGCGGCGCCCGCGTGCTGGAAGGATTTGATCAAGCCGGAATTCGCGGGAGAGGTGCAGATGGCGAATCCCAACGCATCGGGCACTGCGTACACCGCGATCGCGACGATCGTGCAAGTGATGGGCGAAGAGGAAGCGTTCAAATATCTGAAAGCGCTGCACAAGAACATCAACAACTATCCACGTTCGGGTGTAGGGCCGATCAAGGCTGCCGCGCGCGGCGAGACGCTCGCCAGCGTGAGCTTCATCCACGACGTGATCACTGAAGCGCAGGCCGGTTTTCCGGTGAAGGCCGTCGCGCCTTGCGAAGGCACCGGCTATGAGATCGGCTCGCTATCGATCGTCAAAGGCGCGAGGAATCTGGAGAACGCAAAGAAATTCTACGATTGGGCGTTGACGCCCAAAGCGCAAGCGCTCGCCGCGCAGGCAAAGCAGTTCCAGCTTCCATCGAACGTCGCAACGCCAATCTCGCCGCTGTCACCGAAAGTTGCCGACATCAAGCTCATCAACTACGACTTCGCGAAGTACGGCTCGTCGGCCGAACGCAAGCGCTTGCTCGAACGATGGGACAAGGAAGTGGGAAGCGTTGCCAAATGACGCTACCAACTGTCATTCCTAGGACAATGCTCTATCGTCCGAGGAACCTGGTGTTCGTATTCCTTGTGTTCGCGTCTATGCCGCTCTGCGCGGCCGCACAGGGTCAGCTCAATCTCTACTGCAGCTCACCCAACACAGCGTGGTGTCAAGGAATGGCGGTCGGATTCGAGCGGTTGAGCGGCACGAAGGTCGCGGTCATTCAGAAAGCAACCGGCGAAATGCTGGCGCAGATCAAGGCGGAGCGCGCGAATCCTCGCGGCGATATCTGGTGGGCCGGCGCCGCCGATTCGTATCTGCAAGCAGCCGAGGAAGGTTTGCTCGAAGAATATCGATCGCCGAACGTTGCAGAGCTTTATCCGTGGGCGCGCCGCATCTCCGACATGTCGAAAAATCGCGTCTCCGGCGTCTACGGCGGTATCATCGCGCTCGGCTATAACAGCGAAATGATGGCGAAGCGCAAGCTGCCCATCCCGAAATGCTGGAAGGATCTGACCAATCCCGTTTACAAAGGCGAGATCATGCTGGGCAATCCCAATTCATCGGGAACCGCCTATCTGATGCTCGCGACGCTCGTGCAAGTATTCGGCGAAGACGACGCGTTCAAATATCTAGCGGACGTCCACAAGAACGTCAATCAGTACGCACGCTCGGGCATCGGACCGATGACTGCCGTTACGCGCGGTGAAACGGCGCTTGGCAGCACGGTGCTGCACGGCGTGATCAACGAAATCGTCCGCGGTTTTCCCGTCGAACCGGTGTTGCCCTGCGAAGGCGTCGGGTACGAAGTCGGATCGATCGCGATCATCAAAGGCACGCGCAACGCCGACGCAGCCAAGAAATTCGCCGACTGGGCATTGTCGGTCGAAGGACAAAAGGTTGGCCTTGACGTGAAGGAGTACGCGATTCCCACGAATCGCAACGTGCCGCTGCCGCCGCTAGTACCGAATCTCTCCGACATCAAAGTCATCGACTACGACTTCGAGAAATTCGGGTCGAGTGAAACGCGGCGACATCTGCTGCAGCGGTGGGAAAAGGATATCAACGCCCTCCCGCGTTGATGGCTGGCCCCTGACTCCTTCGTGACGTCAGACCTTCTCATCGACGCATTTCTTTGAACGCTGTTCGCCGCACGTTGCTTCTTTGGCTCGCTGTCGGCGCGGCGGGGTTTCTGGTTGTGCCGTGGTATGCAGTACAGGATTCACTGCTTGGTGTTGGCTGGCTCAAGGACTTCACGGCCAAGGATAACGCGCCTGCGCTGCTGCAAGCGCTGATGCACGGCCGGATCTGGCTGGTACCGTTGGGCTTATTACTCGCGGCTTTCATACCTCTCCTTCGTCCAGCCATCGCCCGGCGCAGTCGTGCCAACGGATTGATCGCGCTGGGCGCGGCCGGATTTCTCTATCTCGCCTTTCAGGGCTTCGCGATTGGTGCGCGTGGTGTCGTGTTTGAGTCGCTTAGCGGGCTGCCCGCACTGGCCGTCGGCCAATATGGGATCGGACTCGGTGCGACGCTCACGGGAACCGCGTTCGCGATGCTGTTTGCGGCCGGTCTCGCCGAAAAAGGCTTCTTCAAAGGCGATGCGTTTGTCGCCGGCAGCGTCGTCGCCGTCACGGTGCTGGTGACGACGTTTACGTTCTTTCCAGTTCTCAAGATCCTCGTGCAGGCCGTTCAAGACAATGACGGCGCGTTCTCGCTCGCGGCGTTCTTCAATCGGCTCTTCACCGAAAAAGTGTGGGGTTTGTCGTGCGTCACAGGTAACACACGCTGCGGCGTCGCATGGAACACGCTGATCCTCGCAATACTTTGCGCGGTATTGTCGACCGGACTCGGCCTCGCGTTCGCATTGATCGTTACGCGCACGACGTTCCCCTACAAGAAGTTTCTTCGAATCCTTTCGGTCTTGCCGATCATCACGCCGCCGTTCGTGATCGGTCTCGGCCTGATTCTGCTATTCGGCCGCTCGGGACTTATCAACCAGTTCCTCGAATGGGCGTTTCACGTGCAGCCAACGCGCTGGATCTACGGATTGCAAGGCGTGCTGCTCGCGCAGATCTTCGCGTTCACGCCGATTGCGTTTCTCGTGCTGATCGGCGTCGTCGAAGGTGTGTCGCCGTCGATGGAAGAAGCAGCTCAGACGCTCCGTGCCAACCGGTGGCGCACGTTCATCGATGTCGCGCTGCCGTTGATGCGGCCGGGAATTGCCAACGCCTTCCTGATTTCATTCATCGAATCGATCGCCGACTTCGGCAACCCGATCATTCTCGGCGGGAACTTCGGCGTGCTGTCGACGGAAATCTTCTTCTCGGTCGTCGGCGCGCAGCTCGACCAGGGCCGCGCGGCGACGCTCGGCATCGTGCTCCTGTTGTTTGCGCTGGCGGCATTCTTTCTGCAACGCCGCGCAATCGGGCGCAAGGTCTATACAGCGCTTTCCGGCAAAGGCGACTCCGGCCTTCCGACACCACTGCCCAATACGACGCGCAAGCTCTGCTATGCGATCGCGTTGCCGTGGGCGCTGCTCACCGTCGTCATCTACGCGATGGCGCTCGTCGGCGGCTTTGTCGAAACGTGGGGGCGCGATTACACGCCTACGCTCAAGCATTACGTCAAGGCGTTCGGTGTCGAATGGGGCCCGCACGGCCTCCTCTGGACCGGCGCAGCCTGGAATTCGTTCTGGACGACGGTCAAGCTCTCGGCGATTGCCGCGCCGCTCACTGCCGCACTGGGGATCCTCGCCGCGTACCTGCTCACGCGCCAGAAATTCGTCGGCCAATCGACGTTCGAGTTCGGCACGATGCTGTGTTTCGTGATTCCGGGGACGGTGATCGGTGTCTCCTATATCCTCGCATTCAACGTGCCGCCGATCGAGATCACGGGTACTGCGCTCGTGTTGATCGTCTGCAACATCTTTCGCAACATGCCGGTGGGCGTACGCGCGGGAATGGCCGCGATGTCGCAGATCGACAAGAGTCTGGACGAAGCGTCGACAACGCTTGGGGCGCGCGGCTTTACCGTATTGCGTACCATCTTGCTGCCGCTCCTCAAGCCAGCGGTCGTTGCGGCGCTCGTCTATAGTTTCGTGCGCGCGATGACGACGGTCTCCGCCGTCATCTTTCTCGTATCGGCCGAATATGAATGGGCGACGACGTACATCATCAATCGAGTCGTCAACGGCGATTACGGCGTGGCGATTGCATACAGCGCGGTGCTGATCATGCTGATGCTGATCGCGATATGGATCATTCAGAAATTGGTGGGCGAGCGACGCTTGGGTCGGCGCGCGGTCGCCGCGCCTGGCGCCACGACGGCGGGTGTCGGCGAGCTCGGTGGAACAGCGGCATGAATGAGAATTAAGCGATGAAAGCTGCATCGATCGAATTTCGCAACGTCACGAAGCGCTACGGCGATGTCACTGCCGTCAGCGACATTTCGTTCGAGATCACTGCCGGGACGCTTGTGACATTGCTCGGGCCGTCGGGCTGCGGCAAGACGACGACCTTGCGTTTGATCGCAGGCCTCGAATTGCCGACCAGCGGCACGATCCATATCGGCGACGCCGACGTCACGCAAACGCCCGCCGCCGATCGCGACGTCTCGATGGTTTTTCAGAGTTACGCGCTGTTTCCCCACATGAGCGTGCTGGAGAACGTGCGTTACGGCTTGATCGTTTCGGGGATGTCAAAAACGAAAGCTGACGAACGCGCGCGTACCGCGATGACCACGGTCGGACTTTCGGGATTTGACGAGCGTCTGCCGTCGGAGCTTTCGGGTGGTCAGCAGCAGCGCGTCGCCGTCGCGCGAGCGCTCGTCCTCGAACCCTCGGTACTGCTGTTCGACGAGCCGTTGTCGAATCTCGATGCACGCCTGCGCCGTCAGATGCGCGAGGAAATTCGCGACCTGCAGAAGCGGCTATCGCTGACGGTTGTCTACGTCACGCACGATCAAGCCGAAGCGATGGCGGTGTCGGATCGCATCATCGTGATGAACAAGGCGGTGATCGCGCAAGAGGGCGCGCCGCGTGAGCTCTACGAGCAGCCGCGCGATCCGTTCGTCGCCGGTTTCATGGGGGATGCCAATCGCGTTCGTGGAACGATGATACGACGCGACGGTACGCACGGCGACGTCAAGCTCGGCGCCGTCACGTTATCGCTACCTCATCGCGGTCTTCCCGATGGCGCAGTCGAGGTGTCGATTCGACCGGAAGCGATCGACATTCGCAACAGCGGCGACGCGCCGCTCAAAGGCACGGTGCGAAAGGTCGCTTATCTTGGCGGCTTGATGGAATACTCGCTCGATACCGATATCGGCGAACTGTTCGTCATCTCGACGGCCGTCGAGCGCCCGTTCATGACCGGGAGCACCGTCGGCGTCGCCCTCGCGAACCATGGTGTCGTCGTCATTCCGCCCGGACCCACCGGATGACCGTATCCGAGCTTCGGGCGCGCGCGGAATTTGCGGGAAGGTTGGCGCGCGCGGCAGGCGCGCTTGCGCAGCGATATTTTTTGGGCGAGCTCGCGTTCGCGATCGAATCGAAAGGCGAACCCCAGGACTGGGTGAGCGCCGCCGATCACGCCGTGGAAGCGCATGTGCGCGACGCGCTGGCCGAGCGATTTCCGCAGGATTCAATGCTCGGCGAGGAAGCGGGAGGCGCGGTCTCCGATCGCGTATGGGTTGTCGATCCGATCGACGGCACGTTGAATTTCGTCCATGGCATGCGCTATTGGTGCGTCTCGATTGCGTATATCGAGAGCGGCGCGCGTCGCGTCGGCGCGATCTACGATCCGTCACTTGACGAGTTGTTTCTCGGCGCAACCGGGCAAGGTGCGCGCTGCAACGATGCGCCGATCCACGTGTCCGCGTGCGCATCGCTCGACGACGCGCTGATCTCGCAAGGGTACGTGCATCGCCACGATCTCGACCTGCATCTTGGCTTGCGCGGCGCGCTGCTACGTGCCGGCGCAGCGGTCAAGGATCCCGGTGCCGGCGCGTTGATGCTCGCGCATGTGGCCGCCGGACGCTTCGACGGTTTCTACGAGCCGCACATGCATCCGTGGGATGCGTCGGCGGGATTGCTGCTGATCGAGGAAGCGGGCGGTCGCGTTGCGCCGTACCCCGGCGTTGATGGGCTCGCCGCGGGCGGCGAAGTGCTCGCGTCCACTCCGGCGATTTACGATCGTCTCACCGGACTCGTCACGGCAAACCGCAGAACACCGGACCTTCGATAATCCATCCTTCGCCGAGCATGCCGCCGATTTCGCTGTGGCTGGTCGAAAAGCGATGGCTCGCCTGACCGCCTTTGCCGTTGTTGTAGAGGCGAATGACCGGCACGCGGTCCGCAGGGCACACCTCATTCACCGGCGCATCGGCGTTGAACGCCAGACCTTCAAACGTCCAGAACGGATTGGCCTTCAACTCGGTGCATTCATCGGCGTTGATCGTGAAGAAATGCGAGTTCGGACCGATTCCCGGCGTGCCGAAGAAACGGCAGGCGACGAGCCCGCGGGGATCGCCGACCGGACGCACCTTGAAGTCGTAATGCGTACGCGTCCATCCCGGCACGATCACACCGGCATCGAGCATCGCCGCTTCCGCGGGTTCCGTGGTGAAGAAATAGTGATCGAGCGACGCGTTGTAGTACTCGACGGCGATGCGCTCATCCGCGGCGGCCGGTGACGGTGCAATATAGTCCTGCTCGAGAACATCGGGTCCGCCTCCCGCCACGCTTGTCATTCGCGCGCTTCGAGCGCGTGCCACCGGATCGCCGGACAACTGTCCGCCGAGAAACGCGAGCGCCCATGTGAAGATGTCGTCGGAGAACGCGGGATCGAAGCCATGCTGGACGCCCAGCAATGCGACGAGCTCGTGCGTGTTGATCAATCGATGGATGCCGTCGCGAGTGGGCCCGATCGGTGCCGTCGTGTCGGCGGTGCCGCTGATCGCCAGATAGGGCAGCAGGACGTTGTCGAGACCAAGCTGGTCGCGACCGAACGCGGGAAAGAACGATTGCCCGAAATACGGAACGTAGCCCACCGCCGCCTTAATCCGCGAATCGAGCAAGACGGGCTTGGACGCGAGGCCGAGTGTCGTCGTGAGGCTCGCGCCGCCCAGCAGCAACACCGATTCGCCCCCGAGGCTGCCGCCGAACGCGCCGATGCGGTCGGCGTCGATGCGCGCGGTCCATTCCGATCGCGACAAAAACACATCAAGTGTCGCGCGAAACTCGAGCGGCCGCAGTGCCTGCATCGCGATGAAGTCCTTGAGATGCAGCAGCGTGTTACCAAAATCGGAAATATTCTCGATCGTCAAATTGGCGACGCGCAGGTCGCCGTGAAACGGCGAGACGACGACATAGCCCCAACTCGCGAAAATTTTGATCGCGTTGATATAGTCGCTGGAAATCGGGCTGCCGGCGAGGCCGTGCGAAAACAGCAAAACGGGAAAGCGCGTCGTCGCATCGGGCCACAGCGGTGCTTCGGCGCCCTGCTGCATGTGCGGAATGGAGTTGCCTGTCGGCAGCGGATAATCGGGCCGCGGATTGCCGCTCGCGGTCGGATAACAAATGAGCGACACGACATCGATTGCGGCGCCCGCGAATCTTCCGTACAGCTCTAAATCCGCCGGAATCGGTACCGAGATGTAAAACGCGTTTCCCGGATCGGATAGCAGATTGGTCACATAGCGCGGCCGACTGCCGTCCGGATTGCCATTCCAGTAATTGACCGCCGACTCGCCGACGCCGACACGCGAGAAATCCTGGCTTAGATTATTGCAACCGACCGCATAGGGTCCGATCCCGAACGGCGCCACCGTCGCGAGCGAATCGGCGGCTCGTGCAGGAATATTGACGAGCGTTGCGGCGAACAACAGCACCGACAGCAGCAGACGGGTGGACGCGGTCGACATGGCTGTCTGCGAGGTAAGCGACGAAGCATCGTGCGCGAATGGAATACTGCCCGCAGTCGGCTGTGGCCGGTTCGGCGCGTCCGTGCTTATCCGACACGGCACGGCCCAGCGACACTCATTTGACACGCAATTCGACATGACTGTATAGTTCATACATGAAGAAAGTCCGGAGCCGAACCGGCGCAGGTGCGAATACAGCGGCGCGGGCTTCCACGCAGGCGATGTTTTCGCTGTTGCAGGCGGCGCAGGCGATTGAAAAGCGCCTGGAGGAAGCCCTCGAGCAGGTGGGACTCTCCAATGCAAAGTTTGGTGCGTTGACGCACCTCGTCCAAGCCGGCGAACCGTTGAGCTTGAGCGAATGCGCAGCGCGAATGACGTGCGTGCGCTCGAACGTCACCCAGCTCATGGATCGTTTGGAAGCCGAAGGGCTCGTACGACGCGTTGATGATCCGGATGACCGACGCGGCGTTCGCGCAATGGTTACATCTCTGGGTATCGAGCGCCAAGCGGCGGGCGCCAAGCAAGTTGACCAAGTGCAAAGAGAATTTGCCCGTAATCTGGCAGGCGTCGATCCGTCGACGCTTTCGCGCGCTTTGCAGGCGTTCAAGTAACGCGAGGGCGTCGTGGCATGAGCATCTTTTGCGTCAGACCAATCTGTAAGGGCAGCCGCTTTTTTGCGGGCGCGCTGATCGGACTTTCGATAGTGCTGGCGGTGTTTGCACTCGTCTGACGTCAGGCGAGGGCAACTCACAGATCGATTCAAAACTGTCCGGCAGTAAGCGCTAGCGCGGCGTCGCTGCCGCCCGTGATCGATTGTGCGAGCGCTTCTGCTTGTGGCAACAGGGCTTCCGCGTAGAACCGCGCCGTGGCGATCTTGGCGCGGAGGAAATCGGCATCTCCTTCTCCCGCCGACAACCGCTCGCTTGCGATGTGCGCGGCGCGTCCCAACTGCCATCCACCGACCGACAATCCCCACAACTTGAGATAGGGGACAGCTGCTGCGTGTGCGATGCGCACGTTGCTGCCGTAGATCGGCACCACCCAATCGATCACAGTTTGCAGTGCAGCCGTTGCGGCGGCGAGGCGAAGCCCGATTGCGCGTAACGTTGGATCGCGGTGCGAAGCAAGGCGCGCCGCCACTCGATCGATGTCGTCCGCGACAGCGCGGGCCGTAGCGCCGCCATCGCGCGCCGTCTTGCGGCCGACCAGATCGTTCGCCTGAATGCCCGTCGTGCCTTCGTAGATCGTGATGATGCGAGCGTCCCGATAATGCTGTGCCGCGCCGGTCTCTTCGATGAAGCCCATGCCGCCATGCACTTGCACGCCGAGATAGGTGACTTCCTGCGCGGTTTCCGTCGACCATCCTTTGACGATCGGGATCATCAAATCGACAAATGCCTGATGCCGCTTGCGTGCATCGCTGTCGGGATGCCGGCGCGCGTTGTCCATTGCCGCCGCCGTGACATACGCGACGGCGCGCATGGCTTCGGTGTTCGCACGCATCGTCATCAACATCCGTCGAATGTCGGGATGCTCGATGATCGTTCCCGAAGTCTTGTCGAGACCGACCGGCTTCCCCTGCACGCGGTCGCGCGCGTACGCGACCGCGCGCTGGTATGCGCGTTCCGAAATGCCGACGCCCTCGACGCCCACCGAAAAGCGCGCGAGATTCATCATGATGAACATGTATTCGAGACCGCGGTTCTCCTCGCCGATCAAATAGCCGATCGCACCGCTCTTGTCGCCGTAGGCGAGCACCGCCGTGGGACTCGCGTGAATGCCGAGCTTGTGCTCGAGCGATACACAATGCACGTCGTTGCGCGCACCGAGCGATCCATCGGCGTTTACAAGATATTTCGGCACGATGAAAAGCGAAATCCCTTTGACGCCCTCCGGCGCGTTGGGAGTTCGCGCCAGCACCATGTGAATGATGTTTTCGGTGTAATCGTGCTCGCCGTAGGTGATGAAGATCTTTTGCCCGTACAGCTTGTACGCGCCGTCGCCTTGCGGCACGGCGCGCGTGCGTACGGCAGCCAGATCGGAGCCGGCCTGCGGCTCGGTCAAATTCATCGTGCCCGTCCACGTGCCGTCGACCATCTTCGGCAGGAACGTCGCCTTCTGTTCGGGCGTAGCGCACAGCTCGAGCGCCTCGATCGCGCCTTGTGTCAGCAGCGGACACAGATCGAACGCCATGTTGGCGGAGTGCCACATCTCCTCGACGGGCGTGGAAACAAGCTGCGGCAATCCCTGGCCGCCATATTCGGGATTCTTGGTAAGCCCATTCCAGCCGTTCTGGATGAACTGCTGATACGCATCCTTGAAGCCCGCCGGCGTCTTCACGCTTCCGTCGGATAACTGGGTTGCGCCTTCACGATCGCCGGGAGAATTCAACGGATCGAGCACGTTCGTTGCGAACTTCGCGGCCTCCTCGAGGATCGCATTGACCGTGTCGGGCGTCGCTTCCTCGAAGCCCGGCAGTGATGCAACTTGCGCGAGACCGGCGAGCTCGTTTAGCACGAACGTCATTTCCTGCAGCGGGGCGTGGTAGGTGCTCATGGGATTGGCGCTATTCGATGACGACAGAATAGCGTAAACGAACGCACTAGGCGCCGGGCTCTAAAATCGTCGCCGGCTAGATAATCACTTCACTGCATTTGCCGGCGCAGAAGGTCCTGCAGCTCGATTTCGGGGACAGGCCGGCTTATCAGATAACCCTGCATCACGTCGCATCGCAACAGCCGCAGAATCTTCGCCTGGTCTTCCGTTTCAACGCCCTCCGCCACGACTTTGAGCCGCAATGAATGCGCAAGCGAGATGATCGTCGAGACGAGCGTCATCGTATCCGGATCGTCCGCCATGGCGATGATGAACGAGCGGTCGATCTTGAGCGAGTGTACCGGCAGCTTCGCGAGATAGCCCAACGACGAATATCCGGTGCCGAAGTCGTCGATCGCGATGGTAAGCCCCATGTCGCAAACGGCCCGTAGCTTGGCGACCGTGGACTCGATGTCGTCCATGATGACGCTTTCGGTGATCTCGATACCGATACCGACGAGCGGGGATTCGCCATTGGGGCGGACGACGTTGCGAACGATGTCGATGAAGTCGCGATGTCGAAGCTGGATCGGCGACACGTTCACCGCAATACTCGGCGATCGACAACGCCGAGCCACGCCAGCTCGAAGCCGCCCACCTCCACTGCGATCTGGCAGGTTTCACGGAAAAGCTCTTCGCGGTCTCTTACGCGAACGATCAGCGTATTAACTGTCCTGCTCGGAAT
>DASXSP010000112.1:0-16153 GCA_036505865.1 Casimicrobiaceae bacterium
GGCGCTGCTTGATCGCTTCGGGTACAAGGATCGCGACGGCGACGGCTATCGCGAAACGCCCGATGGCAAGCCGTTGGTTCTGGAGCGCTGGTCGACGCCGGATTCACGCGGGAGGCAGGGTGACGAATTGTGGAAGAAGAACATGGACGCGGTCGGACTTCGCACGACGTTCCGACAAGACAAGTTTCCCGAACTGCGCAAGATGGCGCGACTCGGAAAAATTCCGATGCGCACGGATGGTTGGAACGGCGACTATCCCGATGCTGAAAATTTCATGCAGCTTCTCTACGGGCCGAATGCGGGGCAGGAGAACAATGCCCAATTCGACCTACCCGAATTCAATCGACTGTTCGATCAGGCGCGCGCGATGCCCGATTCACCGGAGCGTACGAAGCTGTTCGACCGGATGACCGAGATCGCGATCGCGTACGCGCCCATGCGGTTTACGTATCACTTGCTCGAGGACAGCGTGCGGCACAAATGGGTGAAGACGTACGTTCCCCATCCGATCCGCTCGGAATGGTGGCAATACATCGATATAGATAACGCTGCGCGCGCTGCGCTCTAGTTCTCAAGTTTGGGCGCCCCGTAACGGGCTCTGAGTGCACCGCGATGCGCGCTAGCGCACGCTGAACGGCGCGGAATACGGCCGTCCGAACGCGATTCCCGCCGACACGGTCTGCACGGGCCGCAACGACACCTTTCCTGCGCGCTTGTTGTTTCTCGTGTCGACGAACTCGATGGGACCTTCGACCAACTCGAGCATCGTGACATCGGCGGGTGCGCCGACCTGCAGCGTCCCGAGCTTCGGCACTCTGTCGATTACCCGAGCGGCGTTGACCGTGGTCATCGTGATCACTTCCTCAAGCGAAAATCCCATGTTGAGAAACTTGCTCATCACCCACGTGAGAAATGGCATGCCGGGCGTGTTGCCTGAAAACACATGCATGTCGGACGAAATCGTATCGGGGCCCGCGCCTTGCGCGATTGCCGCTTCCGCTATCGTGTAGTCGAAGCTGCCGCCGCCGTGGCCGACGTCGAAATGGACGCCGCGCTTCTTCGCCTCGAGCGCTGCGGGAAGGAGCTTGCCTTCCTGCACGATGTTCGTGAACTTGCCGGCGAGATTGGGAGCGCCGGAATAACAGTGCGTGAGGATGTCGCGCGGTCGCAGCAGATCGAGGATCTGCGACATGAGCTCGGCGGTTTGGACACCACCGATGTGGCACATGACCTTCGCGTTGGTTCCCGAAAGCTCGCACGCCTTGATCGCACGCTTGAGCGGCTCGAGTCCGTGCTGCGCGATCACGTTCTCCGACATGCGTACCTTGACGCCCAGGACAATATCGGCGTTCTCGCCGACGGTGCGAGCTGCGACATCGGGGAGCGCAAAGTCGATGTTATAGAGCTCTGCAACGGGGAATCCCGCGAGTCCCATGTTCGCGATGTGCACGAATGCGTAAAGACGCGTGCGCGTCGATCCGACAATGAACCTTCGAAACGCGGCGAAGTTGTTGGCGCCCGCATCGCCCGCCGAGACCGCGGTTGTCGTTCCCTGAAACGGCACGAGCTCGTCCGCGGGGATCCCGATCGCCGAACCGTACGGGAACGCATGGGCGTGCAGATCGACGAGACCCGGCGTCACCAATCGTCCCGCCGCGTTCAGAACCTTGAGCGCACGGTCTACGGGAATGTCCGCTTGCACCGCTTCGATAACGCCATTACGAATGCCGATATCGCGCACGCCGCGGAGACGTTGACTCGGATCCAGCACATCGCCCCCTTTGATCAGCAGATCGAATTTGTCGTTGGAGCCCATTGCCGCGCGCACCGCGGCAGGCAACGATCCAGCGGCCGCTGCCGCGCTCACGCCGAGCATGAAACGGCGGCGCTTGATGACCATCTGCATGACGTTCCTCCCCGAGTTGTCGGTCCCCGCCGCAATCGTGAACGGGGAGGCTACAAATGGCCAGTCGACTTTAGTCGAATGCGTTCCTGTGCTGCGTATTTGCCGCACATCGCCGTTGAAGGCATATTGCATGTTTGTGATTCCACTGCCGCGACGATGACCGCCGAAAAATCGAAGCTCCACTCCGAAACCGTCGCTGCGCAGGGCATGGGCCGCGTGGCGACGCCCTACGGCGACATCATTCCGCCGATTCATGTCGCGACCACATATGAGCGGGGCGTCGATGGCGCATATCCGGCGGGCCGCAGTTATTCGCGCGCGGATAATCCAAGTTACGACGCGACTGAAGCGGTCATTGCATCGCTCGAAGGGGCGTCCTCGGCGCTTGTGTTCGCATCGGGCCAGGCCGCTGCGGCGGCGGTCTTTCAGGCTCTCTCGCCGGGCGATCGTCTGTTAGCCCCACGCAACATGTACTGGGGCCTTCGCAAATGGCTGCTGCAATTCGCGGCGCCATGGGGCTTGTCGATCGAGTTCTATGAGAATGGATCGGTCGACGATCTCGCCCTGAAAGCGCGGTCGCAACGACCGCGCTTGATCTGGATCGAAACGCCGGCGAATCCGACGTGGGATCTCACCGACATCGCCGCCGCGAGCGCCATCGCGACGGAGATCGGCGCGTACGTCGCCGTCGATTCGACGGCCGCAACGCCGGTGCTGACGCAGCCGATCGCGTCGGGCGCGCACATCGTCATGCATTCTGCGACCAAATACTTGAACGGCCATGCCGATGTGATCGCCGGCGCGCTTGCGACGGCGAAGGACGATGAGCTGTGGGAGCGCATTCGCTATATCCGCGCGAGCGGCGGCGCGATACTGGGGCCATTCGAATCGTGGTTATTGCTGCGCGGCATGCGAACGCTGCATGTGCGCGTCGCGAAGATGTGCGCGAATGCGCAGGCGATCGCGCTGCGCCTGCAAGGACACCCGAAGTTGTCGCATGTCCTCTATCCGGGACTACCGTCTCATCGTGGTCACGAAGTCGCGATGAAACAGATGCGCGGCGGCTATGGCGGAATGATGTCGGTTCGCTTGCGGGATGGTGAGGAAGCCGCGATGTCGTTTGTCGCGAAGCTTCATGTATTCAAGCGCGCGACATCGCTTGGATCGACCGAGAGTCTGGCCGAGCACCGCGCTAGCGTCGAAGGACCCGACACGTTATGTCCCGCTGATCTTGTACGCCTGTCAATCGGAATCGAGCACGTCGACGATCTGTTCGACGATCTCGAGCAGGCGCTGCAGTGACGTTGTCGCTCGATCGCGCCCCGCCACTCCACCGCGTTATTCTTTTTTGGGCGGTATTTCATACGGCTTGCAGATCATCTTCATCGTGATGCGGTCGCGCGCCAATTGCAGATCGAGCCCCGTGCCGCGGAGCTCCATCAGGCCGTTCGTATACCGGAGCCCCGACGCCGCGGCGATCTGGTAGAGAATGACCCGCGTGCCATCGGGCATCAACAGGCGCGCCTCGCCGTCCGCGAAGCGAATGACGATCCGCTCGCCGCCGTAATCGCAATCGATCGTATTCTTCGCCGCTTCGAGCTCTTCCTTCGTCGGTCCGCTGCTTTGGCACGCGGCGAACGACAGCGTTGCCGCAATCAAAAGAAATCGACGGAAAGAGGTCATACGATTGGATGTCGGTGCGTGAGTCCGCGCGAGCATATCACTGCGCAGCGGCTGTCGATACGTTCGGCAGCTCGTTTACCGGCCGCGGGTGAAAACGGATCGAGGGCGGATAAGACAACACTTCGGTCATCGCGCCGTCGACGATGCCGCGTTGCATGCGCTGCCACGCGCCGGCGCGAAGCAAATCCGCATGAAACGCGATGAACGCATTGCGAACCTTGGGATCGGTCAACAGGAACGTCTCGAATTCCTCGGGAAAGATATCGTGCGGGCCGACGGTATACCAAATATCGCTCGACATCTCGTCCCATTCCGGCGGCTGTGACGGGATGTCGCGGAATCTGCAATCGGTCAAGTAATCGATCTCGTCGTAATCGTAGAACACGACGCGACCATATCGGGTGACGCCGAAATTCTTGAACAGCAAGTCACCCGGAAAAATGTTGACCGCCGCGAGCTCGCGCAGCGCCTCGCCGTAGTCGCGCATGGCGCGAATCCGAGCGGCCTCGTCGGCATTTGCAAGATAGAGATTGAGTGGTGTGAGCCGCCGCTCGATGTACACGTGACGAACGACGATCTGGGCGCCGTCGTATTCGATTTGTGAAGGCGCAACCGCTTCGAGCTCCGCGAGAAGCTCCGGTGTAAAACGATCGACCGGAAACGCAACGTCCGAATACTCGAGGATATCCGTCATTCGACCGGCGCGGTCATGGTGCTTGACGAGCGCATATTTCTGTTTAACTTTGACGCGATCGGTGTCTTTCGACGCCGCAATCCGGTCGCGAATCAGCTTGAAGACATAGGGATACGAAGGCAGCGTGAAGACCGTCATCACGAGTCCCTTAATGCCGGGCGCGACGATAAAGCGGTCGGTCGAGTGCTTGAGATGATGGAGAAAATCGCGGAAGAAGAGCGTCTTCCCGTGCTTCTGCAGCCCAACCATCGTATAGAGCTCGGCCGCTGTTCGGTCCGGCACGACCTCGTGCAGGAATGCGACGTATGCCGACGGCACTTCCATGTCGACGAGAAAATACGCGCGATTGGCCGAGAACAGCAGCGCGAGGTCCATCGGGTCGGTCAACAGCGCATCGACGACAAGACATCCACTCGCGTCGTGCCTGATGGCGACAGCGAATGGATACATCGCGCTGCCGTTGACCAGACGCCCGACTGCGTACGCTGTCTTGTTGCGGAAAAACAGCGACGACAAGACCTGAATCTGGAAGTTGGCTTCGGCGACGAAGCGCCGCGGCAGCCGGCGCCGCATTGCGGCCAGAACCTGGCGAAGGTCGTGCCGGAAATCGGCAAAGCGCCGTTCGAGCCGAAGATCGAGCGTCAGATCGATGAGCGCCTGACGAAGTCCCGCGCGTTGCGGATAGTAACTGCGATACGACGGAACGTCGGCGTCGAGATATTCGGTCGACGCGGCGGGGCGAACGAAAATGAACCGATTGTGATAATACGTTCGATGCAGGATCTTGCACGAGACGGTGGTGAAAAACGTCTCGGCGCACTCGGGCTGCCGGTGATCGATCAATAGTCCGATGAAATGCAGCTTGACGCGATCCCACAGCGCGTCGGCGCCGCCGCCCGCAAGGCCTGCCGAGCGAAATTCGCGCTCGACGCGCTCGACCGTTTCCGCGCAGCGGCGATCGTAGAAGTCGATGCGATCGCGGACAATGTGATGGATCGCGAGCCAATTACCCGCTTCGAAATAACGCTTCGCCGCGCGCGCGCACTCCCGAAACAACGCGTAATGGCGGTTGAAGCCTTCGAGCAGAACTCTGGCGATCGCAAGCGCCGTATCGTCTGCCACGGCCGGATCAGCGACATCGAAGCGGGCGGCAGCAGGCATCGAGCGCAGGGCCTACTTGGCGGCGCGAGCCTTCTCGATTTGCTCGTTGTACACCTTGATGCTTTCGTTGTACTCGTCGATCGCCGCGTTGTAGGCCTTGAGATAGGGTTCGGCCAAAGCCTTCTGGTCGGCGATGAATTTCTTCATGCAATCGCTGTAGGCGGTGTAATCCTTTTGCCAGGTGCGTCGCTGCGTATCGCTCGCGAGACTCCCAGGAAATTCGCCGGGCTTCGTGCAGCTGGGCTTTGCCACGGCGCCATTGGACGGCGCTGCCGTTTGGGCAAGGGAAGAAGTGGCGACAACGTAGAAGAAGGCAAGGCAAAGCAGGCGCAATGACGTCATGGCGTTCGGTATCCGGCGAGAAAAAAATCATTCTAGCAGGCGCGTTATTGAAGCCTTTCGCCGGATACGAGGCAACGACAGCCGCTACACTAATGCCGATGACCCCACAACAAAGGGCATGCTCGCGTGATGCATTGCCCTCCGAATTTCATGCCTAGCGATAGCCTTCTCCGGCACGGCCAAAACTTTGGCGCCATCGTCAATACCGTGACAAGCGGTGATCTGTGCATCAATGCGGCCGAACACGTCCCGGGCATGATCGTGCCGCGCCACGAGCATCTGAGCCCTTACGTGTGCGTCGTGATGGATGGTTGCCTCGAGGTTCAAGCGCGCGAAAGCTTCGAGTGTCCGGCGGGTTCCGTCATTGCCTACCCTGGCGGCCACGTGCATGCCAACCGCTTCAGCGATCACCACGGACGCTGCATCAACGTTCATTTCGGCTCGATCTGGACGGACGAGGGACCGACGCGTGAGTGGCTCCGCGATTGTCGCCGCGTGCACGTCGGAATGAACGCGCGAGCGTTGATGCGTCTTGAGCAGGAAATGCGGGCGAACGATAGCGCTGCGCCGCTTGCGGCAGCATCCGCGGCGATTGAGCTGCTCGCTCAAGTGATGCGCGCCGACTCGGTTTCTTCGCATCCGAAATGGGTGGCGCGCGTCATCGACATTGTCGAGGCCGACCTCGCGCATGCGCCGACGTTAGGGCAACTTGCCATCGAGGTCGGCGCTCATCCGGCGCACGTCGCGCGGGCGTTTCGACGCGCGTATGGCGAGACGATCGGCGCCTACGTCCGCCGTCGCCGCGTCGAGCACGCTGACCGTGCGCTGCTGACGAGCGACATGCCGCTTGCGCACATTGCGGCGGCCGCCGGCTTTTCCGACCAGGCGCACTTCACCCGTGTTTATCGGCGCCATTTTGGCGTTCCACCTGGCGCACGACGGCGTCAACGCAACTCCTGTTCAACGCGCGTACCGAACATTCAAGACGCAACGCCTTCGAGACGCTAGCGTTGCCCCTCATTCACGTGAGGGCAGCATGAAGCGTTTCGCGCAATTGATAGCTTTTGGATTGTTGGCAGCGGTTGAACAGCGTGCATCTGCGAGTGACGGCGCCGTTGCGGCGCAGCTTACAGCGGCATCCGGCATTGCGGCGCTTTCCAGGGTTCGCGCCGCTTCGGGTGGCGACGCGTGGGGCCGTATCAAAGGCCTGCGCGCCGAAGGGGAAATCGAGACCTCGCGCTTGCCCGGTACGTGGTCGCGCGATGAAGATTTATCCAATGGTCGCTGGGCCGTGAGGGCCGACGTACGGGTGTTTCGCACCGCCGAAGGCTTCGACGGCAGCATGCACTGGCGGCAGGACGTATCCGGCGGCGTTCATCCGCTGAACGGTGCATTTTCGAGGCGAGCGAGTGTGACAGAAGCGTGGCTGACGCGTCGCGGCTGGCTGCGCCCGGATGCCGGCCACGCGCGTATCGAGCGGGTCTCGATGCAAAAAGAAAATGGTCGCTCGTTCGTCGTGATCGACGCTGCCCCTCAGGGCGGGCAGCGCGTTCAGCTGTGGTTTGACGCGGCGACGTATGCGTTGGATCGCACCGTGCGCACGATGCCGATCTCGACGCTGACGGTGCGCTATAGCGACTATCGATTCGTATCGGGTGTACGGCTGCCTTTCACGATCGAGTCACGCGATTCGGGAACCTCGGACGTGGAAACGGTTCACGTGACGAGCTGGATTCCTACGGATCTCGCCAGCCTAGCATTCGCTGCGCCCAAGGCGCCCGACGATACGACGCTTGACGGAGAGACCACCATCCCGCTCGAAACCGACGGATTGATTACCGTCGAAGCGAAGCTCAATGGTCGCGCGTTCGATTTCATTCTCGATTCCGGCGGCCACAACATCATCACACCGGCGATTGCCGACGCGCTTGGCGTGCATCCGGTCGGTGCCGGTGCGAGCGGCGGTGCCGGCGCTGGCGAGCTTGCGCAGCAATACGTCCGCATTGATCGCGTCGACATCGGCGCAGCGACGCTCACCGATCAGCATTTCTACGTGATCCCGCTTCAGTACGGCACGGTCGAGCGGGGCCGGCGAGCGCCGTTGGCGGGCCTGTTGGGCCTCGAGATGTTCGAACGCTTTGCGATGCGCCTTGATTATCCAAATAAGACGCTGACGCTACGAAGGCTCGCCGAGTATCGACACCAAGGAGGCGGCCGCGCCGTGCCGATCACGTTCGACGACGATATGCCGTTGCTCGAGGGTCGCATCGACGGTGTCGCCGGATTGATCGCGCTCGACACCGGCAACGCGACCACGACGATCGTGCAGTCTGTTTGGGCGCGCAAGCATGGGCTCGCCGAGCGGCTGAAGCGCGGGATCGAGACGGTGTCGTACGGCGCCGGCGGCGCGTCGCGCAACTGGGCGAGTCGTATTGCTACGCTCGAAATCGGCGGCACGGTATTGCATCGGCCCATCGTCCGTTACGCGGAAGACAAAGCCGGCGCGTTTTCGTCGCGAACGGAAGCGGCGAACGTCGGCACCGATGCGCTTGCAAACTTCGTGCTCGATTTCGACTACGCAAACGGCGTGATCTGGTTTACCTATGAGCCCGGCTATGCGCCACTGCCCTTCAACCGCGCAGGTCTGCGGGCCATCAAAGAAGTTCCCGAAGCGTTTCATGTCGCGCTCGTCCTACCGGGTTCGCCCGCAGCCGAAGCGGGAATCGAACGCGATGATCGGATCGTCGCGATCGATGGCATTCAGGCCGCGCAAATGAGCGGGCGCGAGCTTACGCATAAACTTGCGCAGCCGGCCGGTACCGAAATCGCATTTACCCTACGCCGCGGGAATGATGACCGCAAGACGAGATTGCGGTTGATCGAGATGTTGCCGTGAACTTACCGCCATTTCAGGAATGCGCCGAGCGCAGAGAGCCCGATTCCGACGAGATCGATGCCCGCGACCTCCGCGCCGTCGCGTCTTCGCGCGTCATCCATCTGCCGTTCCAGTCGCGCGAGCGCGACGATGCTGTCGCCGATTCGATCAGGATCCGGCGTTACTCGTTGGCGTTCGGCGGCGTCGAGCTCGTGGATCGCTTTTTCGACGGCGTCCGGATCCAGCGCCACGATTGGCGCCTGACAATAGCCGCAAACCGTCGACCGTTCGATGTTGACCGGCGCGCCGCAGCTCGCGCATCGAATCGTGCGTACGCTCGCCTTCAAACGCGCGAGCTCGCCGGGATCGAGCGGTCGAATGAAATTCTTCTCGCGCAAGAACTGAAAGAAGGGCGTGAAGCGCCCATGACCGTAACGGCAGCGGTAATACATAAGCCGCGTCGCATGTTGCAGATCGTGCGTCAATGCGAGCAGCGTCTCGCATCGTGGACACGGTAGCGGCGGGGACAGCGCGCGCGGCGATTCAGGCTGTGCCGTATGGATCGTTCGAAAAAGGTCCAACGTCGCGCCGGGTGTCAGCTGCGCGCTTTCGAAAGTGTCGAACCAGATCGCCTGGCACGCGCCGCAGAGGTCGACCTTGAGCGTGCCGCTTGGCTTTCGATCGAGGCCGACCAATGCCATTGCCTGGCGGCAGCCAGGACATTGAAGCGCGGGCACGCGGCGTTAACCGGCGCGCAGCACGGCGCGAGGACAGTTCACCCAGATCACTTGTCGGGGACTGCGCAACGCGGCGCGCTCCACCTGGTCCATCTGATCGACGTTGCAGACGACACGTCCATCGACATCTGCTTTGGTAAGCGGCGCGGGCGCACAACCGCATAGCACTGAAAGGGCGGTCAGGTTCGCGATAATGAACAGCGTCTTCATGGCGTCCTCCTCCTTCATAAACATCTTAGGCAGCGCGTTTATTTCCGTTCAAGGCTGCCGCGCCTCGAACGTGTTGCACGTGCGCAAATCGCCGGAATCGAATCCGACCTTGAACCAACGCATTCGCTGTTGCGCAGAGCCATGCGTAAAGGATTCCGGCACGGCGTACCCTTGCGCCCGCTTCTGGATCTGGTCGTCGCCGACGGCGGCGGCGGCGCGCAGCCCTTCCTCGAGATCGCCACCCTCGAGCAAATTGCGCTTCTGTGCGAAGAAGCCCCACACGCCGGCGTAACAGTCCGCTTGCAGCTCGAGGCGTACCGACATGTCGTTGCGCCTTCGCGTGTCCATCCGCTCTGATTGCGCATCGAATTGGCGCATCGTGCCGAGCAGGTTTTGCACGTGATGGCCGACTTCGTGCGCAATCACATACGCCTGCGCGAAATCGCCTGGTGCGCCAAAACGATTGTGCAGCTCTCGGAAAAACGACGTGTCAAGATAAAGCGTGCGATCGCCCGCGCAGTAGAACGGTCCGACGGCTGCGCTCGCCGTGCCGCACGCTGAGGGTACGCCGCCGCGATAGAGCACGAGCTTCGGCGGCTCGTAGCGTGAGCCGCTGGCCTTGAAGACCGCCGACCAGACGTCCTCGGTGTCGCCTAACACGCGCGAGCTGAATTCGGTGTCCTGACTTTTTGCCGGCGGCTGCGTTTGCGCGCCAGGCGTCGGACGCGTCTGCGGGCCGTAGCCGGGCGCCGGTTGTTGCTGCTGCGGCACGGGACCCGGGCCGTCGCTGATGACGCCCAACATTTCCAGCGGATTGATCCCGAATAGCAGGCTGCCGATCACGATGATGATCAACGACCCGAGGCCGAGTTTCATGCCGCCGCCCAATGGAAAGCCGCCTCCCGGGCCGGGTGCTTCGGTGCGGTCCTCGACGTTCTCGCTTTGTCGCATGTCGCCCCAGCGCATGGTTTCCTCCTCGTGCGTGCAATGTCAGGGCTTTAACGCCCGATATAGAAGCGGAAGGCTCACGTCCATACGGTAATCGATCGACGAATGATTGTCGTCAAACTCTTCATAAACGTGCTCGACGCCGGCTTTGGCAAGCCGCTTCGACAAGATTCGCGCGCCGTAGTGCAAATAGTACTGATCGCGCCAGCCACAATCGATATAAATGAGCCGCAGCGTCTTCAGATTCTTCTTGTAGTTGGACACCATGTTGATCGGATCGTGGTTTTGCCACTGCCTCCACCGCGCGGGGATGATTTCGCCGGTCTCGAGATTGAACGGCAAGCGGAAGCCGAGCCGCGTTCTGGGATCAGGATCGTAGGTTGCCGCCATCGCAAGATTCATGAGCGCGTGCGCTTCGCTATCGGAAAGCTTTTCCTTTTCCCATACAAATTCGAGGAAGCGGCGCGCGCGGCCGTCATCGATGCCGCGATCGACGCCGCGTTCATCCTTTAGAACATCAATACGACCCGGCATGCGCCGGCGCTTTCGAAACCGATCGAGCTCGTTCAGCGTGCGTGGCCAGTCGGTCAGATAACAGAAATCAAACAGCGCATCGCCCGAGTGGTTGCCGATGGCACCCCAGCACTGCGGATAGCGCATGCCGTGGACGATCGCGCCGTATCCGCCGGACGATTTGCCGAACACGCCACGATGCTCGCGCGATGCGAGCGAGCGGAATTCACGATCGATGAACGGAACGATCTCGTCGACCAAATGATCGGCGTAGCGGCCCATCGCCGACGTGTTGACGTACTGGTTGCCGCCGAGGCTCGTGAAACAGTCGGGGAACACGACGATGCATGGGCCCATCTTGCGCTCGTACGTGAGCCGGGCGATGCGCTCGGGGACGTTCTCGTCGAACGGCCGCCAGTTGAGGTGCGCCATCCCGGAGCCCGTGTAACCGACAAGATCGAACAACACCGGATAGCGCCGGCCCCGACCGCCGGTTTTTCCGCGCACGACGCCGGCATTGTATCCAGGCGGCAACCAAACGCCGACTTTGCGGACATGCGGATCGCCGAGCGGGTTGCCGGCGAGGATCTTCGAGTCGTACTCGAGCACGATCGTCGTGCCCGGCGCGGGAGAGGGACGCTTGCGAGCCATGCTTGCCGCGATTCTCGCCGATCCACGCCGGCGGCGCCAATCGCGGCGATTTTCATCCGCGGTTAAACCGTTATCACGCCGCGATCAAGCCACCTGAGCAAGCGTCTCGTCCTGATTGGCCAATGCGTGCGCGGCTGCTGCCACGACGGCGGCAATACGGCCGATATCGCGCAACTGCAACGTCGACATTCCGCCGTCGCGAAGCAGCTTGTAATGCGACTTCACGCAAAATTCGCACTTGCCGACAATCGAGGCCGCCAGCGCGTAAAGCTCGAAGCTGCGCCGGTCGACGCCCCCATAGGTTGCGTACGCGTTCATCCGCAGCTCCGCACGCGCAGTGGCGAGCTCAGGGTCGCCCGCCATCTCGACAAACGGATACCAGATATTGTTCATCGCCATGAGACTTGCCGCGGTGAGCGCCGCTTCCGCATGCTTCGAATCGATCGCTTCGTTTGACCGAAACGCTTCGATCAACGCGGGCGATTTTGCGGCGAACGCCGCAGCGAGTGCCGCGCCCAACGCTTCGCTCGGCGTCAAGCTCCCTCGAAACAGCACGGCATCGAGATTGAGCTTGACGTCCTTCGCGTACGCCGGCAAACGATCTTTGATCGCTTGTAATGCGTCCATCGGTAACTCCCTATTGAATGAAGCGCGTGATCAAAGCGTGTCGCCGCCGACGGCGCGGTTGCAAGGGCACAGTTCGTCGGTCTGCAGGCCGTCGAGAATCCGCAGCACTTCTTCGGGATTGCGGCCGACGTTCAGATTGTTGACGGACACATGCTGAATCACGTTGTCCGGATCGACGACAAATGTGGCGCGAAGGGCCACGCCTTCGTTGGGATCGCGGACGCCGAGTTGGTCGACGAGCGAGCCCGTTACGTCGGCGAACTGCCAATGGTTGAGGCTGTGGAGATCGCGGTGATCGCGTCGCCATCCGAGCTTCGCGAACTCGTTGTCGGTTGAGCCGCCGAGGACCACGGCGTCGCGTTCCTCGAAATCCTTAGCGAGCTTGGCGAAGCCGACGATCTCGGTCGGACAGACGAACGTGAAATCCTTCGGGTAGAAGTAGATGACCTTCCACTTGCCCGGGAACGATTGCTCGCTGATCGGCTCGAAGGCGGAAGCGCCGTTCTCCTCGTGATGGTTGAACCCCGGTTTCACGCCGACGACATTGAATGCGGTGACTTTCTGGCCTACGGTTTTCATGCTTCTTTCCTTTAACACAGTGGTTGGTCAACGCTTTCGATGGTAGGGGTCGTCCGATCATAATTCAAGTTTATTATTGTTATCGTGTTGTTAGTCTAAGACTATGGACGGCCGTTGCGGCATAGACTACCGGTGGAGGTACGCGATGACCGCGCTATACCGACTCTGCTGTCGTGCGTTAATCGTCGGCGCGTTCGCCCTGCCGCTTTGCGCAAGCGCCAGCGTGCCGACGCTCGCCGACTGCCTCGAAGCGTCCGACTTCATTGCCAACGCAGCGCTGTCGCGCGACAACGGCATGACTCGCGACGCCTTCATAAGTCGGCTCACCGGCGACTTCGCAGCGATCCGCGCGTTTCCGGCTGAGCTCCGCTGGTTCGTTCGCGACGAAGACGACGAGCGCTTCCTCGAAGATGCCGCCGAGCATGTTTTCGACGTGCCGTCGACACCGGCTGATCACCGGCGCGAATTCCTTCAAGCCTGCTTTGAGCGCCTGACCATTTGACGGCTGAGCGCGTCGGGTCGTTGCCGGGCTAGAATGCGGGCCGGTATTGCGGCCCATGTCGGTTCGCGATGCCCGTCGACATGGGGCCGGAACCGCCAGAATTTCTCCCGTCTTCGCCGGTCTTGCGCGGGACCCTGTTCGCCGCGTTCCTGAAAATCGGATTGCTCGGTTTCGGTGGCGTCATGCCGTGGGCGCACCGCGTACTCGTCGAAGAACGCCGCTGGCTCAACGATCGCGAGTTTGCCGAGCTGATCGGGATGTGCCAGGTGCTGCCCGGCCCGAACGTCGTCAATCTGGCGGTGATACTGGGCGCACGCTGGCAGGGCGCTGTCGGATCTTTGTTGGCGTTGACAGGAATCTTGTTCGTTCCCGTCATCGCCGTGATCGTGCTTGCGACGTTTTATGCGTCGGTCGCGCACTCGGAGATCGCGCGTAACGCCATTGCCGGTGCATCGGCCGCAGCGGCGGGTCTCATCATCGGAACGGCGATCCGCTTGATCGTCGGGTCACGGCCGCCCCCGCGTGCGGTTGTCTTGGCTGCAGTGGTGTTCATCGTTGTCGGCGTCGTGCAAGCGCCGTTGCTCTGGGTATTGGCGGTCGCCGTACCGCTTGCCATCGCCGTCGAATGGCGCGCGCCGCGATGAACACGTCGTTCGATCTGCTGTTCGAGATTGCCTGGCGCTTTGCTTCACTCTCGCTCCTCGCCATCGGCGGCATCAATGCGTTGTTGCCCGAGATACATCGCGTCGTCGTCGATGTCGAGGGCTGGATGACGAGCGCGGAGTTCGCCGATCTTTTCGCGCTGGCGCAGCTGGCGCCAGGTCCCAACGCGATGGTCGTCTCGCTGCTGGGATGGAAAGTCGCGGGAATCGCGGGAGCATTCGTTGCTACCATCGCCGCGTGCGGCCCGTCGTCCGTTGTTTGCTATTTCGCGATACGCGGGCTCGAGCGGCTCAAGAATGGCGCGATACGCGAAGTGTTGCAGCGCGCACTGGCGCCGATTGCGATCGGCCTCATCTTGGCGAGCGGCTACACGCTCGCGCGCGCCGCCGACCGGACGGCAGGCGCGGTGCTGCTGACGATCTGCGCTGCGAGTGCAATCGCAGCGACACGCGTGAATCCGATTTGGATCCTCGCGGCCGCCGCACTCGTGGGCGTGGCCGGCATCGCGTAATCGATGCCCTAGCGCCGTTTCTTTTTCTTTTCCAGCATCGTTCCCCGACAACGCGCCGCGCCGCAACGGCATGCATAGCCTTCCTTCATCTTTGCCGTGATCCGGCCGCGGACACTTAATCGATAGTCGTACGACAGTTCCTCGCCCGCGTTGATTGTTCTCTTCGCCTCGATATACACGCGTGCGTCGTCGTCTTCGATTGGGATGCAATTGGGCGCGCACGAGTGGTTGATCCAGCGCGCAGCGTTGCCGCTCGACGCCGCATCGATCACGCGGCCATCATGGAGCTCGAATAGAAACGTGTGATACGGATTGTCCGGATCGCTGTCCGGCCGCTCCTCGGCTTCATCGAGCGAGATCCGCTCGCCGCGGTATTCGATGATCCGGGCGCCTTTGCGGATCGTGCGTCGCGCGAAGACGCCGCGCCCGTGGATCGGTGAATGACGGACGACGTAGGCAGGCGTCTTGCGAACGGAGCGAGCGGGCATCGGAGAGGGCGAGCGCGGAAACGCCGATTGTCGCAAGACACGCTCGTCACCTCTCGGCGATGCTTGACGCCAAGTACGCTGGAACGCATCGGTGCCCGTGAATGGGCACCGATTTGCTCACTGCCCCTTTGGCTCGCCTTCTTTCGCGGGCTTGTCGCCGCTGCGGCCTTTGCCGGCATTTGCTTCGCGAGGCGGTTGGCCTTGTTGCGGCGCGGCTGCCTGTGGCGGCGGGCCTGGCTGCGCTGCTCCCGGCGGCGGAACGGGCGCGGCTCGGCTCTCGGCTCTTCCCGGCGGCCCACCTTCAGGGCCTCGCGGGGGCTCTTTCGCCTGGGGAGGCGGCATGGACGCAGCGGGAGGCGGCGCAGCTTGGGGCGCGGCCCGCGGCGCAGCAACGTCCGGTGGCCTCGGCGCCATAGGCGTCATCTGCTGAGGAGGAGGTGCCGGACGTTCGGCTGGCGGCCCGCGGCGGGGCTCGGCTTGCGTTACCGGAGGAGCCGCCATCGGCGCCGCTTGAGGAGGTGACGGACGTTCCGCTGGCGGTCCTCTCCGCGGTTCAGCTTGAGTAACGGCAGGAGGAGGCGCGGCTGCTTGTGCGGGCGGCTCTGCGCGACGTTGTTGTCCCGGCGGCGCCGCAGGCGGACCGCCAGCTTGTGGCGCTGGAGGCACGACTGCCTGTGCGGGCGGCTCTCCGCGACGCTGTTGTCCCGGCGGCGATGCAGGCGGACCGCCGGCTTGGGGTGTTGGCGGCGCGACTGCTTGCGCGGGTGGCTCGGCGCGGCGTTGCTGTCCGGGTGGCACCCGGCCACCAGGCGTAGTTCCCTCCGGAGAGCCAGCCTGAACGGGCGGCTCAGCGCGCTGTGTCGCTGTCGCGCGACCCGCCGCGCCGGGCGAGGAAGTCGTCGGAGCCGGTTGCGGCGGCGCCGCTTGCACAATTGTCACGTTGCGCCGCGACGGCGCGCCTGGACCAGTTTGGGCTCCTGGCGGCGCACTTTGCGGCGCTTGCGCCGTCGCTCCTGACTCCGATGGCCGACCGCCTTCGACCCCCGGCCGCGAAAGTCGCGCC
>DASXSP010000113.1:0-10917 GCA_036505865.1 Casimicrobiaceae bacterium
CTCTTGTCGATCAAAACACCTTGCGCGCCCGCCCACGGTACCAGTAGAAGCAGCAGCAATGTCAGCGTCGACGCGCGTAGCGATACCATTTTATTTGGCCGTTTCCCTTGGTTTGAGGATGGGCAGCATTCTCGAGAGTACTGCATCGCGGTCGCTGAAATGATGCTTGAGCGCGGCCGCGACATGAACACAGAGCAGCGCGAACAGCGCAAAGTTCAATGTCACGTGCGTGGTCCTCAGCACATCGGCCAACGCTTTGTCCTTCATGACGAGGTCGGGAAGCGGTATGAGTCCGAGATAGACGACTTGCACGCCGGTGGCGGAACTATAGACCCAGCCCGAGATCGGAATGACGAGCAGCAAAATGTACAGGAGCGCATGGACTGTCGCGGCGCTTCGTCGTTGCCAATCGGGCATCGCGACCGGCGCGGGTGCGGGATGGTGCCAGCGCCACGCGAGCCGCGCGCAGGTCACGAGGAACGCGGTGATGCCGATCCATTTATGCACCACATACCATTGAAGCTTTCGCGGCGAAATCGGCAGCGGCACCATCGACAGTCCCAGCAACAGGTTGGCGACGATCAATACCGCGGTCAGCCAATGCAGTGCGATCGCCGCGCCGCTGTAACGTTCGTTTACATCCTCCAAGATCGCTTTTCGCACAACGCTTTGTAGTTTGACCGTAAACAAGCTGTCAAGCGTGTTTGTTCCGCCCGATGCTCATTCACGATGCCGTGTTAGCGGGCAAACTCGGCGACAAATGCGCGCACGCCGTCGAGCAACATCTGCACGGCGATCGCCGTCAGGACAAGACCCATCAGGCGTTCGGCGGCGATCATGCCGCGCTCGCCCAAAGCGCGCTCCAGCCGATGAGCGCCCAACATGACGAACGTTGCGATCAGCATCGCTGCGGTGAGCGCACATACCCATGCGAGCAAATGTGCCGGATCGCGCGACGCCATCAGCATCACCGTTGCCAGCGCCGAAGGACCCGCGATTGACGGCACCGCGAGCGGCACGATGAACGGTTCCGCGCCGGGCCGATCACCGAACACGCCTTCCGGGTGGCGAAACACCATTCGCAACGCGATGAGAAACAAGATGATGCCGCCGGCGATGGCCAGCGATACCTCGGAAAGCTGCAGCCATCGCAGAAACAATTGGCCGCCCAGCATGAACCCCAGCAACACGATATAGGCGATGAAGCACTCGCGTAGCACGACGCGCACGCGACGCCGAGCCGGCACGTCGGCAAGCGCGGCAATCACGATCGGGACGTTGCCGAATGGGTCGATGACGAGCAGAAGCAGCACCGCAGCGGAAAATATTTCGGCGAGCGGCATGGTCGTGCTAGTGAAGCTTGACGCGCGGCTCGAGACGCCGCCGCAAAAAGCGCCCGAGCGTGTCGAGCGCGACGCGAGCGTAACCGTAGATCGAGATCTGATGCAGTTTGTAGAGCGATGCATACATGACGCGCGCGATCAGCCCTTGAATCACCATGTTGCCGCCGATCAGCCGTCCCATCAGATTACCGACCGCCGACAGCTCGCCGAGCGACACGAGCGAGCCGTGGTCGTGAAAGCGGAATTGCGGCAGCGGCCTGCCCGCAAGTCGCGCGCGCATCGACTTGATCAGCATCGTCGCCTGCTGATGCGCCGACTGCGCGCGCGGCGGCACCAGCAGGCCTTCATGGCCGGGCTCGATACGCGGACACGCGGCGCAATCGCCGAACGCGAACACATTGGGATCGCGCGTCGTTTGCAACGTCGGTTGGACGACCAATTGGTTATTGCGGTTGACCTCGAGCCCGTCCAAATCAGCGAGCCATGCCGGCGCCTTGATGCCTGCTGCCCATACGACGAGGTCGGCAGGGAAAAACTTGCCGTTCGCCGTACGTACGCCGTCCTTGACGACTTCGGCGACCGGTTCGCCGGATCGCACGTCGATCCGCAAGCGTTCGAGCAGACCGGTTGCCGCTTCGGCGATCTTCTCCGAGAGTTGCGGCAGGATGCGCGGCGCGGCCTCGAGCAGTGTCAGGCAGATATCGTTGGCCGTGTCGAGATGATCCAATCCGTAGCCCGCGTGCGCGCGCGTCGTCTGCCGGATTTCGGCGGCAAGCTCAACGCCGGTTGCGCCGGCGCCGATGATCACGATGTGGACCGCCGCCGACTGGCCGGCACTGCCCCGCGCATCCGCCCGAACGCACACAGCCAGCAACAACCGATGGAAGCGCTCGGCGTCAACGGCGGTATCGAGCGCGATCCCGCACTGCACGACGCCGGGCACGCCGAAATCATTGCTCACACTGCCGACGCAAATCAGCAACGTGTCGTAGACGAGCGTGCGCGGAGGCAGGATTTCTTGGCCGTCGTCGAAGGTCACGGCGGCGAGCTTGAGCTCGCGACGCGCGCGATCGAGCCCGGCGACGGCGCCCTGGCGGAAACGAAAGCGGTGCCAATGCGCAAGCGTCAGGTAATCGATGTCGTGCATGTCGACATCCATTCGTCCCGCGGCGACTTCGTGCAGCAGCGGCTTCCAGACGTGCGTCGCGAACTGATCGACGAGGGTGATTTCCGCGATGCCCTTTCGTCCGAGCTTGTCGCCTAACGTGCACGCAAGCGGCAAGCCGCCGGCACCGCCACCGACGATGACGATGCGGTGCTTCGCGGCGGCGCTCATGTATTGGCGCCGCCTACGGCATCGGTCGCGCGCCTCAACGCATCGACGTGCGCTTTAAGAGCGAAGTCGATGAGCGCCAGCTGATCGGAAACGTATTCGCGTGTGACCGACGCGGGACTGGCAGGCGGAAGCGCCAGATGCGCGTCGGCCTCGCCGGCGTTGACGACGATCGACATTCCGGCGCGGCGTGCGATCGTCATCATCGCAGCATTCTCGGCGAGACAATGCATGTATATGCGCATCGTGCGGCGGTTACGCGCATGGTCGCTGGCGCGGATGACAAGCGCCGTGCCGAGTCCGTGGCGGCGCTGCGATGGCAGCACAGAAACGCCGAGCTCGGCGGCATCATCGAAGAATCCCACATGCGCGGCGCCGACGATGGCGAGATTGTCGTCATAGACGGCGAAGACCGCGTCGCGCTCGAAGTCGATTCGATCGACATAGGCGGCGATTGCGGCCGCCGCAAGCGGCGAGCCGAAGCGCAACCGGACGTCGTCGGATGGCAACGCGACCAAATGCGCGAGAAACGCCTTACGCGCGGAGCTGCCCACACGTTGCACAGTCGGGATCATTGCGGATTACCTCAATCGCCTTTCACGATGCCTTCGCGCCGCGGATCGGCGCCGCCAACCCAACCGTTCTTCGTGCGAACGATCGCCTGCACTCCGCTCGTGTGATCGATCACGCTGACATCGTGGCCGAGCGCACGGAGCTTATCCGCCAGCGAGACCGCGTGCGTATTGGCTTCGAGCTCCGTTGGGCCATTGCGGCTGCCGACGTTGGGCAACGCGATCGCCGCCTGCGGATCGAGGTCCCAGTCGAGTACGCCGATCAACGTCTTCGCAACGTAATTGATGATGGCGCTGCCGCCGGGAGAGCCGGCGATCATGTAGACACGCCCCACGCTGTCATAAACGATCGTCGGCGCCATCGATGAGCGCGGACGCTTACCCGCTTCGACGCGATTGGCAACCGGCTTGCCGTTGTCGGTCGGCGCGAATGAAAAATCGGTGAGCTCGTTATTGAGCAGAAAACCGCCACGCGTCATCAGGCGGCTGCCGAACGCGTCCTCGATCGTCGAAGTCATCGCCACCGCGTTGCCGTATGGGTCGACAACGGAAATATGCGACGTCGACGGAAATTCGAGCGCAGCGTCTTGTCCCCAAGCGACCTTGAGCGCAGCTCCACTGCGACTCGGCGGCGAACCCGGCGTCGCGCGTCCGAGCGATCCCGTCGTCGTGATCAATGCCGAACGCGCACGAAGATAGTCGTCGTCCAGTAGACCGGCAGGCGGCGTATAGAACGCGGGATCGGCCTCGTACGCGGCACGGTCGGCATAGGCGAGTCGCCCCGCTTCGCTCAAGAAATGCACGCTCCAGAACGACAGCGGACCCATCGCCTTCACGTCGTAAGGCTCGAGTATCTTCAGTATCTGCAATACGGTGACGCCGCCCGAGGACGGCAGCGGCATCCCGCAGAGCCGATAGCGGCGATACGCGTCGCACACCGGCGAACGTACCTGGACACGGTAGCTCGCGAGATCGGCGAGCGTCATGTCGCCGGGATTGGTCGGATCGCCGCGCACGGTATCGACGATGTCCTGCGCGATCTCACCGGTATAGAACGCACTCGCGCCTTCCTGCGCCAGTCGTCGTAGCGTCGCCGCGTACGCCGGATTCTTCAGAATCGTGCCGACGGCACGCGGTATGTCGCCTTCGAAAAAATAAGTCCTCGCGCGGCCCCGCAGATTCTTTTCGGTCGCGACCATCGTATAAAGACGCGGCGAAACAGCGAAGCCAGTTTCGGCGAGCTCGATCGCCGGCGCAAAGAGCGTCGCCCACGAAAGGCGGCCGTGCCTGCGGTGCGTGGTCTCGAGAAGTCGCACGGTGCCAGGAACGCCGACCGACCGGCCGCCAAGGACGGCGTCGATGAACGCCAGCGGCTTGCCGTTCTTGTCGAGGAAACGGTCCGGCATCGCGGCAGCAGGTGCCGTTTCGCGGCCGTCGTACGCGATGAGCTTTTGTGTCTTTCCATCGTGCGCGAGCAGGAATGCGCCGCCGCCGAGTCCTGACGATTGCGGCTCCGTCAATCCGAGCACGAGTTGCACGGCGATCGCCGCATCGACTGCGGACCCTCCGGCGCGCAGGATCTTGTAGCCAGCCTCTACGGCCAGAGGATTCGCTGCGGCCACCATGAAGCGACGGCTTTCGACCGGGCGCTTTTCGCTCCACCCGGACGGTCGTTCGGGCGCCTGATCCTGTGCCGACGCGCCAACGGCCGCCACACATGCCGATACGACGACGAGGCCGCGCAGTCGCCGGCACAAACGCTGGTGCGTCATCCAAGGTCTCGGGTGATGGAAGGGACGATTGTAAGCATTGGTTGAGGGACACGACCAACGGCATGAGCGTGACCCCACGCTGAACACACCACCAACCGCAGGAGACCGACATGCAATTGATCAGAATGACCAAAACGCTGGCGCTCGGCGCGATGCTTTCGATCGCAGCGCTTTCCACGCCCGCTTTTGCCGCCGATGGCGACGGGATGCAGAGCTTTCAGCGCGAAGTGCAAGCGATGGCCAACAAGGACGGCATGGTGTCGAAAAAGGACTTCCTCGCGATGATGGAAAAAAAGTTCGACGCGATCGACAAGGGAAAGAAGGGCATGCTGTCGACGGCCGACATCATGAAAATCTTCAGCGACAAGACGGGACAGTAGAACAATCGCACTTCGCACCGCGCGGATCGTCGCGGGCGGAATGGGATTGGACGAAAGGGGCAGCGGAACTTCCGCTGCCCCTTTACGCGGGACGATAGCCTTATTTCTTTGCCGGCTCGGGCGTCGTCGACGTTGGAGCGGCGGGTGCAACGGTAACAGCAGGTCGCGATATCGGAATCGTCGCTGTGACGGGCGTCGTCGACGTCACCGCGGTCCCGATCGCAAAGGTGCCAAGCAGCGGCACGATCATCAGCGCGACGATATTGATGATCTTGATCAACGGATTGACCGCAGGACCGGCCGTATCCTTGTACGGATCGCCGACGGTATCTCCGGTAACCGCTGCCTTGTGCGCGTCCGACCCCTTGCCGCCGTGATGACCGTCCTCGATGTACTTCTTGGCATTATCCCACGCCCCACCGCCGGTCGTCATCGAGATCGCGACAAAGAGGCCGGTGATGATCGTGCCCATCAACAGCCCGCCCAATGCTTGCGGGCCGAGGACGAGGCCGACAACGACCGGTACCAGCACCGGTAATAGCGACGGCACGATCATTTCCTTGATCGCGGCCTTGGTCAGCATATCGACGGCAACGCCGTATTCGGGCTTTCCCGTTCCTTCCATGATCCCTTTTATTTCCTTGAACTGCCGGCGAACCTCGATGACGACGGCGCCCGCCGCGCGTCCCACCGCCTCCATCGCCATCGATCCGAACAGAAACGGAATGAGGCCGCCGATGAACAGCCCGATGATCACCATGTGGTTCGACAAGTCGAAGTTCGTCGCGAGGTTCGAGCTCTCGAGCGCGTGCGTGTAGTCGGCGAACAACACGAGCGCCGCCAAGCCTGCCGAGCCGATGGCGTAACCCTTCGTCACGGCCTTCGTCGTGTTGCCGACGGCGTCGAGCGGATCGGTAATCGCGCGGACCGAATCCGGAAGATCCGCCATTTCCGCGATACCGCCGGCATTGTCGGTGATCGGACCGTAAGCATCGAGCGCGACGATGATGCCGGCCATCGACAACATGGCTGTTGCGGCAATTGCGATACCGTAAAGGCCGGCGAGCCAGTTCGATACAAAAATCGCGATACACACCGAGATCACGGGCCACGCCGTCGCTTTCATCGAGACGCCGATTCCCGCGATGATGTTCGTCGCATGGCCTGTCGTCGACGCCTGCGCGACGTGACGTACCGGCTTGAATTCGGTCGCCGTGTAGTACTCGGTGATGACGACCATTGCGGCAGTCAGCGCAAGGCCCACGAGTCCCGCACCCCATAGGCGCCACGTCGTCAACAGGGGATTGATTGCCGCTACGCTGCCCATCAGCCAATCGGTGATGAACCAGAATCCGATCGCCGATACGACGCCCGCTACAATCAAGCCGCGATAGAGCGCATTCATGATCTTGCCGCCCGCGCGTGCTTTGACGAAATAGCAGCCGATGATCGATGCGAGAATCGACCAGCCGCCGAGCACTAGCGGATAAATCACCGCCACTTCCGCGGCCGTCTTGAGGAGCAGCGCGCCCAGGAGCATCGTCGCGATGATTGTCACGGCATACGTCTCGAACAAGTCGGCCGCCATGCCGGCGCAATCGCCGACGTTGTCGCCGACGTTATCCGCGATCACGGCGGGATTTCGCGGATCGTCTTCCGGAATCCCCGCCTCGACTTTGCCGACCAAGTCCGCGCCGACGTCGGCGCCTTTGGTGAAGATGCCGCCGCCCAACCGCGCGAAGATCGAGATCAGCGAGCCGCCGAACGCGAGGCCCACCAGCGGCTGAATTATGTGATGCAACCCCTCGGTCATCCGATTGGGCGCCCATTGCGCCGAACCAATGAGGAACGCGTAAAAACCCGCGACACCAAGCAAACCCAACCCCACAACCAGCATGCCGGTGATCGCGCCGCCGCGAAAGGCGACGGACAGCGCTTCATTGAGACCGGTGCGCGCTGCTTCCGCGGTCCGTACGTTCGAACGGACCGAAACGTTCATGCCGATGTAACCGGTGAGTCCCGACAGAATTGCCCCGACGGCGAAGCCGAGCGCCGTGTCCCATCCGAGAAAGACGCCAATGATGACGAAGAGGATGACGCCGACGACGCCGATCGTCGTGTACTGGCGGTTGAGATACGCTTTCGCGCCTGCCTGAATGGCCGCTGCGATCTCCTGCATACGGGCATTGCCGGCCGGCTTCGCGAGAACCTGATTGATCCAGATGACGCCGAAGACAATGGCGGCAATCGCGCAGGCAAGCGCGAAGACGAGACCAGTGGACATGGTTTTTTTCTCCCAAACGAGTGGCGGTGGACTTAAAGACGCCGCGCCTTCGTACGGTGCGCTGGCGGGTCGGCAATTCGGCCGACTCACGAAACGACGAATCTGCGCCGCCCGTGACCAAAACGTGCTATTTTGCCAGTGCGCGGCCCCAAAAGTCGAGCCGCGATGAGCTATCGGACCGTCAAGCTGTCCTACGCTCGATCAGAGCTTGAACTCGGTCGCGAGCTTCCTGGGCACCGGGACATTCTTCAGTCGTATGTAGCGCGGCAAGCCGTCCTTGAACGGCGGGGGCGCTTCGCCCTTGATCAAAGGCGCGAGATACGCGCGCGCCTTGGGCGTGATTCCGAAGCCATCCTTCGTAATGAAATCGCGCGGCAGCATTTTTTCGCGATTGGCGATTTCCGTCAGCGGCGCCTCGGCGATCTTCCAGCGATAAGGTTTATCGGCGGTACGAACGATCGCCGGCATCACGGCGTTCTTCCCGGCGATCGCGAATTCGACCGCGGCCTTTCCCACGGCATACGATTGCTCGAGATCGGTCTTCGACGCCAGATGACGCGCTGCGCGCTGCAGATAATCGGCGACCGCCCAATGATGCTTGTACTTGAGCTTCTCCTTGACGATGCTGGCGATGAGCGGCCCGACGCCGCCCAACTGCGCGTGACCGAATGCGTCCTTCGTGCCTGCTTCGGCCATCAACTTGCCATCGGGACCCTTGAGGCCCTCTGAAACGCCAATGCAGCAATAGCCAAACGCCTTCGTGTTGTGCTCAACGGCGGCCAGAAATTTCTTTTCGTCGAACGCCATCTCAGGAAACAGCAGAACCAGCGGCACCGGCGTTTCGTCATCCGCCGCCATGCCGACCGCCGCGGTTATCCACCCCGCATTCCGTCCCATCACCTCGAGCACAAAGACCTTCGTCGACGTCTTCGCCATCGAGGCAACATCGAACGCTGCCTCGCGCATCGATGTCGCGACGTACTTGGCAACGGAGCCGAATCCCGGACAGTTGTCGGTCACCACGAGATCGTTGTCGACGGTCTTCGGCACGTGAACGGCAAGCAGCGGATAGTCCATTTTTCCGGCGAGCTGCGAGACTTTGAGGCAGGTGTCCGCCGAATCGTTGCCGCCGTTGTAGAAGAAGTAGCCGATGTCGTGCGCCTTGAAGACCTCGATCAGCCGCACGTATTGCGCGCGGTCCTCGTCGACGCCTTTGAGCTTGTAGCGGCACGACCCGAAGGCGCCGGCGGGCGTATGCATCAACGCAGCGATCGCGCGTGCCGGCTCCTTGCTGGTGTCGATCAAATCCTCGGTCAGCGCGCCGATGATGCCGTTGCGGCCGGCGTAGACCTTGGCGATGCGGGATCGATGCTTTCGAGCCGTCTCGATGACGGCTGCAGCGCTCGCATTGATGACGGCGGTCACACCACCGGACTGCGCATAAAAGGCGTTGCGCGCCATGCTAGGGCCTAATTTCGGAGCGCGGCAAGACAGGCTTCGCGAACTTCATCGACGCTGCCGACGCCGTTCACGCTGCGATATTTCGGTGCGCGCGGGTTTCCCGTTGCCCCCCATTTGACGTAATACGCGACGAGCGGCTCAGTTTGTTCATGATAGACCGCGAGGCGCTTTCGCACCGTTTCTTCCTTGTCGTCGTCACGCTGGATCAGATCCTCGCCAGTTACGTCGTCCTTGCCCGAAATTTTCGGCGGATTGAACTTGACGTGATACGTGCGACCGGATGCTGCGTGGACGCGGCGGCCGCTCATCCGCTCGATGATCGCCTCGTCTGGGACGTCGATTTCGAGCACATATTCAATTGGAACGTCGGCATCCTTCATCGCGTCGGCTTGTGGAATGGTCCGTGGAAAGCCGTCGAAGAGATAACCGTTCTCACAATCGGGCGCCTTAAGCCGTTCCTTTACGAGCGCGATGATGATGTCGTCGGAAACGAGCACGCCGCTGTCCATCACTTTTTTGGCGGCCAGACCAAGCGGTGTCCCGGCTTTCACCGCGGCCCGAAGCATGTCGCCGGTTGAAATCTGCGGGATGGCGAACGCATCCTTGATGAATCCCGCTTGCGTGCCTTTCCCCGCGCCGGGCGGTCCCAACAATATCAATCGCATAAGTCGATTCTCGCCGCTTCGTCGCCCATCGGTCAATCAGCCGTCGCCTGCCCCGCGTAGATCGCGCGCGCACGTTCGAGATCGGCAGGCGTATCGACGCCGGGCGCGGGCGTGCCCGTCGTGATCTCTACGACGATCCGAAAACCGTGCCAGAGTGCGCGCAATTGTTCGAGCGCTTCGAAGCGTTCGATCGGCGCGCTCGCGAGCTTCGGATAGCGGGTAAGAAAATCGACGCGATACGCGTAGAGCCCGTAATGGCGGTACAGCGGCAACTCGGAGGGCAATGCCCGTACCGGCGATGCGAACGCTTCGCGTGCCCAAGGAATCGTCGCGCGACTGAAGTAGAGCGCGTAGTTGCGATGATCGAGCGTCACCTTCACGACGTTGGGATTGAACGCTTCCTGGAGATCGGCGATCGGATGACACGCGGTCGCGATTGCCGCATCGGGCGATGCCGCGAGCAGCTCGGCGATCCGGCGGATAAGCCCCGACTCCAGCAGCGGTTCGTCGCCTTGAACATTGACGACAATATCCTCTGGTGAAAGGCCGAGCTGTTGTGCGGCCTCCGCCAAGCGATCGGTGCCCGTTGCGTGATCGGCGCGCGTCAGCACTGCGGAAATCCCATGCGCCGCTGCGCCATCGACGATCCGGCGATCGTCGGTCGCAACAATCACGCGCTGCGCGCCGCTCGCAAGCGCACGCTCGGCGACGCGGACGACCATCGGCTTGCCCGCGATATCGGCGAGCGGCTTGCCCGGCAGGCGCGTCGACGCCCAACGCGCAGGGATGAGGACCGTGAACACGCTAACGAGCTCAGCGGTTCACTTCTGCAGCTCTTCGCATTCCTCGGGCGTGAGCTTGCGCGCCTCCTCTTCGAGCATCACCGGAATGCCGTCGCGAATCGGATACGCGAGCCGCGCGGTCTTGGAGATGAGCTCCTGCTTGTTGCGGTCGTAGATCAGAGGTCCTTTGGTGACCGGGCAGACGAGCATTTCAAGCAGCTTGGTATCCATGGATTCTTTCGAGGACGAGTTCGACAAGCGCTGGGTCGATTCGCGCGCGCACCGGCAGATACCAGAATCGATCGTCGGCGAATGCGGCGCATTT
>DASXSP010000114.1:0-12716 GCA_036505865.1 Casimicrobiaceae bacterium
GTGAACGGACCGAGACATAGGTTACACGACGTACCGGACACATAGGTAACACTTCCCGCCTTCGAGCGGGAGGTGTCTATGCCGTGGAAGGAGTGTTCGGTGATGGACGAGCGCCTACGTTTTGTCGGCAAGTTACTCGACGGCGAGGCAATGACCGAGGTTTGCCGCGAATTCGGGATCTCCCGCAAGACCGGCTACAAGATCTTCACTCGTTACAAGGAAAGCGGTTTCGAGGCGTTGACCGATCGCTCTCGGCGCCCGGTCCGCTATGCCAACCAGCTTCCGCCGCAGATCGAGAGCCTCATTGTCACGCTCAAGCGCGAGAAGCCGCATTGGGGTGCGCGCAAGATTCGCGAATTGTTGGTTCGCCGATTGGACGGCGATGTTCGAATCCCTGCCAAGAGCACCATCCACGCCGTCTTGCACCGGCACGGATTGGTCAAAGGGATGCGGCGGCCTCGTGCTCGGGCCCGCGGAACTGAACTGTCCAGCGGCGCGGCGCCGAACGATCTGTGGTGCGCCGACTTCAAGGGCGAGTTCAAACTCGGCAACGGGCACTACTGTTATCCGCTGACCGTCACCGATCATGCTTCGCGCTTCCTGTTGCTTTGCGAAGCGCTCGAGTCGACGCGCGAAGATACCGCCATCACCGCCTTCGAGCAGCTGTTCCTCGAACGCGGTTTGCCCACGGCGATCCGATCGGACAACGGCGTACCGTTTGCCAGCCCGAATTCCCTTTTCAACCTCTCGAAGCTCTCCGTGTGGTGGTTGCGCCTGGGCATGGCCATCGAGCGCATCAAGCCCGGACAGCCGCAGCAAAATGGCCGTCATGAGCGCATGCACTTGACGTTGAAGCAGGAAGCCACCCGACCGCCCGGGACTAACAGTCTGCAGCAACAGGCGCGCTTCGATGCGTTCGTGCGCGAGTTCAACACCGAACGGCCGCACGAGGCGTTGGCGATGAAAACGCCGGCCGAGCTGTATTCAGCCTCGCCCAGGTCCTACCGCGGCTTACCCGACATCAGCTATCCCTTGCACGATCGGGAGGTGGTGGTCACCGCCTGCGGCCGCATCTGCATGTACCGCAAACGAATCAACCTCTCACACGTTTTTGCCGGTCAGCGCGTCGGCATCAAGGAGGTCGACGACGGGATTTGGATCGTAAGCTTCATGCATTACGATCTCGGCTACATCGACTTGGAGCAGAAGACTCTGCAACCCTTGGACAACCCGTTCGGCACACGGGTGTCACCTATGTCTTAGGTACGACCTGTTACCCATGTCTTCGGGCCGTACAATGCATTCGTGGCGGAGACGCAGGGATTCGAACCCTGGATACAGGTTTTGGCCCGTATGCTCCCTTAGCAGGGGAGTGCCTTCGACCACTCGGCCACGTCTCCTAACCGGTTGATTGTACCGGCCGGCGTACGATCGCGTCCATTCCGACTCCCGCCCCGTTTCAAACCTACAAAGCGGCGCGGACCGCGTAGGACAATGTCCTATTGTGTAATGGCCGCAAACGATGCAGTCTCTGATTCGCGAGCTGCATCCGAGATGCCATGAATAGACGATGTCCGCATTGCGGCAGCACCAACGTGCGCCGATCAGGCCGCCTCGAGTCGGAGGCTGGCACGTATCCCTTCCATTCGCCGTATCGATGTCGCGATTGTGACAAGCGTTTTTGGGTCGTCAGCCGCAAAACACTTTTCGGCGTAGCCGCCGGTGGCGCGACGTTCGTTATCGTGGTGCTCGTCTGGTCTGGCGTCAGCATGGTTGCGCGGCAGGGCACCACATCACCACGTTCGCCTTCCGCTCAGACGCAGGCCGAGACCGGGACGGCCGTTGGGTCGGACGTCCGAGAATTAGGCGATGCGTGGCTGCGGCAACGCGGAACGCGCCTCGAAGGGTCGACGGTCGGCGCGACTCAAGCGACTCAATAGTCGGGCGGTTGCCGTCACGCCACTGAGTGTTAGTGCGACGTAGAACTATGCCGTCGCCGCGCAGCCAATGGGCCGTTTTGCACTGACGCAGCGAGTGCAGTCGCAAGGGCGGCGTCGCCGGAGACGAGCGACTCCCACGAAAGCCGATAGCCTTTACGACGCCCTTTGGGCACGAGGTTCAAGCCTTCGGGCGAGGTTGTCAACGTGTAGGGCTTGCCGCCGATCATCAACTCGCGTTTGAGCGGCGCGTTGAGTTTCGTTGTCATGATTCAAGCGCGTCGTGCATGTGGATCGATGGGAAGCGGGCATGGCGATGGTCTGCAACGTATTCGCGAACGCGCCCGATCGAATTGCCGACGACACGAATCGCTGCGCATAACTCCTCGGTGGTACAGCCGAGCCTCGCGCTCCAATAGCGGACCTCGTAATCCCGGCCGGTGTTGATGCGATCGCGTCCAGGCACGCGCCCGGCACTCACGACCCGCGCGACGCTCAATCCGTTTGCCATGGCAGTTACCTCCTTTTCGACGAAGCAAACGTAACGCGTCGTGCGGTGAACGGAAACCCGACGGCGGCGAAAACAAGCGTAAGCGTTCTCCTACCGCGGCTCGAATGTCGGCAGGGCGCTGACAGCGACTTGCTGACCGCCGCACAGCGGGATGGCCTGCCATCCGATAGCCGTTTGACGGCTCTCTGCACAGAATTGTCAATTGCCAACAGCGTTTCCGACGCGACTGCGAGGTAACGGAAATGGCGAGACCAATCTGGAAGGGGGCTATCAGCTTTGGGCTGGTCAACGTGCCCGTCGAGGTGCACCCCGCCGATCAATCGCACGCCATCAGCTTCTCGATGCTGGACAAGCGCGATTTCGCACCGATCGGCTTCAAGCGGTACAACAAGAAGACCGGAGACGAGGTTCCGTGGAGCAACGTCGTCAAGGGATATGAATACGAAAAAGGGCAGTACGTCGTCCTGACCGACGAAGATTTTCGCCGCGCCAACGTGAAGGCTTCGCAGACCATCGAGATCGAAACATTCGTTCCCAGGTCGTCGATCCCGGCGCCGTACTTCGAGACGCCGTATTACCTGGTTCCAAGCGAGCGCGGCCAAAAGGCGTACGCGCTTCTCCGCGACGCGCTGGAGAATGAAGACAAGGTCGCTGTGGGCCAGGTGGTGATTCGAACGAAGCAGCACCTCGTCGCATTGATTCCGGAAGGTCCGGTCCTGATGATGAACGTGCTGCGGTACGCAAACGAGATCAGGGATACCGAGAGCTTGAGCCTACCGCCGAAGACTGCGAAAGCGGCGGGCGTAAGTACGCGGGAAATGGAATTGGCCGAGCGGCTGATCGACGACATGTCGGGAACGTGGAAGCCCGAGCAATTCAAAGACACGTATCACGAAGATTTGATGAACCGCATCGAGGAAAAGATCAAACGCGGCGAGACCAAGGAGCTGACAGAGGCGGAGAAGGAAGCCGGTGGACGCAAGAAGGCCGAAGTTATCGATCTGATGGAGCTCTTAAAGCAGAGCATCGGCAAGGGTGGGAAGAAAGCTGCGCGCGCGACCGGCGAGCGAAAAACGACCGAACGTGCTGTCGCGCTGAAGAAGAAGCCGTCGTCCAAGGCGCGAACGACCACGCAAGGCGGAGAAAAATCGACCGCGAAGCGCAAGCGGGCATGACGTATCGCCGTAGTCGGACTGCGGTTAGAATTCGCTGATGGACCCAAGCACTCGCCAAACCGCGTTGGGCGCGCGCAGTGTGCCGCCGTTTCGAGCCGACCATGTCGGCAGCTTCCTGCGCCCGAAGTTCCTGCTCGATGCACGCGAGCAATTCCGGACGGGTGCGATCGATGCTGCGCAGTTGCGCGCGGTCGAAGATGAAGCAATCCGCGGCATCGTCAAATTTCAAGAAGACTTAGGTCTTCGTGGCGTCACCGACGGCGAATTTCGCCGCACCTACTTTCATATCGACTTCCTCACGCAGCTCGAAGGCGTCGAGACAAAAGGCGGTATCCACGTCAAGTTCCACAGTGCGAAAGGCGAAGTCGACTTCGAGCCGCCGGTGATGCACGTCAAGGGCAAAGTGCGGCACACGAAGCCCATTCAACGCGCGGATTTCCAGTTTCTGAAATCGGTCACGACGCGCACGCCGAAAGTAACGATTCCGTCGCCGACGATGCTGCACTTTCGCGGCGGTCGCGCGGCCATCAGCCAGGAAGCGTATCCGGATCTCGAACAGTTCTATGCCGATGTCGCCGCAGGATATGCCGACGAACTGAAGAGCCTGGGCGCGGCCGGTTGCACGTACGTTCAGTTAGACGATACGAATCTCGCGTATCTGTGCGATGAAAAAATGCGCGAAGGGGCGCGGCAGCGTGGCGACGATCCGAACGAGTTGCCGCGCCGCTATGCCAAGCTCATCAACGCGGCAATCGCCGATCGTCCCGCGGGCATGAGCGTTTGCGTGCATCTGTGTCGCGGCAACTTCAAGAGCGCGTGGGCGGCGGAGGGCGGTTACGAGCCCGTTGCGGAGGTGCTGTTCAACGAGCTTGCTGTCGATGGTTATTTCCTCGAATACGACGATGAGCGCTCCGGCGATTTCGCCCCGCTTCGTCATGTGCCGAAAGGCAAGACGGTTGTGCTGGGGCTTGTCAGCACGAAGGTCGGCCAACTCGAATCCAAAGACGCGCTGAAGCGGCGGATCGACGAAGCCGCAAAATTCGCGCCGCTCGAGCAGATGTGCGTGTCGCCGCAGTGCGGATTCTCGAGCACCGTTCATGGCAACGAGATCGCCGTTGAATCGCAGGCTTCGAAGCTCCGACTTGTCGTCGAGACGGCGCGCGAAGTTTGGGGCGCGGTCTAAAAGCGCGAACTACGCGCCGACTGATAGATAGCGGTGCAAGGTTCTCGGATCGCCAAGTAGCGTCGCGCTGGCCGCCTGATGGGCGATCCGACCGCGCTCCAGCACGACGGCGTCGTCGGTCATCGCGAGAATCTTGTCGGCGTGCTGCTCGACGATGATCGCCGACACACCTTCGTCGCGGACGATCTTGTGGAGCGCACGAAGCAACTCTTCGACGAGGACTGGCGCCAACCCTTCGAGCGGCTCGTCCAGTAACAGGAGACGTGGATTGAGCACGAGCGCGCGGCCAATCGCGAGCATCTGCTGCTCACCGCCGGAGAGCTGCGTTCCAAAATTGCCCTTGCGCTCGGCGAGGCGCGGAAAAAACGCGTAAACGCGGTCAGGCGTCCATGCACCGGATCGCGCCACCGCCGTCAAGTTCTCTGCAACGGTAAGGGACTTGAAGATATTTCGTTCCTGCGGTACCCAGCCGATTCCCTTTGCGGCGCGCTGGTCGGGACGAAGCTTCGTCAGATCGACGCCGTTCAGCACGATCGTGCCCGCGCGATAACGTGTGACGCCGACAAGCGTATTGATCAGCGTCGTTTTTCCCGTGCCGTTGCGGCCGAGGAGAGCGAGCGAGCGGCCCGCATCGAGCTGCAAACTCACGTTGTCGATGACAATCGCTTCGCCATAGCCGCTGCGCAAGTTTTCGACGTGCAGCAGTTCAGCCACGGCGTGCCTCACCGAGATAGACGGCGCGTACTTGCGGATCGCGTGCGATTTCGTCCGCCGGCCCTTCGACCAGCATGGCGCCGTTGACGAGCACCGAGATATGCGTCGCAAAGCGGAACACAAGGTCCATGTCGTGCTCGATCAGCAATACCGTGACTTCAGCCGGCAACGCCGAAAGCGTGTCGAGTATTTCGCGTGATTCGGACGAAGGTACGCCGGCGAGGGGCTCGTCGAGCAGCAGAACACGCGGGCGTGCGGCCAGCGCGATCGCGATTTCAAGGAGCCGCCGTCTGCCGTAGGGCAGGATCACGGCACGCTCGCGCAACACGTCGCCAAGATGCAACTTTGAAAGCAACTGAGCAGCCTCGTTGACGTGTGAACGCTCTGATACAAGCGGGCGCCACAATCGCGCGCCCGTCCGCTCGCGTTCCGCGATCACAAGCGTAATCGTTTCGAGCGGTGTGAGCGTGTCGAACAACTGTGAAATCTGAAATGTGCGCACCAATCCGCGGCGCGCGCGTTGATGCGGCGGCAACTGTGTGATGTCTTCGCCTTCGAGCTCGATGCGACCGCTGGATGGCGGCAGCATGCCGGTCAACAGATTGACAAGCGTCGTCTTGCCGGCACCGTTTGGTCCGATCAGCGCGTGGCGCGCGCCGCGGGCGAGCGCGAGCGAAACGTTCTGCGTCGCCGGAATTCCACCGAAGTGCTTTTGCAGCGAATGCGTTGCCAGAACGACTTCAGTCATCGGCGCGTGACGACGCGTTGCAAGAGCTTTGCGACGCGGTCGCGTCCAACCAGCATCAACACGACGAAAACGAGCCCGATCCAGAACTGCCAATATTGCGGCGTCCACGCTGAGAAAAGATCGTGCATCAACTTGAACGCCACGGTTCCAATAATCCCGCCATACAGCCACCCGGCGCCGCCGAGCACGAGCGCGAGCAGGACGTCGGCGGAGCGGTGGAAATCAAGTGCGTCGAGCGACGCGAAGTTGGTCGTCTGCGCGAGCAGCGCACCCGCTGCGCCCGCGTAAGCCGCGGCCAACGTGTAGACAGCGGTGAGCCGCGTATTGACCGGGATACCAATCGCAGCGGCGCGGCGCGGATTGTCGCGAATGGCCTTCAAGCCGTAGCCGAACGGCGCGTTGACGATCCTGCGCGCCAACAGAAATAAAACGAACAGGACGGTAAGGCTGTAGAGATACGCAGTGCGTCCGCCGAGATCGAACGCAAACTTGCCGAACAACGGTCCCGTGACGACGCCTTGCAGGCCATCGGCGCCGCCGGTGATGTTGTCGAAGCGATTGGCAAGCTCGTAGAGGATCAGCGCGACGCCCAGCGTCACCATCAGGCGCGTCAAATCGGAGCCGCGAAGGACGAGCGCGCTCGTCATAAATCCTAATAGGGTGCTGACGAAGACAGCAATTGCCAACCCGATCAGCGGGTCGGGCATAAGGTGCTTGGCAAAAAGGGCGGCTACGTACGCGCCCGTTCCGAAGAAAGCCGCATGACCGAGCGAGACGATGCCGCCATAACCGAGAATCAAGTCCAGCGAGAGGGCGAACAACGCGAGGATTGCAATTTCGTTGAACAGCGGCGCATATCGCGGTGCGACGAACCACATCGCGAGCGCGGCGACCCAGATGCCGATCTCCCACACGCGCATCCGCGTTCCCCGCTGCACGATCTGCGACTGTGCGGAAGCCTCCATCACCGCGCGCCAACACGCGCGAACAGACCCTGCGGGCGGACCATCAGCACGACGATCATCACGCAATAAATTATGAATGCGCCGAGCTTTGGCACGTAATACTTCCCCGCGACGTCGGCGACGCCCAGCAAGAGCGATGCGAGCAACGGACCGGTAATCGTCGTCGTTCCGCCCACCGCGACGACGAGCAGGAAGTAGAGCATGAACTTCAGCGGAAACGTAGGGTCGAGACCGAGGATCTCCGCACCGAGTGCGCCGCCGAGTCCGGCGAGCCCGGAGCCCGCTGCGAACGTCAGAAGGAAAATACGATTGACGTCGATCCCGAGACCCGCGGCGACGCGCCGATCGTCGACGGCGGCGCGCAAGCGACTGCCGACGCGCGTATGCGACAACGTCCATTGCAGCACGATGGTGACAACACCGCAGAGCGCGATGATGAACAGTCGATAGGCGCCGACACCGACGCCGCCAATCTCAAATCGCGATTTGAGAAAGGCCGGCAGACGGACGAACTGCTGCTGTGCGCCGAAGAAGTAGTCGACGGTCGCGATCGCCATGAACACGAGGCCGATCGAAAAGAGGACTTGATCGAGATGCGGTCGGCGATAGAGCGGTCGATACAGCGTCGGTTCCAGAATCGCACCCAATGCGCCTGCGAACAGGAATGCAAGCGGCAGGCTTGCGAGAAACGGCACGCCGTAGCGGTTCGTCAACACCGCCGTCAAATAACCGCTCGCCATCGCAAATGCTCCGTGCGCCAGGTTCACGAAGTTCATGAGACCGAGCGTCACCGCAAGTCCACATGCGAGCATGAACAGCAGCATGCCGTACGCGATGCCGTCGAAGAGGATTGTCAGCATGCGTTAGTACCTTTGTCATCCCGCGCCATTTGTCATCCCGAGCGTAGCGAGGGACCTGCTGTTGCTTTCGTGGGAACTGCTTTACTTCGCGGTCTTCCCGGGATCCTTGACGGACGGAATCGTCATGAACTCGACGTTGTAGAGCTGTCCGCCGGTCCTTTCCACTTTGCGGACGTATACGTTTTGCACGATCTCTCGCGTGGCGGGATCGATCGAGACCGGGCCGCGCGGGCTTTCCCACGTGTAGCCTTTCATCGCGTTCATCAGCGCTTCGCCGTCGGTCGAGCCCTTCGTCGCTTCGAGCGCGTGATAGATGAGCGCCATCCCGTCGTAACCGCCGAGCGAATGGAAGTTCGGACGCATGCCGTTGCTCGCCTTCCCGAACGCTTCGACGTATGCCTTGTTCGCGGCCGACGGATGCGCGGCGGAATAGTGGAACGTCGTGACGACGCCGAGCGCCACATCGCCCATGTCGTTCAGGATGTCGTCGTCGGTGACATCGCCGGTGCCGATCAAGCGAATGCCGCTCTTGTCGAGCCCGCGCTCGGTGAATTGCTTCATGAAGATCGAGCCGACGCCGGAGGGGACGAACACGAACACGGCATTGGGTGCGAGGTCGTGCACTTTCTGAAGAAACGGTGCGAAGTCGGGATTGCGCAGCGGCACGCGCAGTGAATCGAGCACTTCGCCGCCCGACGCCGTGAACACTTTCTTGAACGTCGTCTCGGCGTCGATGCCGGGACCGTAGTCGGTGACAAGCGTGACGACCTTCTTGATGCCGTTCTTCGCAGCCCATTCCGCCATCGGCTGCGTTACTTGCGGCAACGTGAAGCCGGTTCGGGTGATGAACGGCGATTGCTCAGTGATTGCGGACGTCGCGGCTGCCATCACGATCATCGGCACCTTCGCCTGCGTGGCGATCGGCGCGGTCGCGAGCGCGAGAGGTGTGAGGCCGAAGCCCGCGAGAAACGCCACTTTGTCATTTAGCACCAATTCCTGCGCGATCCGGCGGGTCGTGTCCGCGACTCCAGCGTCGTCTTTGACGATCAACTCGATCTTCTTGCCGGCGACGGTCGTACCTTTTTGCTGCATGTAGAGCTTGACCGCGGTTTCGATCTGCCGGCCGGTCGATGCGAAAGGTCCCGTGAGCGGCAGAATCAGACCAATCTTGACCGTGTCTTGTGCTGCGGCCGGTACGCCGGCAATGAGCGACGCGACGCAGATTGCAGCCAACAAAAAGCACCGACCGATCTTCATTGTCGTCTCCTCCTGAGCATGCCTGGGACCCTCAAGCGAGCCCGAATAATAGAGCGAATCGGCGAGGAGCGCGAAATGAGGGTGCGATAATCAGACGTGCCGTTGCGTCCGCCCGCCGTGTCTTCCTCCGATGCGCTCGCGCAGGTCGGCGATCGCGCGCTCGAACGTGCATCGGGCGCGCCTGCGAGCGAAGGCAACGCGGTCGAGCTGCTGCTCGACGCCGAACAAAACTTTCCCGCATGGCTTTCCGCGATCCGCGCCGCGGAGCGGCAGATCTTGTTCGAGATGTACATCTTCGCGCCGGACGACGTCGGCCGCGAATTTGCCGAGACGCTCGCTCAGAAAGCGCGCGACGGCGTGCGCGTATGCGTGCTCTACGACTGGCTCGGCTCGTCCGGCATGCATCGATTGGCCGCGATGATGCGCGAGGCCGGCGCCGACGTGCGCGTCTTTAATCCGCCACGGCTCGACAGTCCGCTTGGCTGGTTCACGCGCGATCACCGCAAGACGATCGCTATCGATGGCAAGATCGGATTCGTGAGCGGTCTGTGCGTGAGCTCGCGGTGGTTCGGCGATCCTGCGCATGAGCGGGATTCGTGGCGCGACACTGGGATCGAAATTCGCGGTCCGGCGGTCGCGGAGCTCGAGCGCGCATTCGCGCAATCGTGGGACGCGTGTGGAACGGCCCTTCCTACGGATGCCTTCACCCCCGAGAGCTCAATCGCCCCCATCGGTCACACGAGATTGAGAGTGATCGCGGGCGTGCCGACGGCGTCGGCGACGTTTCGCATCGATCTCGTCGTTGCATCGATCGCACGCAAGACGCTGTGGTTAACCGATGCCTACTTCATCGCAACCTCTGCTTACGTGCAGGCGTTACGCGCCGCGGCGAAGGACGGCGTCGACGTGCGTCTGCTGGTGCCCGGCGTAAGCGATATTCCGGCGCTCTCGCCGTTGTCGCGCGCGCAGTATCGGCCTTTGCTCGAGTCGGGTGTACGCGTGTTCGAGTGGAATGGCACGATGTTGCATGCAAAGACAGCCGTTGCCGACAAGCTATGGGCGCGCGTCGGCTCGACCAATCTGAATCTTGCGAGCTGGATGACCAACTACGAGCTCGACGTTGCGATCGAAGACCATCTGTTTGCCGAAAAAATGGCAATGCAATTCGAGCACGATCTCGCTAATACGACGGAGATCGTGCTGACGCGGCGCAATCGCGTGCGACCCGCGTTTGAAGCGGAGGGCGCGCTTCCACGCGATGGCGAGGTGCGACCTCCGAGCCGGCGGTCGCTGTCGGGTAGCGCGAATCGGGCCGCTGCAGGCGCGGTCAGCGTCGGGAGCGCGCTGGGGGCGGCGATCACAAACAGGCGGGCGCTCGGCCCAACCGAAGCGGGGCTTCTGTTTATCGTCAGTACGATCGTCATCGTGATTGCGATCGTCGCTGCATTGTGGCCGCGCGTGCTCGCGTGGCCGCTGGCGTTCATCTGCGCATGGCTCGGCGTCGCGTGGACCGCCAAGGCAATTGCCCTGAAGCGTCGAGCGCAGCGGCAAGCTGCGGACGCAACGCTGCCTGCTGTCAAGGCGGGCGCCCGTGTCGGTGAAAATCGCTGAGCTGATATAATTTTGAGTTCGCGCCCGTAGCTCAGTTGGATAGAGTACCTGGCTACGAACCAGGGGGTCGTGGGTTCGAATCCTGCCGGGCGCGCCACCAATTCGTTTTACAAATCAGGAGGTTTCGGCGATATCGCCCCGACCTCCTATTTTTTGTCACGCAGATTCGCGTGAGATTCGCGTGACTTTTCTTGCACGTCCTCTCCCATCGCGTTGCGGATCAAGAAGTTGCGGCGAAAAAAGCCGACCTCCTGGTTTTCGTCACGCACCACAATCAATGGCTTACGACGTTCCATCTCAACCCGCTCTTCTCTTCAACAGCGTAAGCGCGTGCGATTCGCGGAGATTGTCAGTGGCGATAAACTCCATCGCCTCGACAAGCTCGCGTAACTCCGCCGCCGAGTAGTGCGTCGTGATGCTCCCGCTCTTGTGACCGAGAATCGCCTGCCGCGTCTCGAGCGCGACGCCCGCTGCGCGTAGCCTTCGCCCAACCGTGTGCCGCAGATCGTGCACGTGCAGCGTCCTGAATCCCTCGGGCGGCGCCACGCCGAACCGTTCTTCATACTTAGCCACCGCGCGCTTACGACCGTTGAGCCAGGCCGTATTGTTGACACTGTGTAGCGGCTTGCCGCGGTAGGTGAATACCGCCGTGGGATGCTTGCCACGACAGCGTTCGATGATCGAGCGTGCGACCGAGTTCAGCACGCAGACATGGTCCTCGTCGTTCTTCCGGGTGTCTGCCGGGATCAGAAACACGCTGCAGTCCAACTCAGGCACCGCAATCTCCCACCGCCAATCCAGCCGCACCGCCTCGCTCTTGCTGCGTAAACCGCTGTTCAACAAGAACAGACAGACTTCCGCCAGATGCTCGGGCAACTCGGGCAGCAACAGCCGCTGCTCAGCCCACGAGAGCGGGTAGGGCGCGCGTGCGTCACGCAGTTTCAGCAGCGAGATAAGCGGGGCCGTTTCGAGCCACGTCAACCCTTGCTCATCACGCCACTTGCGTGCTGCCAGGTTCAAGATACGACGCACCAACGCGAGATCGAGATTGATGGTCTTGGTCTTGACCTGCTTTCGCCACACCTTGCCGCTCTTGCGTTTCACCTCCACCGGCCGCCGGCGCCACGCGATAAACGGCGCCAGCGTTCCATCGTGTACCTGATGCAGAGCGCGCTCGCCAATGAACGGATCGAGGAGTTTCAGCCGATAGACGTCATCGGCGCCCGAGTCCTTGTCGATCGCTTCCTCCAACAGATACTTCGTCGCGGCTTCGCGCCATTTGCGCTTCGGCCGCACCCCATAAACGCTCGCCTGGCGAATTTCCTCTAGCCGGCGGATGAGGAAACGTTCCGCTTCTTTGAGGTCACAGCTGCCAGTGCTTTCGTAAAGGCGGCCATATCCCCGGATGCTTTGTCGATCCTCCAGATGCCCGATTTGGGATCACACTGGAGTCCTGCCGTTCTGGTCCGTCCCATTGCGCAAACTCCTTTGCTAGCTTCGCGCCGGGGCGGCCCTCGCGGGCCCTATATTGGTCAGCCCAGGCGTCGAGGTCAAGCCGATCGAACGCGACGCCTTGCTTGCCGATCGGGATCTCTACGAGACACGGCCGCACCTCCGCATTGAAGCGGTCCTTGTCCATGCCGAGATAGCTCGGTGCGTCGCGAAAGCGAATGAAGCGCGGCAGAATCATTGGTTGAGCGAGATGAGCGAACAGCTGATCGTCGTGGCGGTCGTGACAAGACAATTTCGGTACTC
>DASXSP010000115.1:0-39684 GCA_036505865.1 Casimicrobiaceae bacterium
CGCTTAATAGCGCAATCCCGTCGTTGGGAGCCACCTTGTGCGCATCGCATAGCGCCGCGAACACCTTGGCGCGTTCATTCCAGCCGACTTCGCGCCACAAACGCCAGTCATCCTTAGTTGCAAGTACGCCAGGCGGTTGCCGATAGCTTCTCCGTCTTGCAAGAAGGCCTTTGTATTTCATAGCGCCCCCACATCGCTCCCTTGCGAGGATGCCGCGCCAGCCCGCCAAGGGTCGCGGGTTTTCGGGGATCAGCCTAGGCGCAGCAAACCGATATGCGCTACGCGGCCTTGAAGCGGATCACGTCCGCCATTGCAATCGGCCCGGCAAACCTCGCCCATTCGGCGAGCAACTTTTTGCGATCCTCGGCGAACTGTGCGCGGTTGTATGCAGCCTTAACCTTGTTGCCTTCGGAGTGCGCGAGCGTCGCCTCAATCACGTCAGTGCGGGCCTTGTCGCCTTCATAAGCCCATGTGCTAAACGACGCACGCAAACCGTGTACGGTTGTGCGCTCGCGCATCCCCAGTCGTTCCAACTGCATTAGCAGCGCCATTTCTGACATTGGCTTGTCCCCGGTCGGGCTGCGGAAAACATAGTTATCGGAAAGCCCGTGCACGCGCGCCAGTACGGCACGCGCCTCGTCCGATAGATACACAACATGCGGTTCGCCCGCTTTCATCCGCGCCCCTGGCACGGTCCATACGTCGCCCGCTGGGGAGATTTCGTCCCACGTCATGCCCAGCACTTCCCCGGTACGCGCTGCGGTCAAGATCAAGAATTCCAGCGCCCGCGCCGCCGTACCGGTTTGCTGGCGCAAGCGTTTCACCAACTCGGCAACTTCACCGAACGGTAGCGCGCGAAAATTTCCCGCATCGCGCTGCTGCCGCAATTGCGAGGCGATCACGCGCGCCGGGTTTTCCTTAGCCAGCTTTCGCACAATCGCCCAATCGAATGCGACCTCTAACCGTTGTCGAATGCGTCGCGCGGTTTCCGGCACTTTCAAATAGAGCGGCGTCAGGGCATCGAGCAGTTCGGATGCCTCAACGTCGGTGATGGGCTTTTCCAGAATCTTCGCCGGGATGTGCGCTTCAATGGATGCGATCCATTGCGCCGCGTGTTTCGTGCTGCGTTTCGGCTCGACGTGCGCAGCGTGATAGTCGCGGACAACACGCAGCAGGGTCGCGCGTTCGGCGAGGACTTCGGATTTCTTGCGAATGCGCTCGGCCTCGGCCGCTGCACGTTGCGCCGCGCGCTCGGCGAGGGGATCAATTCCACGGCGCACCTTGTCCCGCATTTCCGCCGCCGCATCGCGTGCAGCCTTCAATCCCACGTCCGCCAACGCGCCAAGTCCTATCTCCCGCTGCCGTCCGTCCGGTGCGGTATAGCGCAGCGTCCAGGCTCGGCTCGCGCCACGCACAATCAACGAAAGTCCGAGTCCGTCGGCGTATTTACCGTCGCCGAGTGTCTTGCAATCTAGCGCCGTGAGTAGCTCAATTTTCTTGCCCATGCTTCGCCCTTGGTCCCCTGTTCATCCCCCGATTTACCTGCATAAAAAATCTGATCCCCCAGCTGTCCCCTTTTTCGTCCCCCGTTCATCCCCTGAACTGCTCCACGCTTCGATGATAGCTCAGAAGCCCATACAGGAACAATGTGGACGCAGAAGCCTATGGACAGAAAAAGAAAAAGCCCCGGATGCCGGGGCTTAGTGGGAACGTGCGGGAACTTGCGGAATCAGTGGACTTGGCGGAGAGGGCGGGATTCGAACCCGCGTTAGGCTATTAACCTAAACACGCTTTCCAGGCGTGCGACTTCAACCGCTCATCCACCTCTCCGTAGAGAGGATTTTACGCGAACGCACCACGGCACCGCCGGCGCGGCGTGGCAAGCTGGCCGTCAAATGGATTTCGAGCGCACAATTATCGAGCGCACAATTAATGAGGCGCTGACCGCCTGATCAACGCCTGACCTACCGACCGCTGTCTTTTTCGAGCGCAGTGCTCGAATGATTGTTCACCTGGCCGGCCTTCGGGAGTTGAGTCGTTTCCTCTTCCTTCGTGATCGTCCCGCTGCGCGGATTATTCGCTTCGCTGTCCCGTGCCGTTTCGGATGAGCCCGTTGCGTTGCTTCCTGCACTCTCCGACATCACGGCCTCCTTTGCCGCATCAGCCGATGCCGTGTCCGGCGCTTTCGCGGCCGCATCCTGCGCCATCACCGCGCGATGTTGCTCTTCAGCAGTCCCCTTCTCGGGCGTGGAGACATCTTTCAGATTCGGTTGATTGGCAAGCGCAGTTGATGCATCGGTCCCCGGCGCCGCTGCATTCGCGTTAGGCTGGATGGGACCGCGTTCCGACGGCGCCGGAGGCGCGCTCAGCCCGGAGGGCGGTTCCTGCACTGTCTCGGCTGCCGCGACGCCGCGCGGGATCGACGTTGTGCGGTCTGTGTCGGGTTGATTGCACGCGCTCAACGCCACCGTGGTCCCGACAAGCGCCAATGCGATCAAAGATGTTTTCATGCGAGCTCCAGTCGACTGCGATGTGATCTACGCTATCGCAGCGCAATGCTCGAGGGGAGCGGGCAGTTCCTTATCGTTTTGTAGGAGTAGCCTCAAAGGGGGCGTAGGCCATCTCTTAGAAAAGCTGTGCCGTCACCATCGCAATAACGGCCGCCGTCATCACCGCCGTCGCGAACCATCCGAGACGTCGCAAGCGCGGCCTGATCACGAACGTTCCCATGATGTCGGGCCGCACGGCCATGCGCATCATCACGGCCATGATGGGCACCGCGACGATGCCATTCAAAATCGCCGCCCAGTACAGCGCTTTGAACGGATCAAGCGGCGAGAAATCGATCGCGACGCCGATCAACGTTGCCGCCGCGATGATGCTGTAGAAGCCTTTAGCCTCCAGCGGCTTCAACGCATGGCCGATCGGCCACTTCATCGACTCGGCGACCGCGTAGGCTGCTGAACCCGCGAGCACCGGCACAGCGAGCATTCCGGTGCCGACGATTCCCATCGCGAACAGCGTGAACGTGAATTCACCTGCGAGCGGGCGCAACGCTTGTGCCGCTTGCGCCGACGTTTGTATGTCGGTGATGCCCGCCGTGTGCAGCGTAACCGCCGTCGTCATCATGATCGCGAGCGCGATCGCGTTCGAGAACACCATGCCGAACCACGTGTCGAGCTTGATGCGGCGCAGGTGCTTGCGCGCCTGATCCGGCGCCTCGCGCAGCGGTTCTTCGCCCTCCCCTGCGCGCTGCTCTTCGACTTCTTGTGACGCCTGCCAGAAAAACAGGTACGGACTGATCGTGGTTCCCAGTACGCCGACGAGCAACACGAAGTAATCGCTCTTGAAGCTGATCGGCGGCAGCAACGTCTCGGCGGCGACCTGGCCCCACGGCACATCGACCATCAGCAGAACGAACGCGTACGAAACGAGCGACAGCGTCAGCCATTTCAGAACGGGCGCGAGACGCTGATACGGTACGAGCAGTTGAAATGCGACGGCGACAAGACCGAAACCCAGCGCGTGATAATGCGGCGCGCCACCGACGACAAGCTGCAGCGCCTCGCCCATTGCGCCGATGTCGGCAGCGATGTTCAGTGTGTTCGCCATCACCAGCAGACCGACGACGAGATACAACAACGGCCGTGGATAGTGATCGCGGATATTGCGCGCGATGCCGTGTCCGGTGACGCGGCCGATGCGCGCCGACACGATTTGAATGCCCACCATCAACGGCGTTGTGAGCAGTACGCTCCACAGCATGCCGAAGCCGAATTGCGCGCCCGCTTGCGAGTACGTCGCGATGCCGCTTGGGTCGTCGTCTGCGGCGCCCGTGATGAGGCCGGGACCCAGGCGGCGCAGGAATGCTTTTGTACGAAGGATCATGGTCGTTTCTCAATACCGACCACGGTCCTCGCGGCGGCGCGGGAGTATAGCAGCGGATGTAAGATTAGCGCGTGACCATCGGAACGGAAGGAGGTGTGCGATGGCGGATATCCCGAAGTGGACGCTGGAAGGCGACGGGTTCGACGTCTGCAAATGCAACATCCCGTGTCCGTGCGAATTCGCGCACCATGACGCCTGAACACGACACGCCGCGCGCGGCCTTCAATCTTCTTTCGTGGCGCGCCAACATTGTCGTCGTCGTCGCACTCGTCGCGCTGTCGCTCATCGCCTGGCAAAGCACACTCGACCAAGCCAATTCTATGAGCGGCATGGTGATGGGCGTGGGCCAGATCGGCTATCGCAATCAGGGAAGCATGGGCGCCGTCGTGTTCCTCACGATGTGGGTCACGATGATGGCAGCGATGATGTTGCCGACCGTCGCGCCGATGGTCCTCGCGCATCATGCGGTCGCGCGTCAACGCGGCGAAGGCGCGATTTCGACGATTGCATTCGTCGCCTCATCGTGGCCGGCGCCTACCAGTTCACCGAGTGGAAGAAGGTCTGCCTCGACAAGTGCCAAAGTCCGTTTGCGTTTGTCACGATGCATGATTTCCGTCGCGGCTTGGGCAACGCGCTTCGCGCCGGCGGCATCCACGGCGTGCTATGCCTCGGCTGCTGCTGGGCGATGATGGCGGTTCTCGCGGTCGTCGGTTTGATGAACGTCGTGTGGATGGCAGCGCTTTTCGTTCTGTTCCTCGTCGAAAAGCATTGGAAGCACGGCCTTGCGATGGCGAAGGCCGCCGGCATCGCACTGATGCTGCTCGGCGCCGCCATCGTCGCGCGTCCCGCGTTGCTCGCGCCGACTTCGACCTAGGCGCGTTCGCTCAACCCTCTATCTCGACTGAAGCGCAGCTCATGCGGCCTACCGGAACGGTCACATTTCTGTTCAGCGATATCGAGGGCTCGACGCAGCGTCTGTCGGAAATCGGCCCGCAGCGATATGGCGAGCTGCTGGAAATGCATCGTTCGCTTCTGCACGACGCCTGTACTCGTCATCGTGGCCACAGGTTCGGCAGCGCTGGCGATTCGATGTTCGTCGCCTTTGCGAGCGCGCACGACGCTCTGCACGCTGCCTTCGATGCGCAGTGCGCGTTCATGGAACACGCGTGGCCGGACGATCGGCCTTTGCGCGCGCGCATGGGTCTTCACACGTGTGAAACGACGATCGTCGACGACGACTACGTCGGCATCGGTGTGCATCGCGCTTCGCGAATCTGCGACGCAGCGCACGGTGGTCAAGTGCTCGTATCCCATACGACGCGAGCGCTCATTGGCGACGCTATGCAATTTGAGCTGCGCGATCTTGGCGAGCATGTGCTGAGGAGCCTGCCGGAGCCGCATCGCCTCTACCAACTTTTGCACGCTCGTTTGCAAGCCGAATTTCCCGCGCTGCGAACGGCAGCAAAACGGACGGCGAACCTCCCGACTCAGTTGACGACAATGGTCGGGCGCGATCGGGACATCGACGCGATCTGCACGATATTGCGCGATCCCGGCGTGCATCTTTTGACGCTGACCGGCCCCGGCGGCACGGGCAAGACGCGGCTTGCCGTGCAAGTGGTGCATATGCTGGCGGACGATTTTGACGACGGCGCCAACTTCGCGTCGCTTGCGAGCATCTCGGACCCGACATTGGTTCTTCCGGCGATCGCACAAGCACTAAGTGTCAGCGCCGCCGCAGGTCAATCGCTGTCGGCCTATCTCGCGCAAAAATCCATGCTGATCGTGCTCGACAATTTCGAGCAGATTGTCGCTGCGGCGCCCGATATCGCATCTCTGATTGCCGAGGCGCCGCGCATCAAGTTTCTCGCCACCAGCCGTGAACCGCTGCACGTGTCGGGGGAACGGATGTTCCCAGTGGCACCGCTCGCGGTGCCCGATCCGCGTCGATTGTCGGATGTGTTGGAGCTGGATCAGTGCGCTTCGGTCAGGCTGTTCACCGACCGCGCGCAGGCGGTGCAGCCTGCATTCTCGCTCACCAAGGACAATGCGGAGGCCGTTGCCGAGATTTGCCGCCAACTTGACGGCCTGCCGTTGGCGATCGAGCTGGCGGCGGCCCGGACCGGCGTATTGTCGCCCAACGCGATGGTGAAGCGATTGCCACAGCGTCTCAGCCTTCTCTCGGCCGGCACGCGCGACACGCCGCTCCGGCAGCAGACGATTCGCAACGCCATTGCGTGGAGTTGCGACTTGCTGAACGACGATGAGCGCGAGCTGTTCGTGCGCCTTGGCGTATTCCCCGGTCAATTCGCGATCGAAGCGGCGGAAGCCGTGTGCGAAACGTCGCTCGATGCGATCGGCTCGCTGGTCAACAAGAGTCTCGTTCGGTGTTACGACGAGCGTCTCGGAATGCTTGAAACGATACGCTCGTTTGCCGTCGAAAAGCTCGACGGCGCGCCGTTTGCTGATTCAATTCGTGGCCGGCACGCGACGCATTTCGAAGCGCTGGTCAAAAACGCATGCGCACAGCGACCCGACGACGAGAAGCGGAGCCTGGACATGCTGGAGCTCGAACACGAAAACGTTCGAGCGGCGCTTGATTGGCTGCGTGTGCGCGCACCTAGCCGCTTCATCGATCTTGCCGGCGACCTTGGATGGTTCTGGCATCTTCATTCGCACTTCACTGAGGGCCGTACGTATCTTGCTCAGGCGCTGGCGATCGCCGGCAATCCTGATCAAACGCGCGCACGATTGCTGTCCGCGGCGGGAGGGCTTCCCGCATGGTCCGGCGAATTAACCGCGGCACGCGCAACGATCGGGGAAGCGGTACCCATCTGGCGCAATCTCGGTCATGAGCAAGAGATCAGCTCCGCGCTGCTGGACCTTGGTTGGGGCTGTTTCAATGCAGGCGAGGATGCCGAGGCGCGGATCTGCATGGAAGACAGCTTGCGCATTGCCAATTCCGTCGGAGAGCGGGCCTTGATCAATCGGGCGCGTATCGGCCTCTTGCAGGTTTTAGTCGCGTTGGGCGAGCTCGACACCGTGGAGCCGATGGCTCGCGAAGCGCTTGCCGAGGCCGAGCGGCAACGCGATGTGCGCTCCGAACATTTCGCGCATCATTTCCTCGCCGACTGTCCGCTGATACGCGGCGACGGCACGAGCGCGCTGCCTCGTTATCGGCGCGCGCTCGAGTTGGCGGCAGCGCTAGGTGAGCGAACCGAAACCGCAATCGAGATGCAGGGCATCGCGATGGCATCGGCCGGAATGGGATTATCGGCGCGTGCGTTGACGCTTGGCGGTGCAGCAGCGGCCGAGCTCGACAGGCTCGGCGTCGATTTCTCGGGAATTCGCTTCTGGAACGCGTTGATCAATCGCTACTATGGCGGCGCGCGCGAAGCGCTCGGGCCGGCGGCCGCTGAAGCGGCGTGGCACGCCGGACGCCGAATGGATTTTGAAACCGCGGTCAACGAAGCGTTGACGATCAAATAAGCTGCACCTGTCGCTGCACCGCGCAATCGACGACCGTCAGCGCCGTCATGTTGACGATCCGGCGGACCGTCGCCGATTGCGTGAGGATATGCACCGGCTTCGCCACGCCGAGAAGAATCGGACCGAGCGTCACGCCGCCGCCCGATGCGACTTTCAGCAGATTGAACGAGATGTTAGCGGCGTCGAGCGTCGGCATGATCAGCAAGTTTGCCTCGCCTTTGAGTCGCGAATTCGGGAACACCGCGCGGCGCACGCTTTCGTTCAACGCCGCGTCGCCATGCATCTCGCCGTCGACTTCGAGATCCGGTGCCTGTGCTCGGATCAGCGCCAACGCATAGCGCATCTTTTTTGCGCACGGCAGATCGCTGGTGCCGAACGACGAATGCGACAGCAACGCGACGTTCGGCGTGACGCCGAAGCGGCGGATCTCATCAGCGGCGAGCAGCGTGATCTCGGCGAGCTGCTCGGCGGTCGGGTCGCTGTTCACGTACGTGTCGGCGATGAATATCGTGCGATTCGGCAGCAGAACCGCGTTCATCGCCGCGTAATTGGAGACGCCGCTGCGCAATCCGATGACCTGCTCGATGTAGTGGCGGTGCACGGCGTGCGTGCCGAATGTTCCGCACAACATGCCGTCGGCCTCGCCGCGATGTACGGCCATCGCACCGATCAGCGTGAGTTGCCGGCGCATCTCGATCTGTGCGTATTGCTGCGACACGCCCTTGCGCTCGGTGAGCCGATAGTACTCGGTCCAGTACTCGCGGTAACGGATGTCGAACTCGGGATTAATCACCTCGACATCCCTGCCGGGCTTTATGCGCAGGCCGAAGCGCTCGATCCGCTTTTCGAGCACGGCCGGACGTCCGACCAGGATCGGAAATGCAAGCTTTTCGTCGACGACGACTTGCGCGGCACGCAGCACGCGCTCGTCCTCGCCTTCGGCATAGACGATCCGCTTCGGCGCTTTCTGTGCGGCGTCGAAAATAGGCCGCATCAACAGGCCGGAGTGATACACAAAGCTTGTCAGCTTGGCGCGATACGCCTCGAAATCTTCGATCGGCCGCGTCGCGACGCCAGACTCCATCGCTGCCCGCGCGACTGCCGGCGCAATATTGACGATGAGGCGCGGGTCGAACGGCTTCGGGATCAAATATTCCGGTCCGAAGCGCAAATCCTCGATGTCGTAGGCCGCCGCCACGATGTCGGATTGCTCGGCCATTGCGAGGTCGGCGATCGCGCGCACACATGCGAGCTTCATAGCTTCGTTGATCGTCGTTGCGCCGACGTCGAGCGCGCCCCGGAAGATGAACGGAAAGCACAGGACGTTGTTGACCTGATTCGGAAAGTCGGACCGACCCGTGGCGATGACGGCGTCGGGACGCGCCGCTTTTGCGATGTCCGGCATGATCTCCGGTTCCGGATTCGCGAGCGCAAGGATCAACGGAGATTTCGCCATCGATGGAAGCCACTCGGGCTTTAGCACGCGCGCGGCGGAGAGGCCGAGAAAGATATCGGCGCCCGGCAGGATTTCCTGCAGCTTGCGTGCCGAAGTCTTTTGCACATACAGCGCCTTGTGGTCGTCCATTTCATCCGTGCGGCCGGCGTACACGACGCCCTTGATATCGGAAACCCAGATGTTTTCGCGTTTGATGCCAACCGAGACGAGCAGATCGAGACATGCGAGCGCCGCTGCGCCCGCGCCGGAACAGACAAGCTTGACGTTCGCCAACTCCTTGCCTACGACGCGTAACCCATTGACGATCGCGGCGCCGACGATGATCGCTGTCCCGTGCTGATCATCGTGGAAGACCGGAATCTTCATCCGTTCGCGGCATTTGCGTTCAATGTAGAAGCACTCCGGCGCCTTGATGTCCTCGAGATTGATGCCGCCGAATGTCGGCTCGAGCGCGACGATCATGTCGATCAGCTTGTCCGGATCGCGCTCGTTCAACTCGATGTCGAAGCAATCGAGGCCGGCAAATTTCTTGAACAACACCGCCTTGCCTTCCATCACAGGCTTCGCCGCCAATGGTCCAATCGTTCCGAGACCCAGTACTGCAGTGCCGTTGGTGACAACGCCGACGAGGTTGCCGCGCGACGTGAGCGTCGATGCTTCACGCGGATCGCGAACGATTTCATCGCACGCTGCGGCGACGCCCGGTGAGTACGCAAGCGCGAGATCGCGCTGATTCAGAAGCTGCTTTGTCGGCAGCAGCGAAATCTTGCCGGGAGGCGCGCGACGATGGTATTCGAGGGAAGCTTCGCGGATGTCTTTATCGGGCATTGCATTGCTCCAGTTGAACGCCCCGCCGTCCATCATAGCCGATGCGCGCCAGCGAAGCGCACACGGGAGGGTCATCGAAAACGCGACTCGCCCGGTATAATTCGCCGCCTCTGCTCGGTGCGGCCGCTACGAAAGTCACCGCCGCCATTCATGGTTTCCGTCCTGCTGTTCTGGCTCGTTGCGCTCGCGCTCGTTGCGATCACGTTGTTCGTGCTCGCGCGTCCGCTGCTGCGAGGCGGAAAGCCGCTGCAAGACGCGGCGCCGCCCGAGCTCGACGCTACAACCGCCGTCTATCGCGATCAACGGCGCCAACTCGACGACGACCTCGCAGCGGGCGCAATCACTGCAAACGAGCACGCGACCGCGCAAGAAGAGTTGGTGCACCGGTTGGGCAGCGAGATCGCCAAGCAACCGAGCGCGACGGATGCCGGCGCTCCGCGCACGCCGTGGATCGCGATGGTCATCCTTGTCGCGGTCGTCCCGGTCGCGTCCGTTCTGCTGTATCAAATGCTCGGGAATCCCGCCGCGATCAACGCGCAGACGGCGCGCCCGCGACTCACCGATCAAGATGTGCGCGCGATGGTCGATCAGCTTGCGCAGCGAATGCAAACGCATCCCGACGATCCGAAAGGATGGTTGTTGCTGGCGCGGTCGTACGCTGCGCTGGGTCGATATGCAGACTCTGCCGCTGCGTTCGCGGAAGCCGGCAAACGATTGCCGGACGATGCGCAGCTCTACGCCGACTGGGCCGATGCAGCCGCGATGGCGCAACAACGCAAGCTCATCGGAAAGCCGGAGGAGCTGATTGCGCGCGCGCTCGCCATCGACCCCAATAACCGCAAGGCGTTGGCGCTGTCCGCCACCGCACTCCTCGAGCGCGGAGATGTCGATGCTTCGCTCGCGCGCTGGCGCGAATTGCGGCAGAAGGTTGCGCCGGACAGCGATGACGCGCGTGAAGTCGACAAGGTGATTGCGGAGCTTGGGGCGAGCAAGAGCGCGCCTTCCGCCGCCATGCCCGCCAAAGGGGCGCTTGCCGGCCGCATCGAGGTCGATCCCAAGATCGCGTCGCGTGTCGCGCCGGACGATACGGTGTTCGTGCTGGCGCGTCCGGCGGACGGCGGTCGCGTACCACTCGCGGTAACCCGAATGCGCGCACGCGAATTGCCCGCGACTTTTCATCTTGACGATTCGATGGGTATGGCCCCCGAAGCAAAGCTCTCCGCAGCGCCGCGTGTCGTCGTCGAAGCACGCGTGTCGAAGAGCGGCAACGCAAAGGCCGCGAGCGGCGATTTGCGCGGCGTGAGCGCGCCGGTCACGCCGGGAGACGCGAACGTCCATGTCGTCATTGGCGAAGTCGTCCCATGAAATCGCACGCATCGCACACGGCAACGATGCTCGAGGCGGACAATCTCGCCGCAGTGCGCGGCCACACGCGCTTGTTCGCCAACATCGCGCTTCGTGTCGACGCGCGCGAAACACTCTTCGTCACCGGCCCGAACGGCAGCGGCAAGACGACGCTGTTGCGCATATTGGCCGGGCTGTCGGCGCCCGCAGCAGGTGTCATTCGTTGGATGGGAAATGTCGTGGCGCCGCTCGATGCGTGTGTCCGCGACGAGGTTGCGTTTGCCGGTCATCTGCCGGCGCTGAAAGACGAGCTCACGGCGATTGAAAACCTCGTCGCTTTAGTGACGCTCGGCGGTATAACCGTAACGACCGAGCAGGCATTCGTCGCGCTCGATCGTGTTGCGCTGTCGCGCCAACGCCTGCTGCCTGCACGTGTTCTTTCTCAAGGACAGCGCCGGCGCATCGGCCTCGCGCGGCTCACGCTCGTCAAGAAGCCGCTATGGATTCTCGACGAGCCCACCACGGGCCTCGACAGCGACGGCATCGCATTGTTGACATCGTTGCTGCGCCAACATCTCGACGCCAACGGCTGTGCAGTCGTCGCAACGCATCAGCCGCTTTCCGTTCCGCGCTTCGCGAACTTGGCGCTCGCCTGACGCACAGACAATGGCCACGTCGATCGAAACCGCCTCGACGTCGTCGGCACAAGACGCGGTGTTGCCCGCGCTTCGATGGGCGCTTGCACGCGATTTGAAGATTTCGTTGCGTTCGAAGGCGGAACTCGGCGTTCAGTTGCTGTTCTACGTGATCGTGGTCACGCTGTTTCCGCTCGCGACGACGCCCGAGCGCAACCTTCTCGCAGCGATCGGTCCAGGCGTGTTGTGGGTCGCAGCGCTGCTCGCATCGCTACTCTCGCTGTCGCGATTGTTCGCCGCCGACCATATCGACGGCACGCTCGAGCAAATCGCGCTGTCGCCATGGCCGCTTCCGGCACTCGTGTCCGGTAAAATAGCTGCACATTGGCTCACGACAGGCCTGCCCATCGTGCTGCTGGCGCCGCTGTTGTCGGCGCAATACGCGCTCGAAAGGGATGCGATGTGGGTTTTGACGGCGGCACTGTTGATCGGCACGCCGATTCTTTCACTCCTGGGGGGCATCGGCGCAGCGCTGACGCTCGGCCTGCGCGGCGGTGGTAGCCTCCTAGCCCTGCTGGTGTTGCCGTTGTACGTGCCGGTCCTGATTTTCGGTGCCGGATCCGTTGACGCGGTCAAAGCAGGCTTGAGTGCGGCTCCGCACTTGTCACTGCTCGGTGCAGGGTTGCTCGTTGCGCTGGTCGGCGCTCCGGTTGCCGCAGCTTCCGCGATCCGGGCCTCGCTCGATTGAACGCTTATTGATCTACATCAGCATGGCTGCCAACTGGTTCGGCTACGCATCACCAGCATCGTTCTACCCGGTTGCGGGTCGTATGGTGCCGTGGTGTGCCATCGCGGCGGCAGTGTTGGCGCTCGTTGGCCTTTGGATCGGCCTTGTCGTTGCCCCCACCGACGCGCAGCAGGGCGACGCGTATCGAATTATCTTCATCCACGTTCCGGCCGCTTGGATGTCGATGTTCATCTATCTCGTGATGGCATTCTGGAGCGCACTGGCTCTCGGCTACAACACACGGCTTTCCGCGATGATGGCGCAGGCACTCGCGCCCACCGGCGCGTTGATGACCTTCATCGCCCTGTGGACCGGCGCCTTCTGGGGCCGTCCGACGTGGGGCACGTATTGGGCGTGGGATGCGCGAATGACGTCTGAATTAGTCCTGCTCTTTCTGTATCTCGGCGTGATCGCATTACGCAACGCGATCGACGATCCGCGCCGCGCCGACAAGGCGTGTTCGGTGCTGACGCTCGTGGGGGCAATAAATGTGCCGATCATTTATTTTTCGGTGCAGTGGTGGAATACACTGCATCAAGGGTCAACGATCAGCATGACCACGGCGCCAAAAATGGCGTCGATCATGGTGACGGCCCTCGCCTTGATGACGCTCGCCGCATGGGCCTACGCAATCGCCGTCGCACTGATACGTGTGCGCGTGATCATCGTCGAGCGTGAGCGCGGCGCACTGTGGCTCTCGCACTTGCCCGAGGTGCGAAGGCTCGTCGTATGAGCTCCTTTTTGTCCATGGGTGGTTATGGCTGGTACGTCTGGATGGCGTACGGCGTGACCGCGCTCGTCATTGCGGTTGAGCTGTTGATGCTCCGCGCGCGCCGGCGTCGAACGCTCGTCGAAGCGAAGCTGGCGGAGCCCGAAATGCCGGTGACGACGCGCTCGTCGCTCGATCCGGCGGGCATGGCGTGAAACCCCGGCACAAACGCTTTGCATGGATTGGCGCCGGTGTCGTCGTTCTCGGCGTTGCCGCCGCCCTCGTCCTGAACGCGTTTCAATCGAACCTGGTCTTTTTCTTTACGCCCACGCAGGTCGCCGAACGCGAGGCTCCGCAGGGTCGCCCCTTTCGCATCGGCGGCCTCGTCGAACAAGGCAGCCTCACGCGCGATGCCGATTCGCTGACCGTGCGCTTTCGCGTCACCGACACTGCCAAGACGATTCCCGTCATCTATACCGGATTGCTGCCCGATTTGTTCCGCGAGGGCAAAGGCGTCGTCGCGCAGGGGACGCTCGCCGCCGACGGCACGTTTCGCGCGACCGAAGTGCTGGCGAAGCACGACGAGAACTACATGCCGCCCGAAGCCAAGGACGCTCTCGACCGCGCGCAAAAGGGCATGTCGATGCCGGGTCTCCAATCACGGAGCGGCGCTCGATGATTCCCGAGCTCGGTCACTTCGCGCTGATCGTCGCGCTCTTGGCCGCTTTAGCGCTGGGTACGTTGCCGCTCGTCGGCGCTTCGCGTAACGACTTCGCGTTGATGGCGATGGCGCGTCCGGCCGCGCGAATTCTGTTCGTGCTTGTCGCCTTCGCGTTCGGTTGTCTCGCGTGGAGCTTCATCACCAGCGATTTTTCGGTGGAAAACGTCGCGCTGCATTCGAACTCGAGATTGCCTTCGTATTACCGCTTTGCGGCGACGTGGGGATCGCACGAAGGGTCGCTGCTGTTGTGGCTGTTGATGCTGACCGGCTGGGCCGGCGCCGTGACGTTGTTCTCGCGCAATCTGCCCGCTGCCGTCGTCGCGCGCGTTCTGGCAATCATGGGGCTCGTCGCCATCGGATTCCTGCTCTTCCTGTTGCTCACGTCGAATCCATTCGCGCGCCTCATCCCCGCGGCGCCGGAAGGACAAGACCTGAACCCGTTGCTGCAGGATCCCGGCATGGTGATTCACCCGCCGATGCTTTACATGGGCTATGTCGGCTTCTCGGTCGCATTCGCATTTGCGATCGCCGCATTGTTGGGTGGCCGGCTCGACGCGACGTGGGCGCGCTGGTCGCGGCCATGGACGACGATCGCTTGGTGCTTCCTCACGATCGGCATCGCGCTCGGCAGCGGTTGGGCGTATTACGAACTGGGCTGGGGCGGATGGTGGTTCTGGGATCCGGTCGAGAATGCATCGTTCATGCCGTGGCTCGCCGGCACGGCATTGATCCATTCGCTCGCCGTCACCGAAAAGCGCGGAACGTTTCGAAGCTGGACCGTGCTACTTGCCATCATCGCGTTTTCGTTATCGCTTGTCGGTACGTTTCTCGTTCGCTCGGGCGTGCTCACATCCGTCCATGCCTTTGCGACCGATCCGGCGCGCGGCGTTTTCATCCTGGCGTTTCTCGCGATCGTCATCGGTGGATCGCTGGCGCTCTATGCGGGGCGCGCCAATGTCGTTGGTGGCGGTACCGGTTTTGCGCCGATCTCGCGCGAATCGCTGCTGCTCGCGAACAACGTGCTGCTGATCGCCGCGTTGGGCACCGTGATGCTCGGTACGTTGTACCCATTGTTTCTCGACGCGCTCAATCTCGGCAAGATTTCCGTCGGCCCGCCCTACTTCGAAGCGGTGTTCGTGCCGCTGATGGCGCCGCTGGTGTTTCTGATGGGCATCGGACCACTCGCCGCATGGCGCAAAGCGTCGTTGCCCGATTTTGCGACGCGTCTAAAGTGGGCGTTTGGCGCGTCGATCGTCACGGCGGCACTGCTGCCATTTGTTCTCGGTCGCTGGACGCCGTTGATCGCGCTCGGCGTGCTGCTTTCGGTGTGGGTCGCGGGATCGACCATTGTCGCCCTGTTGCAGCGTATTCGCGGATCGCCGCAGCGCGGACTCGCCGCCAAGCTTCGTGCGCATCCGCGTGCATGGTATGGGATGCTCGTTGCGCATTTTGGAGTCGCGGTGTTCATCGCCGGCGTCACGCTTGTGAAAGGTTACGAGCTCGAGCGCGACGTGCGTCTGAACGTCGGCCAAAGCGTTGTGGTCGGGAGCTACACGTTCACATTTCGCGGCGTCGTGCCGGCGAAGGGTCCGAACTACGACGCGTTGGTCGGCACAATCGACGTCTCGCGCGACGGGAGACCGCTCAACACGTTGCATCCGGAAAAGCGTGCCTACGCTGCATCGGGACAGTCGATGACCGAGGCGGCAATCGACCCGGGATTTTTGGGTGACCGGTATGTTTCGCTCGGTGAGCCGGTTACCGAAAACGCGTTGAGCGGGGCGTGGGGCGTGCGGGTCTACGTAAAACCCTTCATCGATTGGATCTGGTTCGGCTGCCTGTTCATGGCTATTGGCGGCTTTCTCGCCGTTTCGGACCACCGCTATCGGTTGACGGTGAAAGAGCGTTTTGCTGCCGCGGTGCGCGCCGCGCAGGCTGCATGATCGACTCTCTGCGATGAAGTCCTGGCGTCTGATTCTTCCGCTCGCGGTGTTCGCGATCCTGCTGGGCTTTCTCTGGGTCGGCTTGTCGCTCGATCCGCGCGAAGTGCCTTCGCCGCTGATCGGCAAGCCTGCGCCAGCCTTTGCGCTCGCAACGCTGCACGAACCGGCCAAGACGCTGTCGGGCGACGATATGAAGGGCCAGGTGTGGCTGTTGAATGTCTGGGCGTCATGGTGCGTCTCCTGCCGCGTCGAGCATCCGCTGCTCATGCAACTCGCGCGATCGAACGTCGTGCCGGTCGTCGGTCTCGACTATAAGGACAAACCCGAAGACGGACGCGCGTGGCTCGCGCAAAACGGCAATCCGTATCGCGTGTCGATCGTCGATCGCGACGGCCGTGTCGGCATCGACTTCGGCGTCTATGGTGTTCCCGAAACCTTCGTCGTCGACAAGCAGGGCGTCATCCGTTTCAAGCAGATCGGTCCGGTAACGGCCGAGTCGCTCGATCAAAAAATCCTGCCGTTGGTGCGCGAGTTGCAGAAGTCATGAGGCGGATACTCGTTTTCTTCGCAGTCGCATTCGCGGCGGCGACCGCGACAGCGCAGGCGCTGACCGATATCGAGTTTGAAGGGCGGCTAAAACGACTTGAAGCTGAATTGCGTTGTCTCGTCTGCCAGAACCAAACGCTCGCCGATTCCAACGCGCCGCTCGCCGAGGATCTGCGTCGCGAAGTACGCGCGCTCGCGACATCCGGCAAGAGCGATGCCGAGATCAAGCAATACCTTGTCGCCCGTTACGGCGACTTCGTTCTCTACAATCCGCCGATCCAGCGCAACACGTGGCTCCTGTGGCTTGGACCATTCGCGTTGCTACTTTGCGGCGGCGGCATTTGGTATGCAATCGTACGCACGCGCAGGGGCTTAGCGAATGAAGACGATGCGACCATATCTACCGACGCGGCCCCCGAAGACGCCGTAGCCAGTGCGCGTCAGATGATCTACGAAGAGCCTTGACGCCGCGTAGGTTTTCCGCCGCCGACAACGCGGTGCCTGCGGTAAACTCCACGCATAACGCCGTCGCCGCACGTTCATTTTGCGCGTGCGCCGATCTCGCGCGAGGGGAAGGAGACGCGTGTCGATCTACGCGTTGAAACCGCGGTTCCAGGCATTGCTGCGTCCGCTCGCGTCCACGCTGGCCCGGGCCGGCGTGACCGCGAATCAAGTGACGATCGCAGCGGCGACATTGTCGATCGCCGTTGGTGCGTTCGTCGCGTGGCGCGCGCCGGAGCGCACTCCATTCCTGCTGATTCCATTCTGGATGTTCGTGCGCATGGCGTTGAACGCGCTCGACGGCATGCTTGCGCGCGAATTCGGCCAACAAAGCCGACTCGGCGCGTATTTGAACGAGCTGGGCGACGTCGTTGCCGATGCAACGCTCTACGCGCCCTTCGCCTGGCTCGCGCCGTTTTCGGCGAGCTGGGTCGTCGTGGTCATCGTCCTTGCGATCGTCACGGAGTTCGCGGGCGTCATGGGACCGATGATCGGCGCTTCACGACGCTATGACGGCCCGTTCGGCAAGAGCGATCGCGCGTTTGCGTTCGGCGTGCTCGGATTGTGGGTGGCTCTCGGCGGACCAATGCCCGAGTGGCTCGCGATGGCCCTGCCGCTCTTCGCCGCGCTGCTTGTCGTAACGCTCGTCAACCGCGTGCAAAGCGCGCTCGCGGAAGCCCGGGAGGTCACGCGATGAACGATATCGTCGCCGCGCTGTCGACGAAACGTCCGGTGATCGAGGCAACGTTTCGCGCGCACGACGGCGTCGATCTGTTCTATCGACATTGGCCCGCGACGCAACAACCCGTGCGCGGTGCGCTCGTATTCTTCCATCGCGGCCACGAGCATTCGGGCAGGCTTGCGCATCTGCCTGACGAGCTCGATCTGCCGCAATTCGATTGCTTCGCGTGGGACGCGCGCGGGCACGGACGCTCGCCGGGACTCCGCGGTTTCAGTCCGAGTCTCGGTACGTCGGTACGCGATGTGCAGACGTTCATCGACCACATCGCCGACCGTCACCGATTTGCAGTCGAAGACATCGGGGTGATCGCACAAAGCGTCGGCGCCGTGCTCGTGGCGACATGGGTGCACGATTACGCGCCGCGCGTTCGCTGCATGGTGCTCGCGTCGCCGGCATTCAAGGTCAAGCTGTATGTCCCGTTCGCGCGGTCCGGGCTCGCGCTCATGCAGAAGATTCGCGGCCATTTTTTTGTCAACAGCTACGTCAAGGCGAAGTTCCTCACCCATGACCCGGAGCGAATCGCAAGCTATGACACGGATCCGCTGATCACGCGGCCGATCTCGGTCAACATCCTGCTTTCGCTGTACGAGACGGCCGATCGCATCGTCGCGGATGCGCAGGCGATCGTCGTGCCCACGCAGTTGCTTGTTTCGGGCGCCGATTGGGTCGTCCATCACGCTCCCCAGCACCGGTTCTTCGAGCGACTGGGCTCGCCGACCAAGGAGCGCCACGTTCTCGAGGGCTTCTATCACGACACGCTGGGCGAGCGCGATCGCGCGCAGGCGATCGCCAAAGCGCGCGGCTTTTTGCTGCGCAATTTCGATCGGCCGTTTGAGCGCCCCGATTTGCACAACGCTGACAAAGCCGGCTATACAAAGAAGGAAACCGACATTCTCGCGGCGCCGCTGCCGGCGTTGTCGTTACGCGGAATATATTGGGCCGCAACGCGAGCAGGTCTTGCAGCGGGCGCCGCGTTATCCGAAGGCATCGCGCTCGGTCGCAAAACCGGCTTTGACTCGGGCAGCACGCTCGACTACGTCTATCGCAACCGGGCGAGCGGCGCCACGCTGCTCGGCAAGCTCATCGATCGCAACTATCTCGATTCAATCGGCTGGCGCGGCATTCGCCAGCGCAAACTGCATCTCGAAGAACTGCTCCGAAAGGCCATTACGCTGGCGCGCCCCGCCGGCAAGCCGGTCCACATCGTCGACATCGCAGCGGGACATGGGCGTTACGTGCTCGAAGCGCTCGATGGCGCGCCGACGCCGCCCGATTCCGTTCTATTGCGCGATTACAGCGAGCTCAATGTCGATCAGGGCAGCGCGCTGATTCGCGCCAAGGGCCTTGGTGGGATTGCAAAGTTCGTCCGCGGCGACGCATTCGATCGCGCAAGTATTGCCGCCATCGCGCCGCGTCCGACAATCGGCATCGTCTCGGGATTGTATGAGCTTTTCCCCGACAACACGCTCGTGCGTACATCGCTCGCGGGACTCGCCGACGCGATACCCGAAGGCGGTCTTCTTCTTTATACGGGACAGCCGTGGCATCCGCAGCTCGAGCTGATCGCGCGCGCGCTCACGAGTCATCGCGGCGGCGCCGCGTGGGTGATGCGCAGGCGCACGCAGGCGGAAATGGATCAGTTGGTAGAGACTGCCGGTTTTCGCAAGATCGAGCAGCGAATCGACGAATGGGGCATTTTCACCGTCTCGCTGGCGGTACGAGCAGCCGGCGCGTGTGATTGGTAACGCAATGGTTCGGGAAGCTCATCCGTGGCGGCGCGCCGCCGTATGGCTCGCGTTTCTCGGGCCGTTGTTCTTTATCTCGTACGGAACGGCCAACTGGGTCGCCGCGCAACGGCCGAATGTCCCATCGGTGGTGTTCGACTGGGAACGCAGCATTCCGTTTTGGTCATGGACGATCGTGCCGTACTGGCTCATCGATCTCCTCTACGGACTGTCGCTCTTCATCTGCACGACACGCTCCGAGCTCGACACCCATGCCAAACGTTTGTTGACGGCGCAGCTCGTTGCCGTCTTCTGTTTCATCGCATTCCCCTATCGCTTCACGTTTGAACGGCCGGCGGTCGATGGAGCGTTTGGGTTCCTATTCGACGTACTGCTGGGCTTCGATCGGCCGTTCAATCAGATTCCGTCGTTGCACATTGCGCTCGCCGTGGTCCTGTGGGTTCTCTACGCAAGCAAAGTCTCACGTGCGGGACGACTCGTCGTCGACGTCATTTTTCTGTTGATTTGCGCGTCGGTGCTGACCACGTACCAGCACCATTTCATCGATATTCCGACCGGATTCGCATTGGGCTGGCTTTGCGTATGGCTCTGGCCGGACAACGTGCGACAGCGGCCGTCGTTTGTGTGGTCGCGCGATCCGCAGCGACTACGAATCGCGGCGTTCTATTTGCTTGGCTCGGTGACAGCGGTCGTGACTGGCACGGCATTCGGCGGAATCGGTCTATGGTTGTTGTGGCCCGCGCTATCGCTTGCTTTGGTCGCGTTGATCTACGCAGCTGTCGGCGCCAATGGATTTCAGAAAGGTGACGACGGCAATTTGACCCTCGCGGCACGATGGCTTCTTGCCCCGTATCTCGCGGGGGCGTGGATCAATTCGCGCTGGTGGACACGCGCCTATGCCGCGCCTTCGCATCTTGCCGACAGCGTTTGGATCGGACGCACGCCGACGCGACGCGAAATGGCCGCGTCGCCCTTCGCCTCCCTTGTCGATTTGACCGCTGAGCTGCCGGTGGCAGCGGGCAAACGTACGCTGGCCGTTTTTCCCGTTCTCGATTTGACGACGCCTTCATGCGAGACGTTGGCTGCCGCAGCCAAAGCGATCGAAAGCCTTCGTGCGGAAGGTCCCGTGCTCGTGTGCTGCGCGCTCGGCTATTCGCGTAGCGCCTGTGCAGCAGCGGCATGGCTTTTGGCGACAGGCCGCGCGGCGAGTGTTGATGCCGCGCTGGCCATGATTCGCGTCGCACGCGCCAACGTCGTGTTGCATGCCGATCATGCAACGGCACTGCGTGCTCTCGTCGCCACGCAATGACGTCGGCGTGGATCGAATCCCTCCTCGCTGGAGCGATTTGCGCCTTTGCGCGAGCGATCACCGGCGCTCGCGCGCGCTGGCAGGGCTGCACGCCCGTTGCGGGGCCTCGCGTCTATTATGCGAATCATGCGAGCCACGCCGATTTCGTCCTCGTATGGGCGTGTCTGCCGCACGATTTGCGCGAACGCACGCGGCCTGTTGCAGGGCTTGATTACTGGAGCAAGGACCCGATTCGCCGCTTCGCCGCCAATCGGCTCTTTCGCTCGGTCCTGATCGATCGCAACCCCGTCTCGCGAAAAATCGATCCGGTTCGCCAGATGGCGAGCGCGCTCGAAGGCGGTGACGCGCTGATCGTTTTCCCAGAAGGAACGCGCAACACGACCGATGCGCGTCTTCTTCCATTCAAGTCCGGCATCTATCGTCTCGCCGCGGCGTGCCCGGACGTCGAGTTTGTGCCGGTATGGATCGAGAACTTGAGTCGGGTGATGCCGAAGGGTCAGTTTCTACCGGTGCCGCTGTTGTGCACGATCACGATTGGCACGCCGATGCGCCTTGATCCGCAAGAAGACAAAGCGACGTTCGTGGCGCGGACACGCGACGCGCTGCTCGCATTGGCGCCGCCGGAGGCGTGATGATGCCACCCGCAGCGCAGCATCAGACGCTGGAGCTCTTCGCCGGGATTGGTCTCGTGCTCGTCATTGCATCGCTCGCCGGTGCGGTGCTGAAGCGTGTCGTTGTGCATGGGCAGCAGAACGACATCGTCGACAACCTGAACGCGCGCGTCAAGGCGTGGTGGGTGATGGTGATTCTGATCGGAATCGCATTCATGTTTGGCCGCGCCGGCGTGATGCTGTTGTTCTTCTTCGCATCGTTCGCCGCGCTACGCGAATTCATCACGCTGACGTACACGCGCCGCAGCGACCACCAGGCGTTGGCGACGTCGTTCTACATCATTCTGCCGCTGCAGTACCTGTTGGTCTGGAACGAGCGTTACGGGCTCTATTCGATCTTCATTCCCGTGTACGCGTTTCTGCTGCTGCCGATCGTGTCGGTCATCGCCGGCGATACGAAACGCTTTCTGGAGCGCAACGCGAAAGTCCAATGGGGATTGATGGTCTGCGTGTACTGCTTGTCGCACGTGCCGGCGCTCCTCACGCTGAAAATTCCCGGATACGAAGATCGCAACCTCTTGCTGATCGCGTTTCTCGTACTTGTCGTGCAGTCGAGCGATGTGTTTCAGTACATCTGGGGCAAGTTGATTGGCGAGCGGAAAGTCGCGCCCGACGTCTCGCCCTCCAAAACGGTGGGCGGACTCATCGGCGGCGTCGCGTCGGCGACGTTGCTCGGTACCGGATTATGGTGGATCACGCCGTTCACCGTCGCAGAGGCGGCGTTGATGGCGTTCTTGATCACCGTAATGGGATTCTTCGGCGGGCTCGTGATGTCGGCGATCAAACGTGATCGCGGCGTCAAGGATTGGGGAGATTTGATCGAAGGTCACGGTGGGATGCTCGATCGCCTTGATTCGGTCGTGTTCGCGGCGCCTGTGTTCTTTCACGTGACGCGCTACTGGTGGACGTGAAATCCTCAATTTGTCATTCCGAGGACAACGTTCTTTTGTCCGAGGAACCTGGTTCTGATTGATAGCAGGTCCCTCGCCAGAAATACAACAGCAGCTCCTTCGCTACGCTCAGGACTCGCTTTGCTCGGCTCGGGATGACAGCGATCATTCGCGCCGTAGGGCCGTCCCAGGGCGCGAATTGCTCCCTCTCTGGGGGCAGCGCAGCGGCGACAGCCGCAAGCGTGGGGGTCGTTAACCTAGCGACGCGCCGCAGTTCCAGCAGAGGTCGAAGTTCGCGGGCGACTCCTCGCTGCAACGCGCGCAACGAAGGCTCCCGCCGCGTGCGGCGTCCGCTTCCATCGATCGCAACAGAATGGTCGCGCGCTCGCGATCCTCTTCGCGCGCAAGCCACACTTGCGGCTGCGCGACGTCCGGCGGCACATCTCCGACGATCGACGAGGCGTGCTCATTGAACACGTGCGCCTTGATCCCTGCCTGGTTCAGGCGATCGGCCAAGAGGTAGGCGTCGAAGCGCTGACGCGCGATGTAGAACCGAATCATCTTTTATGCGCGGTAGGCCGCCATTCCGAAAGCGCGATCACCAAGCGCTCGAGAACGCCGATCAATGGCGCTGCTCTGGCCGGATCGTAGCGGAACGGCGCCGCTTCGTCCATGTAAGCGCTCTGGGCCATTTCAAGTTGCAGCGCGTGGATGTCGTTGCCAGGACGACCGTAGTGACGCGTCACATAGCCACCGGTGAATCGTCCGTTGACGACGTGTGTGAATGGCTTGGCATGCGCAAGCACATCGGTCGCAAGCGCCTGGGCTTGCGCCGCGCACGTTGCGCCGTGCCCAGTGCCAAGGTTGAGATCGGGAAGTCGACCTGCGAAAAAGCGTGGCACTTCCGATGCGATCGAATGTGCGTCGAGCAGTATTGCGTAGCCATGACGAGCGCGAACGCGCTCGATCTCGCCCGCCAACGACGCATGGTACGGATCGAAAAAGACGCTGCGACGTGCGGCGATCTCGTCTCCGCTCGGTTCTTCGCCTTCGGGATAAATCGCATCGTTGGCGAACGTTCGCGTGGGACACAGCTCCGTGTTGTCGGCGTTGGGATAGAGCGCCGCTCCCGATGGGTCACGGTTCAAATCGACAACATAGCGCGAATGCGTCGCAACGAGCATCGTAGCATCGGCCGCACGGGCGAACGCGTAGAGTTTGTCGACATGCCAGTCGGTATCGGGAACGCGACGCGCGTTTTCGGTAAGGCGGAACGCGATGGCGTCAGGCAGATGCGTGCCTGCATGCGGCACGTCGATGATGAGCGGCGAGTCGCCGCGAAAGAGCTCCCACAAGCGCATCAGAAGCTCATTCGCTGCACCGCGCCACCGCGAATCACGCCGGCGCACGCATTGCCGCCCACCCGGTATGCGAGTTCGACCGGCGAATCAATATCCCACAGGGCGATGTCGGCGCGTTGCCCGACACGCAACGTGCCGCGATCGGCGAGTCCCAACGCGCGTGCGGCGTGCCGCGTCACGCCCGCGAGCGCTTCGTCGGGTGTCAAGCGAAAGATCGTGCATGCCATGTTGATCATCAACACAAGTGAAGCAGTGGGCGACGTTCCGGGATTGCAATCACTCGCGATGGCGATCGACACGTGGTGAGCGCGCAGCGCTTCGATGGGCGGCAAGCGCGATTCGCGCAGCGTGTAAAACGCCCCCGGAAGCAACACGGCGACCGTACCCGCTTGTGCCATCGCCTGCACTCCGCGCTCACTCGTGTGCTCGAGATGGTCGGCCGACAATGCCCGGAATTCAGCCGCGATCTCGGCGCCATGCTGGTCGGACAGTTGGTCGGCGTGGAGCTTGACCGGTAGCTCATGCTCGCGCGCACACGAAAGCACGCGCCGCGTCTGCGCACCGGTGAAGGCAATCGTTTCGCAGAAGGCGTCGACCGCATCGGCCGCACGCGCCGTTGCGATTGCCGGAATCATCTCGCGACACACATAATCGACATACGCATCGCTTCGATCCACGAATTCCGGCGGCAATACATGCGCGGCCAATAACGTCGTTCGAACATCGACCGCGCAATCGGCGGCCAAACGGCGTGCGACGTTCAATTGCTTCAATTCCGTTGCCGTGTCTTGACCGTAGCCTGATTTGATCTCGATCGTCGTGACGCCTTCGCTCATTAACGCAGTCAACCGCGGGACACTTTGGGCGACGAGCATGTCCTCAGTTGCCGCGCGCGTTGCGCGAAGCGTCGATTGAATCCCACCTCCCGCGCGCGCAATGTCGGCATAGCTCGCCCCGTGCAATCGCTGTTCGAATTCCGCTGCTCGATTGCCGGCATAAACGACATGCGTATGACAATCGATCAGCCCCGGCGTAGCCCAGCGTCCGCCGCAATCGACGCGTCGCGTCGCAATCGCATCTCGCGGAAGATCACTCTCGGGTCCGATCCACGCGATCTTGTCGCCGCGCACACCGATCACCGCATCGTGAATCGCAGCGTAACCGGACGTGTCGCTCATCGTGGCGGCGTGTACAGCGCCGAGAAGGAGATCGAATCCTGCGGTCGTCATGTCGGTGGTACGTCAAGGGTACGCAGCGCCGCGCGATAGCGCGCGAATATTTCGGCTTCGCGAGCATGATGCCCGTCACGAACGATCCAGACGCCGCCGCTCATCACGTCCCGGGCCGGTTGCCGACATGGGCCGAAAATTGCTGCATCGATAATGTCGTCGATCTTTTGATGTGCGAGTGCGGCGTCGCCACCGTTCAGGACAACAATATCGGCCCGATGACCCGATGCAATTGCGCCGGTCTTTTGCGCAAGCGCCTGCGCCCCGCCACTTGCGGCACGTGCCCACAACGACGTGCCGAGCGACGAATCGTCGTTGCCGAGAACGTTGCGTCGATACAAATGAAGCCGTTGCGACCACTCGAGCTGTCGTAGTTCGGCGAACGGATCAATGAACGTGTTTGAATCGCTGCCCACGCCCAGTACGCCACGCGCTGTTACATATTCCTGTGCAGGAAACGTCCCGTCGCCCAGATCGGCTTCGGTTGTCGGCGCGAGTCCCGCGACGGCGCCACTTTGCGCCAGCGCTTTTGTTTCGTCACACGTCATGTGCGTGGCATGCACGACGCACCAGCGGCTGTCGACGTTTGCGTGCTTCAACAGCCAATCAACGGGCCGCATCCCGCTCCACGCGACGCACTCGTCCACTTCCCTTGTTTGCTCGGCCGCATGAATGTGGAGCGGCGCATCGGTAGGCCCGATACGCACGATTTCAGCCAATTCGTCCGGGGTGACTGCGCGCAGGCTGTGGGGTGCAATCCCGAGCTTGAACCGACGCTCCGAAGCGGCAGTGCTCAACAATGCGACCAAACGCGCGTAACTATCGACCGAATGCACGAATCGCCGCTGGCTCTGCGTTATGTCGGCGCCTCCAAAACCTCCGTGCGCATAGAACACCGGCAACAGCGTGAGACCGAGCCCGACCTCCTCCGCTGCAGCGACGACGCGCCACGCGAGCTCGGCTGGATCCGCGTACGCATTTCCGTTTGGATCGTGGTGGACATAGTGGAACTCGCCGACCGTCGCGTAACCAGCCTTTGCCATTTCCAGATATGCCTGTGCGGCGATCGCGCCGAACGCGTCCGCGTCAACGCGGCCAAGAAACGCGTACATCGCTTCGCGCCATGTCCAGAACGAGTCATCACGCGAGGGTGCGACGCGCCCCGTCCGCCCCGCGAGCGCGCGCTGAAACGCATGCGAGTGCACATTCGGCATTGCAGGGATCGCCGGGCCGGCGAGTAATTCCGCGTTCTTGGCACTAGCGTCCGGTTGAACGGACACGATGGTCCCCGCGTCATCGATATCGATGGCAACGTTACGCGCCCAGCCATTCGGTGTAAGCGCCGCGCGTGCGTGCAGACGTTGAGCCGATGTTGTGGCCGCGCTCAATGAGGACCCCCACGCTTGCGGCTGTCGCCGCCGCGCTGCCCCCAAAGGGGGAGCAATTTCGCGCCTCGGGGCGGCCCGTCGGCGCTCAATGAGCATCCCCTATCAGATCGATTGCCGCGACCAGCGCAACGGCATCCGATGACAGCGGATTGATATGCAATACCGAAGGACCTGTGTCGGCCGAATCGACAATGAGCGTGTTGCCGTCGTGAAGCGTAAGCGGCACGTGCGCAGCGAGCAGACATTCGCAAACGCCGACAGCCGCGTAGCATAGTTGGAATCGTGCCGGCGCGATCGCCTCCGCGCTGCCGCTAACGATCGCCAATTCGCCGCGGGCATGCGTGCGACGGATCATCAAATTGAAGTCGCGCACCGGGCCCTCGGTCAACGTGCATTCGAGCGAGATATCGCCTGCAAACTGGACGGGCTCGTAGTGCGCGCGAACCTCGAGCGGATCCCCTACCCCCGTGAGAACCACACCTGCGCCCTGCAATAGCACAAGCGTGCGATCGACACCCGGAAATGCCGAAAACGGACCACTGCGTTCGATGTCGGCGACGCTCGCGCGCCAGATAAAACGTTCCATGCTTGCGTCGGCGGGAAACGTGGAAATTTCGGTCGTCCGGCCGCCGCCGTTTTTCCACGTCGTATGTCGATAATCGGCCGGCGTCAGAACACGATGCATGGCAAGTGAGCTCGGAAAGCGCAGCAAAGCGAGTCTGTCGCCCGCGGCCCGCCGATTGTAAACCCTCAAAACAGGCCGATGCGGGATCGCGCAGTGCAGCGGCCGACAAACGCCAACGTTGACACCGCATGTGCGCTCCGCCTAGATTGTGCGCGTTTCGACTCATTTACTCGGAGACCGTCATGCGCAAGGCTTTAGCCGTCACGCTCGTTGCTTCGCTCGCGGCGCTCAGCGCCGATGTAATTGCCCAGACCAAGGTCGTCATCGGCTACTCGGGATGGACCGGTTTTGCGCCGCTTACCTTGGCCCGCGATGCCGGCATCTTCAAGAAGAACGGTCTTGAAGTCGAGTTGAAGAAAATTCCACAAAAGGACCGCCATCTCGCAATTGCATCGGGCGATGTCCAATGCGCGGCGACGACGGTTGAGACGTGGATCATCTGGAATGCGAACGGCGTCGCGACAAAGCAGATCTTCCAGATGGACAAGAGCTATGGGGCCGACGGAATGGTCGTGCGCAACAACATCCAGAAGATTACCGATTTGAAAGGCAAGACAGTCGCCGCGTCGGCGCCCGGTACTGCGCCCTACTTCACGCTCGCCTGGTTCCTGAAGAAGAACGGACTGTCAGTGAAGGACGTCACCATCGTCAATCTCGAGCCCGCTGCGGCAGCGCAGGCGTTTGTCGCGGGCCAGAATGATGCAGCAATGACGTATGAGCCGTACCTCTCGACGGTCCGCTCCAATCCGCAGGCCGGCAAGATCATCGCGACCACGCTCGACTATCCGATGGTGATGGACACGTTTGGATGCACGCCAAAATTCCTCGCCGACAATCCGAAAGCGGCACAGGCGCTTGCGAACAGCTATTTCGAGGCGCTGGAAATGATCAAGAGCGATCCCAAGAAAAGCTACGAAATCATGGGCGCCGATGTGAAGCAGTCGGGCACCGAGTTCGAGAATTCTGCGAAGTACTTGCGCTGGCAAGACAAGGCGGCGAACCAGAAATTCTTTGCCGGCGAACTGCAACAGTTCAGCAAGGAAGCGGCGGCATTGCTGACTGAGCTTGGCATCATCAAGACGACACCCGATACGAGCACCATCGTCGACACGAGCTTCATCAAATGACGCTCTTCCGTTTGTCATCCCGAGCGTAGCGAGGGACCTGCTTGTACGCAGACAGTGCCAAAAAAACAGGTCCCTCGCATTCGCTCGGGATGACAAAGCGGGCTTCGCTCGGGATGACAAAGTGGGTTGCTGCGCTCGGGATGACAAAGTGAGGTGCTTCGCTCGGGATGACGCCGCGTCGTGACGCCCCTCAAACCGGTTTCTCCGCAACGCAAGCTTGCGCTCGGTCTCGCGTTCTTTGCGCTCTTCGTCGCGGCATGGAGCCTTGCTACGTTCGGCGGCTTCGTGTCGAAGACGTTCCTTGCCGATCCGCTCACGATGGTCAAGGAGGGTTACGCGCTTTTTGCGCAGCATGGCTTCGCCAAGGACGTCGGGATCACGATCTGGCGCGTCGTAGGCGGTTTCGTCCTGGCCGCGGTGCTAGCTGTACCGCTCGGTATTGCGATGGGCGCCTACAAGCCGATCGAAGCATTCTTCGAACCGTTCGTATCGTTCGCGCGCTATTTGCCTGCCTCGGCGTTCATTCCGCTGCTGATCCTGTGGGCCGGCATCGGCGAAATGCAAAAGCTCCTCGTCATCTTCATCGGCTCATTTTTCCAGATCGTGTTGATGGTCGCGGTCGCCGTCGGCGCAACGCGCCGTGACCTGATCGAAGCAGCGTACACACTCGGTGCCGATGCGCGCGGCGTCGTCCGTCGAGTCATGCTGCCGAATTCATCGCCCGCAATAGCGGAGTCGCTGCGGCTCGTTCTCGGATGGGCATGGACCTACGTGATCGTCGCCGAGCTGATCGGCGCATCGAGCGGCATCGGTCACATGATCACCGATAGCCAGGCACTGCTCAACACCGGCCAAATCATCTTCGGCATCATCGTGATCGGGATCATCGGCCTGATCTCGGATTTTCTTTTCAAGTGGGCGAATCACGCGCTCTATCCATGGTCGCTCACCTGAGCGTGCGGTTCCTGTGAGCAAGCTGCTGATCGAGGGCGTAGCGCGCACGTTTCCCGGCGTGCGTGATGGCCCGCCAACCAAAGCGCTGCAGCCGACGACGCTCGCCGTTGCCGACAACGATTTCATTACCATTCTCGGACCGTCGGGATGCGGCAAGTCAACGCTGCTTCGAATCGTCGCCGGCCTGGATACGCCGACGATGGGTCGTGTGTTGCTCGATGGCGTGACCGTCGTCGGACCGGGCGCCGATCGCGGCATGGTGTTCCAAAGCTATACGTTGTTCCCTTGGCTTACCGTCAACGAAAACATCTGTTTCGGTTTGCGCGAAAAGCGCATGCCCCGAGCGCAACAACAGGAAATCGCCGCGCACTATGTCGCCAAGGTCGGTCTCGCCGGCTTTGAGCATCATTATCCAAAGATGCTGTCCGGCGGAATGCAGCAGCGGACCGCCATCGCGCGCGCATTGGCGAACGATCCGAAGATTCTGCTGCTCGACGAGCCGTTCGGCGCGCTCGACAATCAAACGCGCGGCGTGATGCAAGAGCTGCTGCTTTCGATCTGGGAAAGCGAGCGCAAGACGGTGCTGTTCGTTACCCACGACATCGAGGAAGCGATTTTCATGGCGAATCGCGTTGTCGTGATGACGGCGCGGCCCGGACGGATCAAGACAGACGTCGCGGTCACGTTGGCACATCCACGTCATTACACGGTCAAGACGTCGCCCGAATTCTCCGAATTGAAACGACGTCTGACCGAAGAGATCCGCAGCGAGGTTTTGAAGGTTGCGGCGCTCGCGTGATCGGTTTATCGCAGGCACACGGCTTCGACGTTGTTGCCATCCGGATCGAACAGGAATGCCGCGTAGTAGGTCGGGCTGTAGTCCTTGCGCACGCCCGGAGCGCCATTGTCGCGGCCGCCGGCTTTCAACCCTTCGCGATAAAATCGATCCACGGCTGCTCGATCGGGCGCACGAAATGCGACATGCGCACCGCGGCCAACCGAACCTTTCTCAAGAGTGAGCCAAAGCGCGGGTGATCCTGCGGGACCTAATCCCGCGCTCGATTCGTCGCGCGAGCCCACCTCGTGGCCGAGTGGCTTGAGCGCCGCCTCGTAGAAACGAACGCTCGCACCGATGTCGTTGACTTTCAATCCGACGTGGTCGTACATGATCGTTATCCCCGTGTCAGTGAACACGGTTTGAGCTTACGCAAACCACCATCAGATCGCTGTCAAAATCTTGCGCATTTCGGCAGCGTTGCGGAGGCTTGCCGTCCGACGCAACAGCGAAGGCGTAACGCCGAAGCTTTGTCGAAACGCAGCGGTGAAATGGCTGTGACTCGAGAATCCTAGACCGATGCCGACCGTCGCAAGATCGCGGGATGAATCGAGTACGTCGTCGAGCGCCGCGGCCAACCGCGTCAGCAAATGATAGCGATGCAGCGGCATGCCTCCGTAGCGGCGAAACAGCCGCGCCAAATGAAACGGAGAGGTGTACGCGCGTTGTGCCAGCGCGCTCAACGTCCAATCTTCTTCAGGTCGGGAAGCGAGCACGATTTTCGTTGCCTCGACGATCTCCTGATGACGAGACTGGGTCCGACGTCGCCGGCCGGATATCGCCGACCGGCTCGCCGTCGCCGCACGAATCGTCGCGGCAAGGAGCTGCAGCGCGGTTTCGTCCGCTTCGAGAGGGCCGGCGATTCGTCGCGTCAGCCGATGCCACAGCGACTTCCGAACCGCAATCAACGCCGCGCTGAGCGGGACGTACGTGTGACGAAAGATCGAAACGCCCTGATCCGCCGCCGAGGGATCATGCGCCGACATGACGTCGAGCAAGACGTCGCGCGTGGGTTCGATGGCGAGACATTTGTCTCCGCCAGCGACCGGATGACTCACGCAATAAGGCTCGTCCGCGTTGAAGAAGATGCCATGGCAAACGTCGGCGACGACGCGTGTGTGTGCGCCATGGTGCTTGACGAAAACACCGCGGAGCGGCAGCACCAACGTCGGCGCTGTCGCGTGTTCCTCCGGCCCGCAGCAAGCGCGCTCGGGCCGGCAATCGACGATGCGAATGCAGGCGATCGCACTGTCATGCACGATGTTCGCGGTCAACGACACGCTTCGCCCCTCGCCTCCGCGCCGCGATCAGAACATTGTATTGTGATGCGCTGCCACACTGGGCACGACCTGCAGCACATCCCAATGCTCAACGATCTTTCCGTTGTCATCGAATCGGAAGATGTCGATACCTGCCCATTCGCGATCTTTATCGGTGGGCCAGAGCTGTTGACAATGGAGAACAACGTAATTGCCCTCGGCAATCGCCCTTTTGAAATAGACGCGCTTTCCCGGATATTCGTTCGCCATCTTTTCGAAGTACTCGATGAACGGCTGTTTGCCGTCCGCGACGAGCGGATTGTGCTGGATGTACACGTCCCCGGCATATCGCTCGATGGCTTCGGCCGGTTTGCACTGATTGAACAGGAGATCGTAGAACGCCTTCGCAGCGTTCTTGTTGCGCTCGAGTTGGTCAGCCATTGTGGCTCCCTTTAAGCTACAGCCGCCCGCCGCTCTTCTGCCACTTCCAGGCATCGGCGCAAATCGCGTCGAGACCGCGCGTCGCGCGCCATCCAAGCGCTTCATGCGCGCGTTTGGTATCGGCGACGCATGCGGCGACATCACCCGCGCGCCTTGCTGCAGGCAACTGCCCAATGCGCCGACCGCAGGCGCGCTCGAAAGCGGCGATGATTTCGTACACCGACTGCGCGCGGCCCGTACCGACGTTCAGCGTGATCGCACCATGTGAGTCGGCGAGCCATTTGAGCGCTTGAACGTGCGATTGCGCGACGTCCTGGATGTGTACGTAGTCGCGTATTGCGGTTCCGTCGGGCGTCGTCCAGTCGTTGCCGGTCACTTGAATCTCGGAGAGCTCGCCGGCCGCGACACGCGCAAGCAACGAGATGAGGCCCGAAGGACGTCCACGCGGCGCTTCGCCCAACATTGCCGTCGTGTGCGCGCCCGCGGCGTTGAATGCTCGGAGGATCGCGATGCGCCAGTTCGCGTTGGCGCGCGCCAGATCGCGCAGGAAATCCTCGACGACACGCTTGGTTCGTCCGTAGACGTTTTGCGGCGACGGCGGCATTTCTTCCGAAACCGGCAGAGCGGCAGCCTGCCCATAAACTGCGGACGACGACGTAAACACGATCGTCGCGACGCCTGCCTCGCCCATCACCTCGATCAGCGAAAGCGCTCCGCCGACATTGACGTCGTAGTAGGCGAGCGGACGCTCTTCCGATTCGTCGATGGACTTGAGGCCCGCACAGTGCACGACGGCGGCGATCGGATGATCATGGAATACGCGGCGCACGGCTGCGACGTCGCGCAAATCGGCGTTGACCCACGGTACCGGACGGCCGGATAGCGCTTCCAGACGCGGCAGGACGGCCGGCGTGCTGTTGGCGAAATTGTCGAGGACGATCGGTGCGTAGCCGCCGCGCGCGAGCTCCACAACGACATGCGAACCGACATACCCGGCGCCGCCGGTGACGAGAACGGTTTCAGGCATAGACTGCGAATGCTACACCGACGCTGAAGCCTCGAGCATTGCGGCGGCCGGTGATCGTCGTCAATGCGATGGTGAGGAAACGAAAAAGCCGGCGAAGCCGGCCTTTTCTGGGTCGATCGAACGTGTGGCTAAGCTTGTGCCACCTCCGCCGTTTCCGCGGCTTGCGGCCGATCGACCAATTCCACCAGCGCCATCGGAGCCGAGTCGCCTTGACGGAACCCGAACTTGAGGATGCGCAGATAGCCGCCCGGACGCGCCTTGTAACGCGGTCCGAGCTCATCGAACAGCTTGACGACGACGCTGCGATCGCGCAAACGATCGAACGCAAGCCGGCGATTTGCGACGGTCGGATTCTTGCTCAACGTGATCAACGGCTCTGCAACGCGGCGGAGCTCCTTCGCTTTGGGCAGCGTCGTGCGAATGGCCTCGTGCGTGAACAGCGAGTTGGCCATGTTGCGCAACATCGCGAGGCGATGCGAGCTCGTGCGGTTCAGCTTTCTCAAGCCATGGCGGTGACGCATGATCTTTTTCCTTTACGGCCGATCGAGGCCCGCAGGCGGCCAGTTCTCCAGCTTCATGCCGAGCGACAGCCCGCGCGAGGCCAGCACTTCCTTGATCTCGTTTAACGATTTGCGGCCGAGGTTCGGCGTCTTGAGAAGCTCGGTTTCGGTGCGTTGGATCAAATCGCCGATGTAATAAATGTTTTCCGCCTTGAGGCAATTGGCGGAACGCACGGTGAGCTCCAGATCGTCGACCGGCCGAAGCAGGATCGGATCGACCTGCGGCGCTGCGCGCTCCGCCGACGGAACATCGGTGCCCTTGAGATCGGCGAACACAGACAATTGATCGACCAGGACGCTCGCTGCATAGCGAACCGCCTGCTCCGGTTCAACGACGCCGTTCGTCTCGATGTCGAGAACGAGCTTGTCCAAGTCGGTGCGCTGTTCGACACGCGCGGACTCGACTGCGTAGCTCACGCGCCGCACCGGCGAAAACGACGCATCGAGCAGAATGCTGCCGATCGTGCGGCCGCCATCGGGCTTCGTGCGTGCCGTGGCCGGCTGGTAGCCGCGGCCCTTCTCGACCTTGATCTCCATTTCGATCTTGCCGCCGGAGGTCAGATGCGCGATCACGTGCTCGGGATTGATGATCTCGACGTCGTGATTGGGCTCGATATCGGCTGCCGTAACTGCGCCTTCGCCTGTCTTGGCGAGCTTCAGCATCACGTGATCGCGGTTGTGCAGCTTCAGCACGACGCCCTTGAGATTGAGGAGGACGTCGACGACGTCTTCCTGCACGCCGTCGAGCGCCGAATACTCGTGCAGCACGCCGGTGATCTTCACTTCCGTCGGCGCATAACCGGGCATCGACGAAAGCAGAACCCGCCGCAACGCATTGCCCAGCGTGTGCCCGTAGCCGCGCTCGAACGGCTCCATCACGACCTTGGCGTGAAATGGCGACATGCTCTGCACGTCGATAATGCGGGGCTTCAATAGACTAGTGCTCTGCATGCGTAACCTTTATGCCGGCAAAAATTCCGATGGAGACGACGGCGATCGGCTCGCGCCGCCGCCGTCGAACATCCGCTATTTCGAATACAACTCCACGACGAGGTTCTCGTTGATGTCCTGCGCGAACTCGGACCGATCCGGAGCACCCTTGAACGTCCCGGTCAACTTCTTCGGGTCGACTTCGACCCACGATGGAAAGCCGACTTTCTCGGCAAGCTGCAGTGCGTCCTGAATGCGGAGCTGCGATTTCGATTTTTCAGTCGTCGACACGACGTCACCGGCGCGCAACAGCGCCGATGGAACGTTTTGCACCTTTCCGTTCACCATGATCGAGCAGTGCGTGACGAGCTGACGTGCCTCGGCGCGCGTTGAGCCCAATCCCATCCGGTAGACGACGTTGTCGAGCCGCGATTCGAGAAGCTGCAGAAGATTGGTGCCGGTTGAGCTCTTGCCCTTCGTCGCTTCCGCGAAATAGCGCTGGAACTGCCGTTCGAGCACGCCGTAGATCCGGCGGAGCTTTTGCTTTTCACGCAGTTGCAGACCGTAGTCCGACGTGCGCGCGCCCGACCTCACGCCGTGCTGGCCCGGTTTGGTATCGAGCTTGCACTTCGAATCGAGCGAACGACGCGCGCTCTTCAGGAAAAGGTCGGTGCCTTCCCGCCGAGCCAACTTGCACTTGGGTCCGATATATCGAGCCACGATCAATCCTTTTATATGCGACGACGTTTTGGCGGCCGGCAGCCGTTATGCGGAACCGGCGTCACGTCGGAAATGCTGCTGATCTTGAGGCCCAGCGCGTTCAGCGCGCGCACGGCGGACTCGCGCCCAGGACCGGGACCTTTGATCCGTACTTCGAGGTTCTTCACGCCGCATTCCTGCGCTGCGCGGCCGGCCGACTCCGCCGCCACCTGCGCAGCGAACGGCGTCGATTTGCGCGAGCCCTTGAAGCCAGCGCCGCCGGATGTCGCCCACGACAGCGCGTTGCCCTGACGGTCGGTGATCGTGATGATCGTGTTGTTGAAGGACGCGTGAATATGCGCGATCCCTTCGGACACGTTCTTCTTGACCTTCTTGCGTGTGCGCGTCGTCGCTACTTTTTGTGACGGTTGTGCCATCGTCGATTCCCGTTAAGTCTTGGCCACGGACGGCTTGTTCAGCGCGACCTGGCGGCCTTTCTTCGGACCTTTACGCGTGCGCGCATTCGTGCGCGTGCGCTGGCCGCGAACCGGCAGGCCCTTGCGATGCCGAACGCCGCGGTAGCAGCCAAGGTCCATCAACCGCTTGATGCTCATCGTCACTTCGCGGCGGAGGTCGCCTTCGACGGTGAACTTGGCAACGCTCTCGCGGAGCTTGTCCATCTGCGCGTCGGACAGATCCTTGACCTTCGCTGTCGCCGCAATGCCGGCCGCGACGCAAATGGCCTTTGCACGCGGACGGCCGATACCGTAGATCGCCGTCAGTGCGATCTCCGTGTGTTGATGGTTCGGAATGTTGACGCCTGCAATACGTGCCATGGTTCGCCTGTTTATGTCGTTACGTCGGACGGTCGTTAGCCCTGCCGCTGCTTGTGCCGCGGGTCAGTGCAAATGACTCTTACGACGCCGTTCCGCCGAATGATCTTGCAGTTGCGGCAGATTTTCTTGACCGATGCCAGTACTTTCATGAGTGCTCCCCGCCCTTCGTTCTACTTCGCCCGGAAAATAATCCGCGCGCGCGTCAAGTCGTACGGCGTCAGCTCGACCGTCACCTTGTCGCCCGGCAGGATCTTGATGTAGTGCATCCGCATCTTTCCCGAAATATGGCCCAGCACAACATGATCGTTTTCGAGCTTCACGCGAAACGTCGCGTTCGGCAGCATTTCGATCACTTCGCCCTGCATCTGGATCGTGTCTTCCTTCGCCATCAGCGCGTGGGCAGTCCACCCTTGAAATTGGCCTTGCGCAGCAGGCTTTCGTATTGCTGCGACATCATGTAGGCCTGCACCTGCGTCATGAAGTCCATCGTTACGACCACGATGATCAGAAGCGACGTTCCCCCGAAATAGAACGGCACGTTCTTCCACGCGATCAAGAAATTCGGGATGAAGCACACGACCACCAGATAAAGCGAGCCGATCAGCGTAAGCCGCAGCGTGATCTTCTCCAGATACTTCGCCGTCTGATCGCCCGGCCGGTAGCCCGGAATGAACGCACCGCTCTTCTTCAGGTTTTCCGCGGTCTCCTTCGGGTTGTACTGCAACGCCGTGTAGAAAAAGCAGAAGAAGATGATCGCCGCGGCGTAAAGAATTTCATGCACGGGCTGTCCCGGCCCGAGCGCCGCTGCGACGTCGCGGAGCCAGATCGTCCCTTCGCTCTGGCCGAACCATTGCACCAGCGTTGCGGGAAACAGAATGATCGACGACGCGAAAATCGGCGGGATCACACCGCTCATGTTGATCTTGAGCGGCAGGTGCGAGCTTTGGCCTTGATACACCTTGTTGCCAACCTGTCGTTTTGCGTAGTTGACCAAGATCTTTCGCAGCGCACGTTCCACAAACACGACGAACGCCGTAACGACGACCACCAACGCCGCGATGCCGATGATCAACAGCCACGAATACGCGCCGGTGCGTCCTTGCTCCAGCGTCTGTCCGATCGCCCGCGGCAATCCCGCGGCAATGCCCGCGAAGATGATGAGCGAGATACCGTTGCCGAGACCACGCTCGGTGATCTGCTCACCCAACCACATCAGGAACATCGTTCCTGTCACGAGCGTCACCGATGACAGCAGGCGGAACGTATAACCCGGCTCGATCACGAGCCCGGGCTGTGCTTCCAGCGCGAGCGAGATGCTGATGCCCTGGAAGAATGCGAGTCCCAGCGTCGCGTAGCGTGTGTACTGCGTGATCTTGCGCCGACCCGACTCGCCTTCCTTTTTCAGCGCTTCCAGCGTCGGCACCACGACGGTGCAGAGCTGCATGATGATCGACGCCGAGATGTACGGCATGATCCCCAGCGCGAAAATCGAGAAGCGCGAAAGCGCGCCGCCCGAGAAAACGTTCAGCAAACCAAGAATGCCGCCTTGCTGACCGCGAAACAGCTCGTCCAGCACGTTCGCGTTGATGCCGGGGACCGGAATGTGCGTGCCGATCCGATAGACGACGAGCGCCCCCAGCAGAAACCACAAGCGCCGCTTGAGGTCGCCGTACCGATCACCGCTTTTCTGCGCCGGGTTGAAGGTGGTGGCCACTATCTCGTCCTAAGTTGCGTTGGCGGTGTCGCTATTCAAGCTGGACCCCCACGCTTGCGGCTTCGCCGCTACGCTGCCCCCACAGGGGGCGCGATTCGCGCCTTGGGACGGCCCTGCGGCGCTCATACGACACTGCCCCCCGCCGCCTCGATGGCCGCCTTGGCACCCTTGGTCGCCACGATGCCGGTCAACGTCACGGCTTTTTCGAGCTTGCCGGTCTTGATCACCTTGATGGTCTTCGCGCGCGACGGCACGAGTCCCGCCGCCTTGAGCACCAGCATGTCGATCTCGGTCACCGGAAGCTTTGCGAGATCGGACAGCCGAATCTCCGCGTTATCGTTTTTCGACCGCGAAACGAAGCCGCGCTTCGGCAAGCGCCGCTGCAACGGCATTTGGCCGCCTTCGAAGCCGACCTTGTGGAAGCCGCCCGAACGCGACTTCTGGCCCTTGTGCCCACGCCCCGCGGTTTTGCCGAGGCCCGAGCCGATGCCGCGTCCGACGCGACGCCGCGCCTTCTTGGCGCCCGCTGCCGGCTTGATCGTATTGAGTCGCATGCTCTTGCTCCGAATTCCTTTAATCGACCACTTTCACGAGATAGCGAACCTGATCGATCATTCCGCGCGTCTCGGGCGTGTCGACGACTTCCACCGTGTGACGCGTCCACTTGAGGCCGAGACCGCGCACCGTCGCGCGATGGTCCTCGCGCGCACGCGCGACGCCCTTGGCGAGCGTTACTTTGATTTTCTTCGGCTCTGCCATATCAGCCCTCGAGAATCTCGTCGACCGTCTTGCCGCGCTTGGCGGCGATGTCGGCCGGCGCGTTGATCGCTTCGAGCGCGTTGATCGTCGCCCGCACGACGTTGTACGGATTGGTCGGGCCGTGGCACTTGGCGAGGATGTTCGTCACGCCGACGACGTCGAACACCGCGCGCATCGCCCCGCCGGCGATAACGCCGGTTCCATCGGACGCCGGTTGCATGTAGACGCGCGTCGAGCCGTGCTTGCCTGTGACGGCATGGTGCAGCGTGCCTTTCTTGAGCCGCACCTTGACCATCTTGCGGCGCGCCTGTTCCATCGCCTTCTGGACCGCGACCGGCACTTCCTTCGCCTTGCCTTTGCCCATGCCGATGCGGCCATCTCCGTCGCCGACAACCGTGAGCGCGGCGAAACCGAGAATTCGTCCGCCCTTCACCACCTTGGTGACGCGGTTGATCGAAATCATCTTTTCGCGCAGGCCATCGCCGCGATCATCCTGCTGCTGCGGCTGCCGTGGATTGGAGCGTTGCTGTGCCATCGATCAATCCCTCAAAACTTGAGGCCGCCCTCGCGGGCTGCATCGGCCAGCGCTTTCACGCGACCGTGATACCGGAATCCCGCGCGGTCGAATGCAACGGCTTCGATCCCGAGCGCCTTTGCCTTTTCGGCGATACGCTTGCCGATCGCCGTCGCAGCCGCCTTGTTGCCGCCATTTTTCAACGTCTGTCGAACCTCGGCCTCGAGCGTCGACGCGCTCGCGAGCACCTTGTCGCCGGTCGGTGCGATGATTTGCGCATAGATGTGCGCGTTCGATCGGCCGACGGTGAGACGCGTTGCGCGCTGTTCGGCAATGCGAATCCGCGTCTTGCGCGCACGGCGGATTCGCGGATCTACGTTGTACTTGTTGCTCATGGCTATTTCTTCTTCGTTTCCTTGATGACGACGCGCTCGTCGAAGTAGCGCACACCCTTGCCCTTGTACGGCTCGGGCGGACGATACGCACGAATCTCCGCGGCAACCTGTCCCACTTGTTGCTTGTCGATGCCCTTGACCAGGATCTCGGTCTGCACCGGCGTTTCCACCTTCACGCCCTTCGGCATCGGATGGACGATCGGGTGCGAGAACCCGAGCTGCAGATTGATCTTGTCGCCGGCCGCTTGCGCGCGGTACCCGACTCCGACCAGCGTCAGCTTCTTCTCGAAACCCTGCGTCACGCCCTTCACCATGTTCGCGACCAGCGCGCGGAGCGTGCCCTGCAGCGCGCCCGCTTCTTCATTCGCCGCCTTGAAGACCAGCTCTTCGCCATCCTTTTCAATCATCACGTGATCGCTGAATTTGCGCGACAGCGTCCCGAGCGGCCCCTTGACCGAAATCTCGCCGGCCGACAGCGCCACCTCAACCTTCGGCGGCAGCTTGACGGGAGCGTTACCAATGCGCGACATGCGAATCTCCGTTGATCAGGCGACGATGCAAAGCACTTCGCCGCCGACACCGGAGGCGCGCGCCTTGCGATCGGTCATCACGCCGTGCGACGTCGAGACGATCGCGATGCCGAGGCCGTTCATCACGCGCGGAATGGCGTCCTTCGCGCGATAGATGCGAAGCCCGGGCGTCGACACGCGCTCGATCTTCTCGATCACCGGCCGGCCCGCGTAGTACTTGAGGGCGATCTCGAGCAC
>DASXSP010000116.1:0-58561 GCA_036505865.1 Casimicrobiaceae bacterium
TGACGACGCCCCATTCCGGATTGAGCATGAAGCGGATCGACAAGATGGTCGGGATCGATGGCACCGCCCATGGGAGAATGAACAGCACCGACAACCACTTGATCCACGGTCGCGCGGTCACAAAAAAACCCGACAGGAACAACGCGACCATCATCTTGATGTTGATGGCGACGATCAAGAAGATCAGCGTGTTGACAACCGAGCCGGCGAAGATCGGATCGTCGAACAATGCGACGTAGCTCTGCGGGCTCCGCGCGAGCCACAAACCGTACAACACCGGGTAGAGCACGAAGACGAAAAAGATGACGACGTAAGGCGCGAGGAAGATCGCGCCCCACACCTTCCACGGAGACCAGCGCGCTTTGGGCGCCGGGCTGATCGGTTCGACTCGCGGAAGAGCGAGAGTGGACATTGTGTCGAATTCAAAAATCGGGGCGGTCGCGCCGCCCCATATCCATCACAACCTTATCCCGCCACTTCCTTGATCCGTGCAATCAACTCGTCAACCGCTTTCTCGACGGGAACTTTCTCGCTCACAACGCGGTTCATCGCCTTCGCCCACACGTTTTCGTTGTTCAGGGTCGTGAACTTGTAGTTCTTGGTGAATTCGAATGTCGTTGTCCCCGCCGCGAACTGCTTCTGCACCGACGTGCGGTGTGCATCAGCGAGCCAGAACGACAATCTAGCCGCGCCGGACTTGGTGACCGGGTACCAGCGGCCGAGCGAGCCTTCGACGTATGGAATCAGGTTCTCGTCCTGCAAGAGGAACGTGATGAATTCCTTGCCACGCTTCTTGTTCTTCGAATCCGCGAACATCAAGCCGACTTTGACGGCGGCCCGATAAGTCATCGGCGAGCCGTCGGGCTTCTTCGGAAAACCCGATGTCACGATGTTGTTGTAATAGTTCTTCTTCGCCTGCTCGCGTTCCTCGGGTTTGAGCTTCTCGTTGTTCATGTCGTCGAACCACTTTGCCGCGATCGAGATCGTCGCGTTGTGCGTCATGATGATCGTCTTGTTGTGGAACGCGACGTTGTTGTCCGGATCTTTCCACGAAGTCGCCGACGGCGGCGTGCAGCCTTTCGTGTACGGCATCGTGTAGTCGCGCAGCGCGTTGATGAGGCCCTGCCGCACCTTGGGATCGCCGACCAGCAGCTTGCCGTTGTCATCGACCAGCCTGACGTTGTACGCGTCCATGAACGTCAGAAACGAATAGTACGAATCGCTCGAGTCGACGCCCATTGGGAAGCCAGTCCCGAAAATACGCTTGCCGGTCTTCTTGCGATAGTCGGGTTGCGCCTTGTCGCACCAGAATGCCCAATATTCCTTCCACGTGTCGGGAACGTTCGTGTCGCCCGCTTCAGCCAACATATCCTTCCAGTACTCGATGTGCATCGTCTGCTGCTTGAGCGGGAACGCGTAGTAAGCCTTCTTCTTCGTCTTGTCGTTGTAGAGGTACGTCGTCTCGATGGTGTTCGGCAGAAAGAAGCCTTTGATCGGCGCGACGACGTCGCTGATGTCCTCGAGCTTGCCCTCGTAGGCCCACTTGCCCGCCACCTGAAAGTCGTAGACGTCGATGTACGCGACGTCCGGAGGCGTTCCGGAATCGAGCGCAGCGACGGTCTTCGGAATGCCATCCTGCACGGCGTACTGCGACAGCTCGACCTTGACGCCGGTCTTGGTCTCGAACTTCTTGATCGCCTCGAAAAGCGCTGCATCCTCGGACGGATAGAAGCCCTTGACCCACCAGACGACGACTTTTTCCTGCGCCGCCGCGGGCACGGCCGCGCACAACATGCCGATCGCGGCCAGTGCGATGCAAATCTTCGACAACAGCTTCATGAAGCTCCCTCCTCGAAATTGGCTTGTGATCGCCGGCGCCATCGTTGCATCGTCTTGTCCGCCGCCGAGCCTACGGAATCACTCCCAGCGTGTCAATCTACATCACCGCGCCCACGTACCACGGCACGAATTCGCTTTGGCCGTAGCCATGTTTTTCGCTTTTCGTTTTCGCGCCCGACGCGGTCGCGAGCATCAATTGGAACAGCCGCTCACCCGTTTCTGCGACGCTTGACGTGCCATCGAGAATTTCGCCGCAGTTCAAGTCGATGTCCTCCTCCTGCCGCACCCAGAGCGCCGTGTTGGTCGACAACTTGAGGGACGGCGCGGGTGCGCATCCGTAAGCCGAGCCGCGACCCGTTGTGAAGACGATCATGTTGGCGCCACCGGCGACTTGTCCCGTCGCCGACACGGGATCGTAGCCGGGCGTATCCATGTAGACGAATCCGCGCTCTGCCACGGGCTCGCCGTATTCGTAAACAGCGACGAGATTGCTCGTGCCGCCTTTCGCCACGGCGCCGAGCGATTTCTCGAGGATCGTCGTCAAGCCGCCCGCCTTGTTGCCGGGCGATGGGTTGTTGTTCATTTCGCCGCGCTCGCGAGACGTGTAATCCTCCCACCACTTGATGCGCGACACGAGCTTTTCGCCGACGTCGCGCGAAGTCGCGCGGCGTGTCAGCAAATGCTCGGCGCCGTAGATTTCCGGCGTCTCGGACAAGATCGCCGTGCCGCCGTGGCGAACCAACAGATCGACCGCCGCGCCGAGCGCAGGATTCGCGGTGATACCCGAGTAACCGTCCGAGCCGCCGCATTGCAATCCGACCATGATGTGCGATGCAGGAACCGGCTTACGTGTCGCCGCGTTGGCGTGCGGCAGCATCTCATCGATCATGGAGATACCGTGTGCGATCGTCTTCGCCGTTCCGCCGGTATCCTGGATCGAGAATGTGCGAAGGAGCGGCCCCTCCTCGAGATGCTCGGCGCCGAACAGCGCGCTGATCTGGTTCGCTTCGCAGCCGAGACCGACGACCAGCACACCGGCGAAATTCGCATGCCGCGCGTACCCGCCCAGCGTTCGGCGCAGAAGCTGCATGCCCTCGCCGTGCGTGTCCATCCCGCATCCTGAACCGTGCGTCAGTGCGACGACGCCGTCGACGTTCGGAAATGCGGCGAGCGCTTCAGCGTCGTAGTGATCCGCGATTCCGCGTGCGACCGTGGCCGAGCAATTGACCGTGGAAAGAATGCCGATGTAGTTGCGTGTCGCGACGCGGCCGTCCGCGCGCACGATGCCGTCGAATGTCGCCGGGGGATCGGCGTATTGCGTGGGCGTGACGTCGACGCCGAACGCGTAGTCGCGGTCGAAAGTTCCCATCACGAGGTTGTGCAGATGGACGTGCTCACCGGGCGAAATGGGGCGGCTCGCGAAGCCGATGATCTGGTTGTAGCGCTTTACCGGCGCGCCTTTCGCAATCGCTCGCGTTGCGATCTTGTGTCCCGGCGGCACCAGACCGGCCACGGTGAGATTCTCATCGATCAACGTCGTCCCGCCGACCAACTGGCTTCGGGCGATGACGACATCGTCGTCGGGATGTAGCCGGATCGTAAGTGCGCTTCTTGTCAGCATGGTTTGCCCCGGTATCAGTGCGTGACGCTCGCGCGTGCGACGGCGCGTTGCTCGATCGCCACAAAATCCCAATCGATGCCGAGGCCGGCCGATTCGGATGGAACGGCGTAACCGTGTTCGGTCGTCATCCGCGATGTCGTGATCGAATCGAGCTGCGGAATGTATTCAACCCATGCGCCGTTCGGCACGGCGGCGGTGAGCGATACATGCAGCTCCATCAGGAAATGTGGACACACGGGCACGTTGAAGGTTTCGGCCAGGTGCGCGACTTTGAGCCAAGGCGTGATGCCGCCGATGCGCGCGCAATCGACCTGGACGATCGAGCAGGCGCGGCGTTCAAGATACTCCCGGAAGTGAGACGGGTGGTAGAGGGATTCGCCCACGGCGATCGGCATCGTCGCAGCAGCAGCAAGCTCGACGTGGCCACCGAGATCTTCCGCCGGCAGCGGCTCCTCGAACCAGGCGAGCGAAAGATCTCTGTACGCATGCGCCCGCCGGCGAGCTTCGGCGACGGTGAACGCCTGGTTGGCGTCGACCATGACGTCGAAACCGGCGCCGACGGCTTCGCGCACCGCCGACAACCGAGCGACATCCTCAGCGATCGTCGGCTTGCCGATCTTCATCTTCGCCCCGCGAAAGCCGTGCGTTTTCGCCGCAACCGCTTCGTCGACCAGTTGCTGTTGCGAATGATGCAGCCAGCCGCCTTCGGTCGTGTAGACCGGCACTTTGCGTTGCGCGCCGCCCGCGACCTTCCACAACGGCTCGCCCGCGCGCCGGCATTTGATGTCCCATAGCGCGGTGTCGATCGCCGCAAGTGCAAGGCTCGTGATCGCGCCAATCGCCGTTGCGTGGGTATGGAAGAACAGGTCCCTCCAGATCGCTTCGATTTCACTCGCATCGCGACCGATGAGCTTCGGCGCCAGATGATCGCGGAGCAACGCGACGACCGACGACCCGCCGGTTCCGATCGTGTACGTGTAGCCGACGCCCTGTGCGCCGTCGCTGCAGGTGATGCGCACCAGCGGCGTCTCCTGCGTGACGAAGGACTGGATCGCGTCGGTGCGCACGACCTTCGGCGCCAGGTCGACTTGCAGAATTTCGATGCGTTCGATCGTGGCCACGGTCCGCTAGCGGAAGAACGTCCTGGGCAGCCAAAGCGAAATTGCGGGCACGTAGGTGATCAGGATGAGCGACAAGAGTAGTGGCACGAGCCACGGCAAAATCGCCATCGTCGTTTTTTCGACCGACAGTCGCGCGACACGCGCGAGCACGAACAGCACCATCCCCATCGGCGGATGCAGCAAACCGATCATCAGGTTCAGTACCATCACCAATCCGAAATGGACCGGATCGATACCGAGTTGGTGGACGACCGGCATCAGCACCGGAACGAGTATCAGAATCGCCGCGGTCGGCTCGAGGAAACAGCCGACGAACAGCATCAGCACGTTGGCGAGGAGCAGGAACACCCACGGGCTGTGCGTGAACGACAATACCCAAGCCGCGACGGCGTCGGTCACGCGCGTCGCTGTTAGGAGCCAACCAAAGATGGACGCCGCGGCAACGATGAAGAGGACGACCGATGTCGTTTCGATCGTGTCCATCGCGACCTTCGCCAGCATTTTCCACGTCAGCGTTCGATACCAGACGAGGCCAAGAACGAGCGCCCACACCGATGCGGCGATCGCGCCCTCTGTCGGTGTGAACACGCCGGTCGACATGCCGCCGATCAGGATGATCGGTGTCATGATCGGCATCACCGCATCGAATTTCCAGATCCAGTCGGCGACGAACAACGCGCCTAAGCCAAGAATGAGCGCCCAGTTGAACGGCATGCCGAACGTCACAAGGCCCCACATCGCGAGCGGGAAGCCGATGACGATGCCGAGTTCGGACAGCGCCTTGAGGAGACGCGCCCAGTCGAACTTCACGTCGCCGCCCCAGCCATATTTGTGCGCGTAGTATCCGACCGTCAACATCATCAGCAGCGCCATTACAACGCCCGGAATGATGCCTGCGAGGAATAGTTGACCGACCGAAACATTGGCCATCATTCCGTAGATCACGAACGGGAGCGAAGGGGGAATGATCGGACCCAGCGTGGCCGAAGCCGCCGTGACGCCGACGGAAAAGCCGATGTCGTAACCCTTGTCGCGCATGGCCTTGATCTCGATCGTGCCAAGACCCGCGGCGTCGGCGATCGCCGTTCCCGACATGCCGGCGAAGACTACGGAGCCGATGATGTTGACGTGGCCCAAACCGCCCTTCAGCCAGCCGACAAGTGCCAGCGCGAAATCGTAAATGCGATTCGTGATGCCGGCATTGTTCATCAGGTTGCCGGCAAGGATGAAGAACGGCACCGCGAGCAGCGGAAAGCTGTCGATGCCACTGATCATTCGGTGGACGACGACGAACGGCGGAATATCGCCGGTGAGCAGTATGTAGACCAGCGCCGACCCTGCCATCGCGATCGCGACGGGAACGCCCGTCGCCATCATGGCAAGGAAGCTCGTGAGGAGTGCAGGCGTCACGGGAGCCTTGTGGTGGGTATCAAATAGAGCCTTCGATTGCGATTTCCGGCCGCTCGAGCACGCTGTAACCCTGTCGCCAATGCTCAACTGCAACCTGGACAGCGCGAATCGCCGAGCACGCGAAGCCGAACAGGCAAACTGCATAGACGACATTCATCGGCAGATCGACGATCGTCATCTTGTAGTTCGACATCTTGCTCATCATCTGGCCGGTCAACACCGTCGCGTACGCGAAGAACACGATTCGTATGATGTCAACGAATGTGGAGAGCGCGCGTCCCACCCGCGCGGGAAGCAGCCGGTAAAGAAAATCGACATGGATATGCCGTTGGATCCGCACCATCGCCGATACGCCGATGAATACCATGCAGATCAGCAGATAGCGCGCGATCTCCTCCGTCCACGCAGCCGAGTCGTTCAACACGTAGCGCGTGAAGAACTGGTAGAAGATCGTGGCAGCGAGCACCCAGAAGAAAGCGAACGCGATCCACGCCTCGAACGTGTAATGCGAGAGGTTGATCGGCGCGTCGGTGACGTGAAAATGCCCGGCTTCGTCGAGAACGTGCTCTTCAGGAACGACGCTCGGCACAATCGTCGCGGTGCTTTCGGTCATGATGGTTGCTCCATCATCGTGATTCCCGCGGGCGCGGGAATCCATTTTTTCGTCACTTCACCGCCTGGATCTTTTCCCAGTCGGCTTTGTTGTAGCCCATCGATTCGAACGTCACGTTCTTCATGATCGCGTCCTGGAACGATTTCTTGTCGACAGGCGTGACCGTCAAACCCTTTTTGCGGAACTCGTCGGCCAGCGCAGTTTCACGCTTGGTGATTTCGTCGGTCGCTTGTGTGGCCGCTTCCTGTGTCACCTCGGTGAATATCTTCTTGTCGGCGTCGGACAGCTTGCTCCACACGTGCGGGGCGATCTGTGTCGCCAGCGAATCGACGATGTGGCCGGTCAAGATAATGTACTTCTGCACCTCGTAGAACTTCTTCGCCTCGATCGTCGTCAGCGGATTTTCCTGTGCGTCGACGGTGCCGTTCTGCAGCGCGAGATAGACCTCCGCAAACGCGATCGGCGTCGGATTCGCGCCGCAGGATTTCGGCAGCGCGAGATACGCGGGGACGTCGGGCACGCGCATCTTCAATCCCTTCATGCCCGCGCAGTCAGTGAACGGTTTGTTCGACGTCGTCTGCCGGATCCCGTAGTAGGTCATCGCCGTGATCTGGATACCGGTCTTGTTGCGGTATTCGTCAGTCATCGCCTTGAATCCCGGATCGTTGGCCCACTTGATGAGATGGGCGCCGTCGCGGAACGTGTACGGGTAATAGCCGACACCGATTCGCGGCATCGTTCGCGCCGCGAACGACAAACCCGAGATGATCATGTCAACGGTGCCGAGTGTCAGTCCCTGGTTGAGATCGGACTCCTTGCCAAGGCTAGACGCGGGGAATACGTCCACGTGATAGCGGCCGTTCGTCCTCTTCTCGATTTCCTGCGCGGCCCATACCGACCACTTGTGATACGGTTCGCTCGTTTCGTATACGTGCGCCCATTTGAGCTTTGTCTGGGCCTCTGCGGGAGCGCCCGCAACAAGCGCGACCGTCATCACGACGGCCAGAACGATCTTCGAAAGCAAACGCATGGATCCTCCTTCGAGCTAGATAAATCCCGCCGCAGCTGTTGCGACGAGTCCTCTGGAAATCTAAGCGGCAACCACCTGCACCTTCGTCGTGCGATTCTTGTCCGCGGCGGCGCGGAACGCTTCGACCGCATCCTCGAGCGGATACTGGCCCGACAACAACGGGCGCACGTCAACGCGTCGCGACGATAGATACGCAACCGCCCAGTCGAACTCGATGCCCCAGCGAAACGCGCCACGCAAATCGACTTCCTTCGCCATGACGTCGTTGACGACGAACGGCAGCGGCTCGTGCGGCAGCGTGCCCACCTGCACGACGACGCCGCCGCGCTTGACGGCAGCCATGCACGTCTTGAGCGCCGCGAGGCTGCCTGAGACTTCGTACGCGACGTCGAATTGCGGTTTCGCGAGCGACTGCGCATCGCGCTGCGCATGAAAAGCGACATCGGCGCCGACCCGTTTTGCCTGCTCGAGCGGACGGTCGAGAATGTCGGATACGGCGATCGTCCGCGCGCCGGCCAATCGCGCGGCCAGTATCGTTACGCAGCCGATCGTGCCGGCACCGGTGATCAGCACCGATTTGCCCAAGAGCTCGCCGCCGCGATTGACCGCATGCAAGCCCACAGCAAGCGGCTCGGCGAACGCAATCTCGCCCAGCGACACGTCGCCTCCGACGGGATAGCACTGCCGCTCGCCCATCACGAAATATTCGCGAAACATTCCCTGCACATGCGGAAAGAGGCTCGCGCTGCCGAGGAACCTCATGTTGGCGCACAGTTGCTCGCGTCCCTCGCGGCAGTATTCGCACTGGCCGCATGCATGCGATGGACTCACCGCCACCTTGTCGCCGGGCCTCACTCGCGTGACGCCTGCACCCGCCCGCGCAACGACAGCCGATGCCTCGTGTCCCGGAATCAGCGGCTCGCGCACGACAAAGCTGCCGTTCCTGCCTTCGAAGTAGTAATGCAGATCGGAGCCGCAGATTCCACCGGCGCCGAGCTTCAGCAGCACTTCGCCGGGACCCGCCTCGGGCATGTCCGTTTGCTCGACGCGCAGATCGTCCTTTGCATGAATTCGACAGGCAAGCATTGTTACCTCCGTCAATGAAGCGTGTCCCAACCTTTGCTGAAGCGCTTATACGCCTGGTTCAGATGCCGCTGCATCATCGTCCGCGCACTGCCGCTGTCGCGGGCGACGATTGCCTTCAGCACACCGCGATGCTCCGCCATCGCGGCCTGCCACAGTTCGGGTGCATCGTAGTGATGCTCAAGCTGCTTGTAGAGCGGGCCCATCCGTTCTTCCCACAACATCTTGACGACAGCAACCAGTGCGCCGTTCCCTGTCGCCTCGGCAACGCGCAGGTGAAACAAACGATCGGCAGGCAGCGGCTGCCGGCCATCGGACATTTCGCGGTCCATCTCGGACAGCGCGTCCTCGATCGCGTGCACGTGGCTCTTTTTAGCCGACTTGGCCGCGAGCGCTGCGCATTCGCTTTCGATCACATAACGCGCGCGCAACAATTCGAATGGTCCCGCGGTGGCGTCGAGATCGCTCGCCGCATGTGCCGCCGTGCCCGCTAAAACGTAAATCCCCGAGCCGATCCGCACTTCGACCATGCCTTCGACTTCGAGCGCGATCAACGCTTCGCGCACCGACGGGCGCGAAACGCCGAGCTGGCGCGCCAAATCGCGCTCAGGTGGAAGCCGCGAGCCCGCGGGGAATTCGCCGCTCCTGATCAGGCCGCGAATTTGATCCGCGATCTGGCGGTACAGGCGCCGCGGCTCGATACTGTGGAAGGGCATCCGGTGGAGAACGGGTCAATGGGGCCCGCCTGACGTGTCGCTAGGGTCGACCCGCGACGCTACCCGCGTTGAGCAAATTGGTCAAGTGGTATGACCAGTTCGCATCCACGTCGGAAGAACGTGACCTGCGTTCCGCGTAGAATTCGAACCTTCCCCCCGCTTTTTTCTTCCGCACTCCGTTCCCGATCCCCATGGCCACGACGATCGCCACGATCCGCGCGACGCCCGTCACGGTGCCGCTCGAAGCGCCGCTCTTGCACAGCAACGGCGCGCACTGGGGCCGCTTCGTCCGCACGATCGTTGAAGTCGAGACCAACGACGGCTACGTTGGACTCGGGGAAATGGGCGGAGGCGGCGAAGATGCAACGCGCGCGTTTTCAGCGCTCGAATCGTATCTGCGCGGGCACGATGTCTTTCGGTTGGAAGCGATGCGGTTTGCAATATGCAACCCCACCGCGAGCCTCTACAACAACCGCACGCAATTACATGCGGCGATCGAATTCGCGTGCCTCGACATCATCGGACAGAAGCTCGGCGTTCCCGTGCATGCACTCCTCGGCGGCAAGCTTCGCGATGCCGTCGAATTCGCAAGTTACCTTTTTTTCCGCTACCCGAATCGTGAAACCGGCCGCGGCGAAGTGCGCACGCCCGAGCAGCTTGTTAGCCACGCGAGGGCGCTCAAGTCCGCGCATGGCTTTCGCGTCCACAAGCTGAAAGGCGGCGTCTATCCACCGCAACACGAGCTCGCCTGTTATCGCGCGTTAGCCGACGCGTTAATGGGCGATCGTTTTCGCTACGATCCGAACAGCGCGCTTTCGCTCGCCGACGCCATCGACTTTGGACGCGGGATCGACGATATCACCAACGATTACTTCGAGGATCCGGTGTGGGGCATGCCGCAGCTCGCGCGGCTCAAGGAATTCGTCTCGCTGCCGATCGCGACGAACACCGTCGTCGTCAATTTCGAGCAGCTCGCGGCAAATATCGAAATGCGCGCAGTCGATGTCGTCCTGCTCGACACAACGTTCTGGGGCGGCATTCGCCCCTGTATCAAAGCGGCCGGAGTGTGTGAAACGATGGGACTTGGCGTCGCCGTGCACAGCTCCGGCGAGCTCGGCATTCAGCTTGCAACAATGTTGCATCTCGGCGCCGTGATTCCCAATCTAGGCTACGCGGCCGACGCGCATTACCATCATCTCGTCGACGACGTGATCGAAGGTGGACCGCTCCGCTACGTCGACGGCGCGATCCGCGTTCCCGACACACCCGGATTAGGGGTCGCGCTCGATCGCGAGAAGCTCGCGCGCTACCACGCGCTGTTCAATGAGTTGGGCGGCTACCCTTACGATCGCGACCCCGGCAGGCCGGGCTGGTATCCGTTGATTCCGAATCACGATTGGGCCGACCCGGGCAAGACCGTGCACTACGAGGAGAAACGCAAATGAGCGGACGACTCGCGGGCAAGACCGCATTGATTACCGCTGCAGGACAGGGAATCGGACGCGCGACCGCGATGGCGATGGCGAGCGAAGGCGCGTCGGTTTTTGCGACCGACGTGAAACCGGAGCTGCTCGACAGCTTCAAAGGCACCGCAGGTGTGACAACGCGCAAGCTCGACGTGCTCGACGACGCCGCGATCGCGCGCACGTTCGACGAGCTGCCGCCGCTCGACATCCTCTTCAATTGCGCGGGCTACGTTCATCAGGGCACGATCCTCGATTGCGCGCCAAAGGACTGGGACTTCTCGTTCAACTTGAACGTCCGGGCGATGTACATGACGATCAAGTGCGCGTTGCCGAAAATGCTCGAGCGTTATGAAAAATCGCGCATCGGCGCCAGCATCATCAACATGGCGTCGATCGCCGGCTCGATCAAAGGTCTGCCCAATCGTTTTGCTTACGGCGCGAGCAAGGCGGCAGTCGTCGGTCTGACCAAGGCAGTCGCCGCCGATTACGTGCAAAAAGGGATTCGCTGCAACGGTATTGCGCCGGGTACCGTCGACACGCCGTCGCTGCACGAGCGGATCGGCGCCTTCGCGGATCCCGAAGAAGCGCGGCGCATGTTCATCGCGCGACAACCGATGGGGCGGCTCGCAAAACCGGAAGAAATCGCGCCGATCATTGTGTTTCTGGCGTCCGATGAAGCAGCGTTTGTCACGGGAAACATTTATTCGTGCGATGGAGGGATGACAATATGAACAGGTTCTATACCGGAGAACGACAATGAAGCTTGTACGCTATGGCCCTCCCGGGCGCGAGAAGCCGGGATTGATCGATGCCGATGGAATGCTGCGCGACCTGTCGCGCAAAGTGAAGGACATCGACGGCACGACGTTAGCCCCTGCGGGACTGACTGCGCTCAGAAAACTCGACACAAGAAGGCTGCCGGCGGTGAAAGGCAAGCCGCGGCTCGGACCATGCGTTGCAATGCCGTCCAAATTTGTCGCGATCGGGCTGAATTACATCGATCATGCCCGCGAAACCGGTGCGCCGATTCCCGAGTATCCGGTCGTGTTTTTCAAGGCGCCCTCGTGCATCGTCGGCGCGAACGACAACATCATCGCACCGCGTGATTCGACGCAACTCGATTGGGAGGTCGAGCTCGGCGTCGTGATCGGCCGCACGGCGCGCTACGTCGACGAGAAGGACGCGATGCGGTATGTCGCGGGCTATTGCGTCATCAACGACGTGTCGGAGCGCGACTTCCAATTGAAGAAGAGCGCGTCGCAATGGAGCAAGGGTAAAGGCTGCGACACGTTCGGCCCGATAGGACCGTGGCTCGTGACTGCCGACGAGGTGAAGGACACGCAGAACCTCGACATGTGGCTCGACGTCAACGGCGAACGCCGGCAGACGGGCAATACGCGGACGATGATCTTCGGCGTCGCGGCGCTGGTCGCCGATGTCTCGAAATACATGACCCTGTTGCCGGGCGATGTCATCACGACCGGCACGCCGCCCGGCGTCGCGCTCGGAATGAAGCCGGAACCCAAGTGGTTGCAAGTGGGCGACGTCGTCACGCTCGGCATTCAGGGATTGGGCGAGCAGAAGCAAAAAGTCGTTGCGTATAAAGGCAAACGCTGATGCAACAGCAGTTCCTTCGCTCCGCTCAGGATGACAGCGGGAGGTGCTCAGGATGACAAGAGAGATGTCATCCCGAGGCGAGCCGAGGGACCTGCTTTCTTGGATCGAGCTTAGAACTTGACTGACGCCGCTCGCCCTCAATCCGCCGACGCGCTGCTCTATCCGCCGTGCGATCCGGTGGCGACGGGAACGCTGCCTCTCGACGGCCGCCATTTGATGCATTGGGAAATCTGCGGCAAGGATGATGGCGTGCCGCTGGTTTTCATTCACGGCGGTCCGGGCGGTGGCAGCCTGCCGCATCACCGGCGTTTCTACGATCCCGCGTTTTGGCGAATCGTGCTCTACGACCAGCGCGGCGCAGGACGGTCGTCGCCGATCGCCGATCTCGTCGACAACACGACCGCGCATTTGATCGCCGATCTCGACCGTCTTCGCCTGCATCTCGGCATCGACCGCTGGCTCCTCTTCGGCGGTTCATGGGGATCGACGCTCGCGCTCGCTTACGCAGAAGCCTATCCGGAGCGCGTATCGGGTTTGGTATTACGCGGCATCTTCCTTGCATCTCGCGATGAAATTGATTGGTTCATGCGCGGCATGCGTCACATTTTTCCGGAGGCTTGGCAAGCGTTCGCCGATTTTCTTCCTGCCCGTGAGCGCCCGGATTTGCTGCAAAGCTATTACGAGCGGCTGACGCATCCCGATCCGGCGATTCATCTGCCGGCGGCACGCGCATGGGATCGCTACGAGAGCGCATGCTCGGCGCTGCTGCCGCGTCCGGACAGCATCACGCGCCACGACGACGACATGGCCGCGCTCGCGATTGCGCGGATCGAATCGCACTATTTCATTCATCACGGGTTTCTTGCCGATGACGAGCTCATCGACAACGTGTCGCGGATCCGACACCTGCCCTGCACGATCGTGCAGGGTCGTTACGATGTTATCTGCCCGCCGGTAACCGCCGATGCGCTTGCGCGCGCGTGGCCGGAGGCCGAATACATACTCGTGCCCGACGCGGGACATTCGGTGCGCGAGCCCGGCATCACTCGCGAATTGGTCGCTGCGGTCAAGCGCATGCAAGCGCGAGTCGCTTTGGAGCGATCGTAGTCAACGACTGGTGACCGGGCCCGCGACGCGGCGCGCGACGACAACAAATCGCAAGTCAACGTCATCGCCGAGGAACGGCGCGAAGCTGTCCATGCCGAACGCCGAGCGCCGAATCGTCGCCGCCGCCTGTGCGTGACAATCTGCCAAAGGTTCATCGATGCCGCTGTCACCACACACCAAACGCGTGACGATCAACGTGACGTGCTGCGTGACGCCGCGAAGCGTCAGCGCACCTTCAATATTCGCGGGCTGACCGTTGCGAAAAACCACTCGCGCGGAATGAAAATGAATCAGTGGATGATGCTCGCTGTCGAGCATCTGCTCGCTCTGCAGGAAGGCGTCACGCACATTCCAGCCGCTGTCGACCGAGCGAGTGTCGATGTCGAAGTCGACGTCGCCACGCGCCATCTCCCGGTCGAGCACGATCGTCCCCCGCATATCGGCGAAGCGGCCGCGCTGATGGATGACGCCGAATGCATGCGCGACGTATTCGACTCGTGTGGCGTCCCCATCGATGCGATACGTCGTTGGCTCGGCGCTGGAAGGCTCAGCGGCAATGACCATCACGATTACAACAAACGCAGCGATAACGCCGTTCGTAACGAGCCGACAATCGCCATGCCTGGATATAATCATTGCACTTATGTCATGGGACTCTGGCGCATAACTTGGTGAACAACGCCAGGCGCTCGCTTGTTCCAGCGGTGGCCGTCGCGCTTCTATGTGTATCGCTTGTCTTCAGCGCGTCGGCCACGGCGGCACAGTCGCAGAGCGCCGGTACGGGCGCATCGCGTCCGAAGATCGGCCTCGTGCTTTCCGGCGGCGGCGCACGCGGGCTTACCCACATCGGCGTGCTCAAGGTGCTCGAGGAGCTGCGCGTCCCGATCGATTTCATCGCGGCGACCAGTATGGGTGCCATCGTCGGCGGCCTTTCCGCAACGGGGATGAGCGCGACCGAAATGGAGCGGCGCCTGGCTGAGATTGACTGGACGAAGATGTTCTCCGACAGCCCACCGCGTCGCGACCTCGACATACGCCGCAAGGACGAGGACGAGCGCTATCCAATCCCGGTCGAGTTGGGCTTTCGCGATGGCCGATTGCGTTTCTCCAAGGGCGCGATCGAAGGCGGCAATCTCGAGCTCTACTTGCACGAGATCACGCGTCCGGCGGACGACATCGCATCCTTCGACGCGCTGCCCACGCCTTTTCGCGCGATTGCGACCGATATGGTCACCGGCAACGAAGTGGTGTTCGACCGCGGTCCGCTCTATCTTGCGCTTCGCGCGAGCATGTCGGTGCCCGGCGTTTTCGCGCCGGTGGAGGTCGACGGCCAAATCTTCGGCGACGGCGGGCTGGTCGACAATCTCCCGGTCGACGTCATGCGAAGGATGGGCGCCGATATCATCATCGCGGTGAATATCGCGACGCCATTGATGTCGCGCGAGCAGCTCTCTTCGCTTGTCGGCCTTACCGCGCAGACGATCAACATCTTGACCAAGCAGAACGTCCGCGCGTCGCTCGCGCTGCTGAAGGAAGGACAGGACGTCCTGATCTCGCCCGACCTCGGCAGTCTCACCTATGCCGATTTCACGTCGGCCGCGAAATTCATCGAGCTCGGCGAAGAAGCGGCGCGCAGTGCGGCTCCTGCTCTCGCTGCGTACGCGTTGTCGCCGGAGGCATATCGCGAATACCTCGCGCAACGCCGTTCAATGCCCGGCGCGACCGAACCCATTATCGCGCAGGTACGCGTCGAAGGCACGGAGCGCGACAATCCTGCGGTGCTCAAGGCGCAACTGGAATCGCAGGCAGGCAAGCCGTTCAACAGCGCAGTCGTCGATGCCGACATGTCGCGTCTCTACGGCATGGGCGATTTCGAGCGCGTCACCTATCGGCTGATTGATGAGCAGGGACAACGTGACCTCGTATTCGACGTCACCGAAAAATCGTGGGGTCCGAACTTCCTGCGCTTCGGCCTCAACATGTCGTCGGATATGCAGGGTGAAACCTTTTTCAATTTCCTGATCGGTCACAAGAAGACATGGCTCAATAGCTTGGGCGGACAATGGGCGAATGAAGTCGAATTCGGGCAAATCCGCCGTTACTCGACCGAGTGGTACCAGCCTCTCGAACTCAAGCAGAGGTTCTTCAGCTCTGTCTATGGAGAAATTCGTCGCGAGCCCGCGTTCATCTACGACGGCGATGTTCGCGTCGCCGAATACGACGTTCTGATCGAGCAAGGCGGCGTCGATTTCGGCGTGAATCTGGGTGCCTGGGGTGAGGTTCGGCTCGGGCCCCAGTACACGCATTACCGCGCCGACCCGCAGGTCGCATTGCGAACGTTTCCCGTGGCCAAGCTGAATGAAGCGGGAATCAGCCTGCGCGGACAGTTCGATCAATTGGACGATCCCTTCTTTCCGCGGCATGGCCTGCGCCTCGAAGCCGAATACTTTCACGGCCTGCAATCGATCGGCAGCGACACCGACGTCACGCGCCAAAGACTCCAGTTCGTGCAGGCGCTTCCGATCGCGAGCAACGACTCGCTACAGCTCGGTGGACGCTTCGGCGCCACCAATCGACGCGACGAAACGCAGGCGACGGATTTCAACCTCGGCGGCTTCCTGAACGTTTCGGGATTGCGGACCGATCAGTTGAATGGAGATTATCTCGGCTTCGTGCGCGCGGTGTATTACCACAAGATGGGACCGCTCAGGTTCGTCGGGCGCACGTGGTATCTCGGTGGATCGCTGGAATTCGGCAACGTGTGGCGCACGCGAGATGAAGTGAGCTTCGGCGATGCTTATAAGGCAGGAAGCGTTTTCCTCGCTGCCGACACCTATGTTGGCCCGTTCTATTTCGCGTACGGGCGCACCAATCGCGGTGAATCGAGTTGGTACCTATTCGTCGGACGGCCATGACGATGCTTGCGGTACGCGTCGCGTTGCTCGTTGCAACGTTGCTCATCGCATCGACGTCACTGGCGCGCGACGCCTTGCCACGCGCGGTCGGCCGCGCATTTCTCGATCACGGAGTGCCGTTGAATCGGGTCGCGATCATCGTGCAGGAGATCGGGAAATCGAAGCCGATATTCGCCTACGATGCCGAGCGACCGATGAATCCGGCGTCGGTCATGAAGCTCGTGACCACATTTGCGGCGCTCGAAATTCTCGGTCGGGACCACCGTTGGAAGACCGAAGCGTATCTCGGCGGTCCGATCTTGAACCGTGTGCTCAAAGGCGATCTGATCCTCAAGGGATACGGCGATCCCAAAATCACCATCGAGCAATGGCAAGCATTCATGGCCGCGCTTCGGATGAACGGGCTCGACGCCATCGAGGGTGATCTCGTGCTCGATCGCAGCTATTTCTCGCTGCCGCTGCACGATCCCGCGTCGTTCGACGGGGAGCCGCTCAAGCCGTACAACGTCGGCCCTGATGCGTTGCTCGTCAATTTCAAATCGGTGCGGCTGATGTTCGCACCCGATGTCGTAGCCGGCACCGTTTCGGTGAACGCAGAGCCTCGCCTGGATGGCATCGTGCTTGGACCGTCACCGGCGCTCGACAGCAGCGATTGTGGCGATTGGCGAAACGCAGTGCGCGCGAATTTTTTCACCGCGGCGGACCGGGCAAGCGTCGCATTCGCAGGTCGCTATGCCCTGAGTTGCGGCGAGCGCGATTGGTGGATTGCGTTGCTCGATCACCCACACTATGTCCACGCCGTCTTTACGGCGGCATTTCGCGAGGCGGGTGGTAGGTTTTCCGGAGGCCTCAAGGAGCGACGCGCACCACGCGATGCACAGCCATTCGCCACGCTCGAATCGCCGCCGCTGTATGACATCGTTCGCGACGTCAACAAACTATCGAACAACGTCATGGCGCGGCAAATTTTCCTGACGCTCGCCGCCGCCACGTATCCGCCGCCCGCTACGCCGGCGAAGGCCGCGGACGCAGTGAAGAGCTGGCTCAAATCGCGCAAGCTCACGATACCGGGATTGACGCTCGAAAACGGATCGGGCCTTTCGCGCCACGAGCGAATCACCGCCGGCGGCCTTGCGCGTCTCTTGCTCGCTGCCGATGCGAGTCCCATTCGCGACGAATTTGCGTCGTCGCTCGCGGTCGCCGCAACCGATGGCACCGTCGAGCGGCGATTCCAGAACGGCACCGTGGCGGGCCAGGCGCTGCTCAAGACGGGCTCGCTGGAAGGCGTACGCGCGCTCGCCGGCTACGTGATCGACGGCGATGGCCGCCGTTTCGTCGTCGTCGCGATCATCAATCATAAGAACGCGGCGGGCGGCGCCGGCGCGCTCGACAAGCTCGTGCAATGGGTTTATCAGAATGGCGCCGCCTGGAACCCGGCGCTTCAACATTGATCGAATCCAAGACGAGAATGCTCGCGCTCGACCTCATTGCCGAAGAGAAAATTCGCGACGCGATGCGCGCCGGCGCTTTCGATGATCTTCCGGGCGCTGGTCAGCCGCTCGCGCTTGACGACGACAGGCTGATTCCCGAGGAGCTGCGGATCGCCTACCGCATTCTCAAGAACGCCGGATGCCTCCCGCAGGAGATCGAAGCGCGTAAGGAAGCCGCAACACTACGAAAATTGATTTCGGCAGCGACCGAGGACGCAGCACGTCGCCGCGCGCTGACGAAGCTCGCGTTGATCGAGGCGTGCCTGGAAGCGCAGGGCACAGCGTTGCCGCGTGCTTCCGGCTATTTCCACAGGGTCGTCCAGCGTTTCGAGCGCGGCTAAAGCGAAATCACGCGGGAATCGGCTTGCTGTCCTTGAAGTAAAGATAGCCGCGTATCAGCCGGTAGATCACCCAGATCGTCGTGATCACCCAGATCGCGATCGCAATCGGGAATCCGATCAGGATGATCCCCAGCGTAACCAGCACGAGCCAACCGACGACGTTCCATAGCAACGACCACCAGAATGTCCGAATCAGCCAGGTCAAGTGCGATTCGGTCCACGTTCCGCGGGCGTCGTCTCGCTTCACGTACGCGATGATCACCGCGACGATTCCGATAAGGGTGAGCAACGGCGCGCCGACCGCCATGCCGTGTCCGACCAGCGCCACGACCGCCGCAAGTCCAAACAGGATATAGACGACGAGCGTCGTGCTGACCGGTACGTTGGACGTCGACGCCGGTACTGGAGGCGACGGTTCGCCAGGAAGGTCTGCCATCGATTTCCCTTCATGAACTAGGCGCGCTCACGTTGGCGCCGGCCGCCGACATTGTGGGGCCGCAGCGGAAAAGGTCAATGGTCCGGGCCAAGAAGGGCAATCGATAGTGACGTCAAAAAGAACCCGCCGCCATTCCGCGCGAGGATGATCTCGAGCGGAATGGCGGCGGCGATGAAGCGATTAGCGCAAATTCAAGCGCGAGATCAGTTGCTGTTGCTGATGACCCACCAGTTTGTGCCGTCCGACATCACGGTGATCCCGTTTACGGCGCCGGAGCTCGGCTGACTGAGCGTAATCGTGGGCCCTTCTTGCGTGTTCAAACCGGACACGTTGCAGTTAAATGCGGCTCCGCTGCCGTTGCTGATGCGCTTGATCACGTAGATTTGGCCCGTATTGCCGGCTGCCGCGGGGAGCGTGATCACTTTCGCGCCACCGCCGGGGTTGTTGCAAAGGATCGCGTAGTCGCTGGTCGTCGGCGTGTAGTTCGCCACGATCGTTGTGACGGCACCCAGGTTCACAGCGCCTGAACCGGCAGCGCCCGTTGCCCCTGTCGCGCCCGTGGCACCCGTGGCACCCGTCGGACCTGCAGGGCCGGTGGCACCCGTCGCCCCTGCCGGGCCCGGAACACCTTGAGCGCCGGTCGCACCCGTTGGCCCCGCCGCGCCAGTGGCGCCGGTTGCTCCGGTTGCACCCGTCGCACCTGTTGCACCGGTCGGACCGGTTGGGCCCGTCGCGCCTGACGATGTCGCCGGAACAAAGTAGCCGACAACGTCGATGACTGCATCGGCCTGGCCAACCGGACCGTTGTAACGCACGGTGAAGTCTTCGTTCCCGCCAGTACGCCCACCCCAAGGGATGACGGTGGTGTTCGCGATGATCTGACCGGCGCTATCCCAGTTGAGGGCACTGGTGTTCGGAATGGATGTCGGCGGACCGCCGCCCCAGACGACGAAGTTGCCCGCTGCCGTGGTGTTGACCGCCGTGACCGTTGCGACCGCCGCCGACGGCGCGGTTGCGCCAAGCGTTCCGCCTCCGGAAGTCAGCACAGTCGCCGGGCACGCCGTCGGTGAAGGGCCAGGATCTCCGCCTTGCGCCGACCAGGAAAATCCGGCGGTGTCGCTGTAATAGAAGAAATTGAGTTGGTTGCCTGCCGAAATCGGCCCGCCGACATTGCGCGTGTCGGCGATCCGACACGGCGTTATGGGAACGTAAACCAGGTCTGGGCCGCCAGCGGCCTTCTCGTTAACCTTTTCCGAGACCGACGCTTGGTCGCCACTCTTCAAAACCGCAACCAGTCCGTCGAAAGAAGGCGCCAACGACGCCGCCATCAATCGATCAGCGCGCAACGCCGAAAGCGTCTCACGCAGAACTTTTTCCTGTGTCGAAGTCAGTTGCGACTTCCAGTTCACGATCACCCCGTCGATGATCGCGCCGCGATTCATATCGACCGCCAACAACGTATCCGGCTTGTGCTTGACGAGCGGACCAGCGACGGCGATGCCTGCCGGCATGGCCAATGCCAAGCAGACGGCCTGAACAATCAATTTCTGCCTCATGAGTGCGTGCTCCTTCATTGTTTGAAGACTCCCTACCCCCGGGTGATGCAGATTGGACGTCTGCCAAGCAGACACACCGACGCGGCCGGGGAAACCTGTTTGCAACGGAACGCAAGTCCTTCGCCAATTCCAAGGGGCGGGTCGGCGTTACAACCGGGAGCGGTCTGCAATAACTGCGCCAAGAACACGGGATTGGCGTTTCTCGTTGTAGGCGACATGCTGAACATGCGACTGTCCAGCACAGTCCGCAGAGGGCGGATCAGCGCTCTACAAGTTGTCGCGCCACATTAGGGCTCGTGCGAGCGAACATTAAGCCGGCGACGCGTAGCGGACGAGCTGGCCGTTCCGCGGCATAAACGGCGCACCGGGTCACTTCACCGGCAATTCCGCTAAACTGCGCGGCGCATGCCGCACTGCAACGCTCACCTGAACGATGCCTTCTGCGCTCTGCCTCAACATGATCGTCAAGAACGAGGCGCATGTGATTCGCCGCTGCCTCGACTCTGTCGTCCCGCATATTCGGCACTGGACCATCGTCGATACGGGCTCAACGGATGGCACGCAAGAAATCATTCGATCGCACCTGCGCGACATTCCGGGTGAGCTGTACGAATGCCCGTGGCGCGATTTCGGCGCCAATCGCAGCGAAGCGGTCGCGCTCGCCCGGGGCAAGGCTGACTACATACTCGTCATGGATGCCGACCATGTTCTTCGTACACCTCCCGGTTTCCGGTTCACCGATCTCGACGCCGACGCTTACTTCATTGCGCACCGATACGCCGGCGTCGATTACGGCATCGCGGTCCTCCTCGCCGATCGCATCGCCTGGCGCTACGAAGGCGTGCTGCACGAATATGTGACGGCCGATGTCCCGCATAGGATCGTGCCGTTGGTGGGCCCGTGGGTCGATGTCCATCACGAAGGCGCGCGGAGCCACGATCCCCAAACCTATAAGAAGGACGCCGCCATCCTCGAAGCGGCGCTTGCCAGGGAGCCCGGCAATACGCGCTACGCGTTTTATCTTGGGCAAAGTTTGAAGGATGCGGGCGAGCTAGCGCCGGCGCTCGCGGCGTTTCGCAAACGCGCAACGATGGGCGGATGGGATGAAGAAGCATGGCAAGCGCGCTATCAAGCGGCGCTATTGGTCGAGCGCTTGGGACTTCCCGTCGCCGAAATCGAACGTGCGTACCTCGAGGCGTGGAATGCGCGGCCTTCGCGGGCGGAGCCCCTCGTGCAGCTCGCCCGCTGGTACCGCGCGCGGCTGGAATGGCCCCTTGCCCTGTTGTTTGCCCGCACTGCTGTCGCAACGCCCCGCCCTACTGATCTGTTGTTCGTTGAAGAGGCCGTCTACGCATGGCGGGCGCTCGACGAGCTTTCGATCGCCGCTTGGCACGCCGGCGCGCGTGACGAGGGCCGGCGCGCGGCGGAGCAGCTCGTTGCCGAAAAAAGATTCCCGCCATCCGAGCGCGAACGGATCGAAAAGAATCTGACGTGGTACCAGTGAAGCGGTCCGCCGTTGCACGGCCGTCTTCTGCTGGCGCGGCTATAATGGATCGCGGCTTCAGGAAATCTGCGGCGGGTGTCCCGCTCGCATTCCGTTCCGCGTCTCCCTTCCGCTGGAGCAGATCATGCGCACAACACGTGAAAAACTCGTCGACGATTTTGCCGAAATGCTGACGGAGGCCGAGGAGCTGATGAAGCGCGCGGCCAACGAAACGGGCGAGCGCGCCAAGGATCTGCGCACGCAGGTCGAGGCGAAGCTTCTCGCGGCAAAGTTGCGTCTGCAGGAGCTGCAAGGTGAAGCGGTCGACAGCGCCAAGGCTGCCGCGCGCGTTACCGATGATTACGTGCACGACAATCCGTGGCAGGCCATTGGTGTCGCAGCAGCCGTTGGATTTGTCGTCGGCTTGTTGATGAACCGCCGCTGATGATCGAGACACGCGACGCGACGCCGCCGGATTTCCGGAGCGCGGCGGCGCGTTTCTTCAATTCCGCGCTTGCGCTCGCGCATACGCGGGCTGAGCTTGCGTCCGTCGAGTTCGCGGAAGAGCGTCAGCGCCTGAAACGCGCGTCAATGATGATCGCCGGCGCGGTTTTCATGCTGTCGTTCGCGTTGCTCGGCGTCGCAACGTGGGTTGTCGTCTATTTTTGGGATACGCGTCGGCTCGAAGCGATCGCCGGCGTTACGCTGGTCTTTGCGCTCGCGGGCGGCTTATTGCTGTGGCGCAACAGCGCGCTTGAACGCCAATCGCCAAAGCCATTCTCGGCAACGCTCGCGGAGCTCGGCAAGGATCGCAGCTGGATCATGAATCGCGACGAGCGAGGGTCCGGCGAATGAGCGCCAAGTCGCAAGAGCTTGCGGCACGCAAAGAGCTGCTGACTGCGCAAGCCGATCTTTCGCGTGTTCAGCTTGCGCTCGCGTGGCACGACATGCGCAGCAGCATTCTGCCTGCAGTCGAAGCGCCTCTTTTCACCGGCACGAGTAAGGTGGCGGCATTTATCGTTGGCATTGCCGCGCCGTTGATCGGTCGGACGCGATTCACGCGTGTGCTGCGTTACGCATCGATTGCGATGGCGATCTTTCGTGCAGTGCGAAGCTTGCGCCGTTAGGTAGATCGCCGAGCTGAGCAAGCTTGCGGCCGTCGATCAACCATCCGCCGGCACGCTTCCGATTCCCGGCAGCTTGATCGCAGGCCGGCGTAAATCGAAGCCGATCACAAGTCCGAGCACGTTCAACTCCACGCCTTCGTCGCGCGCCGCGGCTACGCTGAGAATCCCGGATAGCGACAATTGATATCCGGTCCCGCTCGGCATGCGAGCGAAGAATTGACCGGCGGGCAGATAATCCTTGCCGATCGCCGTCGTCGGCAGCGTCAAGTGCAACTCCGGTATCTCGCGCCCCAGGTGCGCGACAAACGTGTTGCTATTCGGGCCGGGCCACATCGTGTAGCTGGTTGCATAGGGGTACGAAGCCGCAGCGCGCGGCAACTTGTCGATGATCGCTTGCGCATCGGCGCCACGCACGTCGCGAATAAGCCGCGGCGGTGCCCCATACCATTCCGCATCCGGAGCCCCGTGATCGGAAACGGAAAGCGCCGAACCTCCGCGAAGAGCGTACCAACCGATCACTTCGTACCGAGTGTAGCGATCCGCGCCCGCGGGCTTTGCGGCGAGCCACGTATGGACCGCAAACGCACCGCGCCATCCGAACGTTCGGCTCGCGTAGACCTGCACGACCGCATCACGATAACTCGAGGGATCCGGCGCAAGACCCGTGGCGCGATGCGTGGCGGTGCGCCAGTCGCCTCTCATGGACACGCTTCCGAAGGCGAGCGTTAAGAGCGGTCCCGAAAGCAGCAGAACCAGAAACGCCAGAAGCCACCATGTTGTGCGCAAGCCGTCCATCGCGATCGCCATTCTAATGGCACGCCGATGCAGCGACAAAGCGATCAACCGTTTTCGGATTCTTGCTCTATTTGTGGCTCGTCAATAAACGCCTTTGTACTCGTCGGACGCATATCGTATTCGTCCCGACTATTGGGCGATTGGTCGGTTTGGCGTTTTCCTCCGATCGGCCTTTTCTTATCTTGAGTGGCATGCGACGGCACGAAACGCGCCGTCCCCACTATGCGACTCGCGTGGCCTACATCCCTTCCGTAGTCATCGGCCAGGGAAGGCATTCCCAACCGATTCTGCTTTGCTCGTCGGAAGGCGAGTTGAGCCGAAGTTATTTGACGCGCATACTGCCCCACCCCACCGGAGGAGGAGCGGCTCCGTTGAACGCGACGCAACACAGAGCTCGCAGCCACTCCGTGGTGTGGATCGCGTGGTTGCCCTCTGCGTTGCTTCGCGCGTGCCAGGCATTCACTTGGCGCCGCGTAGGCGCGGTATCGATCCTGTGCCTCATTCTCTCCACGCAGGTACTGGCCCAACCCGACCTGTTTGAGTATTGGTCGCTCGAGCGCGTCATCGAGGGTTGGGGTTACTACCTTGCCGAACTCGTGCTTGCTGGCTTCGCCATGCTGGGCGGCTTTGCGTTTGCCGAGAGCATTACGGAAGGCGACGGCCCGCGTCGCGCGATCGTGGTCGGCATTGTATTGCCCGCAAGTGCGGCTCTGGGCTATGCCGTCGCGGTCTGGCTTCTCTATTCGCCGGGCTTTTCAATTTTTTCCATGCAGTACGTCGGGGACACGCTACGCATGACCGTACTAGGTGCCGCGGTGGCGCTGATTTACATGCTCCGCCGCCGCTCGGATGCCGCAACGAAGGCAATGCATGAGACCAAGGTCGCGCAGCAGGCATTGGCGAAGCAAACACTCGAAGCTCGGCTGCAGTTGATGGAAGCGCAGATTGAACCACACTTCCTTTTCAACTCCCTCGCGAACGTGCAGCGCCTGTACGAGACGCAACCCGAATTGGGCGAGCACTTGATCGAAGACCTCAAGATTTATTTGCGAGCCGCGTTGCCGCAAATGCGCGAGACGCGCACAACCCTCGGCCGCGAGGCAGAGCTCTGCCGGGCGTATCTCGGGGTGTTGAAGGCGAGAATGGGCGACCGCCTGCATTTCACGGTCGACGTCCCGACGGAGTTAAGCCATCAGGCGTTCCCGCCGATGATGGTGATCACGCTGGTGGAAAACGCCGTCAAGCATGGGATACACAAGTCACCGGGTGGCGGCACCGTCGTCGTGCGAGCGCACCGCAACGGCAAGCATCTGATACTGGAAGTTGTCGACACCGGCGTCGGCTTTCATGGCACGTCCGGGAAGGGCGTCGGTTTGGCGAACATACGGGCTCGCCTCAGCGCAGTTTTCGGCGATCGGGCCGAATTGTCCCTTTGCGCGAACGAGCCCTCGGGCGTAGTCGCCGCGATCGCGGTACCCCTCCAATAGCCCACCCCAATGGCCGGCGCATCAATTCCCGTCATGCAAACGTTCGGCCGCATTCGCGGGTTGGACGCCATCGCGACGGCGCACGAACTGCTTCCCTTGCTGAAAGTGCGGACGTTACATGCGGTACTCATCACATTGTTGATCGTTGCGCAGTATTGGTTCGAGCTGGCTTCCAGCTTGAGCAACCGGCCTCGCCTTCTGGTCGACGTTTTCCTTTGGCTGTTTGCGCAGAACGTGATGTATTGGATCGTCGGCTTCGCCATCATCGCTGTGTTGCAGACACAATTGGCACCGGGACGCGCGCGCACGATGGTGCTCATTTCAAGCCTCTTGATTTGGGTCGCTCTGTGGACCCTTCGGTCTGCCGACTCGGCCCATGTCGTCCAGCTCGGCCTCGTCTCGCCGGCCGGTTACGTCAGAGATGGGATGTGGACCACCACGACCTACCTCTTGCTTGCAGCCTGGTATTACGAAAGCGCCGATCGCGCCACGCGAACAGCGGCGGTGTTGCGCGAAAGTGAGCTCGTGCGGCAGAGCGCAGAACGGTGGTTGCTCGAATTGCGCCTTGGAATTCTGCAGGCACGCCTCGATCCGCAAGTCCTGTTCGATACGCTGGACGAAGCGCGCCGTCTTTACCGATCGCGGCCCGCCGCGGCCGAGCAGCTTCTCAACTCGTTGATCGATTACTTGCGCTTGGCGTTGCCACACCTTCGGCAGGCAGAATCGACGCTGGAACGGGAAGTTGCGCTTGCGCTCGCCTATGCCCGCATTCTGCGCACACACGCGGGCCAACCGGTCGAACTGGATTCGCACGTCGAACCCGCAGTGGGAAACGCGCGTTTTCCGCCAATGGTCGTACAGCCCCTTTGCGAGGCGGTGGCACGCTCGACCTTGGCGACCGGCGAGCCGGCCCGCCTCCACATCTCCGCATCCCGTGACACCGATGGCGCCCGCCTTTGCATTGTCGCGCAGACCACTCGAGTGCTCCCGCAAAGCGAGCGTTTAGCGGAGATTCGCCGGACGCTGATGGCTATGTTCGCTCCCCTTGTTCGGATGGAAGCACAAATCACCGGGCCCACAGCGGGCATGGTCAGCGTATTGGTTCGGGTACCTTATGTTCCAGCCGCGTGCGCTGATCGCTGAGGACGAGCCGCGGTTGCGCGAGCAACTCGCTGAGCGTCTGGCGAAGCTGTGGCCGGAGCTTGAGCTTGCCGCCATGGTTGGCGATGGCATGGATGCCGTGCAGGCGCTCGATCGATATCGACCGAACATCCTGTTTCTGGATATCCAGATGCCGGGGTTGAGCGGACTGGAAGTGGCGCGTTACGCAAGTAATCGCTGCCACGTCGCCTTCATCACCGCCTATGACGAGTACGCAGTGGCAGCCTTCGAGCAAGGCGCGGTCGACTATGTGCTCAAGCCGTTCACGGCTGCGCGTCTTGCGACCACGATCGGTCGGCTCAAGGAACGGCTTGTTTCGCCGCCCGCCGACTTGAGCGAGCTGCTTGCGCACCTGTCCGGCGTCGCGAACCAGGGCAACTACCTCCGTTGGATCAACGCATCCGTTGGCAAAATCGTGAAGTTGATTACTGTCGACGAGGTTTGCTATTTCCAGGCCGACAACAAGTACACGCTCGTCGTCACGCCGCACACGGAGTCGCTGATCTACAAGACCATCAAGGAGCTTTCGGAGGAGCTCGACCCTCAGGTCTTCTGGCAGATTCATCGCTCCACCGTCGTCAACGTCAACGCCATCGCCAATGTGGAACGCAACGTGCGCGGGCGCGTGTCGGTGAAGCTCAAAGACCGCAAGGAGTCATTGCCGGTGGCCGATGCATATGTCCACCTGTTTCGCAGGATGTAGTCTCAACAAGGGAGACTGAAATGACAAGCGATCGCAGATCGACGCAACACGAAATTGTTCCGGAATCGACGCCGCAGGACGCTGCTGGTGATGGCGGTATGACGCGCCGCGATGTTCTCGCCCTGCTTGCGGCGTTCGGCGTGCCGGCCGTCGCGTTCGCGCAGGACCCGGTTGCCGTATCGCCGAAGAGCTACCGCGTGATGTTCGAAAACGACAAAGTCCGTGTACTCGAGTACAGCAACCGTCCCGGGCTCGGGCCATGCGGCCGGGGACGTCACTATCATCCCGCGCATCTGGACGTCTTCCTCACTCAATTCACGGGAAAAATGACGCATGAGGACGGCAAGGTCACGACGGGGACGGCGAAGTCGGGTCAGGTGGCCTGGTTCGAGGCCGAATGGCACGAGGTCGAAAACGTGGACAAGTCGGCGACCAAGGTCATCATGGTCGAGCTGAAAGACGCGAATTGGAAGCCAAGCACGGACTGAGTACCGGGCAACTCACCAGGTGAAGGTCAGTCCATGACCGTTCTCCGGTGACGGTCGCAAGCGCAACGATCGGCGGCTATTCGCGCTCATCCTGACATTTGCGCTGTCGGTCGACGTCGACTTCACTTTTGACGCGGGTCTTCATAGCCTGTGGAGTCGCGGTGTTGGTAAGGGGGCATCGGGCTTCACAAAGGGAGGCAGCAATGAAGGCTCGTTCATTTCGGCTGGCCGTTACGGCAGCGGCCGCAGCCGCGTTGATCGCCGCACTCGGTTGCACGCAGATGCCTGCCGGGCCGGCTTCTGCCGCTGTTGCACCGAGCAGCTTGAGAGCTACCGCGACGATGCACTGGAACGACTACGCGCGCGAGTTGGTCACCCGCAACTCGTCGCCCCAGGTAGCGCGCATATTTCCCTACCTTACGCTGGCGCAGCGCAACGCCGCCGTCCTCGCACGACAACGCAAGAGCAACGTCGACGGTGCGGTGGCGGGAGCATCCGCCGCCGTATTGACGTTCTTTTTTCCCGATGCAACCCAGGCCATCAATGCACAGCTTGCCCGTGAAATTGGTGCCCTCGGCGCGAATAGACCGCGCGACGATTTCGCCGCTGGAGTCGAAATCGGCAAGCGCGCCGCGGACGACGTGATTGCAGCCGCCAAGACCGACCGTTCCGATCTTGTGTGGGCCGGTTCGGTTCCTAGCACACCGGGCACCTGGAAGAGCCAAGCGCAGCCGCCGCAGCCGCCACTCTTTGCACGAACCGGCGAGTTGCGACCCTTTTTCACCACAAGCGGCAGCGAGTTCAGGGCCCCGCCTCCACCCGCACTCGACTCGGAAGCGTTTCGCAAGACGGTTGCTGAAGTAAGAAGGGTATCGGACAACCGAACCGCCGAACAATTGCGAATTGCGCAGTATTGGGAGCTGGTGGTATCGCCGAACTTTCCGGGGTGGTGGAATCAGACGGCGCTCGAAGCGGCAGAAGCGCATCACCTTTCGCAGGAGGAGACCGTGGAAGTCCTTGCGCTGATGCATATGGCGTGGCTCGACGCGTTCAGCACTTGCGCCGACAGCAAGTTCGTGTATTGGGTGCCACGCCCCACACAGGTCGATCCAGAAATCCGGCTTGCGATTGGGCTGCCGAATCATCCTTCCTATCCATCGAACCATTCCTGCTCTTCGTCCGCAGCGGCCCGCATACTCGATGCGAAATTCCCGGACCAGGGCGGGCGCTATTTGGCATTGGCGCAGGAAGTGGCTATGTCGCGCATTTACGGGGGCATTCACTACCCGATCGACACCGAGGCGGGTCTCGAGATCGGACGCAAAGTCGCCACGAAAGCGCTGGCGCAAGGGTTGCCGCCCGATCGGGCTTGGCTGCCTTCGCGAGAGTAGATCCTCCGCCGTTCACCCGATAGAAGGGAGCTTGCTCTCAGTTCTGGAGCGGAATATCGACGATGAGGTTCTAGGAAGTCCCCGCACGCTGGTCGTGGTGCGATCGTAGTTCATAGCGGTCTCCTTCCTATCGCGTTCGTCAAGGCTGTGGCCGGATTCGTCGGTTTCCGATTCACGCGCTGCGCAATGCGCGATCAAATCGGAACCGCATTGTCGATCATGACTCGCGAGAGCGTGATGACGCCGATGCACCAGGCCACAGCAAGTTCGGATGACTATCTCGTTAGACGAGGAGACTCAAATGACTGCGCATAAACTGTTGGTGGTGTTGACATTTGCCGCCGTCGCGCTGCCGCTGCATGTGCAAGCGGACGGTTCGATCGAGCCAAACGCAGGCAACTGGCGAACGTGGGTCATTTCGTCGGGTCGCGATTATCGTGTTCCACCGCCGCCGGGACCCGCGGAGACGCAAGCCGAACTGCGAGCGCTCGCGGACTTGATCAGTCATAACGACGCGCAAACGCAGCAACAGATTACGTTCTGGAACGCCGGCGCCCCTGCCTATCGCTGGATCGATTTGCTTAACGCACGAACGCTCGCGGGCACACCGACGGCAACCAACGGAAGAACGGGGGTGTACACGTACGTGGCGCTCGCAATGCATGACGCGACGATCGCGACGTGGGAATCGAAGTATGCGTACAACCGGCAGCGCCCGAGTGAGCGCGATCACAGGCTGCCGACGGCCTTGCCGGTCCCGAACAGCCCCTCGTATCCGTCCGAGCACGCCGCGGCGGCGCAAGCTGCGGCAAGTGTTCTCGCCTATTTTCTACCGGGCGAAGCCCAGTCGTTCCAGAGCATGGCCGAGCAAGCGGGCTGGTCGCGCGTGTTAGCGGGCCTGCAATACCCGAGCGACTACTACGCCGGACTCGAGCTCGGACGAAAGGTAGCCGAGCAAGTCATTGCCAAGGCGAAGGCAGACGGTTCGGATGCGGTGTGGACTGGCACCGTGCCAACCGGGCCGTGCAAGTGGATCGGTACCAATCCCGGAAATGTCACCGGGGCGAACTTCAAGCCGTTGTTGCTCGCCTCGCCGAGTCAGTTCAGGCCTACGCCTCCGCCGGCATGCGACTCGCCACAAGTGGTGGCCGAGACAGCGCTGGTTCACAACTTTCCGCGAGCTGTTCCTGGAGCACCCGCGATATTCGCGACAAATTACAAAGCGTTCTACTGGCAAAGTCCGGAGGGCCTGAACGTCTGGCCCTATCGACACGCCGACAAGTGGATGTTCGAGGACGGGCTCGATCAGAATCCGCCGCGCGCCGCTCGCGTCTATGCTTTGATTGGCGCCGTGCAGTTCGATGCTTTCATCGCAAGCCAGGACGGCAAGTTCACGTACTGGTACATCCGGCCGCATCAGCTCGATCCGGCGATCGTGCCCCTGATTCCCGTTCCCAACTTTCCGAGCTACCCATCCAACCACTCGACGTTCTCGGCCGCCAAATCGGAAATGTTGGCTTACCTGTTCCCTGCGCACGCAGATTTCATACGCGCCGTCGGTAAGGAAGCGGGCGATTCGAGAATTTGGGCCGGAATTCACTATCCGATGGACAACGCCGCCGGTGTGCAACTCGGCAAGTCCGTTGCGCAAGTCTTCATCACGTGGGCGCAGAGCGACGGCTCGCAGTAAAGACTGAAAAGCCTTCTCCACAAAAATCGGCGGTCTCACCACCCGCCGATTTTTTTATCTCGCGTAGCGTGCGCATTCGATCAACACGCTTTCGTACTCGTCCTCATCCACTCGCACTCGCGGTGCTGTTTTCTCGATTGGTCGAAATTCGATTCACACGCGATCAGTCGGCGCCTAACGTTTGTTCCAATTGCCATCGAAACAGATCAAAGGACAACCAGAATCGGACGTGATCCCACGCGTCACGGCTGGATCACGATCGGGATCTATCAATGAAACCACGACATGACCGAGGGAGCGAACCATGCGTGATTCCAATCGCGGACGCACTTTGAGAACGAATGCGATGCTGGCGACGACGCTGATATTGCTACTGAGCGCCGATCGCGCGACGTCTGCTGATTTTGGTGCCGATCTTGGCCATAACCCAATGATGTTAACCGGCCCCATCATCAACGGTTGGAATGCGACCGGCCGAGATGCCGCTTATCTGTTCGCCGGGTTCGTCGAGCGGACGAGCGCGAACGGCGCACGCGACTGGACGGTGCTGACCGTGGGCGCGCAATTCAACGCCGTCAACCGCAGCGGCGTACATCAGGTCGTTTTTGGCTTGGCGACCGAAGCATGGGCGGAACAAGGCAGCTTCTCAATGCTCACCGGTCTCGAAGCGACCACGATCAATCGGGAGCCCGACAACCCGTGGCGAAAAATCTCACTGTGGAGCACTTTCAAGAATCGCCCGGATACCGAGTACGCGAGTCCACCGGTCGATCCCGCGAACATGGGGTCGCAAGCGTTGCGCATCGAAAGCCAACCCGGCACCGGTTTCGAACGCGGCGTCGTGTTTGCGCGCACCGCTCTGCATCCCTCGCGAATCCTCGAATTTCCCGCGGCGTTTGACTTGTCCGAAATCAGCGATGAACAAATCGGCAGCATCGACATCATCCGCATTCGCAAGGACGTGTCGGTTCGCTACGACCCCGTCGCGCGGTCGCTTGTGTGGATAGATAGCACCGCTGCAAAGCGTGCGAACAAATGAACCGTCTGGTCAAGAGGGGGCCGCCATGTGTAACAACACTCGTCTTATCGTTGCAGTCGGTGTCGTATGTCTCGCCATTGCGCTAACCGACACGACTGCGCTCGCGGGCATGAACCGCTGGACGGCGATTGGACCTGACGGTGCCGAAGTTGTGGCGCTGTTGATCGATCCACTCACGCCCTCGACGGCATTCGCCGGAACGTCGCGCTCGGGTGTTCTCAAGACAACGGATAGTGGTGCGACCTGGGCGACCGCAAATTCAGGCCTGCCGACGGCCAATGTGCTAGCGCTGGCCATCGATCCCGTGAACCCTTCCACGCTCTACGTCGGCACCGATGTGGGCGCCTTCAAGAGCGCGGATAGCGGCCGGAATTGGGCGCCCGTCAATAATGGGTTAGGCGATGCGATGCAAGTCACCGTCATCGCGGTCGATCCCGTTACGCCGGCCACGCTCTACGCGGGCACGTCCGGCGGTGTCTTCAAATCAACGAATGGAGCATCGAGCTGGATCTCGAGCAATGCCGGTCTATCGGGACTCGCGCCGCGCGTCATCACAATCGATCCCACTTCGCCCGCCACCGTGTACGTCGGCGTCGACGACACCATCGGCGACTTCAACTACGGCGTCTTCAAAAGCACCGATGGCGGGACAACCTGGGCAAGGATCTACAGGAGCCTTCCCTATGAAGACGGCGGAGCGCCGTCGGCCTCCTCGCTTGTCATCGATTCAAGCTCGCCTTCCCGTTTGTACATGGCCATCGGCGCTGGTCTGGCGAAGAGCCTTGACGGCGGTGCAAGTTGGTCCACTGTTAACGCCATTGCAAGCCCGGTGCGATTGCTGGCCATCGATCCGACGTCCACCGCAACGGTTTACGTCGGCACTTATAACGGACTGGTCTTCAAATCCACCGACGCCGGCGATCACTGGATGTCCGCGAGCGACGGACTGCAGGCGAGCAACGTCAACGCCATTGCGATGGCAGCGTCGGCTCCGGCAACGCTCTACGTCGGCGTCAGCAACGGCATCTTCCGCAGTTCAGACCGCGCCGAGACCTGGACGCACTTGACGCTCGGTGTAAGGAATGTTGGCGTGGGGCCCGTCGCGGTCGATCCCGTGATGGCATCGACGATTTATGCGAACGCGGGCGGCGCCGTTGCGAAGACCACCGACGGGGGCGTCCACTGGGCCGACTCAGGTCTGGGCCTCGCGGGTGAAGAGGTATTGCGCTTTGTGATCGATCCCACATCCCCGTCGACGCTGTACGCAATCACTTTTCATTCCATTTACAAGAGCAACGACGCAGGCGCCCACTGGGCGCCTCTCGCGAACGGCTTGCCTTCCTTCGGTGTGCGGCTATTGACGATCGCTCCTTCAAGCCCGTCAACCCTTTATGCCGGAGTGAACTTCAGCGGTGTTTTGAAAAGCAAGGATGGCGGGTTGACGTGGGCGCGTGTCAACAACGGCTTGACTGCCGTCGGGATTTACGTCTCGGATCTCGCGGTCGACCCGACGAACGCCGACGTTGTGTACGTCGCCACACCACCGACCGGCAGACCGGATACGGACGCGAAGCTCTTCAAATCGACCGACGGCGCCGCGCATTGGAGGCAGGTCCCGATTGCGCTTCCTTCGGGGACGGAAATAAGGGCCCTCGCGATCGACTCCGCGACGCCCTCTACCCTCTACGCCGCCTACAACAACTACGGCGATCCGAGCCGGGGCGGTGTATTCAAGAGCAACGACAGCGGCGAGACGTGGGCCGCTGCGCAGGATCAATTTCCTGCCGCGTGGGTCTGGGCGCTGGCAATCGATCCAAGCTCACCGGCACGCATTTATGCGGCCACTCAGGCTGGCGTTTTTGTGAGCAACGATGCCGCAGCGAACTGGATCGCGTTGAATTCCGGTCTGCCAAGCCTCGATGTCTACGATTTTGCGGTCGATCGGACGGGCTCACTGCTGCGCGCCGCGACAGGTGCCGGTTTATTCGAGTATCGGATCGGTCCGCCATCGCCGCCGCCGGCAACGGTTCCGGTCATCGAATACTTTCATGCGGGCTTCGGGCATTATTTCGTGACGTCGGACGTCGACGAGATCACCAAGCTCGACAACGGAACAACTGTCGGCTGGAAGCGTACGGGTTTCCGATTCAACGCGTACGCGACGTCCGGTGACGATACATCACCGGTCTGCCGGTTCTTCAGCACCGCATTCGCGCCGAAGAGCTCGCACTTCTACACGCCGTTCGCGTTCGAATGCACAAAGGTGCAGGCGAACGCCGACTGGCTCCTCGAAAGCATTGCAGCATTCAACATCGCCGTTCCGGATGTCGATGGCTCGTGCGCCGCCGGGACAGTGCCCGTCTACCGGATGTACAACGACGGCCAAGGCGCCGCGCCCAACCATCGCTACACAACCGATTTCAACGAGCGCGCAAACATGCTCGCCCAGAGATGGGTGCCCGAGGGCATCGGCGCGGACGCGGTGGAAATGTGCTCACCTCTCTAACCCATACCGGAGAAAGCGATGAAACAACGGAAATTCCGCGTCAAGATCACTACCGGTGACTTACGCACAAACGTTACGCGTCTGAGTTCAGGCGCAACCATAGGCGTGCTCGCCGTTTTGGCCTTCTCATCGCTGTCGGCAAGGGCCGAGGACTGCGAGAGTCTTGCCGCATTGGCGTTTCCGTATACGACGATCACCGTCGCCGCCTCGATTCCGGCGGGCACATTTGCTCCGCCAACCGGTGCGCCGATTCCGGGCCTGCCTGCATTCTGCCGCGTGGCCGGCGTGATCAAGCCGACGAGCGATTCGAACATCCGCTTCGAACTGTGGATGCCGAGCGCCGGGTGGAACGGTAAATACCAGCAAGTCGGCAACGGCGCATTTGGGGGCTCGTTTTTCTATGCGGCGGGAGCCGGGCTGCCGGGAATCGCCGATGGCGTGAAGCGCGGGTACGCGACGGCCGGCACCGACGACGGTCATGCGAGCAATGACCTATTCGACGCGGCGTGGGCGGTCGGTCATCCGGAACGCGTCGTCGATTTCGGTTATCGCGCGGTCCATGAAACGGCCGAGAAAGCGAAGATGATCGTGGACGCGTTCTACGGCGTCCATCCTAGACACTCGTATTTCAGCGGCTGCTCGAGCGGCGGCCGCGAGGCGCTGATGGAAGCGCAACGATTTCCGGACGATTTCGATGGAATTATCGCCGGCGCACCCGCCAACGACTTTACGCATCTCGTGTTTGCCGAAGTGTGGAACGAGCAGGCTGTGCTCGGGAATCCAGCAAGCTACATCCCGTTCAACAAGCTTCCTGCGATCACCGCGGCGGCGCTCGCAGCGTGCGATGCGCAGGACGGGATCGTCGACGGAATCATCAATGATCCGACGCAATGCCATTTCGATGCATCGTCGCTGTTGTGCAGCGGCGCCGAGTCGGCGAGTTGCGTGACGGCGCCGCAACTCGCCGCGCTCGGAAAGATCTATTCCGGCGCTCGCAACCCGCGGACGGGAGAACGAATATTTCCCGGCTATACGCCCGGCACCGAATCGTTCAACCTCGGGCGAGGTAGTTGGTCGCTCTGGATTACCGGCACGGCGCCGGGCAACGCGCAGCAATCCATCTTCGGCAATCAGTTCTTCGCAAACATGATGTTCGAAAATGCCGCGTGGGATTTCCGTACGCTCAACTTCGACACGGACGTGGCGGCGACCGATGCCAAGCTCGCGTTTGTCCTGAATGCGACCGACCCGGACCTCACCGCTTTCGATGCCCGCGGCGGCAAGGTCATCATGTACCACGGCTGGAACGATCCGGCGATCGCGTCCCAAAGTTCCGTCGACTACTATGAACGCGTGATCGCGGCACAGCGACCGGGCATAGGGCGTGGTCGCGGCGAAGATCGAGTCGCGCTTCGACGCACGCAGGATTTCATTCGCCTCTTCATGGCGCCCGGCGTCAATCATTGCGCCGGCGGTCCAGGTCCCAACACATTCGACATGCTGATCGCGCTCGAAGCTTGGGCGGAAGACGGAACCGCGCCCGAAAAGATTGTGGCGTCGCATCTAACCAATGGCGTCGTCGATCGGACGCGCCCCTTGTGTCCATATCCACAAATCGCTGTGTACCTGGGCAGCGGCAGCACCGACGAAGCCGCGAATTTCGTCTGCATTGCGCCGGGCGACAACTAAACCAGACGCGCGCGCAACGAGATCAATCAGCCAGCTCGGGCACGCGCGACTACGACAAATGCCTGCATCGTCGAACGAAACGGACGATTGCCACCGAGACGCGCAAGCGCGTCGGTGACAGCGTCGACGACCCGATCAATGTCAATGCCCGCCTCGCGGATTGCCGCGCTGATCGGCGTGCCTTTGACGGTCCCGATGGCAACTGCGGCCGCCGACGGGCAGTGTGCTTCGAGCGTTACGGTCTCGATCCTGCCGTCGAATCCATGCGCCTCAAGCAAACAGCGTATGACGTGCCGATCGTAAAAGCCGTGCACAACGTCAAAAAATTCAGGGGCGCATTGCGGGAAGAAACTCGAGACCGTCTGGTGAACGGCGCGTTGCACCGGATTGTCTGCGATGCAGTCCCAAACGCTGAACGCGAGCGTTCCACCTTGCACCAGCACGCGGCGCGCCTCGGCGAACGCGGCGCGTTTGTCGCCCACGAACATCAGGCCGAATTGACAAGCGACAGCTGCAAAAGTAGCCGATGGAAACGGGAGCGCCGCGGCATCCGCGAACGTCCACTCAACATCCTCGAGCTCGTTGCACTCGGTTCGGGCGTAGTCCAGCATCGACTGACTGACGTCGGTGGCTACGATTCGCACCGAACGTGGGAATCGCTTGCGCAATTCCCGCGTGAGAATGCCCGTGCCACACGCCGTCTCGAGAACAGGACCTGCGGGGTGATCCGCAAGCCGGCGGGCGAGATCGCGCGCGTACGGCTCGAAGAGCACGGGCCCCAGGTTACGATCGTAGATCTGCGCAATAGAACCGCCGAACAGTGCGTCGGCGCCCGCCGTTCCTAGCTCCGAAATGGCTTCCACGCGCATGGTCGTACGTCGGTCTAGCGGGCTACGGTCTCTCGCTCATAGCACATCATGAGGTCGCGTGCCGTCTGCAGCAGTGCCTTGCCATCGTAGCCCTTGGCGTCGACGGTGTTGACCCACTCGTCCACGATCGGCAACGTCGAACGCTCCCAATCCGCCAATTCCAAAGGTGGAATCGTGTAAAACACGTTGCCCCGATCCTTGGCTACGTTGCGCGCCGCTGCGACCGCCTCGTCCCAGGTTTTGCCCACTTCTCGCGAGAGTTCCGCGCCGGTCGTCGTATCGATAATCCGCTTCAGGTCGGACGGTAACGACTCATACCGCGCAACATTCATCGCCAATACGGTCTCACGCTAAACAACGATCGCGAATCCGAACTGGTTCGATGTGATATTTGACGAGCTCCTGGAGCTTGACGACCGGCGTGCTTGCCCCATGGCATGAGAACACCGTCGATGACGCCTTTCGACACCGCTTCGGCAACCTGTGGTAACGGCATCCAGATCTGCGTACCGCCCATTGTGCTGACCAAATTGGCCGCTTGTCGCGTCGGCACTCTCATCTTGAGACCGCGGAATTCCATCTTCGTGTGGACCTGCTTGTCGCGCATATGGATGACGCCGGGATCGATCACACCCACGGCCAGCGCCTTCGCGCCGCCGAACTCGACGTTGTCGAATCGCTGGTAGTAGTCCCACGCGGCCCGGCTGCTCGACTCGGCGGACCGGTCATGAACGGCAGCTCGAACACTTCCATCAGCGGGCGTGCCGCCGAGCTGCATCGACGGGTAGATCCGGCAGCGCATGCGACCACTCGACTGCCTGACCAGGGTTTCACACCAAGGCGATAGGATCTTGGTCGGGATCAATTCGCTCGCCGGCCAGAAATGATGCACCTTGAGCGTAATCGGTTGGGCCGACACCGTGAGCGGAATCGAGCTTGCAGCCATGGCAACAGCGATTCCCAACCACCGACGAACAGGTCGTGACATGACGGACCTCGCCGAGATGAATGATCCTGAGCTTGCACCAACCCAATGGACAGTTGAACGTATTGACGCCGTCACGTAGCGAATAGTCACGTTTGCGCTCCGATTGTTGCAGAGACTATGATGGTCCTGTTATCGAACCGTTATTTCGCAGGTCACGGTTCGACCCCCCACCAGGGAGAGCAATGATCACATTGCGTACGCTCGGGGGTATCGATCTGCGCCGCCCGGATGGTCGCGAGCTTCGAGGCGTGCTGGCGCAGCCCAAGCGCCTTGCATTGCTCGCCATGCTCGCGATCGAGGGTTACGCCGCACCGGTTCGTCGCGACTCGTTGCTCGGCTTGTTTTGGCCAGATAGCGAGACCGATCGTGCGCGCGGAGCGCTGCGCCAGGCGCTGACCTTCCTTCGGCGCGAACTTGATGCCGACTTCGTTGCTGGGCATGGCGACGGTGACCTTCGAATTATCGAAGCCGTCCTCGCGTGCGACGCGACTGGATTCGATCGAGCGTGCGCTGAGGGCCGTCATGCCGATGCGCTGGAGCTTTACCGCGGCGAATTTCTCGCAGGGCTATTCATTCCAGACGCAGCGCCGGAATTCGACGACTGGATCGACCGCCGTCGCACGGAATTTCGACAAAAGGCACTCGCGGCGGCTACATCTTTGATTGGGGTCTACAGGAAGAAGGGGCAGCTTTCGCTCGCTGCGCAATTGGCGCGCCAGGCCACGGCGCTTGCGCCGGACGACGAAGGCTTGCAACGAACGCTTTTCGGCTTGCTCGCTGATGCAGGTGACCGGGCCGGCGCGATCCGTGCCTACGAAGCATTTGCGGCGTCGCTGATGCGGCAGCTTGGCGTCACACCGTCAAAGGAAACGCAGGCGCTGTTGGCCCAAATCCGTGCCGGAACCGAAGTGGCAACCTCCCGAGCAATCGACATCGATCGCGACGCGCGCAAGGGCGTCGCAGTTCTGACGTTTGTCAACATGACGGGTGATCCCGCGCAGGATTTTCTCTGCCATGGCCTTACCGAAGAGCTGCTTGCCGTCCTATCCAAGCTGGAGGGCATCCGCGTCGCGCGAGTGACCGGTGTTTTCGGCTTCGAGGGCCGCCAGGTGAAGCTCGAGCGAATTCGCGAACGTCTTGACTTTGCGGCTGTACTCGACGGAACAATCTGGCGTGCCGGAGCAACCGCACGCATCAGTGCGCACCTGGTCGACGCCGATAACGGCATGCAACTGTGGGCAGAGAGCTACGAACGGGAGTGGCAGCATGTACCCGCACTGCAGGGCCAACTCGCGCGCGCTATCGCGGGGGGCATTCACGTCACGCTAACCGGCAAACGCGCCGTCTTGCCGCAACGTCCCACGGCGGACGTCGAGGCTTACAACCTCTATCTCAAAGGACGCTTCTTCTGGACCCAGGTGACCGGTCTGTTTCACGCATTGGAATTCCTGAATCAGGCGGTCGCGGCCGACCCGAACTTTGCGTTGGCGCATGCGGGAATCGCGGACGTCTACAATCGCGCGGGTTCGTGGGAAACGAGCGTGCTGCCGCCGTGGGACGCCGTCCCGAAGGCGCAAGCGGCAGCGGTGCGCGCGCTGGAGATCGATCCCCATCTCGCGGAGGCTCACGCAGCGCTTGGCTACATCAGCACGCACTTCCTCTATGACTGGCACGCCGCTGAGCTGCAACTGTGTCGCGCGTTGACGATCAATCCCGACTACCAGCACGCCCATCACTGGTATTCGCATTTGTTGATGGCGGAGGGGCGTGTCGACGAATCGCTGCACTGGAGCATGCGTGCGTTGCAGTCCGATCCGCTCGATCCTGTCATCAGCATCCATCTCGCTTGGCACTATTGGCTTGCTCGAAAATACGACCAGGTTCTTGAGCAATGCGACCGTACCACTGAGCTCGACGCCACCGGTGTTCTGAAGCCGACCTTCGCGGGGTTGGCCTATATCGAAATGGGCGATCCGTCGGCCGCGATCAACGCGCACCGCGAAGCCGCCGCTCGATCCAACGTCACGGGACTGAACCTTGCCGTGCTCGGATATAGCTACGCGGCGGGCGGCGAACGCAAGCTGGCGCGCGCAATGCTAAAACGCCTGCGAGAGGTCGGAGCACAGCGCGGAATGTTCGGATACGAGATGGCCGTCATTCACGGCGCGCTGGGCGAAACCGACACAGCGTTCGACGAGCTCGGCCGCGCCTACCGGGAGCGATCGGCGTGGATTTCGTATCTCAACGTCGATCCGCGTCTCGACCGATTGCGCGGCGATCCACGTTTTGGTGCGCTCGTTCAGACGGTGGGGCTCGCGCGTTTCACGCCACATGGAAAAACTGCAAAGGTTCACGGCACCTCGCCAACATGATTCGCGGCGACCGTTGGTCGAGCAGCCTGCATCGGGCGTGATTCGTCAAATCACGATTGAATCACGCCGCCCTCACAAATTAGCCGCACGCAATTTCGCCAGAGTTTGAGGAAACAAACATGAACGTTCGCGCCGGTTGGGCAATGGTCCTCGCGATAGTACTCGCCTTGAGCACGAATGCGCTCGCCGGGGACTATCCCGACCGGCCGATCCGTGTCGTAGTTCCAGCGCCAACGGGAAATTCACTCGATCTCGTGACGCGGATAGTCGTCGACGGCATGGCGGCGGATTTGGGCCAGCCAATCATTGTCGAGAACCGGCCGGGTGCCGGCACAAACATTGGTAATCAGTTTGTCGCGAAAGCGAAGCCCGACGGCTATACGCTGCTCTTCGGCGCAGCGACGCTCGCTATCAACCCCAGCGTCTACGACAACCTGAACTACGACCCCCAGCGCGACCTCGCGCCCATTGCGCTTGCTACGCGAATTACCAACGTGGTGATTGTCAACGCCAATTCGCCGCCACGCGATATTGCGGGATTGATCGCTTGGTGTCGCGCCAATCCGGGTAAGCTGAACTACACGTCGCCAGGCGTTGGAACTTCGGTGCATCTCGGGGGCGAGCTGTTCAAATCCATGATCGGCGTCGACATCGTGCATATCCCCTACAAGACTAGCGGCGACGGGATTGCCGCGATCCTGGCGGGAGACGCCCATATGGCCTTCGAAAACTTGCCATTCATATTGCCGTTCATTCAGGCGCTCAAACTGCGCGCGCTGGCGGTCACGTCGACGCGACGTTCGCCGATGCTTCCAGACGTTCCCACAATGGCGGAAGCTGGTCTCGCCGGCTACGACGTCACCACTTGGTTCGGCGTGCTTGCGCCCGCGGGTACGCCGTCGAGCGTTGTCGAGCGTCTCCATCGCGCCGCGCGTAATGCGCTCGAAATGTCGGAAATTCGTCAAAGCCTCCTCGCGACGGGCGCCGAAATCGCCACCGAGGGCCCGGCAGAGTTTCGCAGCCTGCTCCGCACTGAGACTGAACGGTGGGCGGGGATTGCGCGGAAAGCGCAGGTTCGCGCGAATTAGATGATCGCACTTGCGCCGCCATCTATCGGCACGATGGCGTCGGTGACCAGAACAATTTTCTGGAGGAGCGCCAGATCCACGACGACGGATCGCGTTCGCGCTTTTGCCGGCGCCGCGTCGTTCGACGAATTCACTTCTTGAATCGCTTCTCCAGGCTATCCATCACGGCTGCCCACGCGCGCTGAAAGTAGGCCCTCGTCTTCGCCCACTCTTCGCCTTGACCATAGCCGAAGTTGCGCAATGTCACCTCGATATGATTGTCATCGAGCGGCTTGAAGTCGAGATACACCTGCGTGCGTAACGGTCGAATCGTGGGAATTGTCGGCGGAGCGCCACACTCGAACACGAATTGCTCCATCGGCTTGACGTGTGCACGCGATTGCCTTCGCTGCCGCGCGATCCTTCAGGCGCATTCGGAGCGAACCACAGCTCGATCATTCCACCGGGCTGCGGATCGAGCTTGCCGACTTTAGGTGCGAAAAAGCTTTCGATACCAGCGGCCGTCGTCCACGCATTCCACACATTGGCGAGTGGCGCGTCGATGGTCTTGACCACGACGATGTCGGCCTGCAACGGCTGCGACGTCGCGTTGGGCAAGGCGATCGTTGTCGCAGTCAGGCAACCGGCAATCACGTGCAGCACAACCGAGATTTTCATGATGCTCCACAAAGCGAAAGACACGGCTCGGCTCACGCGGCGATATCGCGCGCCGCGAACGTATTTTTAAGGCTGCCGTCAGTGCTGCTTGGAATCGTCCGCGCCGCGCAAACACTGGTTCAGAAATGCGCGGACTTTGGTGATCGCTTTTTCGCGTGCCGCCGGATTGGCGCCGACGTGCACGCCTTGTCCTGGATTCACGCCGTTCGGAACGTCAGTTCGATGGACAACATCACCGCTCGGCGCGTCGAACCCGTGATGGCTGTCCGGGTACACGGTTACCTTGAGCGGCTCGCCTCGCGCAGCCATTGCCTCGCCCAGCTCGACGCAAGGTTTCGCGGGCGTCCAATCGTCGCTCGCGCCGATATGGATGCGGGTGGGCGCGCCGGGCTGCCAGCGATCGCCAGCGTGCAACGACACGTTGCAACCCGGATAAAACGCAACGGCGGCACGGAAGAACGGCGGCGCACCCGGCTTGTCGCGAAGGGCGGCGACTTCGCGGTCGCGAATGTTGATCGTCGCGAGCGCAGTGCTACCTCCATGCGACCAACCAACAAGCGCAATGCGATCATGTGCGATGTCGGACCGGTCGGCGAGAAACGCTAGCGCCCCCAACGCGTCGAGACGGCGCCGCGTCGGCGTAATCGGATTGTCGCCGCGCTTGACTGTGCAGACTTCGTTTCGTCCGCGGGATCGGAAGCTGTCCGGAAACAGCACGGCGTATCCATCGCCGAGCAACATCTCGGCGCGCATGGCGAGCCGATCGGATAAATGATCTTCGCGACCTTTGACGACCGAATACATCCCGCTGCAGCCATGCAACGCGACGACGGTCGGATACCCACCGGCAGGTATTGGACCGTCGGGTAGAAGCAGCATCGCCTGGATTTGCACAGCCGTGCCGTTCTCCTCGCGATCAATCGAAGGAAATGAGACGCGCGCGAGCGAACGTGCAAATGCGGCAGGCGTTTGCAAGACGATGGCGGTAAGCACCATCGCGGTCACGGCCGCGAAAGCGTGGAATCGTGATCGTCGTGTTGCTGCTGCGCCTCCGGGTTGCATCGCCGCAACTCTAGCGTAAATGTTCGGGCGCGCAATACATCACGTCATTGATGCATTGCAGCATGCATTGTGACCGGTTAGCGTTAAAGATACTGCGTCAACGCGCGCCACGCCTCGATCTTTCGTGCGAACGGAAGCGTATACGCTGGACTCGTTGACGGCAGAATCAGCGTTGCGAATCCCGCGGCTCGCCATGCCGGCTCAGCCCGCGCCGCGGTGCCGCCATTGAAACAAACGGCGCGTAGGCCGCGGGCCACGCGTCGAACCCGGGCGATCTCGCCGCGTTCCGCGTTGCGAATCGCGGCGTCGAGGCTTCCCTCCCGCTCGCAGGCAATGATCGTGTCCCAAATGGCAATTCCGTGTGCGCGGACGCATGCGGTCCGTGCCGGATACGACATCGTGACGAGCGGTTCGTTCAGCAACGCGCCGAGTACAGGCCAGAAGTGATTGCGGGGGTGCGCGTAGTACTGGCGCGCAGCGAGCGACGCTTCGCTCGGAAAGCTGCCGAGGATTAGTACGCGCGCGTCGGCGGCGAGTATCGGCGGCAGACCGCGTCTGCGCGTTGACGTCACCAAACGCGCGGCCAACGATGCAGACGTACCGCATAGTCGAGCGCGACGCCGGCAAATACCGCGAAGCCGAGCCAATGGTTGCCGAGAAAAGCTCGAAAACATTGTTCGCGTTCGCGCGTGCGAATCCACCAGAGATGCTGGACTGCGAGAGCAAATGCAACCGCAAGCCCCGCAAAATAGAGCGTGCCCATTGCAGTTCGGATACCGACGACCGTCATCGCACCGATATAGATCGCATAACACACTGCGACGGCTGCGACGTCGAAGCGCCCCAGCGTCAGCGCCGACGTGCGGATGCCGACTTTGATGTCGTCGTCGCGGTCAACCATCGCATATTCGGTGTCATATGCCACGACCCAGAATAAGTTGATGAGCAATAACAACCAGGCAAATGGCGGCACGCCGTTCTGCACGGCAGCGAACGCCATCGGGATGCCGAAAGAGAACGCGATGCCGAGAAACGCTTGTGGAAGCGCGAAGAATCGCTTGAAAAACGGATATGCGATCGCGATCGCCACTGCCGGAAACGACCACGCAATCGTCGCCCGATTGGTCGGCAGAATGAGGACAAACGCGACGAGCGCGAGCACGACTGCGATCACCAATGCTTCCCGCGGCGCGATGATTTTGGCGGCAAGCGGACGCGACGCCGTCCGCTTGACGCCGGCGTCGAATTCACGGTCGGCCCAATCGTTGAATGCGCAACCGGCGGAACGCGTGAGAAGCGTCCCCACCACGAAGATGACGATGAGCGAACCAGGCGGCGCACCTTCAGCCGCGAACCACAGCGCGGACAGCGTTGGCCACAGCAATAACAGCGTGCCGATCGGCTTGTCGAGCCGAACGAGTCGCAGGTATGCGTCGATGCGTGCGCGCGGCGACAACATTACGCGACCGGCCGGCGAGAACAGCGGATCACGCATCGCCGTCAAATCGGAAGCGCGAGCTGCTTCTTCAATTCGCGCGGCGCGATTTGACTCAACATCGTCCGCGGCGTCGGATGCCTCAGTTTGACGCGAAGCTCGCGCTTCATCCGAGCATTCGATAGCCGCCGCGATTCGCTCATGAACGAAAGTAGAATCGGAGCGATGCGTTCTTCCGCTTCATCCCAACCAACGCGCGGCGGACGCGCCAGTTTGAACGCGTCGGCGACCATGTCGAACCAGGCCGCCATTTTGAGCTCGGCATCGTCACAAGCGTTGTATGCGCGATTCGGTAGGCCGCGAAACAACGCGGCGACGGCCGCCCGCGCGAGATCGTCGGCATGAATATGATTCGTATAGACGTCGTCGTCCTCGACGAGCACTGGAGTACCTTGCCGGATCCGGTCGAGCGGTAACCGCGTTTCGGCGTAGATGCCAGGGACGCGAAGAATCGTCAACGCAACACCGCTATGTCGCGCCCAATTCCGCAATCGATTTTCCGCCGCGACGCGGCGCCGTGCACGCGGTGTCTGCGCGCGTCGCACGCGAGCTTCGGTCACGCGTGCGCCGGCACAATCGCCGTACACGCCCGACGTCGAAACGTAAACAAACCGCTGCGGTATAATCCGCGCCCTCGCGAGCGCTGCAATCAACCGCTGGGTGCGCGGATCATCGCGGCCTTCGGACGGCGGCGGCGCACAATGCAGCACGGCGAATGGCGCGGTTCGAAGTCGATCGAGCGAGCCGATGCGATCGAGGTCGCCGAGGATTGGCACGATGCCGCGCGCGCGCAACTTCGGAATTTCGTCGTCGCGGCGAATCAAGCCATACAATCGCGCACGACCTTTGAGCAGCGCGGCAGTACGCAGCGCGATGTCTCCACAGCCGATCAACAAAACCCGGATCACGAAGTAAAGTCGTCTTTCGAGCGCCGCCGAAACGCTCAGTTGACCCTCTTAACTGCGTAATCGGCGGCGCAAAAACATGCCAATGCAGATTACCATAAAGCCGAGCGATCACGCGTTCCCTTGCGATGCCGACGAGACGGTGCTGCAGGCGGCAATGCGCGCAGACTTGATGATTCCGTACGGGTGTCGGAACGGCGCATGCGGGACCTGCAAGGGCAAGATCATCGAGGGTGATGTCGACTACGGTGCGTATCAGCAATCGACGCTTTCGGAGGACGAAAAACGACTGGGTCTTGCGCTTTTCTGTTGCGCGAGACCCTTGACCGATGTCGTGATCGAAGTGCGCGAAGTGAGGCGCGCTGGCGACATCCAGATCCGGCGTCTGCCTTGCCGAATCGAGTCGATCGACAAGCCCGCAATCGACGTCGCGATTGTCAAGCTCAAGCTTCCGGCGAACGAACGACTGCAATTTCTCGCGGGCCAGTACATCGATTTCCTGTTGAAAGACGGCAAGCGACGCAGCTTCTCGCTCGCGACGCCGCCGCATGCGGACGAATTGCTCGAGCTGCATATCCGGCATGTGCCGGGCGGCCTGTTTTCCGATGCGCTGTTTACGCAATACAAAGGCCGCGAAATCCTGCGTTTCGAAGGACCGCTTGGGACGTTCTACCTGCGCGAAGAATCGGACAAGCCGATCATTTTCGTTGCCGGCGGTACCGGTTTCGCGCCGATCAAGGGCATCATCGAGCACGCGCTCCATCACGACATTCAGATGACGCGGCCGATGGTGCTCTATTGGGGCGTGCGGTCGAAGGACGACTTGTATTTGCCGGATTTGCCGGGGCGATGGCAAAGCGAAAATCCGGGTCGATTCACATATATCCCTGTGTTGTCCGAACCGAAGCCCGCGGACGCATGGCCAGGACGCGTCGGGTTCGTCCATCAAGCAGTGCTATCCGACTTCAGCGATTTGTCCGGCTACAACGTTTATGCCTGCGGCGGACCGGCGATGATTGACGCCGCGAAGCGCGATTTCACGACGTTGCGTGGACTATCGCCCGATGCATTCTTTGCCGACAGCTTCACGTACGCGGCGGAATCGGAGGCACGCGCCTAACGAACGGGACGTCATATCGACGCAACGGGTTGCGGATGCCAAGACGCGGGCTGTCGGCGAAGCAGCCAGCGACGCGAGGGGCGCTCCACAAACCACCACAGAAGCAATGCGGCGATAACGATCGCCATGAACCCGATGATCACCCGTTCACCGACGCTCCATGTCTCGAACCATTGCGGATTTCGTATCACGGGCACGAGCATGACCGCCTGAAGCATATAAAGCGAATAGCTCGCTTCTCCCAGGACAACGGCGATCGGGCGCGCGAGGAGCTTCGCAACAAGACCTTTGCCCGCAGCGAGCAGCAGGATCAACGGTGCATACAACAGACACGCGGCGGTGCCGAGCGGCGTGGCCGTAAGGACCCGCCAATCGAATCCGGGACGGCCGATTTTCGTTCCCCAGGCGGCCGCTTGATGTCCGGTCCAGTATAGATCGCCCACGATCGCGCACAGCAATGCCACCTCGAGAGCTGTAGCGATACCGAACGAAAATTGCAGATGGGTGTGAGACCGATGCCACACCATCGCCGCAGTCATCCCGAGCGTGAACTCAAACAATCGCGCAAGAGGATTACCGTAAAGCAGCGCAAGGGTCGAAACCTGATTTTGCTGCTCGGGGGTCGTCGCTGCCGGCAACGCAGCCACGTAACCGATCAACGCAAGCGCAAGCATCAGCAAGCCACTGCCGGCGAGCTTCCACTGCCACGTCGCGTTCCACCGAAAAATCAATACCGGATAGGCAATGTAGAAGAAGCACTCCACCGAAATAGTCCAGGCCGGCGGGTTGAATCCGAATACGAACCGTTCGATCGGAATCCATGCGTTCACCAGGAGTATTTGCAACGGTAGTATCGACCACGTTGCGCCGTCGGCGGACGCCCAAAAGGCCGCGGGCACCGTCGCGACACCCAACATCAAGCAGAAAAAGTGGATGGGCCAAATGCGAGCGAATCGCGCCCAGTAGAACCGGGCGACTGCGCGATGATCTGGCAGTTGCGGATACCGGTAGCCAAGGATAAAGCCGGAAAGAACAAAGAAATACGAAACCGCCTGCGCGAGATCTAGCCACGGCGGCAGCGAGTATCCAAATGCCGCTCCGTGCAGAACGAGAATGGCAAAGGAGGCAACGAAACGCGAACCCGTCAGCGCATCGAGCTGCACGACATTGATGGCGTGGCGAGTGCTCGTTGTGCTCACTTGCCGTGCTCCGCAGCGTGCGCGGCTTCCCACGCGCGGATCGAAGGCGCCTGTTGCCGCACCCAATCCGAGAGCGCGAGCGCAGTGGTCGTGTAACCGACGATAGCGATCGATGCCAATGCGCCGAGGCGCCACGTATGCGTGCGCGCAAGCTCCCGGACCGCTGCGATCGCAGCCGGACCTGCCAGTAACAGAAGCGGCAACCCGAAACGCATTTCAACGGCGCTCATCGCGTGGAATGCTACGTGGGCGGTGACATACGCAACCACCGCGATCGCCGCCAACGCATACGTACGATCGCGCCGGACCCGGGCAAGCAGTATCGCGATACCGATCAATGCTGCGGCCACTAACGCATGATTGACGATGCCGACAGGAATTCGATACCACGGATCCAGATCGCGGCTGTACGTGAACAGCAGATCCTGGTCGAGCATGTCGAACGTGTGCAGTGACAGCGTCAGTGCGCCGGCCAGCGGATGTTGGGCGTACCACGTGAGGGGCTTATCGCCGTCAACCGCGCCGGCTTTCGCAAATGGATTTTCGTAAAAGATCGATGGATTGGGCACCGGCGGCAACGCCGTCGCGTATTTCAGATTGGCGACACCCCAGATCAGTTGGTTTTGGCCGAGGCGCGCCGCAACGAGCGGCGTGTGCTCGCCGTAGTGTCGAATGTTGTTCGCGTACTGCGGCAGCATCGGCAGACTGGCGCCAACGAGCAACGCGACGGCAATCATTGCGACCGAGCGCGCGGGCGGACGTCGCGCGACGCATACCGCTGCGACGGCGATTACCCACGCAAACAACGCAAACAAGTTTGCGGGCCGCATCATCACTGCGACACCGATCACGATGCTGCCGCCAAGTACCGGGCGCCAAGTTGTCGGACCGGCGAGAAGAACCAGCCAGCAGGCGGCCGCGAGAAGAATCAGCGACAGCGAGACACTTTCCGTCAGCGATTCCGGCGTGTACGAGAGCGCGAAAATGTTCAGCACGATGCCGATGAATGCCCAGCCCGCGAAATTGGGACAGATCCTCGCGAGCGCCCCGCGCACGAGATATGCGGCGAACAAGTACAGCGCGAGCTGCGCCTCGAACACAAGCCAACCGGCTGGAATTCCGACGATATTTGCTGCACGCGACAAGGCAACGAGAAGCAACGGATACCCGTACGTCCGAATGTCGGAGTTGTAGAACTTGCTGAAGAGTCCGCTGCGGTCGATATCGGCGGCGATGTCGAAATAGTTCTTGGCGTCGAAATCGGACGGATAGGCGACGATGCGCCAATAGAACAGATGCGCGATGATGATCGCCGCCGCGAGCGCAACCCACTCGCGCCGCGACAAGACGGCACCGCGCACAGCGCCGGTCATTTCCCTGTCGCGTCGAGCGCGATGCTACGTAAGCCGTAATACTTCGCCATGCAGACGTTGTTCCACTGCTTATGATCGGCGTCCACTTCCACAAAGTGAAGCGTTCGGGGTACGGGAAATCCCATCGGCGCGACGGTTGCATCGACTTGGTTGCTTTGCGGCATCTGCCTTAGCGCGCGATCGCGTGCAAGCAGACGTTCGCGGAACGAATTGCTTAATCGCGCATCGGCCACAAGCGGTACGCTCGCGATGACGGTTCCCACCGCGGCGAGTCCGACAAGCGCGCGGGCGCTAGCGCGACACCAATGTGCGTACTGGGCACACGCAACCAACGGCAACAGTGCAGCAACAAGCGCGAACACAAGCAGATAGATCCCGTTGCGCGGCGCGAACTGCGCGGGTGCAGCGAGCACTGGAACGATGCTCGCAAGCGCACCGATCGCGAGCGCACTCGCTTCACGAAGCGGAGACGGTTTCTGCTGCGCAGTGCCCCGTACCCGATTCACGGCGAAGAGCGATGCGATTGCGACAGTGCCAATGATCGCGAGCATCGGCGCAGCCTTTGCCGCGATCTCGTGCAACATGGTTAGATACTGCCCCGCGAGGTACTGCGGCTCGAACTTGAACGAGTCGGGTGTCACCTGCGCGCGAGCGTAGTTACCGGGGGCGGCAATGAGGACTGATGCTCCGAGTGCCACGCCGGATACGCGCCAGACGAGCGCGTGGCGCGCCATCGACGACAGCGATTTCCATTGTCCCGGCACGACCAGCGCGACATAGCAGATAACGATCGGCAGCACGAGCTCGATTGAATTGCCGACGACAACTCCCAGCAAAAAGCCGTAGGCCATTCCACCGTTTGGCAGTGTCCCGTGCATGATGCGGCGCACTGACAGGAGCCAATGCAACGCGAGAACGAGCGGTACCATGTAAACGATCCCGCCGGTCAGCCAGAACACCGATTGTCCAAGCAACTGATACAGACCAACCACCAACGCCGCAAAAACAAACGCCGACAGTGGCCAGCGGAGAGCGCGGTCTTCCACCGAGACGAGCGACGCCGCCAGCAACGCGGCGAGCGCGAAGAGGCCAACGAGTGCAACAGAGACCCAACGAAGTTCTGGCAGATCGACAAGCGCGAACGTTAGGTACAGTGCCGCGCCGGTTATGATCCGGCCACTCCATTCGAAGAACAGCCATCGGAGCGCCCCGACAACGCCACCCTGGTCGACCAGCACGCGGTTGCAATAATCGTCGGCAGTCGGCCAGGTAACGAGGGCGACCGTCGCAAGCAGGACCATAAGCGCCAGTATGACGATGCTTGACACTAGGACGATTGATTTGCTGCGTATGCCCGCGATGGTCTCCATTGCTAACGGCTCAATGCCGGTGCTGCGCGTATGTGGCTGAGGGTCGATCGTGGCTAAGGTAGCATGTGCGCTCTTGCCGCGCTGCCAGCGCCCCTATCGCGTCGAACACTTGAGTGCGATCCGCGTAAACCATTGTGCATGATGTTCGTGCAAGCATGCGTGTCCCACTGAACGATCTGCGCCGGAGCAATCAGCCCTACGTCGCAGGATTTAGCGCGGCATTCGATCAGGTGCTGGCCAAGGGATCGTTCATCCTCGGCGATGGAGTCGCCGCGTTTGAAGCGGAGTTCGCTGCGTTTTGCGGTGTCGCCCACTGTGTCGCTCTGGGCAATGGCTCCGACGCGCTCGAACTTGCGCTGCGCGCCGTCGGTGTGATGCGCAATGATGACGTGGCGACCGTCGCCAACGCCGGCATGTACAGCACCGTCGCAATTCGCGCAATCGGTGCGCGAGCACTTTATGTCGACGTCGACGATCACACGTTGACGCTCTCACCGTCGGAGCTCCATACGATCCTCACTCCGACGACGCGCGCAATCGTCGTCACGCATCTCTACGGCCGTCTCACCGCGATGGCGGCGATCCAACGCATCGCGCGCGAACATAATGTCGCAGTGATCGAGGACTGCGCGCAAGCGCACGGTGCGCGCAGCGGCGACGCACGCGCAGGCAGCCTGGGCGATATTGGCTGCTTCAGCTTCTACCCGACCAAGAACCTTGGGGCGCTTGGCGACGCAGGCGCGATAACGACGAACGACGCCGGATTGGCCGATCGCGTGCGGGCGTTGCGGCAATACGGCTGGGCAGAGAAGTATCGCGTCGAACTGGATGGTGGCCGCAACAGCCGTCTCGACGAAGTGCAGGCGGCGATGCTCCGCGTTCGCCTTCCGCATGTCGACCAAGAAAACGCAACGCGCCGGCGCATCCTGCGCGCATATGCCGAGCGTATCCGCCATCCGTCGATTCGCGCGCCGCTACCCCCGGGCGATGATTGTGTCGCGCATCTCGCCGTTGTCCGTTCGGCGAGCCGCGAGTCATTGCGTCGGCATCTGCACACGGCCGGTATCGGCACCGGCATCCACTATCCGATTCCGGATCATCGCCAACCGGTGGTGCGCGATACGCCCGCAGCATCGCTCCCCGTCACCGAACGTGCGTGCGCCGAAGTCCTCAGCTTGCCGTGTTTTCCGGCAATGACCATGGACGAAGTTGACTATGTGATCGAGGCATGCAACTCGTGGGCGCCGTGAAATACTCGCTCGTTGTTCCGGTGTATTGCAACGAAGCGTCGATTACAGATCTCATTGCCGCGATCGCGCGCCTCAACCAAGCACTCGACCATGCGCTCGAAGCGGTGTTCGTCGTCGACGGAAGCCCGGACCGTTCCTACGAGCGGCTCGACGCGGCGCTTCCAGCCAGCGGTCTAACCGCACAATTGATTGCGCTCTCGCGTAACTTCGGCTCGTTCTCCGCCGTACGCGAAGGCCTCGCCGTGGCGCGCGGCCAATACATGGCGATGATGGCCGCCGACCTGCAGGAGCCGGAGGGGTTAATCCTCGACTTCTTCCGCGCACTGGATACCGAGCCCTTCGACGTCGCGGTCGGCGTGCGGACCGGCCGCAGCGACCCGCTGATTGCGCGCGTCGCGTCGACAACCTTCTGGTGGGTCTATCGGCGTTTCGTACAGCCCGAGATTCCGCCGGGCGGCATTGACGTGTTCGCCTGCAACCGCGCCTTTCGCGATCACCTTATGCGATTGCACGAATCAAACACATCGCTCGTCGGGCAAATCGTATGGCTAGGTTTTCGCCGCAAGCTCGTTCCCTATCGCAGGCTTCCGCGCCGTCATGGCAGAAGCGCGTGGTCGTTTTCGCGGAAGGTCAAATATCTGCTCGACAGCATGTTCGCGTTCTCCGATCTTCCGATCCGCGCGCTTACTTGGGTCGGGGCAGCGGGACTTGCGATCTCGGTGACATTGGCGCTCGTAGTGCTTATCGCGAAGGTCACCGGCGCGATCGCGGTACCGGGCTACGCCGCGACGGTTCTGACCATCATTTTCTTCGCCGCGCTGAACTCGTTCGGTCTTGGAATCATCGGGTCGTATACCTGGCGCGCGTACGAGAACACGAAGGCGCGGCCGCACGCGATCGTGTTCCACACAAAGCGCTTTGGTGAAACGGGGATCCACGAATGAGTTTTTTTCTCCATCCGAATGCGCTATGCGAATCGTTGCAAGTGGGCGCCGGAACGCGTATCTGGGCGTTCGCCCACGTGCTGCCGGGCGCGCGAATCGGCAGCGATTGCAATGTGTGCGACCACGTCTTTATCGAGAACGACGTGGTGATCGGCGATCGCGTCACAATCAAATCGGGCGTGCAATTATGGGACGGCGCGCGCCTGGAAGACGACGTATTCATCGGTCCGAACGCAACATTCACGAACGATCCGCTTCCTCGCAGCAAGCATCGGCCGGCGACGTTCACGCCCACTCTGATTTGCCGCAACGCGTCGATCGGTGCGAACGCGACCATCCTGCCAGGTGTGACGATCGGTCGCGACGCAATGGTCGGCGCTGGCGCCGTCGTCACACGATCGGTGCCGCCGCATGCGATCGTTGTCGGTAATCCGGCGCGGATCGTCGGCTACGTCGATTCGAAGGCAAGCGCATCGATCGAAATCGATCTAGGCGCAGGCGCGGCGTCTGCCGAGACGACACGCGTCGCCGGCGTCGTCGTGCACGACCTGCCATTGGTGCATGATCTACGCGGCAATCTTACCGCCGGGGAAGTTCCGTCGGACGTGCCGTTCAGGCCGAGCCGCTACTTCCTTGTGCACGACGTGCCCACCGGCGAAACGCGCGGATCGCATGCGCATCGGCAGTGTGAGCAGTTTCTTGTATGCGTTACCGGCTCATGCGCAGTAGTCGTCGATGACGGGATGCACCGGCTCGAAGTTGCGCTCGACCGTCCGAACCGTGGCCTGTACGTGCCGCCGATGGTGTGGGCGACGCAATACAAATACACACGCGACGCAGTGTTGCTTGTGCTCGCGTCGCACCCATACGATCCCGCCGACTACATCCGCGACTACGAAGAATTTCTCGCCGCAGTCGGCAAGCGCTGATCGCCGATGCGGCCCGCGCTGGTTCAATTCGCGCGCTTTCTGGTCGCAGGGGCAATCAATACGGTCGCTTCCTATGCGATTTTCTTGGTGTTGCTCGAGCTCATGCCGTATCTGGCCGCGTATACGATCGCATACGTCATCGGTGTCGCGATCTCCTATGTGCTGCTCACGGGCTTCGTGTTCCGCACGCCGCGGAGCGTCGCTACCGCGCTGCGATTTCCGCTCGTCTACGTCGCGCAGTACCTGACCGGCTCCGCGGTGATAGTTCTGCTCGTCGAGGCATGGGGCGTACGCGCGCCGATTGCCGCGATCGTCGCCATCGTCGCGTCGATTCCCGTAAGTTTCCTGCTGTCCCGAACGATTCTCCGGACCTGACAGCGCAGATATTGTCCGCTAACGCCGATTGAGCTCGGCTAACGCGAGCTTCAGCGCGGCGGCCAGATGCGCATTTGCTTGGTCGGTGCGTCCGAGATTCGCTTGCATTTCGCCCAGCGCGAGATTGGCGCGCCAACTGTTGTCGAGCGCGAGACTCGCCTCGAGATACGTTTGCGCCTTGCCCCACAACTGCGCTCGCTCGCACAAGCGACCGAGCGCATACAGGAGCGTCGCATCCTGATTGTTATCGACGAGCCATCGTTCTGCGGTTTCCAGCTGCCGCGTTGCGTCGGCAGTCGTGCACTCGGCATAGAGCGCGACAAGATCGGAGTCCCACCGGCGATCGAGACTGCGCGCGATGATGTCGGTCGCTTCGCGATCGCCGCCAAGCGCGATAAATGCACCGGCGGCGGCGCGCGCGATCTTGGGTTGCAGCTTTTCAGCATCGGCAAGCCGATTCCAATAATCGCGCAGACCCGATGCATCATGCGTAAAGCCAGCGAGCGCTTCGGCATGCGCGCTCGCGCGCAGCACTTCGCCTTGCGCCGTGTCGTAAACCTTGCGCTTGACCAGTTGATCGATCAAGGCAGGAATCTCGGCGTGCCGTCCTGCGGCCGTCAAGGCGCGTAACTCAAGCCGCAGCGCGGCGGTATGCAATCCCGCTTCCTTCTTGAGCTCAGCGAGTCGCGCCAATGCATCGACGGGTCGACCCCGTTCGAGCGCGATCTCCGCTTCGAGCATCAGCCTTGATACGGTGAGGCTCGGTACACGCGCTTCCGGTCGACCAAGCGCCGATTCAACGGCGTCGAAGTCGCGCGTTTCGAGCGCTGCGCGCGCGGCGATTAGCGAGCCTACCGGCGACGATCCCGGAATCGCGAGCGACTCTTCAGCGAACTGCCGCGCCTTGCCGTGGCGACCTTCAATCAAGGCTACGACGGCGGCGTCCTCCTTCGCCCGCGCGCGGCTGACCTGGCGCTTGCGGCGATGGTCGCGAACCTCGCGCGGAAGCCTCGATAGGCGTGTGACGATTCGCAGCAACGCGTAGAGTGCTATGAAGGCGATCGCAGTTAACAGAAAAAAGGTGTTGAGCGACAGCTCGACGCGGTAAGGCGGCGAGACGAACAACGCATAACCCGCGTTGATGCGCGCCAGAAGTGCGACGGTGACGGCGGCCGCCGCCAGCACGAGAAAGGCAAGCAGCACGCGCACGGCGGCTTTATTTCGCTCGCGTCGCGGCGCGCTCGGGCGCCTGCTCGCGAGGGATCCGCAGCGTACGTAACGCTTCTAGACTGCGCGAAAGATCCGGCACCGCGACCGGCATCTGAGTCGCGGAAAGTTGCGTGAACGTCGACGACATCACCTGGACCGGCTTCGCACGCGTGTCGAAATAACGCGTGAGCCATGTATTCGCCGCGGTCAAATCGTTTCGAAACGACTTGTCGTCGCGCGCCAACAACGCAAGCCGCGCGGCAAGCAGACGCAGACGCAAGTTCTCGCGCAAAAAATACGCCTGCGGAGGTGAGACGAGCGGCGCTGGTGGACGGTCCGACACCTCGATTCGCACGAGCGATTTCGCGTCCGCCCAGATGTCGCGCAGAAATTTGAGCCACGCGGGTTCGTTGCCTGGCGTTACTTCGGGTTGCGACGGCGGCAGGCGTTCGTCCTTCGCAAGTGGCAATGTGTCGACGACGGCAATCGCCTGATCGAGCTTTGCCGAGATGCCGCCGACATCAACGAATGGAACTGCTTTAAGCTCGTCCATGTCGCGCGCCAATGAACGGCGGAGCGGGGCAAGATGGGCTCGATCCATCCGCGCGAGCTTGCCATCGGCAACCTGCAGCGCGGCGAGCGCCGCCTGGACATTGCCGGCGAGCGCGAGTTGTTGACTGGCGAGCACGAGCACCTGCTCGACTTCGGTCAGCGCGAGCTCGTCGCGGGACGGCGCGAGCTCGCGGTAGAGCGTCTCCAGCGCCGCCTGTTGCGATTGCGATTCGGCGAGCCGCGCCTCGAGCAGCGCCAGCTTCGCCTGCGCGTCACGCAATGCATTGCCGAGGTCCGATTCTCGTGCCTTCGCTTGCGCCAGTGCAGCATCCGTGTTGGTAAGCCGCTGTGCGACGTCGGCGCGAAGTCCCTGGCCATCGCGGCGCATATCGAGCCAGGCCAGTGCACCTGCCAATGCAAGAAGCGACGCGACGACGGCAAGCATCCCGCGCGTCACAGGCGGCGGCTTGGCGTGGGATGCATTCGCTGACGCGGGGGCAATCGGCGGCGAAGCGCTTTTGGAGCTGGGATCCACTGCGTTCATGGCTTAGGCGATTGATTCTAGCAGTCCGCGCGCAAAGCGCTGGCTCGTCCCGCGCCGCTCGCATACAATCGACTGCAAACAACCTCGACACGCGCGCGATTCGGCGCGCATCGACTTCACTGCACGTTGTGAACGGCCTTTCGTTCCTCGCGCTCATCGTTCTCGCGATCGGGATTGTCGTCGCGTATCGCGTCGGCATCCGTCGTGGATCACGCCATGGAGAAGTGGAATGCGCGCGACTGCGGCGAGACATCGCGGACCAGACGGCCGCAAGTTTGCAGCTCCAGGGTTTCGCAGAGGATAGACGTCGCCTCTTCGGCGAACTTGCCGATGCGCGCGATGAGACTGCGCGTTATCGTCAGATTGTGATCGACCTCGAAAACAATGCACCGCCGCCGTTGCTCGACAGTCCCGGAGCGCCCGACGATCTCAAACTTATCGTCGGCATCGGGCCGGTGCTCGAGCGAATGCTGCAACAACTCGGCATCAACACGTATCGGCAAATCGCACGCTGGAGCGACCGCGACATCGACGAATTCAATGCACGGCTTGCCGACTTTCCCGGCCGCATTCGCCGCGATGCGTGGGTGACGCAAGCGCGGGCGCTGCATCAGTCGAAATACGGCGAAATCCTGCCCTCGCGCGAGCGCGGTTGAAAGATGCGCGACACAACTGCAGCGGGCCGCCCTTCGCTTGCGCGTGCGCTCGCACCGATCGCCGTTTTGACTCTGGTGTGGGGTTGCAATTGGCCGATCCTGAAAATTGGCGTGACCGATCTAACGCCGTTGACGTTTCGCGCGCTGACGTTGCCGTTCGCAGCGATCGGATTACTGGCCGTCGCGCAACTTTCGGGCGACGGTATTCGCATTCCACGCGTATGGTGGTCCCGGGTCGCCGTGCTTGCGTTGCTCAACATCGCCGGCTGGAATGGCTTCGTGCTGTTCGGTGTGCAGCAGCTTCCCGCTGGACGAAGCGCGATCCTCGCCTACACGATGCCGCTGTGGGCCACGGCGATCGCGACAGTGGTCCTGCATGAGCCTCTCGGCAAGCGCAAGTTAACCGGACTCGTGCTCGGGATAACTGGCATGGCCATCCTGATCGGTGACGAGTTTCGCGCGATGAGTAAAGCTCCATTCGGCGTTGCGATGATCCTGGCTGCCGCGCTCACATGGGCGTTTGGGACGGTGCTCCTACGCAAATGGAGGCCGCCGCTGCCGCAGAACACGTTGACCGGCTGGATGATGATCATTGGCTGGTTGCCGATCGCCTTCCTTGCGCCGTTCTTCGACTCACAGCCGCTCGTGGTCGAGCTTCGCTCGCTCAGCGCGCGCGGATGGTTTGCGATCGCGTACAACATCTTTCTCGCAGGCACCGTGGCGCACTGGGCGTGGTTTCATCTAGCACGAACGCTGCCGGTCGCAGTGTCGTCGCTGTCATCATTACCGGTACCCGTAGTGGGCGTGTTTGCGGGCATCGTCGTGCTTGGAGAGAAACCGGGACCGCAAGAGTGGATTGCGCTGACGCTCGTCGTTATCGCGCTTTTTATCGTCCTGTCCGAGTCGCGTCAAACGCGCTCCACGGCGGCACCGCTCGCGCCCGACGACTAGACGAGAGCTTTATTGACCGTGGGCCTGTCGTGAATCTTCCGGTGCCTCCGCGCGGTCGTTGATCCCGTAATCACGAATCACTTGCGCGACGCGCAATCGATAGTCGGCGAAAATCGATTCGCGTCCTGCCGCTTGAATGCGGCGATGCGCTTCGACATTGCGCCATTGCGCCACCGCCTTCTCGTCGCGCCAGTACGAGAGCGACAGAATTTTCCCGGGCTGTGTAAGACTTTCAAAGCGCTCGATTGAGATGAAGCCGTCGATTTCTGCGAGCAATGGCCGCAAGTGCGCTGCGGCGTTCAGATAGGCATCGGTCTGTCCCGGACGCGGTTGCGACTCAAAAATCACGGCGATCATTTCGTTCCCTCCATTGGCGCGGTCTTGCGAAATGTGCCATCGACGCTTTCGACGAATGTGCGCTCCTCGCGCAGAATCAGGCGGTGCGACTGCGCGAATGCGAAATTCGCCTGACCTTCCCTGTCGGCTTTGATGCGCGTGCGATACGCCTCGTAAGCCGCGAGGCTTTCGAATGCGATCAGACCCCATGCGACGTTATTCGTGCCTTCGTGTGGCAAAAAATAGCCGACGAGGTCGCCGCCGCAACGCGGGATGATCCGACCCCACTCTTCCGCATACTGCCGGAATGCGTCGCGCTGGAACGGATCGATCTCATAGCGAATGAAGCAAACGATGGCCATGGCTGCCTCTTTCGATTTGTCGTATTCGAGAGAAT
>DASXSP010000117.1:0-124695 GCA_036505865.1 Casimicrobiaceae bacterium
AAACACGACGGCAGCTATCCGATCGTCGGTGTCAACATGTTCCGCAATCCGAACGCGAACCCGGTGCCGCACAAGCTCGAGCTTGCGCGCTCGACCGAGGAAGAGAAGCAATCGCAGCTGAACCGCTTGGCCGACTTTCACGCGCAGCACGCCGGCGAGGCGCCGGCCGCCGTTGCGAAGCTCAAGCAAACGGTGATCGACGATGGTAACGTGTTCGCTGAGCTCATGAATACAGTGCGCGTTTGTTCGCTGGGGCAGATCACGAACGCTTTGTTCGAGGTCGGTGGGCAGTATCGAAGGAGCATGTAAGGCGTGAAAAAGGGAATGTCTCCATGACACAGGAAACACCGAAGACTGTGACGCCCGCGCCCGATCCGATCGAAGTAAACGACGCCGATTTCGCGGGGAAATTCGACGCGCTCTACGGCAACACGTGGGGCACGGGTGCGATACCAGCGAAGTACAAGGAATTGACCGGCGTCAGCATTTCGGTCGTCACGCGGTGCGAGCCTTGTCTCGCTCATCATTTGCGCATGGCGCATGGCCAGAAGGCGACCAAGGAAGAGTTCGTCGAGGCGATCCGTCTCGGTCTACTCACTGGCGGATCGATAACCATTCCGACGGCCCGTTATGGATACAAGGTGTTGCAGGATTTGGGTGTGCTGAATGCCCGCTGACATCACTTTTGGGGGAGCACCGATGAAATCGTTTGTATGTGTCGCCGTTGCGACTGCGGCGTTTGCGTTTGTAACGACGGCTTACGCCGACGTTGCCGTTCCCGCGTCGGGTGCAAGCCCGCGCATCGACGCGATCAAGAAAGCCGGCGTGCTCCGCGTAGGCGTCCTCGCCAACGCGCCCTGGCTCGTCGAAAACACGTCGGGGCAGGGCGAAGCGTGGAGCGGGCCCGCGTGGCTCCTCGCGCAGGAATACGCGAAGCGCCTGAACGTGAAGCTCGAAGCGATTCCGGTCAGTCACGAGACGAAGGTGCCGGTGCTCGCGTCCAATCAGGTCGATATTTCCGTCACGCCACTCGCGGAGACGACAGACCGGCTGAAGGTTGTCGATTTCATCATCTATTCCACGACGAGCGTCTGCATGTTCGGGCTCGCATCGAATCCCAAGTTCGCCGAGGCGAAGAGCGTCGATGATCTCAACAAGCCCGATATCACGATCGCCTATTACACCGGCGGCGGTGAAGAGGGGTGGGTCAAGGAGCGCTTTCCGAAGGCGCAGTTGCGCGGTGTCGCGGGATCGGGTGTTGCGCCGGTTGAGGAAGTGATGGCCAGGCGCGCGGATGCGGTACCAATCAATCGCGTGCCGTGGGTCGCGATGGGGCGCAAGCTGAAGCAGCTCGCGGTGCTCCCGAAGGACAACAACTGCCAGAACAGTACGGAGAAGGCGGCGCCCGTCGGCATGGCGATCGACAAGAACCAGCCGGCATTTCTGCAGTGGACCCGCGCGGTAGAAAAAGAAATCGAGGGCAAGCTTAAGACCGATGAGGCGCGCGTCGTCGACACGATGAAGTAGCCTTTCCGCGCTGATCGCGCATGGAGTTCGATTTTTCGGTTATCCCTGATCACGCGCGATTTCTCGCGTCGGGCGTCGGCGTCACCCTTCTCCTCGCCGCCTTATCCGGAGCGACGAGTCTTGCCGCCGGATTTGTCATCGCGTTGCTGCGGCTTTACGGCCCACGCTGGCTCAAGCCGGCCGTCGTTCTTTATATCGATTCGATGCGCGCCATTCCGGTGCTCGTTGTGCTGGTCTGGACATTTTTCGCGCTGCCGATCGTCACCGGCCTCACGATGCCGCCGTTCATCGCGGCCTTGCTCGGATTGACGGTCCATCTCGCGGCATATGCCGCGGAAATCGTGCGCGCCGGCATCGAGTCGGTTCGACCGGGACAAACGCGCGCGGCGCTCGCGCTCGGGATGTCGCGGCCGCAGATCCTGCGCCGAATCATCCTGCCGCAAGCGATCGTGCGAATGCTGCCTGCGTTCGGCTCGTTGCTGTCGATCACGATCAAGGACACGGCAATCGCTTCTGTGATTGCGGTGCCGGAACTGATGCGGCAATCGGAAACCGTTGCCGGCCAGAGCTTTCAGCCGATCGAGGTCTACACGTTTGCGATGCTCGTGTATTTCGCGATGCTGTTTCCCGTTACGCGCGGCGTCGACCTTTTCTATCGTCGCGTCGCGCACCTTGGCCGTTCATGACGCTCGATTGGGGTGTGGTGTGGCAGAACCGCGACGCGCTGATCAAAGGCACGGCGACGACGGTCATGCTGACCTTTGCGACGATGGCGATCGCGCTGCCGTGCGGCGCCGTCGTCGCCGTGTTGCGGCTTTATGCGTGGGCACCGGTCCGCGCGCTCGCCACCGCGTACGTCGAATTCTTCCGTAATCTACCGCTGATCCTGGTCGTCTATTGGGCATTCTACGTATTGCCGATCCTCACCGGGCTCGGCGTGTCGCCGCTCCTCACCGGACTTGCGGCGCTCTCACTCAACGTGACCGCTTACAACGCCGAGACGTTTCGCGCGGGAATCAATTCGATCCGTCGCGGTCAGGTCGAGGCCGCGATGGCGCTTGGCATGAGTCGCGTACAAGCGTTGCGCCGCGTTGTGATTCCGCAAGCGCTCCGCCGTATTCTGCCGGTGCTGGCGAGCACGTGGGTGTCGCTGTTCAAGGATACGTCGCTCGTGTCGGTCATTGCGGTAACCGAATTGGCGTATGTTTCGATGCAGGTTCGCGCGCAGACGTTTCGCGTGCTGGAGATGTTGACAGCGATGGCAATCATTTATTGGCTGTTGGGCTATCCACAGGCGAAGCTCGTCGATTGGATTCAACGTCGTTACGCGGTGAGCGAATGAGCGCGCCGGCCGAAGGCCAGCGCGCCAAGAGCGACGGCGCGACGATCATCCGGTACCGCGGCGTCGTCAAGCGCTATGGAAACTTCACGGCGCTGGACGGCGTCTTCCTTGACGTCCATGCCGGCGAGGTCGTGTGTTTGATCGGTCCTTCTGGATCCGGGAAGTCGACGCTGCTCCGCTGCACGAACGGCCTGGAATCGATCGAGGGTGGATATATCGAATTCGAGGGCGCGATTCTGCCGCGCGACGAACGCGCGCTTCGCGCCATGCGCCAACGGATGGGAATGGTGTTCCAGAGCTTTGAATTGTTTCCGCACCTGACTGCGTTGCAAAACGTCGCCGAGGGTCCGCGCACCGTGCTGCGAATGAATGTCGCCGATGCCAATGATCGCGCTGCGGCCGTGCTCGACAAGGTTGGGCTTGCCGACAAAGCGCCCAGTTATCCTGCGGCCCTATCGGGCGGTCAGCAGCAACGCGTCGCGATTGCGCGTGCGCTCGCGATGAATCCCGATGTGATGCTCTTCGACGAGCCCACTTCGGCGCTCGATCCGGAAACGATCGGCGAAGTGCTGAGCGTGATGAAGAAACTGGCGGACGAAGGGATGACGATGGTCGTCGTGACGCATGAGATGTCGTTCGCGCGGCGGGTGGGCGACTGGGTCGCCGTGTTCGACGTCGGACGCATCGTCGAGCAAGGGCCGCCGACGCAGATCTTCGACACGCCGACGACGGAGCGCACGCGCGACTTCCTGAGCCATCTCGGTTGGAGCGGTTGATCTCGTCATGCAATCTCATCCTCTGAATCGGAGCGTCCAGGTCCGACCGCTTCGCGCGCACGCTTGGCGTAATTCTTTCCTTTGTCGAACTCGATGCGTCCGCGGGCGATCTCCTGAGGTGTGAGTCGTTCGATGTTGCAGTAATCGAGCTTCCAGTCGGCGCTCTCGCTCCACGTCAACGTGGATTGCACGGTCGTCCGCGCGGTTGGTGCCGCCTCGAGAACCGTCAGCGCGAGATCGAGCGTGAAGGCCTGTGATCCAGCGTCGTTCGGCCGACCCGCCGCATTGCCGAGCGGGAAATCAGAGAACAAGAAGCGCGGCACGCCGACATATTCGACGATGTCCTTGGCGCAGCCCATCACCACAGTGGATATGCCGTTGCCTTCCAGTAAGCGCGCAGCAAGGCTGACGGTCTGGTGGCACACGGGGCAGTTGGGAACGAGGATGGCTGCATCGACTCCATCCGCTTTGCAACGCGCGACGATCTCCGGACAATCGATCTCCAGCGTCGCACGGTGGCTGCGATTGGTCGGCGCCCCATGAAAACGCGGAGCGACGGATCCAATGCGTCCTGCGGCTGCGCTTCGGCGTAGCTCATTCAGCGGGAAATACGTCGCGGGGTCCTCGGCGGTCGTGTGCTTGCGGTCAATGGCGATGTGCGAGATGCGCAAGTCGTGGTCCTTTGATGTATCTCCTGAGTAAACGGTGTAGAACTTTGCCTTCGCGTTGTAGGGTGCTCGCGGACCCTGATCACCCTTGTCCGATTGATAAGGCGCTGCGGTCGTGATGAGCGCGATTCGGCATTTGGACAAAGGCGCACTCAGCGGATGGAACGGCACGTCGGCGTAGTGTGCCCATTCGTATGGCGCGCCGTATCCCAGCGCTTGGTAGTACTCCCGGATCCGCTGCAGATATGGAATCGGCACATCATGCGTTGCGGCGAATCCGTATTTGCTTGCGCGCTCGTTGTTCATCGCAACTCGCCGGGTCGTGGTCGCAGCGCCCATTCGTCAAGGTAACGCTCGATTCTTGTCGAATCGCTGCCGGCCTGTGCAAACGCAACATACCCGTCGGGTCGGACAAGATAAAGGGCGTTTCGCTCGAATCCGGCGTTGCGCAACGGATCTTGCCAAGTAAATGCATGCAGGGGGATTCCGCGCGCCCGGCAGATCGCGGAGATTCCGGTGGGCGCATCGCCGTAAACGTGTGCTTGCCAATCAAGCGTCGTCAATTGCGCGTAGTTGTCGCTCTCGCCGAACCGTACCCACGGTAATCGGTCGCCGGCGTGAATGGTCCCCGCTGCGCCGTCGCTCAGCGCACTGTCACGATATTGGATCGACGTTTGCGAGATCGTGCGAAACATGAAGCGACGCATTGCCTTTGAAGCGAACAGCGGCGGCAATACGCGCGGAACAACCTGCAGACGAACAAATCGGGCAAGCGGTCCATTGCTTGTCACAACCTGAAACGCTCGGTCGGTCGTTGCGACCAGTCGCCGCGCGAACGCGATCCGTTCAGGTTCGTACGTATCAAGCACGCGCTCGTGTGCGCGCGATTGCAGCACCGCAGAAAGCTTCCATGCAAGATTGACGGCGTCGCCGATGCCGGTGTTCATGCCTTGTCCGCCCACCGGACTGTGAATGTGCGCGGCATCGCCCAGCAGAAATACGCGGTTCCGGCGAAATTTCGAGACGACGCGATGATGGACGTGATATGTCGAGAACCAATTGACCCGCCCAACAATGACGCCGAGCCGCTCGATCACGCCGCGGCTGACGTCGTTCCAGCCGAGCGCGTCGGGATCGTCCGTAGCCTCGTCACGCACGATCCCGATGAGGCGTACATGACCCTGGCCCTGCAACGGAAACCCCGCGACAAAATCCGCTTCATCGAGCGCGACGTGAAGCTCGTGGTTGACGATAGGTCCGCTCGCCTCGGTGTCGGCGACGTAAAACATATGCGCGTACGTGCTGCCTGAAAACTGCAGTCCAAGCAATTCCCGCACGTTTGAATGCGCGCCGTCACAGCCGGCGAGATACGCCGCTTCGCAGGATTCCTCTCGGCCGTCGGCCATTCGAAGACGCGCGACGACACGGTCGCCGCGCTCGTCGAACGCAATGAGCTCCACCGGTCGCTCGATTGCAACGCCGAGGCCGCGCAAACGCTCGATCAACAGCCGCTCGTGCTCGTCCTGCGGAAAAATGACCATGTACGGAAACGCGCTGATGCCGACTCCAATAGCGCCGAAGTAGACGTGAGCAATCTGCCGACCTTTAGCCCACAGATTGACGGCGGCGAACTGGAGTCCGCGCTCAACGACAGCGTCGGCAAGACCGATTTGTCGATAGAACTCGAGCGTTCGCGCGTGGACGACGAGCGCACGCGATGTCGTGCCGGGCTCGGCCACTTTATCAACGACGCGCACACGAACCCCCAATCGCGCGAGCCACAGAGCAAGCACGAGGCCGGTGGGTCCGGCGCCGGCGATCAGGACATCGGTATCGGGCACGCGCGCGCGTCGAGGAAGGGTTGCAAAGAGGGCCGCGAGACGTGCAAAGTATGCGCCGTATCAGCAATCGTCTCTGTCTCCCGGTAATCCGCATGAAGAAGAACGCTGCGCTTGAGATCCATCCGCTCGACAGGAAACGCTGGAAGGACCTCGAGACACTCTTCAGCGGCCGGGGCGGCTCGCAGGTGCGCGGCTGTTGGTGCATGTGCTACCGGCGCTCCGGCCGCGTTGAAAAGCCGGCCGACATGACCTACGCGCAATTCAATAAGTGTTCGCTCAAAGGGCTGGTCGACAAGGGCGTGGCGCCTGGGTTGATCGGCTATCGCGACGGCAAGCCGGTTGCGTGGGTCTCGCTCGGCCCGCGCGAAGACTACGCGAAGCTCGCGCGCTCGGCGGTGATGAAGCCCGTTGACGATAAGCCGGTGTGGTCGGTCGTTTGTTTCTACACCGCGAAAGAAGTGCGCGGCGAACATCTCGCCGAGGCGATGTTGAAAGGTGCCATCGACTATGCGCGTTCACGCGGCGCGCGCCTTCTCGAAGCGTATCCGGTCGACAAGCATGAACGCGAGCACGACGATTCGATGTGGTTCGGCGCCAAGAGCATGTACGACCGCACCGGATTCGTCGAGGTCGCGCGGCGCAAACCGACGCGACCTGTCGTGCGCAAGACGCTCCGACCTCAGAGAGAGTCCAGAAATCGCAGCAGCTGATTTTTCCGCGCATCCGGCAACGCGTTGTATGCGGCGGTGACGCTCGAAGCCTGACCGGCATGGCGCGCGATCGCTTCCTGCGTCGTGAACGTCAAACCGTCATGCATCAGACGATTTCTGGTTCGCAGCGCCCACAACGGCGCGGTCCGGATCTGATTCGCCGTTGCCGCGTACTCGGCAGTTGGAAGCACCGGAATGCCGTCGCCGGTTCCAATATCGTGCAGCAGGAAATCGCTGTACGGATGAATGATCTTGTTGCCGAGAGCGGCGGGCACGGTAAAGGCGCCGCCGTTGACGACGGTCCCGGTCGGCGCCGTCACGATTGTGGCGACGTGACAACTCGCGCACCCGACTTGATTGAACACGTTCTCCCCGGCCGTGACATCCCCCGTTATTGCGCCGCGCGCGGGTACTTTCGTCGATCGCATGAAACTTGCGAACGCGGCGATGTCGGTGCCGTCGTCTTCCGGCTCTTGTACGGAATCGAAGCCTGAGCCGAAACCGACGAACCGGCCGTTCGATGTGTTTTCCTCGGGAAGCAAGGGGCTCGTGATGCCCATCTCGTTCACATAAGCGTCGGCGGAGAACGACAGGAGGCTTGCATGCTGGCTCTTCCATCCGAATCGCCCGATTCGCGCGCTGCCGTCGCCTTCCAGAACCGGAACTAGAATCGCGGCACCGCGCATTGCCGCTGGCTGTCCGTCGCGTATTGCCGTCAGCGTATCGTTGGCGATCGCTTCGATGAAGCCATCGCCCAACGTGTTGACCGACACTCGAAACGTTCGGATGTCGTCGCCAACTGCAACGTGCTCGACCAGGTCCGCGTTCGTCGCGCGCGACTGAATCAGCGATCCGCCGAGCGAATTGAAGAATTCACCGTTCGCTGTACGGCCCGTTCGATGTTCGGTGATTTGGCTTGCGCCCCCGGTGACGACGTTCTGGTGGCATTCCCTGCAGCTTTGCGCGTTGTAAACGGGCCCCAATCCGTCAGCGATCGTCTCCACTTCCTCGAATACGAAGCGGTTGTCGTTGAACGACCGGAGCGGCACGACGTTGTTGGCTGTCAGCGATTCGAATGCCGGACCTTGCGGCGTCAGGCCGTTGCTCAGGTTGTCGAAGCCCGCGGGCGCTTCCGTTGCGCCCGACGCCGATGCGTTGTCGGTACGTCCCTGGCGGTCGAAGAACGCAGCGGGCCCTTCATCCTTCGTCGTTCCGTTGTGACTAAATCGCTGCCGGCGCGCATTGCTGGTCGAAACATCGGGTGTCGTCCCGCCGACCTGGCTTCGCAGGTCCTCCATTACCGCGATCAAACCAACGGCCGCACCGGCGATCGCCAGCACCGCCGAGCGCGCCGTCTTCGGATTCTTTTGTGGATGCAACGCGGACATGTTCACCTCGCATGGTTCGTGAGCCGATTCATCAGAGAACGAAGCACACGAGGCACCGTAGGCCGCAAATGAGCAGGCAATGTGATCGAATGATGGAGAAAATATGGAGACTGACGACAACGCTCGATGGCGGCGGTGTTGACGTCGCGATCGTTGAACTTTGGCTTGATCTCGAAGGTCTTTTGTTACGCCTTCGGCAACCCGTCCGCGATCAGGCAATGAAGTCCTATGCGCGACCCGCAAGCGCCGGCAACCATTCTCATTGTCGAAGACGAAACGAAGCTCGCGAATCTTCTTGCCGACTATCTGCGCGGCGCGAAGTTCGAAACGCTTTGTGTTACAGATGGTCGCGAAGTTGCGCCCGCGGTGAAAGCAAATGATCCGGACTTGATCCTGCTCGATTTGATGCTGCCCGGACGGGACGGCATAGCCGTCTGTCGAGAGCTGCGCACATTCACGGACACGCCCCTCATCATCGTGACGGGACGCGTCGATGAAATCGATCGGCTGCTCGGCTTGGAGCTAGGCGCCGATGATTACATCTGCAAGCCATTCAGCCCGCGCGAGATGGTCGCTCGTGTCAATGCCGTGTTGCGCCGGTCTCGAGGCCGAGAGCTGGCTCCTCCGCGAACGCGTCTGGTCATCGACCGGCAGAGCTATCGAGCGACGCTGGACGGCGTTCCGCTCGCGCTTACGCCGGCAGAATTTCGATTGCTCGATGCGTTGGCTCAGCATCCCAATAAAGTGTGGTCGCGCGATCAGCTACTCGACAGTCTGTACACCGATCATCGAGTCGTGGTGGACCGTACGGTCGATAGCCATATAAAGAACCTGCGTCACAAGCTGCAACGCGCGAGCAAAGACAGCGCGATCGTCCGGTCAATTTATGGCGTCGGATATAAGTTGGAGCTGTAGGAAATTGTCATCTCGAGCGTGAGCGAGGGAACTGCTGCCGCTAAAGGTCGCTCTTGAAAAAGCGGGTTCCTCGGCTTCGCCTCGGAATGACAGTTGGCTTTGTCATCCCGAGAGTGAGCGAGGGAACTGCTGCTCCGCTAAAAGCCGCTCTTGAAAAAGCAGGTTCCTCGGCTTCGCCTCGGAATGACAGCTCACTTTGTCATCCCGAGCGTGAGCGAGGGATCTGCTGTTGTTCTGTTACTCCCTCAGCCGCCGAACATGCGCGAAGCGCGGATGCGCAGCGAACGCGGCCTCGCGCGTTTCACCGTCACGCAGTCGCGCGGCAATCGCTTCCTCGATTTCAGCGACTTTCTCCGCCCACGGAATGATTTCCGCGACAATCGCTTGCGGAATCGCAACGACTCCGTCGCCGTCGCCGATGACGAGATCGCCCGGAGCGACTTCGACGGTGGGCGATGCCTGTCCGGCAACGCGGATCGGCGCGTTCGCTGTCGTGAGCGCCCAACGACCGGCCGATATCAGCGGCGTCGCGTAGCGGCAGAACACCGGAAGCCCAAGCTCGACGATCTCGTCGACGTCGCGCGCGCCGCCGTCCACGACGACGCCGGCACAGCCCCGCGTGCGTAGCGCGAGGCACATCAAACCGCCGATCGCTGCGCTGACGGTGTGGCCGTTCGTCGCGATGATGATCGCCACGCCTTCAGCAGCGCCGCGATCGATTTCGAACGGAGACACCGTCTGTACGCCAGACGCCTCACCATAAACAGTTACCCCGGAAAAGCACGCGGCGCGTCCAGCGAACTTCATCTTCGGCGCCAACGGCCGAATCGCCGACGACAGCGATTGCTGCGGATAACCGGCACGATCGAGGACGTCGCTGACGACGGTGCTCGACAGACGGCGAAGGCGTGCAGAGAGAATTTCGGATTCGGGGTGCAAATGTCGAACTCCCATGATGCGTGAGTAGAATAGCAGCGCTCATTTTAGGAGGATCGTGAACATGGCATTTCTCGGTATCGATCGGCGGCTGTGGCGGCGCAATGGGGTATCGGCCGCATGATCGTTCACGTTGTCGACGGCACCTACGAGCTGTTCCGCCACTTTTATGGCCTTCGCCGCTTCAACAAAGGGAAAGACCGCCCTTACGGCGCGGTGATCGGCGTTCTGCAGACGATGCTGCAGATGATCGAGCAGGGCGCCACGCACGTCGGCGTTGCGACCGATCACGTTATCGAGTCGTTTCGCAATGCCAAGTGGCCGGGCTACAAGACCAGCGAAGGCATCGAGCCGGCGCTGTTTGCGCAATTTCATCCATTGGAAGAGGCGCTCGCCTCGATGGGTGTCGTTGCATGGCCGATGATCGAGCTCGAGGCTGACGATGCGCTCGCGTCGGCCGCGCGGATCGCGTCGGAAGAAGAGCGCGTCGAGAAAATCTGCATTTGGACGATCGACAAGGATCTGGCGCAGTGCGTTCGCGGCGACCGCGTCGTGCAGATCGATCGCAAGGGCAAGAAAATCCTCGATGCAGAAGGCGTTCGCCAGAAGTTTGGCGTAGAGCCCAGCTTGATTCCTGATTACCTTGCACTCGTCGGCGACGCTGCAGACGGCTATCCCGGCATCGCCGGTATCGGCCCGATCACAGCGGCGCAGCTTCTGAACCGGCACGGGATGATCGAAAATTTTCCGTCGGCGCTACTTGGCGGTCGACGTGAGCTCGCGCTTCTGTTCAAAGATCTCGCAACGTTGCGAACCGATGCATCTTTGTTCGGCGATGTTGATGACCTGCGCTGGCGCGGCCCTACCGATGCTTTCGCTGCATGGACCGAGCGGATGGAAGCGCCTCGCCTCCTCGAGCGTTGCCTCAAAGCGCAGAGCAACGCCCGTTCCGCTCACGGCTAAAGAGGATGCTGCGAACCGCGTTCGAGCTTGACCGCGACGTCTCGCGTATGGTACATTGGTAACATGGTAACGATCGAGCGGATCCAGACCGGCGTTCGCATGGAGAAGCGGTTGGTGAAGGTCCTCAAGGCCATCGCCGAATACCATGACATGTCGCTGGGTGACCTGCTCGAAGGCATCGTGCTCCACGCCTTCGAGGGCAAGCCGCCATTCGGACCGGAATCGATGCGTAGGATTGCGGAGCTGAAGAAGATCTATGGGCTCGACTTGAACGCATCGCAGGCGCACAAGCTTGTCGAAGCCGGCCCCGCCAAACGGGCTTCTCGGCGTAGTAAATGAGCGCCGCCATCGCACAGGCAGTTCGGCTGATCACGGGCGTCAGCCTACTCATCCTCTCGGTGGAGGCGCTTCGTAGCGCAGGTTTCGTGCGCTTTCTTGCAGCGGCGGAGATCGCCGGGGCAGCGGCGTTCTGCCTTCCGAGGGTGTGGCGTGTCGGTGCCGTGATGCTTCTCGCGATCCTCGCTATCGCGTTCATCCATCACGCGATCGCCGGACACTTCGCCGCATTACCGCTCTTCGCCGGGCTGATCGTTCTCTTGGAGCTGACTTATGAACGACCGTGACTTCGTCGATGCTTTTGAGTCGTGCACGATTGCGAGCACCGATTTTCATCACGCAGACCATGTGCGCTTGGCCTGGATCTACCTGCGCGAGCATCCATTGATCGAGGCCATCGAGCGTTTCACCACGTCGCTGCAGCGTTTTGCAGCGCATCACGGCGTCCCGGGTCTGTATCACGAGACCATCACGTGGGCATACCTGCTGCTTATCCACGAACGTATGCAGCGCGACGGCATGCCGAAGGATTGGCAATCTTTTCAGATGGCGAACCGCGATCTTTTCGATCGGACGCCGTCGGTGCTCGATCGCTACTACACGCCTGCAACGCTCAACTCCGAACTTGCACGCAGAATCTTCGTAATGCCCGACGCAATCGCCGGCAGACAGTTGACCTAGGGCGTGACCGTCACGAAATCGAACGCCATCGCTGCTGGTATCGGTGGAAGGCGTAACATCCAAACGATCGCGGCGTCAATCGCCGCATCGACGTCACGATCCGATGGCTGAGTCAACGCAATGGTCGTTTCCGCGCGAGCTGCAACCTCGTGTGGCGGATGTTGCGTTCGACCTGAGGACCGCGCTCGACGCTGTCGTCATGCTCCGCGCAAATATTCCCGAGGATGCGTTTACGGCATCGATCCTCGGCACCGAGCGCGCCGGTAACGGCGTCGTCATTCGTGAGGACGGCCTGACATTGACGATCGGCTACCTGATCACCGAAGCCGAATCGGTCTGGCTCACGACCAACAGCGGTGCGACAGTTGCCGGCCATCCGCTCGCTTACGATTTCGCGACCGGCTTTGGTTTGGTCGTGCCGCTCGGCAAGCTTGATGCGCCGTCGCTCGAACAAGGCAGCGCGATGGCGGTTGACGTCGACGACGACGTCTTCGTTGTCGGTCACGGTGGGCTCGCGCACGCGCTCAAGGCACGGGTGATCGCGAAACGCGAGTTCGCCGGCTATTGGGAATACCTGCTGGACGATGCGTTATTCACTGCGCCGCCTCATCCCGAGTGGAGCGGCGCTGCATTGCTCGATGACTCCGGCCGGCTCATCGGCATCGGCTCGCTGCTGGTGCAGGAAGCCGTCGGCGATAACACCGTTCAGGGCAACATGTTCGTGCCCGCGGATCTCCTAGCGCCGCTGTTGGACGACTTGCTGAAATTCGGCCGTTCGGCTCGGCCGGCTCGCCCGTGGCTCGGGATGTACACGACCGAGATCGCCAATCACCTCGTCGTCAACGGCCTTGCCAAGCGCGGCCCCGCCGATAACGCCGGCGTGCGGCTCGGCGACATCATCGTCGAAGTCGCCGGCGAACGCGTTTCGGGGTTGGCGGACTTCTATCGCAAAGTGTGGCGGCTCGGCCCACCCGGAACGCGCGTGCCGCTCACGCTCGCGCGCGATGGCGCAGTCACACGTACCGACGTCAAGTCAGCCGATCGCGGCGATTTCCTGAAGAAGCCGTCGTTGCAATAACAAGCTGTGCTTACACGCGTCGTGTTCGATAGGCGACATTGGAAAACGGACGCCTACGGGGTCGTGAATCGACGCGACGCTGCGATCAATGGATCAATTCGTCCGCGCGTAATCGAAGCGATTGTGGTATCGCGAGTCCCAGGTCACGAGCGGTCCTAAGGTTTAGGACCCGCTCGAACTTCGCGGGCTGCTGGATGGGCACAGGCCGTAGCAATCACATTGTTGTTCACACCAAGAATTTCTACTACCGACTTCGTCACATAGGCGTCGCCGCTTGCTGCGAGTTCCAAGTCCGAGGTCACTTTTTGCGATCCAATGAAGCCACCGCTCGAGTCGTATCGGTAATGTATGAACGTGGACGAATAACCTTGCCAGTCGTGTTCACGTTGCCACACTCCGTGGCCAGGACTGCGCAGCGCCGGGCTTGAGCCGGGGCCGACGCCAAACTCCGACATCGTTCCGCCGTCGTGAAATGTGGCGAGACCTGGGAAGGGAGGCACACCAGCTGGCTCACCGCTTTGACAATTGAGAAGCGTTACAGATGTTGTCCAAGCGCCTACGATGGTTCGTTCAGCAGCCTGCAACGAAGCAAACGCCATGGTGGACCCGCCGAAACTGACCGCGAAGATCAAACCGCGAACTGTCGACTTTCTCATGCCCATCTCCCAGTAGGAATGATCGCGCGCTCAAAGATGGCGCGAACGGGCAAGAGCGTCGCGTATCATCGAAGCGGCGATCAATTGCACTCCTGGGCAGGTCGAGAACGGATAGCGAGAACGCTTTTCCGCGCCGACAGCGATCGCCGGCCCTCACTTGATTGAATCAACGCGCAAATACGCGGTGTCGCTCGGCACATTCGGGCTAGCCCACATGTCCCGTTCGACAACATACTCAGAGGCGCGCCCTGAGTTTCCTCAATGCTCTGAAGAAATAGCCCTGAACACGCCGTGGATCCGGGGTAGCGACTGCCCTGAAAACCGATACAGCGGCGGCGGTAGCGTCGCGACTCATTCGCCGTTCGCGCAGTGCTACCGCGCGATGCCGCTTCCCGCGCCGACCAGACTCGTCGGCGGCTGCACGGCGGCCTGATAGTCCCAGCCCCCACCCAGCGCTTTCGCGACGTCGATGACCGCGAGGCGCACATTGCGCGCGGCAATGATCTGCAGCGTCTGCGCTTGCAACAACTGCCGCTGCGAATCGAGAACTTCGAGATACGGCGAATAGCCGGAGCGATAGCGCAGATCGGACAGTTCCAGAACTTGCTGCAACTTGTCCTTACGCTCGGTCTGGGCAGCGAGCGCGGCACGTGTTGTTTCGTTTGCGGACAGCGCGTCGTGGGCATCGTGGAAAGCGCTTTGCACGGTCTTCGTATAGCCGACGACGACTTCATCGCGTGCGGCGGTCTTCGATTCGACGTTCGCCTCGATCGCCTTGAATCCGATGATCGGTTGCGCGATCGCCGCGCCGATGCTCCAGATGAACGCCCCTCCGCTGAAAATGTTTCGCAGAGCACCGGCTTCGCCGCCGAGCAAGCCCGTCAGCGAAATCGAGGGAAAGTAATCGGCGCGCGCGACGTCGATGCGCATGTTGGCCGCCGCCAGTTGCGATTCCGCGGCGCGTATGTCGGGTCGGCGCGCCAGGATGTCCGACGGTATGCCGGAGGGGATCGTCGGTACGGCCGTCCCCCACGACATCGCGACGTTGCGCGACAGGTCGGGCGTGAACACCTCGCGCGGTGAGCGTCCGAGCAACACCGCGAGCGCCGACTCGAACTCCGCCACGGCGCGCTGCGCGACTGCGACGTCGGAGGCGACGTTCGCGCGCTCCGCCTGCGCGGTCCCAAGATCGTAATCGCCGATGATGCCCGCTTGATAGCGATCCGTTTGCAACGCCACTGACTCGTCGCGAGTCTTCAGCGTGTCCAGAAGAACTGCCAGTTGAGCGTCCGCGGCGAGCAGATTGAAATAGAAGCGTGCGGTATCGGCGGCGACGATCGTGCGCACCGTTTCCTGGCCGTACTGCGAGGCGACGAGATCGCTTTGCGCGGCGCGCGTCGCCGTGCGGAACTTGCCCCACAAATCGACTTCGTACGACGCCTGTAGGCCGAACCGGAAGTCGTTCGAGTACGGCGAAAATCCCGGCGGCAAGGGGTTCGTTCCCCGCGTCGTGCTGCGTGTGCGATTAGCGTCGAAGGCCAAGTCCGCTGTCGGGAAAAGGGGCGCCTGCGACAACAACACCTGCGCGCGCGCCGACTCGACGCGCGCCATCGCAGCCCGGAGGTCGAGATTGTTGGCGAGCGCTTCGTCGACCAGCTTGTCGAGCGTCGGATCGCTGAACGCCGTCCACCAACGCGCGAGCGACGGTGCATTTTCGACCGTCGCCGGCAGATCGAGCTTCGGCGGTGCGGTCGGCGTCGTCGCGCAACCGGCCAGGGCGACAACGAGCATGGCTGCAGAAAAAGTATTCTTAGTCATCGCTGGTTCCTCTCGGCACGACGTGCGGCGGATGCCCCGGCGTGTGCTCGATGGCAGACACGTGTGCGTGCTGTTGCGCGTGATGAACTTCCGCGAACAGTTCATCGCGCGAGCGCTTTTCGTTGAGTCGGCGGTCTTCGAGCACACGGAAGAACAACGGTACGAAGAAGATCGCGAGGAATGTCGCCGCCAGCATGCCGCCCAGCACGCCGGTTCCGACGGAGCGACGCGCTCCGGCGCCAGCGCCCGTCGAGAAAGCCAACGGCATCACGCCGAGGATGAAGGCCATCGACGTCATCAGGATCGGGCGGAACCGCAGGCGCGCCGCCTCGAGCGCCGCCGCCGAGGCGGACATGCCCTGGTGATACATCTCCGAGGCGAACTGCACGATCAGGATCGCGTTCTTCGATGCGAGGCCGAGCAGCGTGACGAGACCGATCTGGAAATAGACGTCGTTGGTGAGCCGTCCAATCTGTATTGCCATCAGTGCGCCGAACGTGCCGAACGGCAATGCCAGCAGCACCGACAGCGGCAACGACCACTTCTCGTACTGCGCGGCCAGAATCAGAAACACCATGATGACCGCGAGTCCGAGCGCGAACGTCGATGCGCCGCCTGAACGCTTTTCCTGATACGACGTTCCGCCCCAGTCATAGCTGAAGTCGGCGGGCAGCACTTCTTTCGCAATCTCCTCGACGCGCGCGATAGCCTGGCCCGAGCTCACGCCCGGCGCCGCCTGTCCGATGATCTTCACCGCCGGCAGATCGTTGAAGCGGTCGAGCGAGTCGGGGCCCGATGTGTAGCGAATGGTCGCAAGCGACGACAGCGGGATCATCGAGCCGGTCTGCGAGCGCACGTAGACCGCGCCGATATCGTCGGGCCGATTACGATAAGGCGCATCTGCGGACATCAACACTTGCCACGTCCGGCCATACTTATTGAAGTCGTTGACGTAGTACGTGCCGAGCGTCGCGGCTAAGGAATTGAACACGTCGTCGATCGGCACGCCGAGCTTCTTCGCTTTTTCGCGATCGACGTCGACCGTCAGTTGCGGCACCGTCGCGCGCCACAATGTCTGTGCGCCGCCCAGCATCGGATCGCGGTTGGCTCGTGCCAGGAACGCGTTCTTCACTTCGTCCAGGCGTTTCGCGCCGCCGGTCCCGCGGTTCTGAATGTAGAACTCGAAGCCGCCGGCGGTTCCCAGGCCGAAGATCGCGGGCGGATTGAACGCCAGCACCAGCGCTTCCTTGATGCCGCCGGTCTTGCCGAAGAGCTCGCCCACCAGCTGCGACGCTTTGACCTCGCGTTCGTCCCAATGCTTTTGCGTGACGAAGATCGTCGCGGCGTTGTTGCGAAAGCCGCCACCGATGAAATCGAAGCCGGTGAAGGCGATGATATCTGCGTTGGCGGAATTGGAACGGATCGCCTGCTCGACCTGATTGACGACCTTGAAAGTACGCTCGAGCGTCGAGCCGTCGGGCAGGATCACGGCACTGATGTAGTAGCCCTGATCCTCGTCGGGCACGAGGCTTCCGGGCGTTACGCGCCAAAGGTAGATCGCGATGGCGACCATGCCGAGAAAAAGCAACGCGCCGATCATGCCACGTCGCAGCATCCAGGCCACGCCGCCGGTGTAGCCGCCGCGCACGTGGTCGAACAGCGTGTTGAAGGCACGGAAAAAACGTCCGGGCTGGTGATGCTCGCGCTTGAGGATCAGCACACATAAAGCCGGTGTGAGCGTCAACGCGACGAGGCCTGAGATAACGACCGCGATCGAGATCGTCACCGCGAACTGGCGGTACAGCTCACCGGTCAGACCGCCAAGGAACGCGATCGGGATGAACACCGACGTCAAGACCAGCACGATCGCGATGACAGGGCCTGTGACCTCTCGCATCGCCCGGATCGCAGCGCTCCGCGCATCGAGATGCTCCTCACGCATGTGCCGCTCGACGTTCTCCAGGACGACGATCGCATCGTCGACGACGATCCCGATCGACAGCACCATGCCGAATAACGTCAGCGTATTAATCGAATAGTCGAGCAGATAGAGTCCCGCGAACGTGCCGGTCAGCGAAACCGGCACGGCAACGGTCGGGATGATCGTTGCGCGCCAGTTCTGCAGGAACAGGAAGACGACAAGGATGACGAGAACGATCGCGATGCCCAACGTTTTCAGCACCTCGCGAATCGACACTTCCACAAAGCGTGTGGTGTCGTAAGGAATCGAATACGCGAGGCCTTCGGGAAAGCGCGTCGACAATTCCTGCATCGTGTTCTTGACGGTTTTCGCAACCGCGAGCGCGTTCGCTCCCGGCGACAAAAAGATACCGACCAGAGTCGCAGCTTTGCCATTGACGCGGCCCATGAACTCGTAGTCCTTCGAGCCCAGCTCGACGCGCGCGACATCGGAGAGCCGGACCGTCGAGCCATCGGGATTCGCGCGAACGATGATCTGCTCGAATTCCTTCGGATCGGAAAAGCGCCCGCGCGCCGTGATCGTGTAGACCAAGTCCTGGGGTGTTGTCAGCGGCGCTTGTCCGACCTTGCCGGCCGCGAATTGTGCGTTCTGCTCGTTGACGGCAGCGATCACGTCGATCGGCGACATCCGAAGCTGCGCGAGGCGATCGGGCTTCAGCCAGATGCGCATCGCGTAGTCGTGCGCGCCGAAAATCTGCACGTTCGTCGTACCCGGCAGACGCTTCAACTGGTCGAGGACGTTGATCGTGACGTAGTTCGATATGAACAGGTCGTCCAGTTTGTTGTCGGGCGCGTAAAACGCGATCACCTGAAGAAAAGCCGACGATCCGCGTTCGACGATCACGCCCTGCCGGCGCACTTCGAGTGGCAAGCGCGCGTCGATCTGCTTGACGCGGTTGTTGACGTTAATCGCCGCGTCGTCGACGTTGGTGCCGATCTCGAACGTGACCTGAATCTGCACGACGCCCTGCGACGACGAGTTCGAGCTCATGTAGAGCATCTTCGGCACGCCGTTGATCGCGTTTTCGATCGGCGACGCGACGGTCTGCTCGAGCACTTCGGCGGACGCACCGGGATAGGTCGCGGTCACCGTGACGACGGGTGGCGCGATTTCCGGATACTGCGCAATGGGCAAATTCCGCATCGCGGACAAGCCCGCGAGCACGAGGAACACCGAGATCACCGCCGCGAAAATCGGGCGGTCAATGAAGAAGCGCGAGAACATGGGTGGTTATCCTCGCGTTATTTTTTGGGGGCGTCGGCGGGCGGTGCCGGCGATGCAGGACCCTTGGCCCCCGGCTCTTTGCCGGCTGGCTGCGCGCCACTCGGCGCGTTCGTGATAGCGCCGGCTGCGGGCGCAGAGGCCGTGCCGGCAAGCTTGATCTGTCCACCCGGCATCAGCTTCGCGATGCCGTCGACGATTACGAGATCGCCGGGTGCCAACCCCGACTCGACGATCCACAAATTGGGGCCTTCGCCGGTGACCCATTCCCCGAGCACGACAGGTTTGGGCATCGCAACATCCTTGCCGTCCTTGTCCTTCCCCGCGACGTAGACGAACTTGCCTTGCGGGCCGTCCAACACAGCGGCTTGGGGAACCGTGATGGCGTTGAGCCGTGTCGGGCCGTTCAGCGTGACCCGGACAAACTGTCCCGACTTCAACACGTTGTCGGCGTTGGCGAACTCTGCACGCGTCTCGTAGGTTCCCGTGGCGGTATTGATGCGGGTGTCGGCGAAGTTGATATGGCCCTTGCGCGGAAGCGTGGAGCCGTCAGCGAGCTTGACGACAACGTCCATCACCTCGTCCTTCGGCCAAGCAAGTTTTTTCTCGGTAACGGCGCGGTCAATCTTGAGCTTCTCGTTCTCGGAAATGTTGAACTGGACCCAGATCGGGTCGGTTTGCGAGATCGTTGTCAGCAGGCTGTCGCTGCCGACGGTCACCAAGCTGCCTTCGGATTTGGTGGCGCGGCTCGAAAGACCCGTGATGGGGGCGATCACCCGCGTGTAGCCGAGATTCAGGCGTGCCGTGCGCAAGTTCGCCTCGGCCGCTTTCACTGCCGCGTCGGCGAGCTCGCTGGTCGAAACGGCATCGTCGTACTCCTTCTGACCGACTGCCTTTTTTTCCACCAGCGGCTTCAACCGAGCGGCTTCGCGCTGTGCTTGCGCGCGTTGTGCCTGGGCGCGTGCCAGTTCGGCTTCGACGTTCGCGGCCTGCGCTTCGTATGGCTTCGGGTCGATGACGAACAGCGTCTGACCGCTCTTGACCGGCGCGCCTTCCTTGAAGAGGCGTTTTTCCAGGATGCCGCCAACCCGGGCGCGCACTTCGACTTCCTTTGATCCGAGCGCTTGTCCAACGTACTCGAACGTGACCGGAATCGTTTTCGATTCGACGGTCATCAACGTGACGTCCGCCGGCGGAAAGCCATGAAAACCGCCCTGCTGAGGCGCGGGTCCGCAGGCGGCCACGGTGACCGTGGCGGCAATCGAGAGCAAACGAATGTCTAAGCGGGATGCAGCGGGCATCGGAGAACTCCCAGGGGGAACAGCGAGAGGACAGCGAGACGATTAAAAACGTTGCAAGCGTCGACGCTAATCAAGAAGCTAGGACGCCAACTGTAACATACAGTCATGCATGTTTGTAAAGAAGCCTTTATAATTCAATCATGGCACGACGCACCAAAGAGGACGCCGCGGCAACGCGCGAGCTGCTGCTTGATGCGGCAGAGCGGGAATTCTGCGAGCGGGGCGCGAGCCGAACGTCCCTTGCCGAGGTCGCCTCAGCAGCGGGCGTCACCCGCGGCGCCGTCTACTGGCACTTCCGCGACAAATCGGACCTTTTTTCCGCGATGTGCGCCCGGGCGAAGCTGCCGCTCGAGACGATGCTGGAGCGCGCCGGCAACACGCCGCAAGCCGATCCGCTCGACACGTTACGCATGTTGATGACGACGGCGCTCGTTCGACTCGCGACCGACCGGCGTTCGCAGGCGGTGTTCGAGGTGCTGTTCCATAAATGCGAGCTTACCGGGGAGCTCGCGCCGATCGCGCAACGGCGGCAGGTCGAGCGAAGTCTATGTCTCGCACACGTCGAGCGGTTGCTGCAACAGGCGATCGACGCAGGACAGCTGCCACGCGATACCGACACGGCCTTGGCGACGCATGCGCTGCACGCTTTTATGAGCGGACTGATGCGCGAATGGGTGCTGGAAAAAAACGCGTACGACCTCGCGGCGGTCGCGCCGTCCCTTGTCGAGATGACCGTCACCGGTTTGCGCGGCGATCCTCCACGACGGACGGGCCGTGTACGGCCGCGCGTGCGGCCGCGGACGTGCACGGCTCCGTAAGGGCCGAAGGAGCTTCGTCATGACCGACATCATGCAGGTTGGCGTCATCGGCGCGGGCACGATGGGCAACGGCATCGCCCAAGCCTGCGCGGTCGCGGGCGTTGACGTCGTCATGGTCGACGTCGCCGATGAAGCGGTTCAGCGCGGCATCGCGACAATCGCGGCTAGCTTCGATCGGCTGATCAAAAAGGAAAAGCTCACGGTCGACGCCAAGGCGCAGGCAATGGCGCGCATTAACAGAACGATCGACTACGCTTCGCTTAAATCATCCGATCTCATCATCGAGGCAGCGACCGAGAACCTCGAGCTCAAGCTCAAGATCCTGCGTCAAGTCGATGCGCTCGCCAAGGCTCCCGCGTTGATCGCGTCAAATACATCGTCGATCTCGATTACGACGCTCGCCGCCGCAACGTCACGGCCCGACCGCTTCCTCGGCATGCACTTTTTCAATCCCGTGCCGTTGATGACGCTGGTGGAATTGATTCGCGGACTGCAAACGTCGGAGGAGACCATCGCTGCGGCGACGACCTTCGCACAACGTCTCGGCAAATCGCCGATTGTCGTCAAGAATAGTCCGGGCTTCGTTGTCAACCGAATTTTGTGCCCGATGATCAACGAAGCGATCTTCGCGCTGCAGGAAGGGCTCGCGAAAGCGGAGGACATCGACAACGGCATGAAGCAAGGCTGCAACCACCCGATCGGTCCGCTCGCGCTCGCCGACATGATCGGCCTCGACGTGATGCTGGCGGTGATGAACGTCTTCTACGCCGACTTCAACGACCCGAAATACCGGCCGGCGCCGTTGTTGAAGGAAATGGTCGCCGCCGGTTATCTCGGACGCAAGACGAAGCGGGGGTTTTACCGGTACGAATGAATCAAAAGCCGCGCTGGTTCATGCCCCGGCATCACCGCCACGCCCATTCCCACGACCGCGCAGCCCAGAATCGCGTGGTACGACGCCATCTCAACAATGCGGTCGGGCAACATGCCGCCACGCTCGAACCAGTCTTCGAGTCTCATCCGGTGCGGGCCTCCAGGATGAAACGCAAGCAACGTACGCGTCGTCAAATCCCGCGGCGTGCGGATCGGCGGGTGATCATTGCTCGTCACCATAACGAGCTCCTCGGTGTAAACGGGGACGGTCGCCAGCCGCGCATCCACCACGGGTTCCGCAACGAGCGCAGCGAACCGGTCGCTGTACTCGAGCAATACGTTGCCTGCAGGGGACAACCGCAGCCGCCGGCCGTCACGCGTGAACAGCGCTACCCCAAGCTCCTCCTCCAGCTTCTTCACGCGCGTCGTCACATTCGATTGAACGCGATGCAGCTGTTGTGCGGCGCGCGTCACGCCGCCGGCGCGCAGCACGTCTTGCTGCTTCTGCCGGAGAAGACCATGACCTCGCAACCGATTGAACTCGTTCGCAACACATTTGCGTTGTTGGCCCCGCGCGCCGATGAAGTGGCGGGTCTCTTCTATGACCGCCTGTTTGATCAGGAGCCTTCGCTACGTGCGCTGTTCCATGGCGACCTCTCCGCGCAGGGAAGGAAGCTGATGCAAACGATTGGCGTGGCGGTAGCGGCGCTCGATCGCATCGACACGCTCTTGCCGAAGCTCCACGAGCCCGGAAGGCGCCATGCTGCCTATGGTGTAGAGAACCGCCACTACGATGTTGTCGGCGCCGTACTGATGTCGACGTTCCGCGAAGGCTTAGGCGCTGCCTTCACGCCACACGTTGGCGAATCGTGGGGGCGCCGTGTACGACATGGTGGCCGGTGCGATGAAGTCGGGCACGAATTCAGGTGCGCCTGCCGCACGTTCCGCCGAAGCTCCGGCGCCTTGCGTGCCTTCGCGACCGCGGCCAAGAAGCCGCCCGCCCGCCAATGTGATCTAATTTGATCGCATAGGGCTCGCCGCAAGGGGACCGCCGTGCTATTTCGATTTGTCTTCGGATGCTGCATTGCCGCACTTGCGCTAACTAGCCACGCGCAGCCGCCGCGGGCGCTTACGCCGCTACGCGCCATTGCGTTCGACGGCGGCTGGAACCTGCCAATCTGGGCGGCGCAACGGCAGGGTTTTTTCGAAGCGAACGGCGTGGCGGTGCAGCTTTCGTATACGCCGAGCTCCGCGTTTCTCGTTCAATCGCTCTTCGACGGCAAGTCCGACATCGCCACCGCCGCGATCGATAACCTCGTCGCGTATCAGGAGGGACAAGGCGAGGCGAAAATTCCGGACAATCCCGACTTGTTCGCATTCATCGGATGCGATGGCGGCTTTGCCACCGTCGTGGCGTCGCCGGCGATCAAATCGTTTGCGGATCTCAAGGGAAAAACCGTATCGGTCGACGCGATGACAACGGGCTATGCGTTTGTCGTGCGCGAGCTCGTATCCCGCAACGGCCTTACCGAGAGCGACGTCTCCTTCGTGCGCGCCGGGGGAACGGCGAACCGCTATCGCGAGTTGCTGGCGGGCAAGCACGACGCGACACTTTTACGTACGCCGTTCGAGCTGCTCGCGCGCAATCGAAACTTCAACGTGCTCGCAAGCGCGGAATCGCTCGGCGCGTATCAGGGCACGGTCGGAATTGCGCGCCGAAGTTGGGCGCGTGACCATGAAACGGAGCTTCTCGGATTCATTCGCGCCTACGCGCAGGCCACGGATTGGCTCTACGACCGCGCTAATCGCGATGTCGCCGAAGCGCTGCTCGTCGCCAATATTCGCGACATGACGCCGGCGCTCGCCAAGCAGGCCTACGATATTCTGCTGGCCGACAAGGGCGGGCTCTACCGCAATCTCGCGCCCGACGCGGCCGGAATCGGTACCGTCTTGGTGTTGCGGAGTAAATTCGGCACGCCGCAGAAGACGTTGACCGATCCGTCGAAATACGTCGATTTGAGCTATTACGAGAAGGCGTCGGCAAAGAAATAACCACCGTCATCCCGAGGTCACCGCTATTTTGACCGAGAGACCTGCTTTTACCGTAATCACGTCAGACAGTTGACATGGCGAAGAAGAAAACCAACGAGCCTACGATCGTCCGCTCCGACGATATCGACCCTCATCACCGCTGGGATCGACCGCTGCAGGCGCCCGGCCATACGCAAGTTGATTTCGAGGAACGCGTCAATTTTCGCCGGCTCCATGATTACCGCCTTGCGCGCACGCGCGCTGCGCTCGCCGAATCGGGCCTCGGCGCGCTCTTATGCTTCGACCAACACAACATTCGTTACATCACGAGCACGGTGATCGGCGAATGGGCGCGCGACAAGCTGACGCGCTATGCGCTGTTGACCGGCAACGGCGATCCGTACATCTGGGACTTCGGCTCGGCGGCGAAACATCACCGGCTCCATGCGCCATGGCTCGCGCACGATCATTGCCGCGCTGGGTTGCTCGGACTTCGCGGCGCCACAGGGTCTGATAGCACGCTCTTTCGTGACGCCGCACGCGAGATCAAGGCGATACTCGACGCCGAGGGCGTCGGCGCGATGCCGCTCGGACTCGACGTCGTCGAGCCGCCGATGTTGTTCGAGTTGCAAAAGCAAGGCATCGACGTGCGCGACGGCCAGCAGACGTTACTGCAGGCGCGCGAAGTGAAGAACATCGACGAGCTGACGCTCCTCAACATGGCCTCGGCGATGGTCGACGGCGTCTATCACGATATCGCGGACGCATTGAAGCCTGGCGTCAAGGAAAGCGAGATTGTCGCGCTCGCGACGGCGCGGCTCTACACAATGGGCTCCGACTGCGTCGAGGCGATCAACTCGATCTCGGGCGAACGCTGCAACCCGCATCCGCATAACTTCACCGATCGATTGATCCGCCCGGGCGATCAGGCGTTCTTCGACGTTATCCAATCGTTCATGGGCTATCGAACCTGCTATTACCGCACGTTCAACGTCGGACGTGCCACGGCGGCGCAACGTACTGCCTATCGCAAGGCGCGCGAATGGATGGATCGTGCGATCGATCGCTTGAAGCCCGGCGTCACGTCGGACAAGATTGCATTGTCGTTCCCGAAGGCGGAGGAAATTGGATTTTCGAGTGAGATGGAGGCGTTCGGGCTGAACTTCTGCCATGGCCTGGGACTCGGATTGCACGAACGGCCGCTGATTTCGCGTCTCACATCGCTCAAGGAACCGAGCGAGCTCAAGGCAGGTATGGTGTTCGCCGTGGAGACGTATTGTCCGGCGAGCGACGGCTTTTCGGCTGCGCGGATCGAGGAAGAGGTGATCCTGACGCCATCGGGTCCGAAGATCATTTCGCTCTACCCCGCGGACGAGCTGCCGATCGCGAATCCCTATTAACGAGGAGAAGCCATGACCGCGCGTGCCCCCGAAGATCTCGACCGACTTTTTGCCGGCGCGATGAATGCCGGCGATCTCGACGCGCTGGTCGCGCTCTACGAACCGCAGGCATCGTTGACGCCGGCGCCCGGCAAGGTCGTCGTCGGTACCGACGCCATTCGCGAAGCGTTGGCTGGCTTCCTCGCCGGCAATCCGAAGATGACGCTAGCGCCTCGCGTCGTGTCGCGCGTCGGCGACCTCGCGCTGCTGACAAGCAAGTGGGAGCTGACGATGACCGGACCGGACGGCAAGCCGACCAAGATGGGCGGCCAAAGCATAGAGGTGGCGAGACGCCAGGCCGATGGCAACTGGCTTTTCGCAATCGACCTGCCGCTCGGCATCGAAAGTCCGCCGACATGAGCGCCGCAGGGCCGTCCCAAGGCGCGAATCGCGCCCCCTCGGGGGCAGCGCAGCGGCCTCATTTGCCACTGAGGCCGCAAGCGTGAGGGTCCAATGACGGATCAAAAAAAGATCGGTTGGATCGGCATCGGTCGGATGGGTTACGCGATGGCCGAGCGCCTCGCGAAGGCCGGCGCGGATCTCTCCGTTTGGAATCGCACCCGTAGCAAAGCCGAACCGCTCGCGACGCACGGCGCGAAAGTTGTCGCGCGCGTGCCCGACCTTGCCGATTGCGACATCGTGTTCGTCATGGTGTCGACGTGGGACGACGTGAAGGAAGTCGTCGCGGGTCCGGGTGGATTATTGTCGGCCGGCAAGGCACCGAAACTCGTCGTCGAATGCTCGTCGATTTCGCTCGACGGCTCTGCGGAGCTTCGCGCGATCCTTGGTGCACGCGGCATCGACTTGTTGGCCGCGCCGGTTTCCGGCAACGCGAAGGTAATCAAAGCCGGCCGTCTGTCGTTTGTCTGTTCCGGTCCGAGATCGGCGTTCGATACGGCCCTTCCGTATCTCGAGATGATCGCGCCCGCGGCAAGCTACGTCGGCGAAGGCGAGCTCGCACGAATCGTCAAGATTTGCCACAACGTGTTTCTCGGCGTTGTCACGCAGTCGCTGGCGGAGATCACGGTGCTGGCGCAGAAGGCCGGCGTGCCGCGCCATGCGTTTCTCGATTTCATCAATCAGAGCGTGATGGGATCGACGTTCTCGCGCTATAAAACGCCGGCGTTCGTCAATCTCGATTTCAAAGTCACGTTCACGCCGCATTTGCTGCGCAAGGATCTCGATCTCGGGCTCGACGCGGCGAGACACTTCGACGTGCCGATGCCGCTCGCATCGATCACGCGCGACATCGTGCAGACGTTGATCGGGCGCGGGATGACGGAACAGGACTTCGCGCAATTGCTGTTGCTCGAAGCGGAGGCCGCCGGCGTCAAGCTCGTGCCCGAAAACGTGCCGGTGAGCGACGGACTGGGTTAAGGGGGTCAACATGAAAATCGTACGCCTAGGCCTGCTTGCGTTGTGCGCGCTGGTGGGTCCGTTCGCGAACGCGCAAACGTGGCCGACCAAGCCCATCAAGATTGTCGTGCCGTTCACCGCGGGAAGCGCCACCGATATTCTCGCGCGAACGTTCGGCCAGAAGCTGTCCGAGTATTGGGGGCAGCCGGTCGTCGTCGACAATCGGCCGGGTGCGGGCGGCACGATCGGAACAGGCATTGTCGCGAATGCGCCGCCCGACGGTTACACGCTGTTGGTGCATTCGGCCGCGTACTCGGTCAATCCATCGCTGTATCCGGATCTTCCGTTCGATACGCGCAAAGCATTCGTCGAAATCGCGCCGCTCGGCGGCCAGCCGAACGTACTCGTTGTCGCGCCGTCGGCGGGAATCAAGTCGGTGCAGGAACTGATCACGCAGGCGAAACAGAAGCCGGGTACGATCAATTTCGCATCCGCAGGCGCAGGTAGCGGCACGCACGTCAATGGGGAGAAATTCAAACTTGCGACCGGCATCGACGTCGTCCACATTCCGTACAAGGGAACGCCCGAAGCGCTGACCGATACGATCGCAGGGCGCACGACGTATTATTTTTCGCCGATCTCCGCCGCGCTGCCTCATATCAAGGACGGCAAGCTGACCGCGCTTGGCGTTTCGAGCTCGCAACGCTCGAGCGTATTGAAGGACGTGCCGACGATCGCGGAATCCGGCGTGCCGGGTTTCGACTACAACCTTTGGGTCGGGATGTTCGCTCCGGCCGGGACGCCCGCCGAACTTGTTGAGCGGATCAACAAGGATGTGCAACGGGCGCTCGCGAGTCCCGAGATCAAGGAGCGCTTCGCAAATCTTGGCGCCGAAGCGATGCCTATGATGCCGGCACAGTTCAAGAAATTCATCGGCGACGAGATCGATGCGTCAACGAAAATCGTGAAGGCGGCCGGTATTAAGGCGCAGTGAAGTAGTCATGAGTCTTGCTGGCAAAGGCGCCGTCGCGATCTGGAACGACACCACCGCGGAAGGGCGGAGCCAATTCTTCGCGTGGCATGGCAGCGAGCACATGCCCGAGCGCGCCGGCATTGCGGGATTTTTGCGCGGCCGTCGCTATGTCGCGCTTGAGGGGACGCCCGAGTTTTTCACGCTCTACGAGACCGTCTCGCCGCGCACGGTGACCGGCCCCGACTATCTCGCACGCCTCAACGATCCAACGCCATGGACGACGGCGACGATTCCATATGTCCGTAACGTAGCGCGCGCATTGTGCGAAGTTTGCGCGAGCTTCGGCGAAGGACAGGGTGGTCTGATTGCGACGTTTCGCTACGCAGTCGACGGGGCGCATGCGGACGATCACCGCAAACGAATGACGCAGGTCGAGCTTCCGGTTCTCGCCGATGCGCGCGGCGTCGCCGGCTGTCATCTGCTGATTGCCGATGAGGCTGCGAGCGCCGTCGAGACTGCCGAGCGAAAAGTGCGCAATGAGAAAATCGAGATCCCGCGCTGGATCGTGCTCGTCGAAAGCTGGGACGACGTGAACGCGTTCACCGAACTTTGTCACGAGCTTCTGTCCGACGAGGCATTCGAGGATGCCGCGGCGATCCCGGAGCTCGGCATCTATCGGCTGCAGAACTCGCGCTCGCAATTTCCGTGGGGCGCCGGATAGCGATTGAGATCGATTAGACGAGATCAGGAATGAGCAAACGCCGGTTGATTACGAAGACCTCCGAGCTCTCGCTCGTAGCGCCGCAAGTCGTTGCGCTGCGCTTCGCGCGTCTGTTGGCCGCAGGTGCTTCGCCGACCGCAAGAGACCGACGTGAGTCGGCACGGATGGTCAACGAAAAGATCGCCGCGTTCAGCGAAGCGTGGATCGCGATGGCGGCGCAGATGCAGCGGTCGAACCAGGAATGGGCGCTCTTTACGATGCGGCAGTGGTGGAGCGCTGCGATCGATCCCTCGTGGATGCTTCAAACTTGGGGTACACCGCGGCGATGGTTGCGAACCGGCGCCACTCGACGGAAGATGCAAACGTCGATGGTGAAACTCGTCACCGCGGGACTTACACCTATCCACAAGCGCGCAACGCGAAATGTCCGCCGATTGAGCGCAAGAAAATCGCGATGAGCCTGTTAATCGCCGATTGCAGAATTCACACCCCGGTTGTCATGGGGCGCCGGTTGAGAAGGTCTGCGCGGGTCTTTAACCGTCAAATCGTTTCAAGATCGTTCGGCGATCGAGCAGCGCGTTCGCCGCGGACCTCCAAAAGCCTATACGATACCGGTCGGCCGGGGGTCGGCGCGTAGCCGCCCGCTCCCGCGTGCCCGTTAAGGGCGGCGCGGGGCACTAAGCATCAATATCTAGCTTGGGACGGAGCAATGGAGGAACGGCTCGATACCTTTCCACGGTTACTGCTGCATCACGCGCGCGTGAGACCGAACCATGCTGCGACACGCGAGAAGGACCTCGGCATCTGGCAGACGTGGACGTGGCAGCAAGTCGCCGATGAAGTACGCGCGCTTGCCTGCGGGCTCGCTGCACAAGGTTTCAAGCGCGGCATGCATCTCGCCATCATCGGCGACAACCGGCCGCGGTTGTACTGGGCGATGGTCGCTGCCGACGCGTTGGGCGGAATTCCGGTGCCGCTGTACCAGGACGCACCGGCCGCTGAGTTCGTTTATGTATTGAACGATTCGGAGATCGTCTACGCGATTGCGGAAGATCAGGAGCAGGTCGATAAGCTGCTCGAATCAAAGCCCCAGGTTCCCACGCTCGCGCACATCTATTACGACGACCCGCGCGGTCTTCGCAACTACGACTCCATTACGAGCTACGAAACGCTCACCAAGATCGGACGCGAATTCGACGCAGCGCATCCGCACTTCTTCGACGAGGAAGTTGCGAAAGGAAGACCGGACGATGTGTCGATCATGCTTTACACATCGGGCACCACGGGAAAACCGAAGGGCGTTTGCCAGACGCACGCCGCTTTCATTGCCGCGGCGAAGGGCGGTTGCGAATTTGACGGTCTGACTGCCGACGACAGCGTGCTCTCGTATCTGCCGATGGCATGGGTCGGCGATCATCTATTTTCCTACGCACAGTGGCTCTACGCGGGGTTCACGATCAATTGTCCCGAATCGGGTGACACGGTGATGACCGATCTGCGCGAGATCGGTCCAACGTACTACTTCGCGCCGCCGCGAATTTTCGAGAACCTCTTGACGCAGGTGATGATCCGGATGGAAGACGCGAGCGCAGTCAAGCGCTGGCTTTTCCGCTATTTCACCGACGTCGCTCGCCGCTGCGGCGCCGACATTCTCGACGGCAAGCCGGTCGGGTTTTCTGATCGCTTGCAGCATGGGCTCGGCAATCTCCTCGTGTATGGGCCGCTTCGCAACGTGCTCGGCATGAGTCGCATCCGCATCGCGTACACGGCGGGAGCGGCGATCGGTCCCGATCTCTTCCGCTTCTATCGCTCGATCGGCGTCAATCTGAAACAGCTCTACGGGTCGACGGAGACATGCGCCTACGTGTGCCTGCAGCCGAATGGCGACGTCAAGTTCGATACCGTCGGCGTGCCGGCGCCCGGCGCCGAAGTGAAAATCGCGAAGAACGGTGAAGTGCTGGTGCGCGGACCGATGCTGCTCAAGGAGTATTACAAACGCCCCGACGCGACCGCGGAATCGATCGATGTCGAAGGCTACTTTCACACCGGCGACGCCGGCATCTTCGACGCCGTCGGACATTTGAAAATCATCGATCGCGCGAAGGATGTGGGCAAGCTGACGAACGGCGCGATCTATGCGCCGAACTACATCGAGAACAAGCTCAAGTTCTTTCCGCACATCAAAGAGGCAGTTGTGTTCGGCGACGGCCGCGATAGGGTTTGCGCGTTCATCAATATCGATATGGGTTCGATCGGCAATTGGGCGGAGCGGCGGGGCATTCCCTATTCCGGCTACACCGATCTGGCCGCCAAGCCCGACGTGTACGCGTTGATCCGCGAGTGCGTCGAAAAGGTGAACGCGGAGCTCGCCGCGGAGAGCGGCCTCGCCGATTCGCAAATCCGGCGCTTTCTGATTCTGCACAAAGAGCTCGATCCTGACGACGACGAGCTGACGCGCACACGCAAGGTGCGGCGCGGCTTTGTGGCCGAGAAATACCGCGTGTTGATTGACGCACTCTACAGCGGCAAGACAGTGCAGCACATCGAAACGCTGGTGAAATTCGAGGACGGGCGATCCGGGATGGTTGGGGCTGATCTTGCAATCGCCGACGTGAAGAGTTTTCCGGCGCAGGTGAAGCAGGCGGCCTGAGAATGGGCCCTCACGCTTGCGGCTTCGCCGCTGCGCTGCCCCCGAAGGGGGAGCAGTTCGCGCCTTGGGGCGGCCCGGCGGCGCTCACGGAGTCGCGATGACCGTTGCTGCGCGCAGGATTGGCGATGTCGTGTTGAAGCTCGACGAGATTTCGCTGGCGTTCGGCGGGGTCAAGGCGCTCTCCGGCGTCACCTTCGACGTGCGCGAACACGAAGTGCGCGCGATCATCGGGCCGAACGGCGCAGGCAAGAGCTCGATGCTCAATGTCATCAACGGCGTTTACCGGCCGCAACAGGGAACGATCACGTTTCGCGACCAGCGGCGGCACGATATGAACACGCATGAGGCCGCGGCGCAGGGGATCGCGCGGACGTTCCAGAACATCGCACTCTTCCGCGGCATGACCGTGCTCGACAACATCATGACCGGCCGCAACCTCAGGATGAACGCGACGTTCATCGAGCAGGCGATCTGGTTCGGCCGCGCCCGGCGCGAAGAGCTCGAGAACCGTCGCAAGGTCGAAGAGGTGATCGATTTCCTCGAGATCCAGCATATTCGCAAGACGCCGGTGGGGAGGCTTCCATACGGACTGCAGAAGCGCGTCGAGCTGGCGCGGGCGCTCGCCGCGGAGCCATCGCTCCTTTTGCTCGACGAGCCGATGGCGGGAATGAACGTCGAGGAAAAACAGGACATGTGCCGCTTTGTGCTCGATGTCAACGAGCAGTATGGAACCACCATCGTGCTGATTGAACACGATATGGGCGTGGTAATGGATATCTCGGATCGCGTCGTCGTGCTGGACTACGGCAAGAAGATCGGCGACGGCACGCCCGACGAAGTGCGCAACAACCGGGCAGTGATCGATGCGTATCTCGGCGTGGCGCACTGATCGGCGCTTGGAGATGGCATGAGCTTTTTTTTCGAAGTCTTGATTGGTGGCTTGCTTTCCGGCGTGATGTATTCATTGGTCGCGCTGGGCTTCGTGTTGATCTACAAAGCATCTGGGGTGTTCAATTTCGCTCAGGGGTCGCTCGTATTTTTCGCCGCGCTGACTTACGTCGGGCTGCAGGAACATGGCTTCAATTCTGGTCTGGCGCTGCTGACGACGCTCGGCGTGATGATCGTGCTGGGACTTTTGATCGAGCGAATCGTATTGCGTCCGCTGGTGAATCAGCCGCAGATCACGCTCTTCATGGCGACGATCGGACTGTCGTTCGTAATCGAGGGGATCGCGCAGCTTCTCTGGGGGGCTAACGTGCGCGGGCTCGAGCTCGGGATTCAGGATGAGCCGATCGAGCAAATCACGACCTACACCGGAATGAACGTGTCCAAGTTCGATCTTTCTGCAGCAGGGATTGCCGCGCTGCTCGTAACCGGTCTCGCCTTATTCTTCAGCCGGACTCGCATTGGCCGTGCATTGCGCGCTGTCGCGGACGATCATCAGGCGGCGCTCGCGGTCGGCATCCCGTTGCAGCAGATCTGGGGAATCGTGTGGGCGGTGGCGGGCTTCGTCGCGCTGGTCGCCGGCTTGTTATGGGGCGCTCGCAACGGCGTGCAATTCGCGCTGACATTCGTTGCGTTGAAGGCGCTACCGGTGCTGATCCTTGGCGGTTTCGAATCGATACCGGGCGCGATCGTCGGCGGGCTTATCGTCGGTGCATCGGAGAAGCTGGCCGAGGTTTATCTCGGACCGTACGTGGGCGGCGGCATCGAAGGGTGGTTCCCGTACGTGCTCGCGCTGGTATTCCTGTTGTTCCGTCCCGAAGGACTGTTTGGTGAAAAACATATCGACCGCGTGTAGCCCTTACGTTGTCACTTCGCTCGGGATGACATAGGAGTCCATGTGCTTTACCGCGAAGCAGGGCAGTTCAAGGCGACCTACGCCACCGATCAGCAGATCTTTCCGATCCGCCAGGACCGGATCGCTGTCGCCGCGCTGGCGGCGTTCGCGTTTGTCATCGTCCCGCTCGTCGCAGATCAATATTGGCTGTCGGCAATCCTGATTCCGTTCCTGATCTTTGCGCTCGCGGCGGTCGGGCTGAACATTCTCACGGGTTACGCAGGACAGCTCTCGCTCGGCACCGCAGCGTTCATGGCCGTGGGGGCATTCGGCGCGTGGAATTTCGTCCTGCGCGTGCCGGGAATGCCGGTGCTGGTGGCGTTCGCGCTGGGAGGTATTTGTGCCGCGCTGGTCGGCATCGTGTTCGGCCTGCCGAGCCTGCGGATCAAAGGCTTCTATCTCGCGGTGGCGACGTTGGCTGCTCAATTTTTCGTCGTCTGGGCGCTCACGAAGTTCAATTGGTTCTCGAACTATTCGACTTCCGGCGTGATCACGACGCAAAGAATAGAAATTCTCGGCTACGCGTTCGATACGCCGCGCGCGAAATATTTTCTGACGCTCAGCGTTGTCGTTGTGTTGGCGCTCGCAGCGAAAAACATGGTGCGCAGTTCGATCGGACGCGCATGGATGGCCATCCGCGATATGGATGTCGCCGCCGAGGTGATCGGCATTCGGATGCTGAAGACGAAGCTGCTCGCGTTTGCGATCTCGTCGTTCTATGCCGGCGTCGCGGGTGCGCTGTACGCGTATTGCTATCTCGGCACGGTCGAGCCCGAGGGATTCAATCTCGACTTGTCGTTCAAGATTCTGTTCATGATCATCCTCGGAGGCGTCGGCAGCATCCTGGGGTCGTTCCTCGGCGCGGGCTTCATCGTTTTGCTGCCCATTTTTCTGAACACCATGGCACGGCCGCTCGAAAATCTGCTGGGGCTATCGCTGCCGCCGGGCCTGATGTCGAACCTCGAGTTGATCGTGTTCGGCGGCCTGATCATCTTTTTTCTCATCGTCGAGCCCCACGGCCTCGCGCGGCTGTGGCAGATCGCGAAGGAAAAGCTCCGCTTGTGGCCGTTCCCACATTGATGATGCTGCAATGCAATACGCCGGTGGGAATTGTCGCCTTTGCGACGATGTTGGCAATGCATGTCGGGCTACCATTGACATGGACCTCGCACTCGCCAATGCTGTCCAAGTTAGCTTCGTACCGAGTGCGAATTTTAGGAGGAACACCATGAAGGCAGTTAAGTCCGCGCTGTTGGGCTTGGCATTGCTCGGCGTTGCCGCGTCGGCCCACGCGCAGAACGAGCAGTTCATCCCGATGAACGGTTACTGGGTCGGGCCCTACGCTGCCGGGGGATCGGGCATCTTCGGCGGCTTCATCGATTACATCAACATGCTCAACGCGCGCGACGGCGGCGTGGGCGGCGTGAAGCTCACGTACGAAAAGTGCGAGACCGAATACAACAACGCGCGCGGCGTCGAATGCTACGAGCGCGAAAAGAAGAAGGGCCCGACGGGCGCGACGGTCATCCATCCGTTGTCGACCGGTATCACCTATTCTTTGATCGACAAAGTGGCCGCCGACAAGATTCCGATGATCTCGTTGGGTTACGGTCGCACCGATGCGAGCGATGGACGCGTGTTTCCCTACGTCTTCCCGTTGATCACGAACTATTGGTCGCAGAACACCGCCAAGATCAAGTTCATCGGCATGAAAGAAGGGGGAATGGACAAGCTCAAAGGCAAGAAGATCGTGAACATCTATCACGACTCCGCCTACGGCAAGGAAACCATTCCGATCCTCGACGCGCAGGCGAAGAAGTACGGCTTCACGGTTACCCACATTGCGGTGCCGCATCCGGGCAACGAGCAGGGTTCGCAATGGCTGCAGATTCGCCAGATCAAGCCGGACTGGGTAATCCTGCGCGGATGGGGCGTGATGAATCCGACCGCGTTGAAGGCGGCGGCGAAGGTGGGTTTCCCGCGCGATCACATCATCGGCGTGTGGTGGTCGGGCGCGGAGGAAGACACGATTCCTGCCGGTGATGCGGCGAAGGGCTTCATCGCTGCGGGCTTCAACGTCGCGGGCGCGAATTTCCCCGTCATCCAGGAAATCAAGAAGTACGTCTACGCCAAGGGCAAGGGCGAGATGGAGGATCAGACGCGGATCGGCTCGATCTATTACAACCGTGGCGTCGTGCACGGCATCGTCACCGTCGAGGCGATTCGCAAGGCGCAGGAGAAGTTCGGCAAGAAGCCGCTGACGGGCGAACAGATACGGTGGGGAATCGAGAATCTGCAGATCACCGATGCGCGCTTGAAGGAGCTGGGTGCAACGGGGTTCATGCAGCCGCTCAAGGTGTCGTGCATGGATCATGAAGGCGGCGGCTCGGTGAAATTCCTGCAATGGGACGGCAACCAGTGGAAGGTGATCACTGACTGGATCACACCGGACCGCGAGCTCGTGCGGCCAATGATCGAGCAATCGGCGGCTGGCTACGCGAAGGAAAAGAGCATCACGCCGCGCGATTGCACGAAGGAATCGGCGGCATAGCAACCGTTACACCCTTCTTCCGCTCGCGGAGGAGGGGTGAAGCATGATGAACGCCCACACCGCAGCGACCCCGCAGGCGGCGACTGCCACTCGCGCGTACCTCTCCATCAACAACATCGAGGTCATCTACGACCATGTGATCCTCGTGCTAAAGGGCGTGTCGCTCGAGGTGCCCGAAGGCAAGATCGTCGCTCTGCTGGGCGCAAATGGCGCCGGCAAGACGACGACGCTCAAGGCCATTTCCAATCTGCTGCGCGCCGAACGGGGTGACGTCACCAAGGGCACGATCGAATTCGCGGGTAAGCGCGTCGACCGTCTGACGCCGAACGATCTTGTGCGGATGGGCGTGTGTCAAGTGATGGAAGGCCGGCATTGTTTTGCGCATCTGACCGTCGAGGAGAATTTACTTACCGGTGCTTTCACGCGGAAGGGACCGCGAGCTGAAATCGCCGAGGCGCTGGAAAAGGTCTATCACTACTTTCCGCGCCTCAAGCAGCGGCGCGGCAGCTTGGCCGGTTATACGTCGGGTGGCGAGCAGCAGATGACGGCGATCGGCCGTGCCTTGATGGCGCGGCCGGCTATGATTCTGCTGGACGAGCCGTCGATGGGGCTCGCGCCGCAGATCGTCGAGGAGATTTTCGAAATCGTGCGCGGCTTGAACGCCAATGAACGGGTATCGTTCCTGCTCGCGGAGCAGAACACCATGGTGGCGCTGCGGTTCGCCGACTACGGTTACATTCTTGAAAACGGCCGCGTCGTGATGGACGGCGAAGCGCGTGAGCTCTCCGCCAACGAAGACGTCAAGGAGTTCTATCTCGGTCTCTCGACGGCGGGACGAAGAAGCTTTCGCGACGTGAAACACTATCGACGTCGAAAGCGCTGGCTCGCGTGATCGACCGTCGTAAACCTGCTTTCCGATCGGTCGATAGCGTCCCCGATGAATGATTATTTCGATCGGCTCGAAACGCGCGATCCGGCGTTACGCGAGCGCGAGCAGCTCGCGCAGTTGACGCGTCAAACCACGCACGCGAAGGCGAAGGCACCGGCGTTCGCCCGCCTATTCGCCGACGTTGATGTCAACGCGATCACCACGCGCCAAGCGTTGGCGCAGCTTCCCGTCACGCGAAAATCGGAATTGCTCGAATTGCAAAAGGCCGAGCGGCCATTCGGCGGATTTGCCACGACGCGTTGGGGCGATGCGCGTCGCGTCTTCGCGTCGCCCGGTCCGATTTGCGAGCCCGAAGGCCACGCGCCCGATTACTGGCGGCTTGCGCGCGCATTGTTCGCTGCGGGATTTCGCCGCGGCGATCTTGTCCACAATTGCTTTTCCTATCACTTCACGCCGGCGGGTTCGATGTTGGAAACCGGCGCACACGCGCTCGGTTGCACGGTGTTTCCCGGCGGCGTCGGGCAGACGGAGCAGCAAGTTCAAGCGATGGCCGATTTGAAGCCGGTCGGCTACGTCGGCACGCCGTCGTTTCTGAAAATCATTTTGGAAAAAGCGGACGAGATTGGCGTCAAGCTGCCGAGTCTGCGCAAGGCGCTCGTTTCCGGCGAAGCGTTCCTCCCGGCGTTGCGCGAAGCGCTCATTGCCCGCGGTATCACAGGGTATCAGGTGTACGCGACCGCCGATGTGGGCACAATCGCCTACGAAACACCCGCGCGCGAGGGGCTCGTCGTCGATGAGGGCGTGCTCGTTGAAATCGTTCGGCCCGGTACCGGCGATACCGTCGCAATTGGTGATGTCGGAGAAGTCGTCGTCACGACGCTCACCAATGTCGACTATCCACTGATCCGCTTCGGAACCGGCGATCTATCGGCGATCCTGCCGGGCGTTTCGCCATGCGGGCGCACCAACATGCGGATCAAGGGTTGGATGGGACGCGCCGATCAGACGACCAAGGTCAAGGGGATGTTCGTGCATCCGTCGCAGGTCGCAGCCATCATCTCGCGCCATCCCGAAATCGTTCGCGGTCGTCTCGTTGTCGACAACGCCGAAGGTGTCGATCGGATGACGTTGCACGTCGAAATCCGTGCACATGACTCTTCGTACGCCGATGCCATCGTCGCGTCGATGCGCGATGTCACCAAGCTTCGCGGAGACGTCGCCTTTCATCTCCCCGGCGAGCTTCCGAACGACGGCAAGGTGATCGACGATTGCCGCACGCACGGCTGAGTCTTTGACGTCGCAGCGACGTACGTTGCTGTGATAGCATTGGCGCGCTCTTTGCCCCACTCTCGACTGTGGAAAAGATGTCCGAGGCGACCCCGGCAACTCCCCCGCTGCAGTCCGAGACGTTGCGCGCGATCGCCGCGACGGGCGTCATACGCACGTTTCCGCGCAGCACCGTTCTGATCAACGAAGGCGATGTCGGCGACTCGCTGTTCATCGTGTTGACCGGTCGCGTCAAGGTTTTCGCGAGCAATGAAGCGGGGCGTGAGTTCGTCATCGATTTTCACGGGCCTGGCGAATATGTCGGCGAAATGTCGCTCGACGGCGCTCGCCGCTCGGCGTCGGTGATCACCGTCGAACCGACGACTTGCGCGGTCGTTAATCGCTCGCATTTTCGCGATTTCATCCTTGCACATCCCGATTTCGCGCTCCATCTGATCGAGCGCTTGATTCATCGGGTGCGCGTGACAACCGGCAATCTGAAGAGCCTCGCGCTCTCCGACGTTTACGGTCGCCTCGTGCGGCTGTTGAATGCGCTCGCGCAACCGGCCGATGGCAAGCAGATCGTGCCGGAGAAGCTCACGCAACAGGACATTGCCGATCGCGTCGGCGCATCGCGCGACATGATCGGCAAGTTGATGAAAGACTTGGTCTCCGGCGGCTATCTCGCCATCGAGGATCGCACGATTACGATCCTCAAGAAGCTTCCAACGGGTTGGTAGCGTTCTCCCCAAGCGGAATATTCGCACGATCGGGACGCGAATTATCCGTTTCGCCGCATCGGCGGTTCTCCTAGCCTTGCAACTGATCGGTGGCGTACAAGTCGTCGATCACGTGGCAGGGGGGCAAGCGAACTAGGAGACCGATATGGCAACATTTTCAGAGCGGAAGCGCAGCGTACACCTTGCGCGCGGAATTCGGACATTGGCGATCATCGTCGTGCTGGGAACGATTGTCGTTGTCGGCGAACGTATGCCGATGGGACATGCCGCTGATCACGCCGCGGCCGTGACATCAACGACGGTCACTGCGCCGGCTGACTACTTTCCATCGCATTTCGCCACGCCGAAGGGCGAGCCGGAAGCCCACGTCGAATCGTTCTAGACGCATCGCAAGTCATCCCGAGCGATAGCGAGGGACCTGCTTTTCATCGACGAAGAAAAAGCAGGTTCCTCGGACGATAGAACGTCGTCCTCGGAATGACGGGTGCTACCTGTCATCCCGAGTGAAACGAGGGACCTGCTTTAGCAGTGCGTCATTTGTCGACGCCGCCGAAGGCGATGTATTTCACTTCGACGAACTCTTCGATCCCGTACTTCGAGCCTTCGCGGCCGAGTCCCGATTGCTTGACGCCGCCGAATGGCGCAACTTCAGTCGTGATAAGACCGCTGTTGACGCCGACCATACCGTATTCGAGCGCTTCGGCGACGCGCCAGATTCGGCCGATATCGCGTGAATAGAAGTACGAAGCGAGTCCGAACTCGGTGCGATTCGCAAGCTCGACGACTTCGGCGTCGGTCTTGAAGCGAATCAGCGGGGCGACGGGACCGAAGGTCTCTTCGCGGAAGATCTTCATCTCAGGCGTCACTTCGGTCAGCACCGTCGGTTCGTAAAACGTTCCGCCGAGCGAATGACGCTTGCCGCCGACCGCGATCTTTGCGCCGTGGGCCGTCGCATCGGCGATGTGCTCCTCGACCTTGTCGACCCCGGCGGCGTTGATCAGCGGCCCTTGCGTGACGCCGGGTTCCGTCCCTGGCCCGACCTTGAGTGCGCGCACACGTTCGGCGAGCTTCTGCGCGAACACATCGTAGACAGCGTCGTGGACGAACAAGCGGTTCGCGCAGACGCACGTTTGACCGCTGTTGCGGTATTTCGAAATGATCGCGCCTTCCGCAGCGGCGTCGAGATCGGCATCGTCGAAGACGATGAACGGCGCGTTGCCACCGAGCTCGAGCGAGAGTTTCTTGACCGTCGGCGCAACCTGCTGCATCAACAGACGCCCAATCTCGGTCGAGCCGGTGAACGATAACTTGCGCACAGTCGGATTCGCGCACATCTCGGCGCCGATCGCCGATGCCTTGCCCGTGATGATATTGAGCACGCCGGGCGGAAAGCCCGCACGATGCGCAAGCTCGGCCAACGCAAGCGCCGAATACGGCGTCGCTTCGGCCGGTTTGATGACGACCGTGCAACCGGCGGCAAGCGCGGGCGAGACTTTGCGCGTGATCATCGATGTCGGAAAGTTCCACGGGGTAATCGCCGCGCACACGCCCACCGGCTGCTTGATGACGACCAGTCGCCGATCGTTGCCGATCGTCGGAATCACGTCGCCGTAAATGCGTTTCGCCTCTTCCGCGAACCATTCGATGTACGCAGCCCCGATCGTCACCTCGCCTTTGGCTTCGGCAAGCGACTTGCCCTGTTCCGTCGTCAGAATCAGCGCCAGGTCATCGACGTTCGCCAGCATGAGGTCGTTCCATTTGCGCAAGATCGCCGAGCGCTCTTTGGCGGTCTTCGCGCGCCATGCCGGCCATGCACGGTCCGCGGCCTCGATTGCGCGACGGGTTTCCTCGCGGAGGAATACCGGCACGGTTCCAATCGCGCGTCCGGTCGCTGGATTGACGACCGAATGCGTTGCACCGCTGTCGGCATCGGTCCACTTGCCATCGACGTAGCACTGCTGGCGCAATAGCGCGGGATCCTTCAGCATCGAAATGCGTTCGATCGTATCGGGTGCCATGGGAAGCTCCTGTTGAACGTAATAGTTTAGTAGATCGCCGCAGCACAAGGTTCCATCAGACGCGTCCGTTGCTCTTGATCGTGACCAGCAGCACGCCGGCGAGCACGAGCGCCGCGCCCATCAATTGCAGCGCATGAATGGGCTCGCCAAGGATCATCGCGCCGAGCCCGATCGTGAACACGGGGCCGAGCGAGCCGACCAACGAAGCGACATTGGCGCCCATCCGCCGGAATTGCCTTGAACGAAAAACCGAGCACGCCAACAACCGCGCATAGTGGCCCCACCCATCGATATGCCACGGCATGAGCGCCGAAGGGCCGTCCCGAGGCGCGAATTACTCCCCCTCTGGGGGCAGCGCAGCGGCGACGCCGCAAGCGTGGGGGTCCATCATTGCCAATCAACGAGCCCCGCGTAGGCGGTGACGACGATGATGGCGCCGAAGGCGATCCGATACCACGCAAACGGAACGAAATCGTTGCGGCTCACGTAACGTATCAGCCAGCGAACGCATAGAAACGCCGATACGAACGCCGCGATGAAGCCGATGCCGAACGCCGGAATGTCGGTCGCCGTGAGCAGATGGCGATTCTTCACGAACTCGTAGCCGCACGCGGCGAAGAGCGTCGGGATCGCAAGAAAGAACGAGAACTCGGTCGCAGCGCGCCGCGACAAGCCGAATAACATGCCGCCGATGATCGTCGCGCCCGAGCGCGAGGTGCCGGGGATAAGCGCCAGCGCCTGTGCGCATCCCACCTTGAGCGCGTCGGTCCAGCGCATCGCGTCGATGTCGTCTATCCGCACGTCACCAGGCCGGATCCTCTGTCGCCGCTCCGCCCACAGAATGATGAACGCGCCGACGATGAACGCGAGCGCGACCGGCACGGGCGCAAAGAGCACCGACTTGATCATTTTGCCGAACAGCAAACCCAGGATCGCGGCGGGCAGGAACGCGATCGCGAGATTCACCACAAAACGTTGCGCCGTGCGATCGCTCCCCAATCCGCGCAACACGTGCACGAGCTTCGCGCGGAATTCCCAACAGACGGCGAGGATTGCGCCCGCCTGAATCACGATCTCGAAAACCTTCGCTCGATCGCCGGTGTAATTCAGGAGCGATCCGGCCACGATCAAGTGACCGGTCGACGATACCGGAAGGAATTCGGTGAGTCCTTCGACGATGCCGAGGACGACCGCGACGAAGAGCGACGGTTGATCCACGCAGCCGGGCGTTTAGCCGTCAGCCGCCGCGTCCGCGTTGGAGGATCGCCAACGCTTCGTTGACGAGGTCGCTGTGATTCTCCGGTATCTGTCCGGTCGGCGTCATCTGATCGACGACTTGCGGCAGCATCTGCGCTACGCCATCGGACGCCTGATCGTTGGAAATCTCAAGTTGTTGCGCGATTTGTCCAAGCTGCCCCTGACCGAAAATCTGCTGGAGGATGCGCGGATCGATCGGCATGTTCGGGCCGGTGCCGACCCACGATTGCGCCTGCTGGCCATAACCCGCTTGCTGAAGCTTCGCGAGAATGCCTTGAATACCACCGTTTTGTTGCAGCAGCTGCAGCGCCATCAGCAGTAACGGATTTTGCGCTTGCGTGCCCGTGCCACCCAATGTGCCGCTGGTCGCGTTGTCCAGTTGGCCGCTCATGGGACCGCCGGCGTTGCCGCCCAATACGCCGCCGAGGATTGCGTCGAGTATTCCCATCATCCCTCCCGCATCGGTTAGGGACGAAGTGTACCCGACCGGCGGCGAATCGAGCTCCGCGCTTCGCGTAAAGCGCAGATGTGTGATGTCGTTCGGGAAAAACATTCCCCACGTCCATTCGACGAAGATTCGCAGCTTGCGACGGAGCGTAGGGATGCGCGACAAGTAATACGCGCGCCACAAGAGCCACGCGGGAAGCCCGGAGAGCTGTAGTCCGAACACGTTCGCGACGCCCTTGCGGTGCCCGATTGCGGCCATCGACCCACGCGAGCGATAGTGGAATGCGCGCGTCGGCTCGCCTTTGATGGTGGCGAGGAGATTCGCCGCGAGCGCGTGGGCTTCGGCAACGGCGAATTGCGCGGTGGGCGGCGCGATTGCGCCGTCGCGATCATTGCGAACCAGCGCACAATCGCCGATCGCCCACAATCCGGCAAAACCTTTCACGCCGAGATCGGCGTTGACGACGATGCGGCCGCGCTCGACCGTCAGCAACGTTCGTTCGACGAGCGGATTCGGACGCGTGCCGATCGTGCACAATACTGTCGCGGCGCTCAAGAATTCACCGCCGGAGAGCAGCACGCCTTTTTGGCAGACTGCGCTTGCGCGCGTGCCAATCCGGACGTCGACACCACGCGCGAGTAGCGACTCGTGCGCGGCGTGCCCGAGCCTTTCGGACAGCTCCGGCAAAAGCCGCGGTAGATCCTGCAACAGCGTGACCTTGAGCTCGTCGTTGACACGCGGATAGTAGCGGCGAATGCTCTTCAGGCAATCGACGAGCTCGCCCGCCGTCTCGACGCCGGAAAATCCGCCGCCGATCACGATGAAATGGCCGAGTCGTTGCCGTGTTGGGAGATCTGTTTCGAGCTCGATGCGGGCCAAGCGACGCAGCACGGCATTGCGAATGTGCATTGCATCGCCCACGGTCTTGAGCGGAAGCGCGTGCTCGGCGAGTCCCGGCAGCAAATCGAGACGCGCCCGATTGCCGAATGCCAGCACCAGATGAGCGTAAGCGATCGTCCGTTCGCCGGCGAGCGTCGTGCAAACGAGCGTTCTGCGCATGGGATCGACACCGCTCACGCGGCCCATGATGAAGCGCGCGTGTGTCACCATTTCGCGAATCGGCGCCACGACTTGTTCAGGAAAGATCGAAGCACCCACCGCCTCGGGCAGCATCGGGCTGAACGTCGTGTGGCTTTCTTCGCTGATCAGCACCAGTTCGTGGCCGCGCGGCAGCTTGCCGTCGAGCGCACGGGCGAGCGTTGTGCCGGCGAATCCGCCGCCGACAATGACAATCGTTTCGGTCTCGTGTGCCACTTGGCGCGCCTCCAGAATGGCGCATCGACGAGCCATCTTCGCCGAGCGCGATCCCCGTTGGTCGCCTGTTAACGCAAATGCTTACGCAATGGAATTGATTTCAGAAATGAGTAAGTTTCGCTATCGACGTACGGACTAACCCGCCAATCGGGGCCGCCCGCGCTCTCCCCAATGGTCGCTGCGGACACACCGCCGGCTACGCCGTGTACGGCTTCGGCGCGGTATGTGGATTCCCAAAGGGTCCACCGACGGCCCCCGATCCTTTCATTGCAATTCATTTGGGAGCTCGCCATGTTCAAAGGCCTCACGGCATTGGTCACCGGATCGACCAGCGGAATTGGATTGGGAATCGCGACGACGCTTGCGGCGAAAGGCGCCAACATCGTGCTGAACGGTTTTGGCGACGCGGCGGCCATCGAATCGCTGCGCGCCAAACTGGCCGCAGAGCATGACGTCGCCGTGCGCTACGACGGCGCGGATCTGTCAAAGCAGGATGCGATCGAGGCAATGATGGGGCGTGCGCTCAAAGAATTCGGAGCGATCGATATCCTCGTCAACAACGCCGGCATTCAGCACGTCGCGCCGATCGATGAATTTCCGGTCGAGAAGTGGAATACGATCCTCGCGCTCAACCTGACGGCGTCATTCCACACGATTCGCTTGGCGCTGCCGGCGATGAAGGCAAAAAAACGCGGACGCATCATCAATATCGCTTCGGCGCACGCGCTCGTCGCAAGCCCGTACAAGTCGGCGTACGTCGCTGCAAAGCACGGCATCGCGGGGCTCACCAAAACGGTGGCACTCGAGGTGGCTGAACAGGGCATCACGATGAATGCGATCTGTCCGGGCTATGTGTGGACCCCGCTCGTTGAGAAGCAGATTCCGGCGACGGCGAAGGCCCGCGGTATCACCGAAGAACAGGTCATTAGCGACGTCCTTCTTCATGCGCAGCCGACGAAACAGTTCGTTCAAGTTGGAGAAGTCGCCGCGCTGACGGCCTTCTTGGCAAGCGATGAGGGGGCGTCGATCACCGGCGCCATCATTCCGATCGACGGCGGCTGGACCGCTCAGTAACGCGAGGAATCACGATGAAAGCGAAAAGCACTACACGCGCCGCGAAGCGCGGCAATGCACATGCCAGTACGACGTTGCATCCCGACTTCCCCGGCCAGATCGTCCTTGTTCTGCAGGGGGGCGGCGCGCTCGGCGCGTACCAGGTGGGCGTCTACGAAGCAATGCACGAAGCCGGTGTCGAACCCGACTGGGTGATCGGCACGTCGATTGGCGCGATCAATGCCGCGCTGATCGCCGGCAATCCGCCAGAACAGCGCTTCGAGCGGCTCGCGGAATTCTGGCACAGGCTGGAGGTCGGCGGCGATGGATTCGATATCCTGCGCTTGGCGACGGGACTCTCGAACACCGCCAGCAACTTCTCCACGGTGACGCAAGGCATAGCCGCGTTCTTTACGCCGCACCTCCCGGCGTGGTTCGGTTCGCACATACCGCTCGGCGTCGAATCGGCCGCGTATTACACGACGGCGCCGCTTCGCGAAACGCTGTCCGGGTTGATCGATCTCGACTGCATCAATGCGCGTCATATCCGGCTGACGGTGGGCGCGGTCAACGTCAACAACGGCGAGATGCGCTATTTCGACAGCCGCGATGAAACCGTTCATCTCGATCATGTGATTGCATCGGGCGCGCTGCCGCCGGCGTTTCCTGCCGTTCGCATCGATCGCGATCCCTATTGGGACGGCGGCATCTATTCGAACACGCCGATTGAGGCGGTGCTCGACGACAAGCCGCGCGCCGATTCGGTGATCTTCGCCGTGCAGATGTGGAATCCGGAAGGTCCCGAGCCCGAAACGCTGTGGCAAGTGATGGGCCGTCAAAAAGACATTCAATATGCGAGCCGCAATCGCAGTCACATCGCGCGGCAAAAGCAAATCCATCATTTGCGCCACATCATTCGCGAGCTTTCAAAGCATGTTCCCGAAAAGCTTCGCGAATCGCCCGACGTGAAGGAACTTGCCTCGTGGGGATGCAAAACGACGATGCACGTCGTGCGCCTTGTCGCACCGAAGCTCGATGGTGAGGATCACACCAAAGACATTGACTTCACGCCGGCCGGAATCCGTGCGCGTTGGCAGGCAGGCTACGCTGACACAAAGCGAATGCTCACCGCCGCGCCATGGCGCGCGCCGGTCGACCCGATCGAGGGCGTGATCATCCACGACGATCCGGCGCGCGTGACAACGGTGCTCGCGCGCGGCGTCGACGGTTTTGCAGGACGCACGCATTGATCATTTACAAACGTAAGCAATCGATAGCGCCATCGACCATTGATGCAGGCGACGTGCGCGTGATTGCGGAGAAATTCCGCTCTTGCAACGGTTGCCGAATCTATTGCCATTTCATTTCACTTACATTCTCGAAGGAGTCATCGCCATGTCTACATCCGCTCGCCACGTCACCGGCGCAGGCCAATCCGCGCTGCTGCTCGCTCTCGTATCGTTGCTTACCATTGCGCCTGCGCATGCCGGCGATTGCCCTGCCGGCAAAGCCGGCGCAAACCCGCTTCCCGGTGCGGCTGCGGCGCCCGTTGGCGTTACGGAAATGGAACTGAGCTCGATCGATCTCGGCAAGGAGGCCGTCAATCTGCCGCAACGTCGCCTTCGTTTTCGCCACATGGAGATCGCACCGGGCGGCGTCGTTCCGCTGCACACGCACGCGGATCGTCCTGCGCTCATCATGGTCAACCAGGGCCAGATCTACGAATACAGCAGCCAATGCACGGTGCCGGTCCTGCACAAGGCCGGCGAAATCGGTCGCGAATCGAGCGGCTTGCAACACTGGTGGAAGAACGAAGGCAATGTGACCGTCATTCTCACGATCGCCGACATCGTCAACGACAAGAAGCCCGAGACAATGATGCAGCACATGTAATTTGGGGGCGCGTGACGCTTGATAACTGTTCGCGTTCGAGAGGTCGCTTCGCGGCGACCCTCAACGTTTCGCTTCCCATAGCTCGCACTATTCCGAAGTGTCGCATCCATGGAAATCCTGCTGATCAGTAGCGCCTTCTTCGTGTCCGTGCTATGTGCGGGCCTGATGGGCTTCGCCATCCAGCGCGGAGCGACTTGCACGGTCGCGGCCGTCGACGAAGTCGTCAGCAAGCGAAGGCTCAATCGGTTGATCAGCATGATCGAAGCATCGCTCTGGGTCGTCGGCGGTTTGCTGATTGCGCAATCGTTGCATCTGCTTCCCAAAATGCCGGCGGGCTACGCGATCACCTATTGGACCGTGCTGGGGGGCGTGCTTCTTGGTTTGGGCGCCTACGTCAACGGCGCTTGTGTCTTCGGTGCGATCGCGCGTCTCGGTTCCGGCGAATGGGCGTACATCGTGACGCCGATCGGGTTCTTCGTCGGTTGCCTGACCGTGGGCACGATCTTTTCTCCCCCCGTGCCTTCCAAATTAGATGGCAGCTCGCCGCTGTTCGACGCGGCGATGTGGCTCGCCGTGCTGTTCACGGGCTTCATGCTGTTTCGGATCGTATCGCCGCTGCTGTCAGCCACTTCCGACGGCGCGAGTCGAACGTTTGCACAGCGGATCCGCGCTACGGTAACAACGCGCGTTTGGTCGCCGCGCGCGGCCACCGCGGTGATCGGCATCACGTTCGTCGTGATACTGCTGTTGATCGGCGGCACATGGGCTTACACGGACGTGCTCGCGGAGCTTGCGCGCGGCATGGCCGGCAGCCTCATCGCGCGAGTCGCCTTGCTCGTTGCGCTGTTTGTCGGCGCGCTCGTCGGCGGCTATACCGCGGGGCGCTTTCGCAGCACGCGAATCAGCGCGGTGCAGCTCGGGAAATGCTTCGCCGGCGGTGCGATGATGGCGTGGGGAAGCCTCTTGATTCCGGGCAGCAACGACGGGCTGATCCTGATCGGCATGCCGCTACTCCGGCCATACGCATGGCTTGCATTTCTCACGATGTGCGTGTCGATCGGTGCAGCGAAACTGGTGCAGCGATCTTTTCAGCGCGAGCCCGCTCTGCAACAAGGGTGATCGTCAGCGTTCGCCGCCGTTGTGGAATTTGCAGACTTCCCGAATCGTTTCGTTGCTGTTGATCATGCTGGTCTGCGGATGAATGTAGCCGGTGCCGAGATCAAACACCCAGCCGTGAATGTACGGCCGGCCGCCGGACTGCCATGCCGCTTGCACAATATCGGTCTTGCCGAGGTTGTAGACCTGCTCGATCACATTCAATTCGACCAAGCGATCGAAACGCCCCGGTGAATCGAGCTCCGTTAATTCCTTCCAAAAATAGTCTTGCGTGTCCTTGATGGTGCGAAGCCAGTTGTCGATGAGTCCGTGATGCATGCCGCTCATCGCTGCCTTCACGCCCCCGCAACCGTAATGTCCGCAGACGATGACGTGCTGGACTTTCAGCACCTCCACCGCGTACTGCAACACCGAAAGCAGATTCATGTCGGTCTGCACGACCAGATTGGCGATATTGCGGTGAACGAACATGTCGCCGGGATTCGTGCGGGTAATCCGGTCCGGGGGCACGCGGCTGTCCGAGCACCCAATCCATAGAAACTCTGGATGCTGGCCTTCCGCCAACTTGTGGAAATAGTCGGCATCGAGTCGCAGCTGATCGGCGACAAAGGCCTTGTTGTTTTGCAGCAGTTCTTCAATGCGTCCGATCATGGCAGGCTCCACTCCGTTCAGGCTTGCATTGGTCGAGCCAGCGCAATAAGGTCTTACGGATGGGGACATGCTCGGTAAGTTATGTGGGGCGTCGATTGACTAAGCGTGCGGCCGCTGTTACGACTCGAGGACTGCCAATATGATCGAATCCTTCGATGCAATCGTCATTGGAACGGGGCAAGCTGGGCCGCCGCTGGCCGTGCGCCTCGCTCAATCCGGACGCAAGACGGCGATTCTCGAGCGCAATCGTTTCGGGGGCACCTGCGTCAACACCGGCTGCATCCCTACCAAAACGCTGATCGCTAGCGCGCGTACCGCGTACGTTGCGCGCAGAGCCGCCGATTTCGGCGTCGACGTCGACGGTGCGATTCGCGTCGACATGCCACGCGTGAAAGCGCGCAAGGATGAAGTCGTCGCGTACTCGACCGGCGGCGTGGAAAAGTGGCTGCGCGGCACGCCGAACGTGACGGTAATCGACGGTCATGGTCGCTTCGAAGGCCCGCGCATCGTCCGCGTCGGCGAACGTCAGCTCACCGCCCCCGAAATCTTCATCAACACCGGCGGTCGACCCACGATCCCGCCGATCCAAGGCCTGGCGCAGATAGAGTATTTGACGAGCAGCAGCATGATGGACGTCGATTTCCTGCCTGAGCATTTGATCGTGATCGGCGGCAGCTATATCGGGCTTGAATTCGCGCAGATGTACCGCCGCTTCGGCAGTCGCGTCACCGTGATCGAGATGGCGCCGCGCTTGATCGCGCGCGAGGACGAGGACGTGTCGCAGGCGGTGCAATCGATCGTCGAGAACGAAGGGATCATGGTGCGGCTCAACGCCAAGTGCCTGGCTGCAGAACGCCGCGGCCAAGACATCGCCGTACACGTCAGCTGCGAAGAGGAGCCGCGGGAAATCGTCGGTTCGCATCTCTTGCTCGCCGTCGGACGCGTACCGAACACCGACGATCTCGGCCTTGAACGCGCGGGCGTCGCGACCGACGAGCGCGGCTTCATCAAAGTCGATGACCAGCTGGCAACGAACGTCCCGGGCATCTGGGCGTTGGGCGACATCAACGGTCGCGGCGCCTTCACCCATACGTCGTACAACGATTACGAAATCGTCGCGGCCAATCTCTTGGACGGCGAAGTGCGTCGCGTGTCCGATCGTTTTCCGGTCTACGCGCTGTTTACCGATCCGCCGCTGGCACGCGCGGGGATAACGGAGCGCGAAGCGCGGGCCAGCGGTCGTCGAGTTCTAATCGGACGGCGGCTTATGTCACGCGTGGGTCGTGCGCGCGAGCGCAGCGAGACGCAGGGCTTCATGCAGGTGCTGGTCGATGACGAAACGCACAAAATCCTCGGTGCCGCTCTGCTCGGCATCGAGGCCGACGAGGCGATCCATTGCATCGTCGACGTCATGACCGCGGGCGCGCCGTACACCGCGATCACCCATGCCGTGCACATTCATCCAACGGTCTCGGAGCTGATTCCCACGGTGCTGGGCGAGATGCAGCCGCTTGGATAGTAGGCAGCGCAAACGACCAGCATGTCGCGCTGCTCGGCGAGACCCGCTATTGGTTAACGCGCCGAATCGTGATCCTTGCCACCGGATTCCGCCAATCGCGCAGCGCGGGGTCCAAGTCGCCTACGCCGTGGATGCCGGCGTGGATGTGCACGTAGCCTTCGCCGCCTCCAGGCACGCCGCCCGCGCCAGGTCCGCCACATTCGATGAAATTCGGGCCTGGGATGGAAGCACACGTTTCATCGTTTCGTTCGGTTCCGGCATCGTAGGCGGGCGAGAGCACGGTGACAGTATCCAATCCATTCGGTCCTTCGGCCTCGTTCACCGCAAAAAAGCCGTCGTTGGCCGGAATGAGCATCGCTGCGACGCTCACGTTATCGAGACTGCCGCTGCCACGGACCCGCTGCGTGACCGATTGGCCGGGGCCGAGCAATCCACCTGAATTGACGACCTCGCGCACGTCCGGGTTGCCCAGCAACAAGGCGGTCAACGGCGCGATATTCCCTTCCTCGGCCAGCGCTCTGAGTTGCGGGCTCGCCGGGCTACCGAGCTCGAACAGACGTACACCGGCTTTGTGAGAGGCGACGAGAACCGGCGTGAACTGTTGGCCACGCGTGAGATTGGTGACGGTGACCTCGTATTCCATCGCTGACGCCGCTCCCGCCGCGCCTAACAATAACGTTACGCCAAGCGCCGACAGCAGAATCCGCAAACATTTGAATGCATCCATCGCGGGCCTCCTTGTAGACCGATCGGGCGGAATGCGCGCGGTGTTGCGCGCAATCCAAGACGTAGTTCGCAAGGAGGCGCTGTGCGGTTACACGCGAGCGCTTCGGTCGTCGACGATCACCAGCGAAGGAGTAACGGTCCGAGCAGCGCCCCGGCTGCGGCCGGAATCGACATGCCCGCGACGTACCAGGTGCCGAGGAACGGCGCCTGCATCTCGGGGCAATGGAACGCGTAGACGAACGCGCCGATCGCTCCTGCGAGCAATCCAGCCGACGCCCCGGCGAGGGAGAGGCGCGTCGGCGCGAGCCCCTTCATCGCCCAAAACGTTGCCACGAGGATAGGCGCCGACAGAAGCGGAACGCTGAGCAGACAGTATTGCCAGGTCCCACCCAATACGAGCCGCGTGCGCTCGGACGCCGGCGCGTCGAGCAACGCATACACAGAGAGCAGCCACAGCGCAGCAACGGGCGCTGCAAGCGCGACGAGCAAATTGCCGAGCCGCCCGCCGGGGCGCGACATCCGCAATGCCGCGAACAGGCCACCGACCGCCAACGCCGCTGGGAACGCGAGCTTGATCCAGAACATCGGCAGTCGCGCGGCGGCGCTGATGTCCGGGCGCACGCCAAGCAGGATCGCCATCAGCAACGCCGATGCGAATGCACCCCAGCCAAGTGCGATCGCGTAGCGCCGCGCGCCCGCGCCGCGCTCCACCGCCACGGTGCCGGCGGCAAGCAGCGTAACCAGTTCGTCGGTCTTCATTGCTGCGTTCGTATCATCGCGGCGAGCGCCTTCAAGCCGCGGTGAACGCCCACTTTGATCGCGGATTCCGACATGCCCGCCACGCGTGCCGCCTCCGCGACCGACATCCCTTCCAGCTTGGTGTAGACGATCGGCAGGCGCTGGCGCTCGGGGAGCTGCTGCAGCAATTTGATCAAGTCGAGGCGCGCCTCGGCCGCCTCCGAGTCGTTGTGGGCAAAAACGTCGAGCTCCTCATCGAGCGGATCGCTGCGAAGCTCACGCAAGGACCGCCGGCGCAGAAGGTCCACCAGCTTGTATTCTGCGATCGCGTGTACCCACGCCGTCAGCGGCTGTCCAGGGTCGTAGGTATGGCGCTTATTGTGCACGGCGAGGAGCGATTCCTGCACGAGATCCTCCACTTCGTCGGGCGCGCCGGACAGCCGTCTTCTGAAAAACGCGCGCAAATGCGTGCTCAGATCCTTCAGGAAGGCATGATAGGCCGCCCCATCGCCCGCGAGTCCGCGAACCAGCAGCTCCCGCAGCCGATCCTCGGTGGCGTCTGCTCCACGATGATCATTCATTCGTTGCGTCGCCGCGCGCGGTTACAGCCGTGATGAAAGCCGGACCACCGGCCGGACGCGAATTGTGCCGGTGCCGTAACCATCCGCCAAGAACCGACAAACTAACCTGCAGGCCGTGCGGATCGCCCGGTTCATCCGTAAACTCCGACGCGCGCCCTGTCCAAGTGTGTGGTCGAATTCCCGAAATCTTCGAAACTTGCGTGAACAGAGTAATGAATGAGTCGGGATCGCGACTACTCGGACAGATTCGCATCGCGCGACCGCGCGATAATTTCACCCCTCGATAGGAGAGACGCAATGAACCACCAGACCACAATCCAAGCCGCTCTCGCGGGCATTCTTGCGCTCGGCATCGGCGCGACGGCGCTCGCCGGCCCCGTGACGCCCAAGGCCAATCAGGAAAAGTGCTACGGGATCGCCAAGGCCGGTCAAAACGACTGCGGCACTGCCAAGCACGCCTGCGCCGGCGAAGGCGCGAAGAAGGACAACGACCCGACGGAATGGAAGTACGTCGACAAGGGGACGTGCGAGAAAGTCGGCGGCAAGGCGACTGCGCCGAAGGCTTAAGTTCGAACGATCGATCCGGCCGGGTGATAACGCCCGGCCGGGTTTTCCATGAGCTCAGCGTCCAATCGAGTGCCCTCCAAGGCCGGCATCGGCCTGCGCGCGCCGCATGTGAGCGACGTGCTGACGCAACGCCCCAACGTACCGTTTTTCGAAGTCCACAGCGAAAACTACTATCTCGACGGTGGGCCCGCGCTCGCCGCGCTTGCTCGAATCCGCGCCGACTATCCACTGTCGCTGCACGGGGTCGGGATGTCGCTCGGCTCTGCCGATCCGCTCGATCGCTCGCATGTCGAGAAGCTCCGCACGTTGATTGCGCGGGTCGACCCGGCGCTCGTTTCCGAGCATCTTTGCTGGAGCGGCGTCGCGGGACGGCACATGAACGATCTCCTCCCGCTGCCCTACACCGAGGAGGCGCTCGCGCTTGCGTGCGCGCGGGTATCGGAGCTGCAGGAACGCCTCGGGCGCGAGGTGGCGATCGAGAACATCTCGTCGTATCTGACGTTTGCCGACTCGACGATTCCGGAATGGGAATTTATCGCTGCACTTGCACGGCGCAGTGGCTGCAAGCTGCTGCTGGATGTCAACAACGTCTATGTCAACGCAACGAACCACGGCTTCGACGCGGACGCGTACATCGCCGCGATACCGCCGGACGCCGTCGCGGAAATTCATCTGGCCGGTTTCGAAGAGTCCGATGGCTGCCTGATCGATACCCATGGTGCGCCGGTTGCACCGGACGTATGGGCGCTCTACGCGCGAACGATCGAGCGCTTGGGATCGCGGCCGACGCTGATCGAGTGGGACACCGACATTCCGACTTTTTCCGTCCTGCAAGGCGAAGCGGCAACAGCCCAGCGGATTCTCGAGGCGTGCCATGCAATCGCTGCGTGAGACCCAGCGGCGCTTTGTCGGAGCGGTGTTGTCGTCGGACGCTGCGCTTGAATTCGTCAACGGATCGCCGGCATTCGCGCGCGATCGGATCGCGATCTACCGCAAGACGATATTTGCGAACTACCGCAAGGCATTGTCGGCGAGCTATCCCGTCGTGAAGCGCCTTACGGGTGCGACATTTTTTCACGCGTCGGTCGACGCGTTCGTCCTCGCACATCCATCGCGAAGCGGCGATCTCAATATATACGGTGGATCGTTCGGCGAATTTCTCGCGAGCTATCCGCCGGCCGCCGACTTGCCGTATCTCGCCGACGTCGCGCGGCTGGAATGGGCAATCGACGAGGCCAATCGCGCGAGCGACGCGCCCTGCGTGCCGGAGTCTGTGCTCGCTCAACTTGCTGGCGCCCCGCCGGATCGGCTTCCGACGCTCCGTTTGCGGCTTGAGCCTTCGTGTCGCCTCGTCTCGTCACCGTATCCGATCCTGCGCATATGGCAAACGAACCAAATCGATTATTCCGGCGACGACCGCGTGAGGCTTGAGGAACGAGGCATCGCGTTGCTCATCCGTCGGGATGCCGACGGCGTTTCGCTCGAACGCTTGCCTGCCGGCGATCATGCGTGGCTCGTGGCGCTCGCCGCGCAGGCGACGCTCGGCGCCGCGATCGAAGCGGCACAGAATGCGGACGCAACGTTCGACCTCGGCAGCGCGCTGCGCGAGCATATCGCCGCGGGGACGATCATCGCGGTGATGGAAACGTAATGTCAGGTATCGGCGTCGTGCGGCGACCATTGTGATCATCGCAATTTTTTCGGAGCACTGCCACATGGAAACCACCGCCTCGACGCACCCGCCCACGTTTCGCCTCGCGCGTCTGTACGCGGGTTTTGCCAATCTCCTCGACAAGCTGCAACCGATCTTCGCGCTGGCGATGCGCCTTTATGTGGCGAAGGTTTTCATCGTCTCGGGCTGGCTTAAGTTCTCGCGTTGGGACTCGACGCTCGCGCTGTTCGAGAACGAATATCACGTGCCGGTGCTTTCGCCCCAGGTCGCCGCCGTTCTTGGTACAACCGCTGAGCTTGGCCTGCCGATCCTGCTCGCGCTCGGCCTAGGTACGCGCGCCGCCGCATTGGCACTCTTCGTCTTCAACATCGTCGCGGTAATTTCATATCCCGATTTGAGCGACGCCGGTCTCAAGGACCACTATCTGTGGGGCGCGCTGATGCTGGTGATCGCCGTGTACGGTCCCGGGCGCTTGTCCATCGATCATTGGCTCGGGGGCCGTTGAGCGCAAGCGGCTTTTACGTTTCCGGAGGCGGAACGTTCAGTACGGCGCAAATTCGGGTGACGGTTCCCTGCAGTGCTTCGACGTCCTTTTGCAGCCGTGCGACTGTTTCCCTGAGCTCCACGATTTCGGCCGCCGACGCGCCGTCGGCGTTGCGCGTTTTTTCTTGGTTTGCCTGCGACATCTCGAGGACGGGCGCGCCCGACAACAGGTGCGCCCACCGCGTTTCGCGCGTGCCGGGTAGCCGCGGCAGCTCGACGACAAGTGAACCGGCGGGGCGTGAGGTCAACTCATGGAGAAAGCCCTCTGCCGCCGAGATGTCGGTGAAGCGGTGCAGCCGTTCGGAGTTGATCCGAAGCTCGCCGGCGGTTTGCGGACCGCGCAACATCAATGTCGCAAGGAGCGCAGCGGCTTGCGACGGGATTGCCAGCGCGCGTTCGATGTTGTGCGCATAGCGCATCACGCGCGAACCGCTTGACTCCACGACGAGCGAGTGCGTTCTGAGCGCATCGAGCGCCGCCTGCACATCGGCATCGGACGCGTCGAGGATCGGGTCGCGGCTTGTCTTCTGATTGCACCCCGCAACGAGAGCGTTCAGCGTCAGCGGATACGTGTCCGGGACGGTGTGCTGCTTTTCCACGAGCACACCGAGCACGCGCGCTTCGAGGACCGACAAAGTCGGTCGCGCGAACCGGTTTCCTTCAGGGACGGCAGGGGCGTTCATGGTTTCCGATCTTCCTCCAATGGGTCTTAGCAGCGACGCCGGATTGTAAAAGTTACAACGCGCGTTCCGCGTCACGCAAATGACTGAATTTATTTGACGAACGGTACTTCCGCAGGCTTCAACCAACCTCCGACTGTTGCTAAAGTATTTGACCTAGTTCCGACAGCCGATCGCCGCAACTCTATTGCCGCGGCGAGCATTGTGCGGCAACGACGATCGGATTGTTGGCGCGACGCGGGTCTGCACCCGTTTCACATCGCAGTCTTGTGAGGAGTCACGATGCACGTCATCGAGCGCGCCACCCAAAGTTCCGACGAGCTGACCGTTATTCTTGGAGCGCTCAACGCCTTCAAGAAGGGCGATGCATCGGTGCGACTCCCGCTTGATTGGAGCGGCGTCACCGGCCGCATCGCCGAGACGTTCAATGAAGTGGTCGAGCGCAACGAACGGATGGCGCACGAGCTTTCGCGCTTGAGCCATATCGTCGGCAAGGAAGGCCGTCTCAATCAGCGCGGGTCACTCGGCGACGTGACGGGATTCTGGCGCGATTCGATCGATGCGGTGAATCTTCTGATCGATGACCTCGTGCATCCGACGAGTGAAACGGCGCGCGTGATCGGCGCTGTCGCGCAAGGCGATCTGTCGCAGACGATGGCGCTCGAAGTCGATGGCCGGCCGCTGCAGGGACAGTTTTTCCGCACGGCGAAAACGGTCAACAAGATGGTCGATCAGCTCGGTTTGTTCGCCGCGGAAGTGACGCGTGTCGCACGCGAAGTCGGGACCGAAGGCAAGCTCGGTGGGCAAGCGAAAGTCAAAGGTGTCGCGGGCACATGGAAGGATTTGACCGACAGCGTCAACTCGATGGCAGGCAACCTGACGGCGCAGGTGCGCAACATCGCCGAAGTCACGACGGCGGTAGCCACGGGGGACTTGTCGAAAAAGATCGCCGTCGATGTCAAAGGCGAGTTCCTCGAGCTCAAAAATACGATCAACACGATGGTCGATCAGCTGCGATCGTTCGCGTCGGAGGTGACGCGCGTCGCACGTGAAGTCGGCACCGAAGGCAAGCTCGGCGGTCAGGCGCGAGTCGAAGGCGTGTCGGGTACGTGGAAGGATTTGACCGACAGCGTGAATTTCATGGCGGGCAACCTGACCGGACAGGTGCGCAACATCGCCGACGTCACCAAGGCCGTCGCAAAAGGCGACCTGTCGAAGAAGATCACCGTCGACGTGAAGGGCGAAATTCTCGAGCTCAAGAACACGGTCAACACAATGGTTGACCAGCTATCGTCGTTCGCGTCTGAAGTAACGCGCGTCGCGCGTGAAGTGGGTACTGAAGGACGACTCGGTGGGCAGGCAGACGTGCAAGGTGTCGCGGGCACGTGGAAGGACCTGACCGAGAGCGTCAATTTCATGGCCAGCAACCTCACGGGCCAGGTGCGCAACATTGCCGACGTGACGAAGGCGGTTGCAACCGGTGACTTGTCGAAGAAGATCACCGTCGACGTGAAAGGCGAAATTCTCGAGCTCAAAAACACGATCAACACGATGGTCGATCAGCTGCGGTCGTTCGCCTCTGAAGTAACGCGCGTCGCGCGTGAAGTGGGTACCGAAGGACGACTCGGTGGGCAGGCGGACGTGCAAGGTGTCGCGGGCACGTGGAAGGACCTGACCGAAGGCGTCAATTCGATGGCGAGCAACTTGACGGCGCAGGTGCGCAACATTGCCGACGTAACGAAGGCTGTCGCCAGCGGCGACTTGTCGAAGAAGATCACCGTCGACGTGAAAGGCGAAATACTCGAGCTGAAAAATACAATCAACACGATGGTCGATCAGTTGCGTTCGTTCGCGTCCGAAGTGACGCGCGTCGCGCGCGAGGTCGGCACCGAAGGCAAGCTCGGCGGCCAAGCCGATGTGCAGGGTGTAGCCGGCACGTGGAAGGACCTGACCGAGAGCGTCAATTTCATGGCCAGCAATCTCACGGGGCAAGTGCGCAACATTGCCGACGTGACGAAGGCGGTGGCGAGCGGCGACTTGTCGAAGAAGATCACCGTCGACGTGAAAGGCGAAATTCTCGAGCTCAAGAACACCATCAACACGATGGTCGATCAGCTGTCGTCGTTCGCATCGGAGGTGACGCGCGTCGCGCGCGAAGTCGGTACCGAGGGCCGGTTGGGCGGTCAAGCCGCAGTGCGCGGCGTTGCGGGGACATGGAAGGACCTGACCGAGAGCGTCAACTCGATGGCGAGCAACTTAACGGCGCAGGTGCGCAACATCGCCGATGTCACGACGGCGGTGGCGACCGGCGATTTGTCGAAGAAGATCACCGTCGACGTGAAAGGCGAAATCCTCGAGCTCAAGAACACGATCAACACGATGGTCGATCAATTGCGTTCGTTCGCGTCCGAAGTGACGCGGGTCGCGCGCGAGGTCGGCACCGAGGGCATTCTCGGTGGGCAAGCCGACGTGCGCGGCGTCGCCGGCACGTGGAAGGACTTGACCGACAGCGTCAATTTCATGGCCAGCAACCTGACCGGTCAAGTGCGCAACATCGCCGACGTGACGAAGGCGGTCGCGAGCGGCGACTTGTCGAAGAAGATCACCGTCGACGTCAAGGGCGAGATCCTCGAGCTCAAGAACACGATCAACACGATGGTCGACCAGTTGTCATCGTTCGCCTCGGAAGTGACGCGCGTCGCGCGTGAAGTGGGCACCGAAGGCATGCTGGGCGGTCAAGCCAACGTGCGCGGCGTTGCCGGAACGTGGAAAGACTTGACCGACAGCGTGAACTTCATGGCCGGCAACTTGACGAGCCAAGTACGCGGCATCGCGAAAGTTGTCACCGCTGTCGCGAATGGCGATTTGAAGCAGAAGCTCACCGTCGACGCGAAGGGGGAAATCGCCGCGCTCGCCGACACGATCAACAGCATGATCGACACACTCGCGACATTCGCCGAGCAGGTGACGAGCGTCGCGCGCGAAGTCGGCGTCGAAGGCAAGCTCGGCGGACAGGCGAAGGTGCCGGGTGCGGCGGGCACATGGAAGGGCCTCACCGAGAACGTGAACCAGCTCGCGGCGAATCTGACGTCGCAAGTACGCGCGATCGCCGAAGTCGCAACGGCCGTGACGCAGGGCGACCTCACGCGATCGATCACCGTCGAAGCGCGCGGCGAAGTCGCGTTGCTCAAGGACACGACGAACGAGATGATCCGCAATCTGCGCGACACGACGCAGAAGAACACCGAGCAGGACTGGCTGAAGACGAACCTCGCCAAGTTCAGCCGGATGCTGCAAGGTCAAAAGGATCTGAATGCCGTCGGCCGTCTGATTCTCTCCGAGCTTGCGCCGGTCGTGGCGGCGCAGCGCGCGGTGTTTTACGTGCTCGATCCCGGCCGCGAGCCGCCGCGTCTAGGTCTCCTCGCAAGTTACGGCGCCGAAGGGACGGAGGCGGCCATTCACGAGCTGCGGCTTGGACAAGGTCTGATCGGCCAATGCGCGATCGACAAGCAGAAGATCCTGATGTCGAACGTGCCCGGCGATTACATCCGCATCGCATCGGGGCTCGGTTCCGCGCCGCCGCAGAACATCCTTGTGCTGCCGGTGATCTTCGAGGGTCAGGTCAAGGGCGTGCTGGAGCTTGCATCGTTCGAGCGTTTCAGTCCGACGCACCAGGCGTTTCTCGAGCAGCTGACAGAAAGCATCGGCATCGTCATCAACACAATCGAAGCGAACACGCGGACGGAGAATCTGCTGCGGCAATCGCAATCGCTGGCAGGCGAGCTGCAGAGCCGGCAGGAAGAATTGCAGCAGACGAACCAGGAGCTCGAAGAGAAGGCGATGCTCCTCGCGCACCAGAACCAGGAGGTCGAGCGCAAAAATCAGGAAGTGGAGCAGGCGCGCAAGGCGCTCGAGGAAAAGGCGGAGCAGCTGGCGCTCACGTCGAAGTACAAGTCCGAATTCCTGGCCAACATGTCGCACGAGCTTCGCACGCCGCTCAACAGCCTGCTCATCCTGTCGGATCAGCTCTGCAAGAACTCCGACGGCAACTTGACCAGCCGGCAGGTCGATTTCGCGAAGACGATCCACGCATCGGGCAACGATCTGCTCAATCTGATCAACGACATCCTCGATTTGTCGAAGATCGAATCGGGCACAGTGATCGTCGATCCGACCGATCTGATGCTGGACGACCTCGGCCGCTACGTCGAGCGGACGTTCCGGCACGTCGCCGAGGCGAAGAGCGTCGACTTCCTGCTGCGCCTCGATCCGCGGTTGCCGAAGTCGATGTTCGCGGACGCCAAGCGGCTGCAGCAAGTGCTGAAGAATCTGCTGTCCAACGCGTTCAAGTTCACGCAACAGGGCCAGGTAACGCTCTTGATCGAGCCCGCGCAAACAGGCTGGGATCCGGGCAACGAGACGCTGAATCGCGCGTCCGATGTCATCGCGTTCTCGGTGATGGATACCGGCATCGGCATATCGGCCGATAAGCAGCAGATCATTTTTGAAGCGTTTCAGCAGGCCGACGGCAGCACCAGCCGCAAGTACGGCGGAACAGGTCTTGGACTCGCGATCAGCCGCGAGCTCGCGCGCCTCCTCGGCGGCGAAATCCGTCTCATCAGCACGCCGCGCGTCGGCAGCACGTTCACGCTTTACCTGCCGCGCAATTACGTTCCTGCTCGCTCCGTTCGCAAAGCAAGTCAAACGCGGCTGATCGCTGCCAACATCGATGCGATGGCCGTGAGCGATGACGACTCGGCTGCGACCATTGTCGTGTCGAAGGGCAACGGTCATCCGCCCGACAACTTTTCGCTGCCCGATCAACTGGCAGAAGTCGCCGCCCAACCGTTCGCTCTAGCCGACGACGATCGCGACCTCGAGGGCCTCGGCGCGCCGCTACTGCTGATCGTCGAAAACGACACCGTATTCGCGCGGCTGTTGCGTGATACGGCACGAGAGCGCGGCTTCAAGGCAATCACGACGTCGTCGGGTGCAGAGGCCGTCGGCTTGATCGCCGAATACAAGCCCGCTGCGATTACGCTCGACATCTCGTTGCCCGACATCAAAGGGTGGCGCGTCTTGGACCGGCTGAAGAACGACATCGCGGCGCAGCACATTCCTGTGGCCGTCATCTCCACCGACGAGTCACGGGAGCGAGCGCTCGCCGCAGGCGCATACGCATTCGTAGCGAAGCCGATCCAAAGCAAGGACGTCGTCGACGAGCTTTTGCGCCAGCTGCGTGATTATGTCGCGCGATCCGAGAAGCGCATTCTCGTGGTCGCGCAAGACAAGACGACACGCGATGCGATCGCCGATCAACTCGCGTGCGACGACATCGAAATCGTCACCGTCGCTGATTGGGCGAGCGCGATGGCGACACTGAAGACCGAGACGGTCGATTGCATGGTGCTCGATGCGCAGCTTCCTTCGCCGCCGGTGGAATTCGATTCGATTCGCGCTGCGTTCGGTGCTGCGGCGCCGGCGCTGCCGATTGTCGTCCGGGGCAACGCCGACTGGATCGGCAATTTGCGCGTTGACGTCGACAGCGGACGGAGCACGGTTGTCCGAACCGTGCAGACGCCACCGCAACTCGTCGCACAAGTGAGCGTGTTCCTCCACCGCGTTGCCGCCAAGATGTCCGAGGCCCATCGACAAGCGTTGCGTGGACAGGCCGAATCGGGTCGCGAGCTCAAGGGACGCAAGGTCATGGTCGTCGACGATGACGTGCGCAATATCTTCGCGCTGACATCGCTGCTCGAGGATCACGGGATGGCCGTCATCGCGCATGACAACGGACGCGATGCCGTCCGTTCGATCGAGGCGCACCCCGATGTCGACGCTGTATTGATGGACATCATGATGCCCGAGCAGGATGGAATCGACACGATTCGCGAGATTCGCAAGATTCGTTCGGTGCGCGACGTTCCGATCATCGCGGTCACGGCGAAAGCGATGAAAGGCGACCGCGAAAAATGCATGGAGGCCGGCGCGTGGGATTACCTTTCCAAACCCGTCGACCCGGGGCTCTTGGTTGGCGTGCTTCGCGCGTGGCTTGGACATTGAGCTAGCCGCAAGCGGGGGGTACATATATGAACGACGACGAACGTGCGGATATCCTGATCGTCGATGATCGGCCCGAGCAGCTGTTCGTACTGCGGACGGTACTCGAAGAGCTCGGCCAGAACGTCATCACCGCGTCGTCCGGCGAAATGGCATTGAAGCGCGTCCTCGCGCACGATTTCGCCGTGATTCTGCTCGATGTCAACATGCCGGGTATCGACGGCTTGGAAACGGCGGCGCTGATTCGCAGCCGCAAGAAGTCGGCGCACATTCCGATCATCTTCATCACCGCCGATTACCACGACGAGATGCATACGGCGCGCGGCTATTCGTTGGGCGCCGTCGATTACATTGCATCCCCCGTCGTGCCGGAAATATTGCGTTCGAAGGTCAAGGTGTTCGTCGACCTCTATCTCTACGCTCGCCGAGAGCGCCAGCGCATCGAAGCGCAGGTCGCGCTCGCCGATGAGCGCGCCGCGCGTGCAGTCGCCGAGCGTGCTGAGCGTCGCGCCGCTTTTCTTGCGCAAGCGACATCGATACTTGCCAAATCGCTCGAATTGGAAGCGACGATGCGTCACGTGGCGGGACTCGTCGTACCGGCGCTAGGCGACGTCGCAATGCTGCATCTCCCAGCGAGAAACGGCGAAGCACCCAAGACGATGATTGCCTGGACCGACGGTCAGCCCGCGTCGACCGTCACGGCGGCCACCGTCGACGGCATCGAAGATCCATGGCTCGCCGACATCGTCGAATCGCTTGCCGCAGCGGGGCACGGCGTCGCCGTCAACTGTCCCGACGCCGCAACGATCGAAGGCATGCGCGCGCTGGAGCGCGACGTGCCGATCCGATTGACGGCGGATCGCTCGGCACAATCGCTTGTCCTTATTTCGCTCTCCGCGAGCGGGCAGACGCTCGGTGTGCTGTGTTTTGGGTCCGCGACGCGGGCGCGGACGTTCGACGCCGAAACGTTGTCCACCGCCATTGACTTGTCGACACGCGCGTCGATCGCACTCGACAATGCCGTGCTGTTTCGGCAAATCCACGAAGAGGACCGGCGCAAGAACGAATTTCTGGCGATGCTCGCGCACGAGCTCCGCAATCCGCTCGCGCCGATCGGCAATGCATTGCACATCCTCGACGCCGACGCGCCGGGCACGCCGCGGTCCGTATGGGCACGTAGCGTGATCCGGCGCCAGTTCGACTTGCTCGTACGGCTGGTCGACGATCTGGTCGACGTTTCGCGGATCACGCGCGGCAAGATCGACCTTCGCATCGAGCCGGTCGACGTCGTCCGCGTGGTCGAGACCGCGATCGAGACCTGCCGCCCGCAGATCGATGCGATGCGCCACGCACTCGACGTGAAGCTTCCGCCCGCGCCGTTGTACGTACGCGGCGATTTTGCGCGTGTGGCGCAGGTCGTCGGCAACCTGCTCTCCAACGCAGCGAAGTACACGGAGCCGGGAGGGCGGATTTCGATCTCGGCAGAGCGCGACAGTGACGAGATCGTGTTGCGCGTGCGCGATACCGGCATGGGTATCCCGAAAGACGCGCTACTCGGCATCTTCGAGTTGTTCACGCAGTTGGATCGCACGATCGACCGCTCCAAGGGCGGCTTGGGCATCGGGCTTACTGTCGTTCGGCGTCTCGTGGAAATGCAGGGTGGGACGGTCATTGCGTGCAGCGAGGGTCCCGGTCAAGGAAGCGAATTTGTCGTTCGGCTGCCCACAGCGGACGTGATGACGACGCAGCATGTCGGCCCCGACGTAGTAGCCGTAACGGCAGCAGACCAACGACGAGCGCCGCGATTCTCGGTGCTGGTCGTCGACGACAATCGCGATGTCGCGGAAAGCACCGCCACGCTGCTCGAAATCGCGGGACATGAAGTGCACATCGCCTACGACGGAGCGGCTGCAATCAGCACCGCAGCCAAAGTGCGCCCACAGCTCGCGCTGATCGATATCGGGCTCCCGGGAATGGACGGCTACGAAGTCGTTCGGCGCATGCGGCGCGATCCCGTTCACAGCAATACGTGGATCTGCGCGTTGTCGGGCTATGATTCACAGAACGATCGCGATCGATCGGCGAGCGCCGGCTTCGACCATCATTTCGTGAAGCCGCTCGATCCGGCGCGACTCTCCGAAACGCTCGCTGCGCTGGCGGCGGCGCGTGCCGCAAGCGTCGATTCTTCGCGCGCTGCCGCGCCACAGCAGCACGGCATCGCGCCACCTTCGCTACTTCGCACCGACTAGCGGTCCGGGGCCGGCCTGCTAAGCTTCGCCGGTTGTGACCGCTTTGCCGCAAGCGAATCAATGGCCAATCATCCCGACGTAACCAACATGGCGCTGTTCTGCGACTTCGAGAACATCGCGCTCGGCGTGCGCGACGCCAACTACGAAAAGTTCGACATCGGCAAAGTGCTCGAGCGATTGCTTCTCAAGGGCAGCATCGTCGTCAAGAAGGCGTACTGCGACTGGGATCGGTACAAGACGTTCAAGGCGCCGATGCACGAAGCGTCGTTCGAGCTGATCGAGATTCCGCACGTGCGCCAATCGGGCAAGAACTCGGCGGATATCCGCATGGTCGTCGACGCGCTCGATCTTTGCTATACGAAGTCGCACGTCGACACGTTCGTCGTCATCAGCGGCGATTCCGATTTCTCGCCGCTCGTCTCGAAGCTCCGCGAGAACGCGAAGACGGTGATCGGCGTGGGCGTCAAGAATTCGACGTCCGATTTGCTGATCGCCAACTGCGACGAATTCATCTACTACGACGATCTGGTGCGCGAGAAGAAAAAAGCCGCGACGCGCCGCCGCGCGAGCAAGAGTCCGGCGAAGCCGCGGTCGAGTGGCAGAAAACCGGCCGAGGAAGCGCCCGTTGTTCGCAGTGAGCAACCGACAGAGGAGGCTGCTCCGCCGTCCGGCGCACCACCTAAAGGCGACGACGAGAAAAGCGACGAAGCAGTGGATTTGGTCGTCGAGACCGTCGACGCGCTCCTGCGTGAGCGGGGCGCCGAAGAAAAGATCTGGGGCTCGATGATCAAGCAGGCGTTGAAGCGCCGCAAACCCGGGTTCAACGAATCCTATTACGGCTTTCGATCGTTCAACGGGCTGCTCGAAGAAGCGGCGCGTCGCGGCGAGCTTGTGCTCGACCGCGACGAAAAATCAGGCGGCTACATCGTACGGCTCACCGCCTCGGAGGAGTGACCAGGCGTCGATAACCGGATGTCGTTTGCGGCCGTCGGTAGACGCGTGACGGTGACATCGACGTGGGGTTCCGCCTGCCTGATGATCTGCAGCGCGTCGGCGGTATGAACGAAACGAATGCCTTCGAACAGCGCGCGACTGCCAAGCAGGAACGCGAGCGCCAGCACGGCGAACCACACATAGTCCATCCCACGGCCGTCGCGCTCCGATGCCGGCTTCGATTCGACGTTCGACTTGCGCGGGCCGCCGGCGCCGTGAATGAGGCCAGCTAACGCGTTGTGCTGCGCATGGGTCAGTCTCGTCGCGGGCTTGCGGGTCCAGGTTTGGCGGCGGGCAACGCCGGGACGACGACCGACTTCGAATGTGAGGGTGGCTGCCATTTCGATCTCCAGGTAACGTTCATGCTGCAGAGGCAGTTTAAGTATGGGGATCGCAGTGCACAAACGATTTATTTTGACGGTAAAATGTGAATATCGCTCACATATAGGTCGACCGAAATGGACGGCAGGATACCCGCAATGCAGGCGCTACGCGCACTTGAGGCCGTGGCGCGAACCGGCAGTCTGACAAAGGCTGCGGAGGGGCTGCATCTGACACATGGCGCGATCAGTCATCAATTGAGGGGGCTGGAAGATGACCTCGGCGTGCGACTGACCGAGCGGGCCGGCCGCGGCGTTCGCCTGACGGACGAAGGCGCCCGCTTCGCCGCGCGGGTTCGCGTTGCGTTGTCGGAGCTTACCGAAGCGGTCCGCGAAGTGATCGAGCATAGCAACCCGCGGCAGTTTCGCGTCAGCGTGATGCCGTCGTTTGCTGCGCGCTGGTTGTTGCCGCGCGTCGGACGCTTTTTCGCTGCGCATCGCGATATCGATCTCGATGTACGTGCGACTTCGACGCTCGTCGATTTTCGCCGCGACGATGCCGACGCCGCGATTCGCTATGGCGGCGGCAACTATCCGAGCGTGATCTCCGAGCACTTGCTGGATGACGTCTATTTCCCCGTATGCAGTCGGAAGCTCGATGGGGGTGTGCCGAAGCGTCCGTCCGATCTGTCGCGCTATTTGCTGTTGCGTTCCGATACCGAAGTCTGGGAGCTGTGGTTCCGCGAAGCCGGACTCGACTGGCCGGAGCCGACCCGCGGTCCGATCTTCAACGACGACTCGTACCTTCTGCAGGCCGCGATAGAAGGACAGGGCATTGCGCTCGCGCGGAGCTCGTTGATCGGCAACGATCTGATCAACGGCGTGCTCGTGCGGCCGTTCGACATCGAAGTGCCGTCGCCGTGGCGCTATTACCTCGTTTATCCGCCGGGACTCGCGCAGTCACCGAAGCTCGGGGTATTTCGTCAATGGTTGCGCGATGAGATCGAGCGCGACGCACAAACGCCCCTGCCTGCACCCCAAGCGCGTCCTCCGGCCAAGCCGAAGCGCTTCGGCAGACGTTGACGCGATGACTTCGATCACCGATCTGATGCGGTTATTGCAGTTCGGCGACTCGATGCTGCCGGTCGGCGCGTTTGCGTTCTCGAACGGCCTCGAAGCAGCAACCCAGCAGCGGGTCGTCGATGATGTCGACTCGTTGTCGCAATTCGTGCAAACGGCGCTCGGGGTCGCCGCGACAACGGACGGCATTGCGCTCATCGACGCGCATCGCGGCGCACTTGCCGGCGATGTCGATCGCATCGTCCGCGACGATAACGCAGTGCACGAGCGCAAGCTCAACGAAGAGATGCGGACGATGACGCTGCGAATGGGACGCAAGCTCGCCGAGCTCCTCGTGCGTGTTGCCCCGACGCCACTCGCCGAAGAATGGATCGCGCGAATCGAGCGGCGCGCCACCCCCGGTACGTTCCCGATCGGACTTGCGCTCGTGTTTGCGACGCAGGGGCTTTCCGAGCGGCACGCGTTCGCCGCGCATCAATACGGTGTCGCCACGATGATGCTCTCCGCGGCGCTTCGGCTGATGAAGGTTAGCTACCTCGACGGTCAGGCCATCCTGCGCGAAGTGAACGCGCTCGCCGACAATGCCTATCAGAGATCCGCCGCGGCGACCCCCAGTGACATGGCAGCGTTTGCGCCGGTTACCGACATTCTCGCGGCGATCCACGTCAAGTCGCATTTGCGGATGTTCATGAACTGATGCGTGATTGCGACACGAACGGGGCCTTCGCGATGCGCTCGCTTTGCGATGCGCCGGAGCTTGCCGATTACCGCGATCAGCCGCAACAACTTCCGGCCGGCGCGCCGGGCAAGAATGGATTTCTGCGCCTCGGCTTTGCACATAGCGACGGCCGCTCAGTGCTGTCGGAGCTGTCGCATCGTGCGCCGCTCCTCGCCCAGCAGGCGCTCTACTACGACGAGGGGATGCCCAACCTCCCGTACGTCATGATGATCTGCACGGCGGGCGGTGTCCTGCAGGGCGATCGCTATGCAGTCGAAATCGCCGTCGCTGAGAACGCCGAAGCCCATGTGACGACGCAGTCCGCGACGAAGATTCAGGAAATGGATGCGAACTTCGGCGCGCAGACGTTAGATATCGCTCTCGGTGAAAATGCTTACCTCGAGTACCTTCCCGATCCGATCATTCCCTATTGCAATGCGCGATTCATCTCGAGCACACGACTATGTCTGCCGCAATCGGCGACGCTCTTGTATTCCGAAGTCCTGCTTCCCGGGCGGACGTACTACCGATCCGGCGAACGCTTCCAATTCGCGCTGTTCTCATCATCAATGCGCGCGGAGCGTCCGAGTGGCGACATGCTTTGCAGCGAAAAATATATCATCGAGCCGCAACGAACAGACGTTCGCGCGCGCGGTGTGATGGGCGACTTCGACGTGTTCGCGAACGTCCTGTTGTTTACGCCGCCGGCGCATGCGGAGCGGATCTTCGCTGAAACGCTCGCAGAGATGAACGTAAGAGAACGTTACGCTGCCGGCGCGACCCGCTTGCCGAGCGGCGCGGGAATCGCCTTCAAGATCGTCGGCAAGGAGCGCGAGAGCGTGCAGGAAAAAGTCCGCGAATTTTGCGCGCGCGTGCGGCGACATATAAAGAACGCCGAGGTTGCGCCGCACTTTCGTTGGCGCTAGGCGATAGGATTATTGACTGCGGCTGCGAGCGAGCAGCCGTCCGAGACGCTCGGCGTCGCTCGGCGCCTTGACCTTCGCGTCGTTGTCGAAATAGCAATAAACGTCGCGCGTGCGAGGAAGGGGAGGTTTGCCGGGCGCGATGCGTCGCGCATCATCCGGTTCATCACCTTCGCTCCAGCGACGAATGCGTTCCGCCCAGCGCGCGAGCGCCGCAGCCCTGTATCCGCTCACATAGATCTTTTTGTCCCCGTGCAGCCGCATGTAGACAAAATCGCTTGTTACGTCCTCCATGAGCGGCCATTTGCCGCCAGTGTCGGCGACGACCAGCGCGATTCGATGCTTTCGCAGCAACGAGACGAACGCCGGATCGATGAAGCTCGGATGACGAACCTCCAGCGCATGGCGGAGCGGTCGGTTGTCCCCGTATACGAGGCGTGCGCGGCCCCGGACTTTCTCGTTGCGCCGGCGTGCGAGTGAGGCCGCCTGGTACGTGTCGCGCGGCAGAAGCTCGAAGAAACGCTCGAGTCGCTCGGCATCGAATCCGAGCATTGGCGGTAGTTGCCAGAGGAACGGTCCAAGCTTGTCGCGGAGATTCGCCACGCCTGACGCGAAGAAATTCGCGAGCGCCGGCTCGGCGTTGCGAAGCTTCAGCATGTGCGTGACAAAACGCGGACCCTTGACGCTGAAGATGAAATCCGGTGGCGTCTCGTTGTACCAGCGCGCGTAGAACTCGGGCCGCTGCAGCGAGTAGAACGAGCCGTTGATCTCGACCGTCGGAAATCTACGCGATGCGTAGGCGAGCTCCGCGCGCTGCGGCAGACCGGATGGATAGAACACGCCGCGCCACGGTTCGTAGCGCCAGCCGGAGATTCCGATCCGGATGGTGCCGGCGGCCACGTTCGCTGACTCTCACCCACTGCGAGAGAAGGTAGGGACGCAGCAACTACGCCTTCGTGTAGATCTCCGCGCCTTTCTTCACGAACTCGACGGCTTTGGCTTCCATCCCCTTCGCAAGGGCCGTTTGCTCGTCGACGCCGATCTTCGCCGCATAGTCGCGCACATCCTGCGTGATCTTCATCGAGCAGAAGTGCGGGCCGCACATCGAGCAGAAGTGCGCGAGCTTCGCGCCTTCCTGCGGCAGCGTCTCATCGTGAAACTCGCGCGCTTTGTCGGGGTCGAGTCCGAGATTGAACTGGTCTTCCCAGCGAAATTCGAAGCGCGCTTTCGACAGCGCGTTGTCGCGGATCTGCGCGCCGGGATGACCCTTCGCGAGATTGGCGGCGTGCGCGGCGATCTTGTACGCCATGATGCCGTCCTTGACGTCGACCTTGTTCGGCAATCCGAGATGCTCCTTCGGCGTGACGTAGCAGAGCATCGCCGTGCCATACCAGCCGATCATCGCGGCGCCGATCGCGCTGGTGATGTGGTCGTAGCCCGGCGCGATGTCAGTCGTGAGAGGACCCAACGTGTAAAAGGGCGCTTCGCCGCATAAACGCAGCTGCTCGTCCATGTTGTGCTTGATCAGGTGCATCGGCACGTGGCCGGGACCCTCGATCATCGTCTGCACGTCGTGCTCCCACGCAATCTGCGTCAATTCGCCGAGCGTCGCGAGCTCCGCCATCTGTGCTTCGTCGTTGGCGTCGTACCCGGAACCCGGACGCAGTCCGTCACCCAACGAGAACGCGACGTCGTACGCTTTCATGATCTCGCAGATGTCCTCGAAGTGCGTGTAGAGAAAGCTTTCCTTGTGATGCGCGAGACACCATTTCGCCATGATCGAGCCGCCGCGCGAAACGATGCCCGTCATCCGTTTCGCCGTCAGCGGGATGTAGCGGAGCAGCACGCCGGCGTGGATCGTGAAATAGTCGACGCCTTGTTCGGCCTGTTCGATCAACGTATCACGATACATTTCCCACGTGAGCTCTTCGGCCTTGCCGTCGACTTTCTCGAGCGCTTGATAAATCGGCACGGTGCCGATCGGTACCGGCGAATTGCGGATGATCCATTCGCGCGTTTCATGAATGTTCTTGCCGGTGGAAAGGTCCATCACGGTGTCGGCGCCCCAGCGCGTGGCCCACGTCATCTTCTCGACCTCCTCACCGATCGACGACGAGACGGCGGAATTGCCGATGTTGGCGTTGATCTTCACGAGGAAATTGCGGCCGATGATCATCGGCTCCGTTTCCGGATGATTGATGTTGCACGGAATGATCGCGCGTCCGCGGGCGACTTCGTCGCGGACGAACTCCGGCGTGATCACCGCGGGAATCGCGGCGCCAAAGCTTTGCCCCGCGTGTTGCGCCGTTACCAACGCGGGCAGCGTGCGCAGCATTTCTTCGCGTTTGAGATTTTCACGGATCGCGATGAATTCCATTTCGGGCGTCACAACGCCGCGCCGCGCGTAATGCATCTGCGAGACGTTCGCGCCGGACTTCGCGCGCCGCGGACTCCGCTTGAGGTCGAAGCGCATGCCGGCAAGGGTCGCATCGGCTAGACGCGCGCGTCCGTACGCGGACGTCGGTCCATTGAGCTCGACGGTGTCGTCGCGCTCCGCAATCCAACCTGCGCGAAGCGACGACAATCCTTTGCGGACGTCGATTGTTGCGGCAGGGTCCGTGTAGGGTCCCGACGTGTCGTAGACGACGATCGACGGATTTTTCTCGACGCCGTCGGCAGACAACGCGGCCGGCGTATCGGATTGGGCGATCTCTCGCATCGGCACGCGGACATCGGGCCGCGACCCGACGACGTAGATCTTGCGCGATGCGGGTAACGGTTCAATCGCCGCGCTGTCGACGTGCGCGTCGCGGGCAAAAAACTGGTCGTTGGCGTTCATGTCGCTCCTCGTGGATCCTCGCCATTGCGGCGGAGAGGAGCGGTTATCGATTCACGCTTCCCTCGCGCCGGCATTGTCCGGATCAGGTTCCAAGGGTTTAGTCTCACCCGCTCGCGCTTACTGCAGCGCGACCAGGACCCCTAGCGTGAGGCCAACGTTACGCCGATCGCACCGAATCGGCAAGGAGGTTTGTCCGTCAGATCTTCGGCACGTTGCTCTGCTTTTCCGGTATCCGCGGGCTCCGCGCAATCAGCATCAGCACGCCGAGAACGACCAGCAACGCCGAGATGATCAGCGTCCAACTTACGCGGTACTGGTCCCGCATCCACCATCCGATGCCAACGGCAATGAGAAACGGACCCGTGACGATCGAGTTCTTGTTGACCCGTTCGATCGCAAGGACCGCGATGCCGCCGGCGACAAAGCCAAGCGCGATGATCCAGTCGATGTCGGGCAGCCAGCGGAAATACCAGATCAGTCCAACGGCGCCGATCACGATCAGCGTAATCGGCAGCGACGCATCTTTCATCGATTGTTCTCCGTCGTCGGCGTGGCAGCAGTGTGGCGCCGATCAGCATAGCAAAGTTCGGCGTGGCAAAATGTTTCGCGATGACGCGGAACCCTGAACTTTGCGCGGGCTGTAGAGAAGCGCTGCCAGCCGGGGCTCGATTCTGTCCGCACTGCGGCGCGCGCGTCGTCGTGGCAGCCGCTGTACCCGCGGGCGAACGGCGTCAGGTGACGGTCGTGTTCGCGGATCTTTCCGGATACACGCGGCTTTCCAGTGCGCTGGACCCTGAGGAAACGCATCGATTGCTGACGCGCTTCTTCGAGCGCGCCGATGCCGTGATCACGCGTTGGGGCGGCGCAATCGACAAGCATATCGGCGATGCCGTGATGGGTGTGTTCGGTGCGCCGGTTGCTTATGGCAACGATGTCGAGCGGGCGCTTCGTGCCGCCGTCGATATCCACGGAGCAATGGCCGCGTTGTCCGCGGAGTTCGGCCGCGCGCTGGTCACGCACATCGGCATCGCCAGCGGCGAAGTTGTCGCTGCGGCGACAGGTAGCGCCGCTCATCGCAATTACACGGTCACCGGAGATGCGGTCAATCTGGCGGCGCGTTTGACGGAGCTCGCGCGCGGCGGCGAAACGGTTGTGTCGGATGATGTCGTACGCACGCTTGCGGCGATCGCCGACTTCGAGGCGTTGGGCACGGTTCAGATTCGCGGTCTTGCCGACGGCGCGTCGGCATTTCGGGTTGTAGCCCTTCGCGCCGCCGACGCGGTGAAGCAGCCATTGCTCGGCCGCGAACGCGAGCGGCAGCGCTTTGCCGATCTGCTTCGGCATGCTGCGTCGGTTCGCGAAGGTGCGATCGTGCTGATCCGTGCCGATCCCGGCATGGGCAAGACACGTCTTGCCGATACGCTGCTCCGCGATTCGCGCAGCGCCGGCGCGTCGAGCCATGCCGCGACCGTGCTCGACTTCGGTATCGAGCAGGGCCGTGACGCAATCCATGCGTTGTTGTGCGGCGTTCTCGGCGTTTCCGTGGACAGTGATGGCATCGCTCGGCGCGCGGCAGTCGACGCTGCGCTCGCGACCGCACGTATCGATATCGAAGACGAACCGTTTGTTGCGGACCTCATGATGGTTCCGCAACGTCCGGGCAGTCTGTACGAAGCGATGGATAACGCGGCGCGCCATCGCGGAAAGATTCGTGCGCTCATGGCGAGCATTGAGCGAAGCGCCGTCGATCATCCATCCGTGCTGCTGATCGAGGATATCCACTGGGCTTCGCCGTGGGTGCTGGAAGCGGCGCGCGAGCTGGCTTCGACCGCAGCGCGTTCGCCGATCGTGGTTATCCTGACGACGCGTCGCGACGGGGATCCGGTGGACTCAGCATGGCCGCGAGCGCGAATGACTGTTCTCGATCTGGCGCCGCTCGATCGCGTCGACGCGCTTCTGTTGGCGCGCGCCCATCTTGCGTCTGCGCCCGACCTCGCCGAGCGCTGTGTCGACCGCGCCCAGGGAAATCCATTGTTTCTGATGCAACTTCTTAAAAGCGACACCGATGAAAGCGCCGTGCCGCCGACGATCCAAAGCGTCGTGCTTGCGCGGCTCGACCGCCTGCTGCCGCGCGACAAGGCCGCGGTGCAGGCCGCGTCGATCATCGGTCAGCGCTTCGGGCTCGATTTGCTGCGCCATCTTATTCGGGATCCCGACTACACCGCTGCCGCGGCGATCGAGCGCGATCTCGTACGCGTCGAAAGCACGCGCAGCGATCAATTGATGTTCACGCACGCGCTGATTCGCGACGGCGCATACGCTTCACTGTTGCACAGCGCGCGGCGCGAGCTGCATCGGATGGCCGCGCAGTGGTACGAAGGCAGCGATCCGACGTTGCACGCCGAGCATCTCGACCGTGCCGAAGATCCGTCGGCCGCCAACGCGTACCTCGTTGCTGCACGGGCCCAACACGCGGCGCTGCACACCGACGCCGCCGTTTCGCTGGTCGAACGCGGCGTGACGCTGAGGCCGATACCGGCAGTCGCACACTCGTTGGCGATGTTCGAAGGCGAGCTCTTGCGTGAGCTCGGACGCGCGCCGCGAGCGCTCGCCGCGTTCGAGCGTGCGCGCGAAATTGCACCCGACGACAAAGCGAAATGCGCAGCGTGGATCGGTATCGCAACGGTCCATCGCCTGACGAGCAATGTTGAGGCAGGGCTTGCCGCGCTCGATGCCGCCCAGCCGCTCGCGACCGCACAGGATGAAACGCGCGAGCTCGCGCACATCCACTACCTCCGCGGCGGTCTTTTGTTTACCGCAGGCGATGTCGCCGCTTGTCGTGACGAGCACGAGCTTGCGCTCAAGTTCGCGGAGAAATGCGGCGATCTCGAGCGCGAGGCACAGGCGCAAAGCGGGCTCGCGGATGCGTTCTATGCCCAAGGCAGGATGCAATCGGCGCGCGCGGCATTTTCGCGGTGTGTCGCGATCTGCGACCGAGAGGGCTTCGCGCGCCTTGCGATCATGAACCATTGCATGCTCGCCGTCATCGACCACTATTTCGGCGACTCTGCCTCGGCACTGGTCGGTCTCGAACAGACGCGCGCGATGGCGCGCAAGGTCAAACACCGCGCAGCCGAGGCAATGGCGGATGAATGCATCGGTTGGATACTCACGAATTGCGGCCGCTTTGCCGAAGCGCGCGCACCGCTCGAGCACGGTCTCGCTTTGTCCCGAGAGATCGGCATGCGTCGTTTCGAAGTGGTCTGCCTGGTGTGTCTTGCGCGTGTCCTTTGGGCCGAGGGATCGAAACGCGAGGCGCGACAAGCCGCTCGCGCGGCGTGGAAGCTTTGTCAGGAGTTCAGCCCGCGATTCGCAGGACCGAGCGTGCTCGGCGCTCTCGCGCACATGGCTGAAAGCGACGATGAGCGCCGGGAGGCCCTCGCTGCCGCGGAACGATTGCTGGAACAGGGTTGCGTGGGACACAGTCAGCTCCAGTTCTACGTCGCGGCGATCGACGTCGCGCTGGAGCGTCAGCAATGGCAAGAAGCGGAACGCTATGCAAACGCGCTACTGGACTATGCGCGTGCGGAGCCGCTGCCGTGGGCGAATTTCTTTGCGGCACGCGGGCGCGCGTTGGTTGCTGCGGGTCGCGGGTTTCCCGATCGTGCGGCGCTCGAAGCATCGCGGCGCCAGGCGATCGCCCTGGGTTACGCGGCGGCGGTGCCCGCGATCGATGCGGCGTTGTCCGTCATCGCGCCGGCTTGAGCTTCACATGAATGTTCTTTTCTTGCGTAAATCCGATCATCTCTTCGATGCACTCCTCGCGGCCGTAGCCCGACTGCTTGACGCCGCCGAACGGCGCGCCCAGGAAATGTTTGCCCACTTCATTGATCCAGACGTAGCCCACTTGGACGGCCATCGCTATGCGATAGGCAGTGGACAAATCGTTGGTCCAGATCGAGCACGTCAACCCATATTCGACGCCGTTCACCTGCGCAAGCATTGTCGCTTCGTCGGTCCAACGCAACAGCGCTAATACGGGGCCGAAGATTTCTTCGCGTGCGATGCGCATGTCGGGAGTGACGTCGGCGAACACCGTCGGTTCGATGTAGAAGCCGTTACGCAGCAACGGATCATTCGGTGCGCGGCCGCCGTAAACGAGCCGTGCGCCTTCGCGCTCAGCCGACGCAATGAAGTCCACGACGCGGTCGCGCTGAGCAGCGCTCACGATCGCGCCCATCGTTGTCGCAGCGTCGGTCGGGATGCCGGGGCGGTAGGCTTGGACGCGCGCCGCGACCGCTGCAACAACGGCATCGTAGATGGACGCATGCACGAATGCGCGACTCGTCGAGCCGCACGATTGTCCGCACCACGTGAAATTCATACCGGCGACAATCGCCCCGGCGACATCGTCCACATCGGCATCGGCATACGCAATAAGCGCGTTCTTGCCGCCGAGCTCCAACAACACAGGCTTGACGGTCTCGCTCGCCGCGCGCATGACCGCACGTCCGGCGGCGACGCTACCGATCAACGCAACTTTCGCAACGTCTGGATGCGATGCCAATGCGGCGCCGACTTCGCGGCTGCCCGGCACGACATTGAATACGCCCGCTGGCAACAAGTTCGCCGTGAGCTCGGCTAAGCGCAGTGAAGAGAGCGGCGCCTGCTCCGGCGGCTTCACGACAACCGTATTGCCGGCAGCGAGCGGTGCGGCCGCTTTTCCGGCACAGAACATGAACGGATGATTGAATGGAATGATTCGTACGACGACGCCGAGCGGCTCGCGGATCGAAAAATTGACGACCTCCGGGCCCATCGGGATCGAGGCGCCCTTCATCTCGGTGACGAGGCCGGCGAAAAATTCGAGCTGCGCCGCGGCGATGCGCGCGTCGCCCATCATCTCGCGCACGGGGTTGCCGCAATTGGCCGCGTCGATCAGTGCCAGCTCGTCGGCGTGCTCGCGCACGATCGCGGCAAGCGCCTTCAAAATGCGCGCTCGCTCGAGCGGAACCATTGCGCGCCACTCTAGAAACGCCCGCTTGGCTGCCGACACTGCTGCAACGGCATCTTCCGTCGCGCACATGGCAACCGTGCCGAGCGATCGCCCGGTACCCGGATTGATCGTTTCCACGTAACGGCCCGACGCGGGCTCGTGCCACGCGCCGCCGTAGAACGCGCCGCGCTGCGCGGGAAGCGGCAGTCGGTGCTCAATCGGCGAATCGATGCTCATCGTGCGCGTGTTACGCGATAGGTCGAAAAACGTCCGATGAACGCGTTCGCGGCAATCGCCAGCGTGAACAATGCGATCAATACTGCGTACATGCGCGGCATGTCGAACGTCGAATACGCCTGGATGATCAGATAACCGATGCCGCGGTTCGAGAGCTTCGTCTCGGCGAGCAGCGTGGCGATCATCGCGACGCCGAGTCCAAGTCTAACGCCGTTGACGATCGGCTCGCGCATCGCCGGAAGGTAGATCTTCGTCACCATCTGCCCGGTCGTTGCGCGAAAGCTACGACCGACCCGGATCAGCACGGCATCGATTTGCCGCATCCCGGCGGCGGTCGACAACGCGACCGGAAAGAAGCACGAGAGCGCGCCGAGCGCCGCTTTCGACGTGGGTCCCACGCCGAACCACATGATCATCACTGGAAAGAAGATGATCTTCGGGGTTGGCCCGAGATAATAGAGATACGGCTCGTATGCTCGCCCCAGAAAACGGCTGCCACCGAGAATGAGACCTACCAGCAGGCCGCTAACGCCGCCGATCAGCAAAGCGAGCCCAATCTCGCCAAGGGTCCAGCCGAGATTCATGTAGAAATCCGATTGAGACAGAAGCGTCACGAGTGCGCGCGCTATCGCGCCGAGCGTCGGAACGACATCGCGAAACAAAAGGCCCGATCGCGCAAGCGTTTCCCAGCCTGCAAGCAGCACGATAATGATTGCGACGCGTACGATCGTGACGCGGGCGAAACCGACTTCGACGGTCGGCGGGATCGTTATGGGTGTGCCCCCCACGCTTGCGGCATTCGCCGCTGCGCTGACCCGCGAGGGGGAGTAATTCGCGCCTTGGGACGGCCCTGCGGCGCTCATGCCGGGCGCAGCCATCGCTCGATCCTTTCGGTTGCGTAGAAGAACAGCACGCTCACCAGGACGACAAATCCGATCGCGGCGTAGGTTCCCGGCAGGTCGTAGCGCTCGGCCAATTCGTTGATCAATTGGCCGAGGCCGCCGAAGTTGATCAGAAATTCGACTCCGACGATATTGATCATCGCAAAGATCAAACCGAGCCGGAGACCTACGAACATCGTCGGCAACGCCGCCGGAAACATGATCTTCCAGAACATCTGCGGCGGCGTGAGATTGAACGAGCGTCCGACATCGACGAGCACCGGTCGCGTCGCCGCAAGGCCTTCCAACGTCTTGAGGATCACCGGCGGCAGCGCGGCAACGAAGCCCATCATCACGATCGTCACTGCGCTGCGGCCGAAGATGACCAGGAACAATGGATACATCAGTACGATCGGCGCTGACGCGAACGCCGCGACCCAGGTTTCGCAGGCGGCACGAATCAAGCGCACGCGATAGAGCAACAGGCCGAGCGCCACGCCGACGATCGTGATCAGCGCGCCCGCAATCAACGTCTCCGCGGTCGTCAGCAAAAAACGGTGGACGACATTCTCTTCGACAACGATGCGCTCGAACGCGAGCAGGACCTGCGATGGCAAGGGCACGATGTAGCGATTGACCGCGCCGCCGCGGATCAGCGCTTCAAGCGCAGCGCCCACGACGACGAGCGTTGCGACGCCGAGTGTTGCCGGTCCCATCCTGGTGGCCGTGCTCATGGCTTACCCAATTGCCGCGCATGCGCTTCTTCGTCGCGCATCCCGCGGCTCGCTTCTTCGCGAAGGTCGTTCCAGATTTCGGCGACGTGGTGACCGAAAGTCGTGCTCGAGACGACTTCCGATGTGCGCGGCCGCGGCAGTTCGATGTTGACGATCCGTTTCACGCGTCCGGGCCGGTACGTCATCACCAGGATGCGATCGGACAGCTGCACCGCTTCCGTGATGTTGTGCGTGATGAGGAGCGTCGTTTGCTTGAGCGACTGCTGGATCTGCAGCACCTTGTCGCCGAGCAGCAGGCGCGTCTGCTCGTCGAGCGCCGCGAACGGCTCGTCCATCAGCAGAATTTGCGGCGACGCTGCGAGCGTGCGCGCGATTGCAACGCGCTGGCGCATGCCGCCGGAGAGCTCGCTCGGATGCCGCCGCTCGAAACCATCGAGTCCGACCAATCCGATGAAATGCCGCGCGCGTTCGTGCCGCTCCGCTTTCGGCAAGCCCGAGATTTCGAGCGGAAACGCGACATTCTCGAGCACATTGCGCCAGGGAAACGTCGATTCTTCCTGGAACACCATGCCGATCGATGCGTGCGTACCGCGAATCGTCTCGCCGTCGACGCTAACGCGCCCTTGATAGTCGCCGAGCAGTCCGCCGATGATGTTGAAGAGCGTTGATTTGCCGCAGCCCGACGGCCCGATGACTGAAAGAAATTCGCCGCGGCCAACACCGAACGAAACGTCGTCGACGGCGACGACAGTCCCTTCCGGCGTCACGAAATGTTTGACAATATTCTCGACGCCGACGAATCCGTTTTCCTCCGTAGACGCCGGGACGTCAGCGCTTGTCGATATCGCCGCCGGCGCTGTCATCGCGCAATCGTTTTGGGTTCGGGAGCCGCACCGGGCATCTCACCCGGCTCGACGTGGACATCGACAACGGCGACGCGTCCGGCATCGACATCGGCAATCGCTTGCTGCAAGATCGCGACGAGCGCAGCGCTTTCCGTCACCCGTCCGTACCCGACGGCGCCTTGTGCGCGCGCCAGCGCGGCATGATCGATCTCCGGGTCGGCGATCCGTTGACCGATCCATTTGTTCTCAACCGGCCGTTTGCGCATCATCGCCACGCGCGCCTGATGCACTTCATCGTTGTAGAACGAGCGATTGTTGGCGACGATCACGAGCAAGGGAATGCGGTAATGGACTGCCGTCCACAGCGCAGTGACGCCCATCAAAAAGTCGCCGTCGCCGCAGATCGCGACCGATAACCGATCGGAGTTGCGGAGCGCCAGCGCTGCACCGACCGCGATTCCCGGACCGGCGCCGATGCCGCCGCCGCCGTCGGAGCCCAAGAAGTCCAGCGGATGACGGAAAGGCAGCGCACCGCCGTTCCATGAGAGCGGCAAATGACTGAGTGACACGCGACGATTACCGGTGGCGGCGCGAAACGCGAGCGCGAGATCGTCGAGCCGCAGCCGTCCGTCGGTGGACGCCACGGCATCGGAACGCGATCGAATTGCGCGTGGAGAACGTTGGGTCAATTGGGCAACGCCGGTCAGCTCGTCGATCAGCGCGTCGACAACGACATCGGGGTCGGTCGCAAACAGCATGTCGACCGGCGGCAACGCCTGGTAGTCCATGCTCCAGCCGTGATGCAGCGTGTGATCGAGCGATGCATGAATGATCGTCGGCGTTCGAGCTCCACATGCTTTATTGAGCGTTCCGCCGAGATCGACCCAATCAAGGCTCAGAATGACATCGGCGCCCGCAATAGCGGCGCACACGTCACGCGTCAGCAGGACGCTCGGCGCGGCGAGATGCAGCGGATGATCGGTAGGAAACGCCGCGCCGACTTTGAGATCGGTGAGCACGCCGGCGTCGAGCAGCTCCGCCAAGCGCACGCGGGCGTTCCATGCATCTTCGCCTCGCGATGCACGGCCAATCAATAACAACGGCTGTTTCGCGTCGCGCAGCGCGTTCGCCGCGCTTCGCGCGAGCGCCGGCGAAAATCCTGGCGGGACTTCGGGCAGGAATCGTTTGGTGTCGAGTGGCGGCAGCGGTTCAGACAGTGGCGCTTCCTGGAGGTGTGCGTCGAGGTTGACATACACCGGGGCCATCGGCGGCGTGCATGCGAGCCACCGGGCGCGCAGCAGAGCCTCTCGCGTCGCGGCCGGCGATGCAGGTTGATCGTCCCATTTGACGTACGGACGCACCAGCGCGCCCTGATCGCGCGCGGTGTGGATCCAATCGATCCACGGACGACGCTTCGCAGCATCGACAGGTCCCGTAGCACCGAGGACGAGCACGGGCATCCGATCGCACCACGCATTGAAGATCGCCATCGTCGCGTGCATCAAGCCGACGTTCGCATGGACAACGACTGCCAGCGGACGGCCGGTGACTTTCGCATAACCATGCGCGATCGCGACCGCATGCTCTTCGTGCAGACAGAGAAGCATCTGCGGCGCAGTGTTGCCAAGGAAGTTGACAAGACTGTCGTGCAGACCGCGATAGCTCGAGCCGGGGTTGAGCGCGACGTAGGGAATATCGAGTGAACGAAGCGTCGCTGCGACGACGTCGCTACCGAACATAGGTTCGGCCGGCGCGACCCCGATGGGGCGCTCGATACCGCCGGCACTGTCCCGCTGATCGTTCACGATCGCAACGTTAACTGCGCGGAGGAATCTGGATCAGTTCGTTCAATTGCTCTTTGGTGAGCGGAGCTGCGGTGTACTTGAGCGCGACCGCATCGTTGACGATCGTGTCGAGCCCGACGACCCGGTCGGGATTGATCGCCTCTTTCGGAAAGAAACCGTCGCGCGTGCGCTTGGCGATCGCCTCTGGGATGCCCACGAAATCGGCGTAGGCCTTGATTGCCGAGGGGTCGGCATACATCCAGTCGATCGTCTCGCGGTACGCCTTCATGAAGCGGTCGAGCAGCGGCTTCTTCGCTTGCAGGCCTTGCACGTTGGTGATCAGCAGCCTCACCGTCTGACCCTTGAACGCCGTCGCGTCGTTGCCGATCGCAACAATCCGGATCTTGCCTTCATCGAGTTGTTGCAGGCCGAACGGCGGCGCTGACCAACCGATGTCGATCTGTCCCGACATCACCTGCGTCAGCGTCGCGGGCGGGCCGCCGGTCGCGACGGGCTTTGCCTTCAAATCGAACTGCTTCACGAACGCCGTCACGATGCCGTGCGTCGACGAACCGTTGGTCGAATACGCGATCGTCTTGCCTTCGGTGTCCTTGAGCGATTTGATCGGCGAATTCGCCGCCGCGTACCAGAATAGATCCGCAGCGCCGGTCGTCTCGGCGCCAATAACGCGCACCGGCGCGCCTTTTGAAAAAGCCGACAGGACGCCCATGATGCCCGCAGCAACACCAATGTCGACGCTGCCGGAGATCACCGCCTGCTGTGTTTCGCCACCGCCTTGCGTGTAGAGGATTTCGAGCGCGAGATTGTGCTTCTTGAAGATGCCGGTGCGCTGGCCGAGCTCCGCGACCGACGTGTCCCAGTTGCCGCGTTGGCCGACAGCAAGCTTCAGCGTCTCCTGTGCGTACACGGGTGGCAGCGCGACGAGCAGAAATGCGGCTGCCCATCGCGCGACAATGGACTTGTGCATCGAATTCCTCCAAGTCTTCGATAGCCGACGCGAAACGGCCGGCACGGTTGCCATGATACGGCGAACGGCGTGTCGCGAATGGAATCGACGCTCACGTATGAGAAGCCGCGGGCTGCAGGGATCGCTTGTGCGCTGGAAAAATTACCAAGCTCGAGCGCGACGGAAGCAGAACGTAACAACTTAGAGCGCGCGATGGAGCGGACGGTGCTGCGCTGCTAGAATCGCCGCACGCCGCGGGTGTAGCTCAATGGTAGAGCAGAGGCTTCCCAAGCCTACGACGAGGGTTCGATTCCCTTCACCCGCTCCATCCCTCGGCGCCTGGCAACGCGGTTGTCGCGCACAACTGACGAACGTAATAGTCCGAGCGCGCGTGTGTGAATATTCGCCTTGACAGTGCGCATCGGCGTCGACGTAGAGTACGCCGATGCATACCGGGCACGCCGGGCACGTACCCACGAAGGCCGTGCTCCTCATCGTAGGCTCGGTGCTGTGCTTCACGCTGCTCGATACGATCGTCAAGCACCTCGCGCCGCACTACCCGATTCCATTACTGGTTTGGGCGCGGCTCACATTCCAAGCCGTTGCGATGCTGATCTGGCTGGGCCCGACGATGAGGCTCAACCTGCTGCGGACGCCGCGGGTCGGCATGCAAGTGGCACGCGGCATTCTCATCGTCGCATCGTCGTTCCTGTTCATGAGCGCGCTCAAATATTTGCCGCTCGCCGAAGCGACCGCAATCAGCTACTCGTCTCCGGTGCTCGTCGTGTTGATGGCCGTGTTGTTTCTCAACGAGCAGATGAGCGCACCGAGGATCGCTTTCGTCCTCGCGGGGATCTCCGGGATGTTGATGATCGTTCGGCCGGGTACCGACGTTTTTCATGGCGCGACATTGCTCGCGTTGTTGGCCGCGTGCGTCTACTCCACCTACCAGATTCTGACGCGCAAGGTCGCCGCCGAAGACCCGCGCGTGACGCTGTTCTACCCAGGGCTCGTGGGCGCCGTGGTGATGACCGCAATACTGCCGTTTGTCGACATCAAAACGCAGATGCCGTTCGTCGACATCGTGCTCGTGTGCGCCGCCGGGCTCCTTGGAACCCTCGGTCATCTACTCTTCATCCTTGCATTTCAGCGCGGGCCCGCCTCAGCGCTCATTCCATTCACCTATATGCAACTCGTGTGGGCGACGCTGATCGGCTGGTTCGTATTCCAGGACTTTCCCGACCAATGGGCGTTGACGGGTATGGCGGTGATCGCAGGAAGCGGACTGTTGATTGCGCTGTACGAACGTCGTAGCGCGTCGATTCGCATCGCGGCGCTCCGCGCCGCGGACCCGGCCATCGACTAAGCTCTTCATTTGCGCCGGAGGGCCGACTTGTTATTGTTCGATCTTTCCAACGGAGGATCGACACATGGCCACGGCTAATCCGCGGATCGGCTTCATCGGCGTCGGGCTGATGGGGCACGGCATCGCAAAAAATCTGGTCACCAAGGGATTCCCTTTGACTGTGCGCGCGCACCGCAACCGTGCGCCGGTCGAGGATCTAATCGCGAAAGGTGCGAAGGAAGCGTCAAGTCACGCCGAGCTCGCGCGCAATTCCGACATCGTATTTCTGTGCGTGACGGGCGCGCCGCAAGTGGAAGAGGCGATCTTCGGCGCCGAGGGCCTCGCCAAGGCCGCTCGTAATGGGCTGATGATCGTCGACACGTCGACCAGCGAACCGGCGATGACGACAAAGATGCGCGAAGCGCTCGCGCCACTCGGTGTGCGATTCGTCGATGCGCCGCTTGCACGCACGCCCGTCGAAGCGGAGCAGGGACGCCTCAACATCATGGTCGGCGCCGACGATGCAACATTCGCGGAACTGAAGCCGGTGTTCGCAGCCTTCTGCGAGAACATCATCCACGCTGGCCCAGCCGGTCACGGCATTATCCTGAAGCTCATCAACAATTTCATTGCGCAGGCGATCTGCACGGCGATCGCCGAAGCGTGCGCCGCGGCGGCGAAGTCGGGATTGTCGCTTCACAAGCTGCACGAATTGATTTCGGCCGGCGCCGTCAATTCCGGCTTGTTCCAGATGCTCGTCGGCAAGATGCTCGAGAGCGGCGACTTGTCGGGACTCAAATTCACGTTGTCGAATGCCGCGAAGGATCTCCGCTACTACACGCATTTCACCGAATCGATGATGCTGCCGTCGACAATCGGCGAAGCGGTGCATCAAAGCCTCGTAACCGCGAACGCGCTGGGTTTCGGCGACAAATACGTGGCGTCGCTGATCGAGGCGCAGGAAAAATTGGCCGGCGTTGCGATCGTTCCACGGTAAAGCGCATTCGTAGGCAACGATGGCTGCATCCGAGTACACGGATTACCTGGAATTCGCGTGTCGCGTCGCAGTCGCGGCCGGCGAGGTGATCCTGCCGCATTTCCGTCGGTCCATCGCTGTCGAGGACAAAGGTGGCGTCAAGGGCTACGACCCGGTCACTGAAGCCGATCGAAGCGCCGAAGCTGTCATTCGCGCCGAAATCGAGCGCGCCTATCCGGACCACGGCATTTTCGGCGAAGAGCATGGACGCACGCACGGCACGTCGCCGCTGACATGGGTGATCGATCCGATCGACGGCACGCGAAGCTTTATTCTCGGGCAACTGCATTGGGGCACGCTGATCGCGTTGCATGACGGCGAACGGCCGGTCGTGGGTGTCATGCATCAACCGTTTGTCGGTGAAACGTTCGCCGGTGCGATCGGCGTCACACCGCAATGGCGACGCGGCCTCGAACGCCACGCGCTGAAGACCCGTCCCTGCGCGCGGGTCGAGGACGCCGTCATCGCCACGACCGATCCGCGCCATTTCGACGCCGCAGATAAATTGCGCGTCTATCGCAGCGTGACCGCCCGTGCGCGACTGATCCGCTATGGCGGCGATTGTTATTGCTACACGCTGCTCGCAATGGGGATGGTCGACATCGTCATCGAAACGGGTCTCAACCCCTACGACGTTCAGGCGCTGATTCCGATCGTCGAGACGGCGGGCGGCCGCATGACCGATTGGGAGGGCGGTCCCGCTGACAGCGGCGGCGATATTCTCGCCTGCGGAGACGACGCGTTGCACGCGCAGCTATTGCGACGGATCGCTGCTGCGTGAATCTACTGGTCCTCGGTGGAACGCGTTTTCTCGGTCGCCACCTGGTGGATGCGGCGTTGGTACGCGGGCATTCGGTCACGGTCTTCTCCCGCGGACACAACCCGTTGCCGTGGAGCGGCCATGTCGAAGCACTAATCGGCAATCGCGATCCGCGCATTGCGCCGGGACTTGCCGCGTTGGAGGGTCGCGCGTGGGATGCCGTCGTCGATACCAGCGGTTATGTGCCGCGAATCGTCGACGCGTCGGCGTCGCTTTTGGCTTCGTGCGCGGCGCGCTACTTGTTCGTCTCGTCGCTGTCGGTGTATGCGAGCTCGGGTCGACATGGTCAGAACGAAAGGGCACCGGTCTTGCCGCCGGTTGATCCCGACAACGAGGACATTGCGAAGAATTACGGCGCGCTCAAAGCGTCGTGCGAAAGTGTTGTCACACAAATGTTCGGCGCTCGGGCGACGAATCTGCGCCCAGGAGTGATCGTCGGACCGTTCGATCCTACTGACCGCGTCGCGTACTGGATCGCTCGCTTCGTCCATCCCGCATTGCTGGGTTCGCGCGCGCCGCGCGCTGTTGTGCCACTCTTACGCGATCGGCCGGTGCAATTCATCGACGGCCGCGATCTTGCGCAGTGGATGATCGACTTGCTCGAGAATGCTACGGGCGGAACATTCAATGCATGCAGCGCCGCCGGGCAATGGACGATGGGCGATTTGATCGACGCTCTGGTCAACGCTTCGCGCTCGCCACCGGAGCCCGCGTGGACCGACGAAGCGACGCTTCATGCTCATCACGTCGAGCCGTGGGTTGGACTGCCGTTGTGGCTGCCTGCAAACGATCCGGACAGCGCGGGCTTCATGACTTTCGATTGCACGAAGGCAGCGCGCGCAGGCCTCCGACTGCGGCCGCTCGAGCAAACGATCGACGACACCGCTGCGTGGCTCGCCGCGCGTGACAATTCCGGTGCCTGGAAGAACGTGCTTCGCGCCGACGCAGAATGCGCAATTCTGGAGGACATTTGCGCCGCAGGGCCGTCCCAAGGACGCACACTGCGGTCTGCCTCTAGGCCAGCGTAGCGGCGTAGCCGCAAGCGTGGGGGTCCTCGTCTAGCGGATATTCGTTACCATCGCGACGTCTAAACGGTGGAGGTGCAGAAAAATGAAGCCAGCTCAATCCGGCGATCTTTGGGACAACCCCCTTGGCACCGACGGATTCGAGTTCATCGAATACGCGGCGCCCGATCCCGCGGCGCTTGGACGACTGTTCGAGCAAATGGGCTTTTCCGCGGTCGCAAAACATCGCTCGAAGAATGTCCTGTTGTACCGGCAAGGCGACGTCAATTTCATCGTCAATGCCGAACCGAATTCATTCGCTCAATCGTTCGCCCGCGTACATGGTCCATCGATCTGCGCGATTGCATTCCGCGTCCGCGACGCCGCCTATGCCTATCGAAAATGCGTCGAGGACGGCGCGTGGGGCGTCGAGAGTCACCCCGGTCCGATGGAGCTCAACATCCCCGCGATCAAAGGGATTGGCGACTCATTGATTTACCTGGTGGATCGCTATCCGGGGTCGCGTGCCGATGCGAGCTCCAGCGTCTCGATCTACGACGTCGATTTCGTTCCGCTTGCCGGCGTCGACGGCCATCCGAGCGGCGCGGGGCTGACGCACATCGATCATCTGACGCACAACGTTCACCGCGGTCGAATGAACGAATGGGCAAGCTTTTACGAGCGCCTGTTCAACTTTCGCGAAGTTCGGTATTTCGACATCGAAGGCAAGCTGACAGGACTCAAATCGAAGGCGATGACAAGCCCGTGCGGCAAGATTCGTATTCCGATCAACGAAAGCGCCGACGACAAGAGCCAGATTCAGGAATACTTGATCGATTACCGCGGCGAAGGGATCCAGCACGTCGCGTTGGCGACTGACGACATCTACATGACCGTCGAAACGCTGCGCACGCAAAACGTCGCGTTCCAGGACACGCCCGACACGTACTACGAGGCGCTGCCAGCGCGCCTGCCCGGGCATCGAGAGGACGCCGAGCGGCTTGCGCAATGCCGGATCCTGATCGACGGCGCACCTGCGCGCGACGAGATCCTGCTGCAGATCTTCACGCGGACGGTCATTGGGCCGATTTTTTTCGAGATCATCCAGCGTAAAGGGGCGCAGGGTTTCGGCGAAGGCAACTTCCGCGCGCTGTTCGAGTCCATTGAACTCGATCAGATAAGGCGTGGGGTGCTGCCGAACCCATGATGAAGCCGCCTGCGATTGCCCCGTCGAACATTTGGTAGAGCGGTTGAAAAGGGGCGCCGTCGCGCCCAGATGCACTAAACCGGGTGATCGTTGCAGGTGCACAAAATCGCCGGAAGTGGTACGATTCAACGCTGGACTCTCTGAAGTAGGTTTGTGCTCACTCCGCTTGGATTCTCGCTTCTGCGCCAGCTTTCGGACGGCGCCTTCCACTCCGGCGAAGATCTCGCCGCGACGGTCGGGTTGACGCGCGCCCGCGTCTCGCAGCTTTTGAAACAGGCCGAGACCGCCGGGCTTTCACTCGAGCGCGTACGCGGACGTGGCTATCGGCTATTGGCAACCCCCGATTTTCTCGACGCCGACGAAGTCCGCGCGGCACTCGACGATTTGGGCGTTGAAGTCGCCCCCGCCGATGCCCGACCGGTTCTTTTGGCTGCCAACGATGACGACATCGCATTGCCGGCGTCTGCGCCTCCTGGGATTCCAACGCGGCCTCCGATCGTCGTCGAGATCGTTGATCAGCTCGATTCGACGTCGAGCGAGCTGCTCCGCCGCGCTACCCGACGTGATGTCCACGGCGCTTTGCTGGCCGCCGAATGGCAATCCGCAGGTCGCGGCCGTCGTGGTCGCGTCTGGTCGGCGGTCGCCGGTGGCAGCCTCACGTTTTCGCTCGGCTGGCGCTTCGAGCAGGGCGCGGGCTTCATGGCCGGGCTTTCGCTGGCTGTTGGCGTTGCGATCGTCCATGCGCTCGAGGCCGAAGGACTCGCCGGCGTTGAGCTCAAGTGGCCGAACGACCTCATTTACCGTCACCTCAAGGTCGGCGGCATTCTGGTTGAATTGAACGGCGATGCGCTCGGCCCATCCACGGTCGTCGTGGGCGTCGGCCTCAACGTGCGCTTGCCGACGTCGATCAAGCGAGATATCGCCCAGCCGGTCAGCGATCTGACCGCGGTTGCCGGACGCGGAGCGCCGCCGATCGATCGTAACCGGTTGCTGGCGCGTCTGACCGCCGAGCTCGCGCGCGCACTTGCCACGTATGGCGAGCATGGGTTCGCGCCCTTTGCCGTCGAGTGGCAGCGCCGGCACGCCTATCAAGGCAAGCCTGTCAGGTTGCTCCTCCCCGACGGCGTCAGTGTCAAGGGGACCGTGGCCGGCGTCGACGGCACCGGCGCGCTGGTTCTCGCCGACGGCCCTCGGCGCGTGCGGTTTCTTGCGGGCGAAATTTCGCTGCGACGCGCGTAACACAGGATCGTCGAGGCCGGAGCCCTTTCACGCGATCGTGCAAGCGTCGGGCTCATGATTCTGGTCATCGATTCGGGCAACAGCCGCATGAAGTGGGGCTTGTACGGTCCACGCGGCTGGCTCGGTCAAGGCGTCGTCTCCAACGCCGAGCTCGCAACCCTCGCGCTACGCGACTGGCAGAATCTGCCGCGACCTTCGCGTGCAGTCGGCGTCAACGTCGCCGGTGAAGCGGCGCGTGTGCGGGTCGAAGGTCAACTGGCGCGTTGGCGCCTGCCGATCGAGTGGCTGACGGCCACGTCCGAAGCCGCGGGGGTGATCAATCAGTACGCAAAACCGGCGCAACTCGGCGCAGACCGCTGGGCGTCGCTTGTCGCGGTGCGTCGACGCGCCGTCGAGGGCGACGTCGTTCCGCCGCCGTGCGTCGTCATCAACGCCGGTACCGCCGTGACGGTGGACGCTTTGGATTCGGACGGCGTCTTTCGCGGCGGCATCATTCTTCCGGGATTGCGGCTGATGCTGCAGTCGCTCGCCGACCGGACATCCGGGCTCAAAATCGCGCCGGGGGAATTTCACGATTTTCCGACGAGCACGCCTGACGCTCTGTATTCAGGTGTGATGCAGGCGATCTGCGGCGCAATCGAGCAGATGCGCGCGAAGCTCGGCCAGAACGACGTCAGCGTGAAATGCTACATCGCGGGTGGCGCCGCGCAAGAAATCGCGCCGCATTTGGCCGGACCGGTGGAGGTCGTGGATAATCTCGTTCTTGAAGGCGTGCTCGTACTTGCTGGCTAACTTCTAAGAGAAGCTCGAGACGGCGTCATTGCATGCGCATCGTTGTCCTGCTCCTCGTTATCGCCAATCTGACGCTCTTCGCCTACACCCGCCTCGACAGCGCGAGTCGCGGCGAGAGCAGCCGACTGAAGCAGCAGGTCCAGCCCGACAAGATCAAGTTGCTCACACCGCCGCAAGTCGCTGCCCTCGGGCCGGCAAAAATGGCGGCGCTCGCCGACGTTTGCATCGAATGGGGACCGTTCTCCGACGTCGAACGCGTGAAGGCGATCAACGATCTCGAGCCGCTGCAACTGGGCCGCCTATTGTCGCAGCGACGCGTCGATGTGTCGCGCCAAAGTGGCGGGCCGCCGCGCGTGGAAAGCCAAACCATTCTCATCGTGCGTGATCCGCAACAAGGCGTCGTCTCGCGCTTCAAGGAATTGCAGACGCAGTATTCCGGCAGCGATCTTCGGATCGGTGCATGTCCGACGGCGAGCTGATCCGGGACGCGGCGACCGCCGCCGATATCGCACAGGCGCGAGCGCTGTTCGAGGAGTACGCTGCGTCGATCGGCGTCGACCTGTGCTTCCAGAATTTCAGCGAAGAGCTGGCGACGTTGCCCGGCGCCTACGCTCGGCCGCGCGGCGCTTTGTTGTTGTCGGGCGACCTTCTGCGCCCTTCCGGCTGCATCGGGTTACGGCCGTTGCCTGATGGCGATCCGATGATTGGCGAAGTGAAGCGCCTTTACGTTCGTCCGCACGCACGCGGTAGCGGTCTCGGACGCGCACTTGTGTTGCGGATCATTGCCGATGCTTCGGCGATCGGATACCGCGAGCTCATGCTTGACACGCTACCGACGATGGCCGCGGCACGCGCGCTGTACGCGTCGCTGGGTTTTCGTGAGTGTGCGGCGTACTATCGCAACCCTTTGGATGGCGTCGTCTACATGTCGCTCAAACTCACTTGTTCTTGAGCCCAGCCGAGGCTGACGCGATCGAGGCGTGCATTGCGCGCGTTGAAGCACGCACGGGCGCACAGGTCGTCACGGCCATTGTGGGGCGTTCGGACGCTTATCCGGAGCTCGTGTGGAAAGCGTTTGCGCTCGGCACCGCAATCGCCGCACTGCTGGTCGTTGTGCTCGACGTCGTGCGTGCCGATTGGATGTCGGCGTATGCGGTGTGGTCGAACGTCACGCCGATACTGGGCGTCGGTGCGGCGAACGCAATTCTCGCGCTCGTTCTGCCGTCGTATGCGCGCCTGTACTTGGATCGCGTCCGCCGCCACGGCGAAGCCCTGCAATGCGCGCAATCGATGTTCCTCGAGCGACAGTTGTTCAAGACGCGTGCGCGTAACGGCGTGCTGTTGTTTGCGAGCGTGTTCGAGCGGCGAGTCGAGCTCGTCGCCGATGTCGGTTTCCATGGCCGCGTCGAGGAGCACGAGTGGCGCACGGTGATCGATGCGATGACGCCGTTGCTGGCCGACGCAAGGGCCGCGGAGGCGCTGACGCGCGGCCTCGAACGTGTCGAAGCGCTTCTTATTGCCAAGGGCTTCGTCGGTACCGCTCGTCGCAATGAGCTGTCCGATCGGCCCGTCGACGAGAGCGCACCGTGAGCGGCGTCAAAAGCAGGTCGTTCACTTTGCTCAGGATGACAGGTTGGGTAGGGCTGCTCGCGTTCGTCGCGACAACCGTGCTTTCTGCAACGGATGTTCCGTACCTGTCGGGTCGCGTCGTCGACAACGCAGAGATCCTGAAAGCGGAAACGCGTAACGCGCTTACCGAGAAGCTCAAGGCGCACGATCAGAAGACAACCAATCAAATTGCCGTGCTGACGGTTCCGACGATCGGCGACGAGAGCATCGAAGGCTATTCAACGCGCGTCTTCGACGCCTGGAAGCTCGGCCAGAAGGGAAAGGACAACGGCGTATTGCTCGTGATCGCGCCGAAAGACCGCAAATTGCGGATCGAAGTCGGCTACGGGCTCGAAGGGACACTGACCGACGTCGCGTCGAGCCGCATCATTCGCAACGTGATCACGCCCGCGTTCAAGGCCGGCGACTTCGACAAAGGCGTGAGCGACGGCGTCGACGCGATTATCGGAACGCTCGAGGGCAGCCCCGACGTCGCCAAGCTTGCGGACACGGGTTCATCGCGGGAATCGAGCAGCCAAGGCTTCCCGATGAACATCAACGATCCGAGCCTGCCGCCGTGGCCGCTGCGCATTCTGCTCGGCTGCTTCATCTTCGGCATCATCGGACTCTTCACGTTCATGGGGGTCGTGACCCCCGGTATGGGATGGTTTCTCTATTTCTTCCTGATTCCATTCTGGGCGATGTTCCCGATCATCATTCTCGGCGTCCGCGGCGCGCTCGTGCTGCTCGGGACTTACGTGATCGGATTTCCGATCGCAAAGCTCATCGTTTCGCATTCCGGTTGGTATGCGAAGGCACAGCACGACATGAAAACGAAAGGGACCGCAACGATCGGCGGTATGGTGTTGAGCGGCGGATCCGGATCGGGCCACGGATCATCCGGCGGCAGCAGCGGCGGCGGGTTTTCGGGCGGCGGCGGAAGCTCGGGTGGTGGCGGTTCTTCAGGGAGTTGGTAGGAGAACGGGCGAGCTAGGCACGTGCGCTGACCGAGAACGTTTCGCCGTCACCGCCTTCTAGAGGCGATTCGCCCACGCTGACGTCGCGATAACCGGTATCGCGCAACAACGTTGTGATGTCGTCCGGCAGATACCAGGTCACCGACGCGGTCTCGTTCTCCTCAGCGATGCGTTCGTTGCCGCGACGTTGAACGTAGCGCGTTTCAATACGGGCAAGCCGAGCGTCCGGGTACATCGTCGTCTCGGAGCGGAGTGCGATACGCGAGCCGTCGGCGAGCGTCGCGGAGCGCACTTCGACGAGCGGCGCAGCGATCCGTTGCGCACTTTCGGACGGGACGTAGAGATCGAGCAATAGCAGGCCCGGCGGGACGAGATGCGCCCGGATGCGCAGCAATGCCGCCCGCGCACGGTCGACGGCGAGCGATTGAAACGAGCCGCCGCCGATGAACGCGGCGCCATAGCGAAACGGCACATTGAGCTCGCCGACATCTTGGCGAAACAGCGTCGCGGCGCGATTGATCGCGGATAACCGCGCCTCGCATTCGGCGAGCATCGCCGCGGACGCATCGACACCATGCACGTTCATGCCCGACTCGATCAGCGGCACAAGCAGGCGCCCGTTGCCGCACATCAGGTCAAGCGAAGTACCTGCAGCGTGCGGCAACCGTGCGCGATACCACGCGATCGCCGTATCGCTCGCAGGCGGATGTTCGGCGCACGCGAAGCGAGCGTGGAGCTGCCCCTTCATGTGACATGAGCGCCGCCGGACCGCCCCAAGGCGCGAATTGCTCCCCTTCGGGGGGGCAGCGCAGCGCCGATAGCCGCAAGCGTGGGGGCTCATGTCTGGCGCCAGGGCAGCCCTTCCTTGCGCCAGCCACCGAGCGTGCCGCGATGATGACTCTCGTCCAATGGTCCCTCGAAGCCTTCGAGCACGTTATAGACGTCGGCAAATCCGGCTTTCTCGAGCTCGACACCGGCCGCGACCGAGCGCTGCCCGCTGCGGCAGATCAGCACGACCGGACGATCGGTGCTCTGCGTCACCTTCTTCACCTGCCCGACGAAGTGCGGGTTGATCTCCCAATCGGGTCCGTCGTTCCATGCAACATGATGGGAAGGAACAGGATGGCCGACGTAGAGATATTCCACTTCGCTGCGGCAGTCGATCATCATCGCATGCGGATTCTTCTGCAGAAATTCGTAAGCTTCCTTCGGTTTCAAATGTTTCATATCCGTCGTCCTCAAAATCGAGTCCGTTGGCGTCGGGCCGCCGCGCGTCCTCTAGCTTCATTATGCGCCGCCGTTCTGTCGTAATGCCGTGGCCGCATGAAAGGCTGGCAAACGGTCGATGCTAAAATTTGGAGCTTCAGTCCGGCACTCACAAGCGCACTTCCATGCAACCCGACCGCACCGCGGAGCTCGCGCACCTCATGCGCCAACGTATTCTGATCCTCGACGGCGCGTGGGGCACGATGATCCAGGTGCGCAAGCTCGGCGAAGCCGATTTTCGCGGACCCGCCGCATGCGGCCTCCACGATCACGCGGGCGATCTCAAGGGCAACAACGATATCCTCGTATTGACGCGGCCCGATGTCGTGCGCGACATCCATGATGCGTATTTCGCTGCCGGCGCAGACATCACCGAGACGAACACGTTCAGCTCGACGCGAATTGCGCAAGCGGATTACGGTCTCCAGAATCGCGCGGCCGAAATGAATCGCGCCGCGGCTCGCATTGCGCGCGAATGCGCGGATCGCTGGACTGCACGGACTCCTGACAAGCCGCGCTTCGTCGCAGGGGCGCTTGGCCCAACGAACCGCACTGCGTCGATCTCGCCCGATGTCAACGATCCCGGTAAACGTAACGTGAGCTTCGATGAGCTTGCCGCGGCATACGGCGAGGCGATCGAAGCGCTCGCCGAAGGCGGCGCTGATATTTTTCTCGTCGAAACGATCTTCGATACGCTGAACGCCAAGGCCGCGTTGTTCGCGCTCGACGCGTATTTCGATCGCATGCAACGGCACTGGCCGGTGATCGTTTCGGGCACGATCACCGACGCATCGGGTCGTACGCTCTCCGGCCAAACGCCCGAAGCCTTCTGGAATTCCATTCGCCACGTGCGTCCAGTCGCCGTCGGATTGAACTGCGCGCTCGGCGCTGCGCTGATGCGGCCTTACATTGAGGAAATCGCTCGCGTCGCCGACACGTTCGTATCGTGTTATCCGAACGCGGGGTTGCCCAATCCGATGTCCGACACCGGCTACGACGAGACGCCCGAGCAAACGTCGCGAATGCTCAAGGATTTCGCGCAAAGCGGCTTCGTCAATATCGTCGGCGGGTGTTGCGGCACGACGCCCGCGCACATTCGCGCGATCGCCGAGTCGGTGCGCGACCTGCCTCCACGCAAGGTGCAAGCCGAAGCGGAGAGCCCGATTGCTTGATACGGCCGGGCGCCATGCGCGCCGCAGGGCCGTCCCAAGGCGCGCATTACTCCCCCTTTGGGGGCAGCGACGCGGCGCAGCCGCGAGCGTGGGGGGCCATTGTCTTCCCGCGTGATGCGTCTTGCGGGGCTCGAACCGCTCGCGATCGGCGACGATTCGCTGTTCGTCAACATCGGCGAGCGCACGAATGTCACCGGCTCCAAGGTATTTTCCCGTCTGATCCTCTCCGGCGATTTCGCTGGCGCCGTCGAAGTCGCGCGCTCGCAAGTGCAAAACGGCGCGCAGATGATCGACGTCAACATGGACGAGGCGATGCTCGATTCGAAGGCAGCGATGACGCGCTTCCTGAACCTCATCGCCTCCGAGCCCGACATTGCGCGCGTTCCCGTGATGATCGATTCGTCCAAGTGGGAGGTGATCGAAGCGGGATTGAAATGCGTGCAGGGCAAGCCGATCGTCAATTCGATCTCGCTCAAGGAAGGTGAAGCGACATTCCTGCACCAAGCCAATCTCGTCCGTCGCTATGGGGCGGCCGTTATCGTGATGGCGTTCGACGAGAAAGGCCAGGCCGACACGCTCGAGCGCAAGACGCGGATTGCGCAGCGAAGCTACGACCTCCTCGTCGACAAGGTCGGCATTCCTCCCGAAGACATCGTGATCGATCCGAACGTGTTTGCGATCGCGACGGGGATCGAGGAGCACGACAATTACGCTGTCGATTTCATCGCGGCGACACGCTGGATCAAGGAGCACCTTTCGCACGCCAAAGTCTCGGGCGGGATCTCGAATGTGAGCTTCAGCTTCCGCGGCAACGATCCGGTGCGCGAGGCGATTCATACAGTGTTCCTCTATCACGCGATCAAAGCCGGCCTGACGATGGGTATCGTCAATCCGGGTCAGCTTGGCGTGTATGACGAGCTCGATCCGACGCTTCGCGAGCTTGTCGAGGACGTCGTGTTGAATCGGCGTTCCGGTTCGACACCGAGCCCGACCGAAAAGCTCGTTACGTTTGCCGAGTCCTACAAGTCGGCGGGCCGCAAGCCGGAAGAAGATCTCGCGTGGCGCGCGAGCGGTGTCGAGGAGCGGCTTACGCATGCGCTCGTCAAGGGAATCGCCAATTTCATCGTCGTCGATACCGAGGAAGCGCGGCTCGCAATCGCTGCGCGCGGCGGTAAACCGATCGAGGTGATCGAAGGGCCGCTGATGGCCGGCATGAACGTCGTCGGCGATCTGTTTGGCGCCGGCAAGATGTTCCTGCCGCAAGTGGTGAAAAGTGCGCGCGTGATGAAACAGGCGGTTGCGCATCTGATCCCGTTCATCGAGGAAGAAAAGAAGCGGACCGGCGTCGGCGGAAAGCCGAAGGGCCGGATCGTGATGGCGACGGTCAAGGGCGACGTCCACGACATCGGCAAGAACATCGTCGGCGTCGTTCTTCAGTGCAACAACTTTGACGTCATCGATCTCGGCGTGATGGTCCCGGCGCAAAAGATTCTCGCGACCGCGCGCGAACACAACGCCGACGCGATCGGATTGTCGGGGCTGATTACGCCGTCGCTCGAAGAGATGGCGCATGTGGCGAGCGAGATGCAGCGCGAGGGATTCACGCTGCCGTTGCTGATCGGCGGCGCGACGACGTCGCGAGTGCACACCGCGGTCAAAATCGCGCCGCATTATCAGGGTGCCACTGTCTACGTACCGGATGCGTCGCGCGCGGTCGGCGTGACGACGAGCCTTCTATCCGCCGATCAACGCGATGCGTATGTCGCCGAAGTCGCTGCCGATTACGAAAAAGCGCGTGTCCAGCACGCCGGCAAAAAAGGTCCGACGCTGATCCCGTTATCCGCCGCACGCGCCAACGCATTTCATGGCGATTGGTCGCTTTATGTTCCGCCGGCACCGACGCTCGTCGGCCGCCGTCCATTCCGCAACGTCGATTTACGGTTGCTGGTTCCGTTCATCGATTGGAGTCCTTTTTTTCAGGCGTGGGAGCTGGCGGGACCGTATCCGGCGATACTTGAAGACGCCGTTGTCGGTGACGCAGCGCGAACGCTCTTCACCGAAGCGCAGGCGATGCTGACGCGCGTCGTCGACGGCCGCTGGGTGACGGCGAGCGGCGTCGTAGGATTTTGGCCGGCGAATGCCGACGGCGACGATATTGTGCTGTGGAGCTCGGCGAAGCGCGACGTACCGGCGCTTGTCTGGCACAACTTGCGCCAGCAAAACGCGCGACCCGAAGGCAAGCCGAATTACTGTCTTGCCGATTTCGTCGCGCCCGCAGACACAAGAATCGCGGATTACGTCGGTGCGTTTGCCGTGACGGCGGGTGTGGGCATCGAGAAAAAGGTCGCCGAATTCGAAGCCGACCGCGACGATTATTCGGCGCTGATGCTGAAAGCGCTCGCCGACCGCCTCGCCGAAGCGTTCGCCGAGTGGCTGCACATGAAAGTGCGCCGCGAATTGTGGGGCTACGCGTCTGATGAGAGCCTCGATAACACGGCGTTGATTCGCGAGGAATATCGCGGCATTCGCCCTGCGCCCGGTTACCCGGCGTGCCCCGACCACGCGGTGAAGGCGCCGCTGTTCGATCTTCTCGACGCCGAGCGAATCGGCATGACCGTTACTGAAAACTTCGCGATGCTGCCGGCCGCATCGGTCTCAGGATTCTATCTTGCCCATCCGGACGCGCGTTACTTTGCGGTGGGGAAGATCGGCGATGATCAGCTGGTCGATTTCGCCGCGCGAACCGGGATATCAATCGCCGATGCACGCAGGCGTCTGGCGCCCAATCTCTAGCGACGGTAAAGTAGCGCAGCGAGCAATGGCTCGCGGTCCTCGAATGAGCGCACCGCCCAGCTTCTCGACCTTCCTTTTCACCGACATCGAAGGCAGCACGTCGATGTGGGAAGAGCGCCCCGAGCAGATGTCGCAGGCAACCGCGCGGCACGACGCGCTCCTCGCTGAGACCGTGCAGTCGCGTCGCGGACGCGTGATCAAGACGACCGGCGACGGCATGTACGCGGCCTTCGCCGATGCAGCGGACGCGCTCGACGCCGTTATCGCCATTCAAGCGTCGCTTGCCAATCCTGCTTCGACCGCAGGCGTCACGTTGCGCGTGCGCTGCGGATTGCATGCGGGCGACGTGCACGAGCGCGACAACGACGTCTTCGGTGGGACGGTCAACCGCGCCGCGCGGATCATGAGCGCCGCAGCGGGCGGGCAAGTGCTGGTCTCGCAGGCGGTGGCCGATCTTGTCGCCGGGCGTTTGCCGGAAGCCGTTTCGCTACGCAATCTGGGCGCCGTTCGGCTCAAGGGTCTCAGTACGCCCGAAACCGTCTATCAACTCGTTCACCCGCGGCTGCAGCAGAGCTTTCCTGCGCTCCGCGAGCTCGAGGCAACGCCGAACAATCTGCCGCAGCAGATCACCTCGTTCATCGGCCGTCAGCGGGAGCGCGAGGAAGCGAAGGCGCTACTCACGCACACGCGTCTTCTCACGCTGTTCGGCATGGGCGGTCTCGGAAAAACGCGCCTTTCGCTGCAGATCGCCGCGGACGTCATGGACGCCTATCCGGATGGGGTTTGGTTCGTGGATCTGGCGCCGATCACAGATCCGTCGCTCGTTGCGAACGAAGCGGCGAAGAGCCTCGGCGTGCGCGAGGAACCGGGACAGCCGCTCATCCAAACGCTGTGCGCGCACGTGAAGTCGCGCAAGCTGCTGTTGATCCTCGACAACTGCGAGCATTTGATCAACGAGAGCGCGAAACTCGCCAACACGCTGCTCAAAGCTGCGCCGGACGTTCGGATCATCGCGACAAGCCGTCAGGCCTTGCAGGTTCCCGGCGAGCAGACATTTCCCGTGCTGCCGCTGCCGGTGCCCGATCGCACCGCAGGCATCGAGGAACTTTCGCGCTCGACGGCCGTGCAACTCTTCATCGAACGCGCGAAGTTGCACAGGCCGGGTTTCGATCTCACCGAAAAGGACGCGCCCGCAGTCGCCGAGCTCGTCGGCAGGCTCGATGGCATTCCGCTCGCGCTCGAACTTGCCGCGGCGAGGATGCGTTCGCTGTCGGTCGCGGATATCAACAATCGATTGCACGACCGTTTCAAGCTGCTGACCGGCGGCGGCCGCGTGTTGTTGCCGCGCCAGCAAACGCTGCGCACGCTCGTCGATTGGTCGTACGACCTGTTGCAGGAGAGCGAGCGACTGCTGCTTTCAAGATTATGCGTCTTCGTCGGCGGATTCGATCTCGGCGCGGCCGAGGGCGTTTGCGGTGCGGACCCTCTCCAGTCGGAGGACGTTCTCGACGTGCTGAGCTCCCTCGTCGAGAAATCGCTGGTAATGGCCGACGATGCGACCGACCGATCGCGATACCGGTTACTCGAAACGATCCGCGACTACGCGCGCGAGAAGTTGATCGAGCGAGGAGAGCTTTCGAAGTTGCAGACCACGCATTGCGATCACTACTTGGGGGTGGCGAAGGCGGCGAATCGTGGATTGCAAGGTCCCCAACAAGGTGAATGGACCCGGCGCGTCGAAGCGGACCTCGACAACATCCGCGCAGGCATTGCGCTCGCGCTGCAAGGCGGCGTCGATCCGATTTTGGCAGTCAAGTTCGCCGTCGCGTTGCTCGGTTTCTGGATGTTGCGCGGTTACGCAACAGAAGGCCGCAACTACGTCCGCGCTGCATTGACTCTACCGGCCGTACAGCAATCGGACCTCGCGCACGCCCATGCGCTGTATGTCGGCGCCGGGCTCGCCGACAGCCAGAGCGGTCACGCCGAGGCGCGGCGCATGCTTGAGAGGTGTCTCAAGCTCCGGCGCGGCCTTGGCAATCCACTCGACATTGCGGCTGCACTGTCCACGCTATCGCTCGTGCGGTTGCATTTGGGCGACGCCGCTGGCGCGCGGGAGGGCGAGGCGGAGGCGGTCGATATTTTTCGCGAAGTCGGCAACCGTGTCGGAGAAGCTATTGGATTGCTGCATCTGGCCGAGATCGGCCTGTATACCGGTGACGACGCACAAGCGAAGAAACACGTGCTGGACGCGCTCGAGATCGCACGTGATATCGAGAATATGGAGATCGAGAGTGAGTGCGAGCGGATGTTGGGGGAGCTGGCACTCGAAAGCGGCGACGTGAATGTCGCAACCGAACGGTTTGCGCGCTCCCTCAACGTCTGCCGCAAAGCCGAAGACAAGCGGGGTGAGGCGACGGCGCTGTGGTGGCAGGGAAAGGCGGATCTTGCCGCAGGAAGGAAGGACTTGGCCTGGATGCGCCTGAGCGGCGCGCTGCGCGCGTTTCAGGCGTTCGAAATGTATGCCGAGATGCTCGGCTGCCTCGAGGATGTGGCCGATTTCCTGCACGTTCGCGATATCCCGACGGACGCCACGCGCTTTTACGCCGCCGTCGAACGATTGCGCGACAGACTCGTGCTGCCGCTGCCGCCCCGCTTCGACGCCAGGAGGAAGGAGCGCCTAGCATTGTTGCGCAGCGTATTGGGCGACGCCGCATTCGAAGCGGCATGGGCCGATGGGCGACCGTGGGGAATCGAAAAGTCGATCCGTCGCGCGTTGTCGTTGTCGGCGTCGGAAGCCGTCGCCGCTTGAGCGGTTCGCCTACGTTAGCGCTTGCGCAGGCGGCGCGCGAGCCAACCCGCGCCGAACGCACCGAACACCAGCGCGAGCGAGCCAGGCTCAGGGATCGCCGTGATACGTATTGCCGCTGGATTCGATGGTGTATTCAAGGTGGGCGTGCAGGGACCTTCTATGGGACAAGTCCCCGTGTAGATGAACGCGTTCGATGTCCCGACCTCCGAGTCGAGAATGAATTGCAGGAAGAGCGGCCCTAGATACCCGGTGGCGGGCGTCGTGTCGAATTGCGGCCCGATGATGTTCATGCTGACGCCGGCGACGCTCAGCGCTGCATTGACGAAGACCGCGATGATCGGATCCGGCACGATCGCGGGTGGGGCATAGATCAGCGTTTGGAGCGTAGGTGTTCCCACCTGGTTGGGGTTGTACAAGTCCAACGATGCGCTCAACAGCGTGAGCGTGCATCCACCTCCCTCTGCATGAAAACCCGGGGAAGTCAGGCAGCCGGCGGAAACGTCGAACGTGCTCTGGCCGCGAAATCCGAGGTTGGGAAAGGCGGGACCAAACGCCGGATCCCAGTTGCCCACGAAGATGATCGCGTTTGCGCTGCCTGCGAGCAACAACAGACCAGCTGCTGCCGCAAGTACAGCCCGTCGCATCGACGTCAACGTTGCCATCGCGCTCTCCGATCTAACAAGCCAAAGAAGAAACCTGAAAAATTAGAGGCAAAGACAGACGCGCGCATGTTCTTCGCCAAACGCTGTGTTTAGCAAGATGCGCTCCCGATCCCGATCGTTCACTACAACTTACTGATTTCGGGAGGTGTTGTGACCGGCGCCAACGGGCGCTCACATCGCCGGAATCGCGCGTTGTAAAGATTTTCGACGTTGGAGCGGAAGCAAAGCGGTAAGCGAATCAGCGTATCGCGAGCGCAAACCCATGCGGCAGCAAAGACGATACGGTGAAATGCCCGCGTTCGGCGCCGTCGCACGTGCATAACAGTTCAGCATTCGGCGCGAACTCCATCAGGACCTGACGGCACGCGCCGCACGGCGTCGTGTAAACAGGTGTCGGCGTGTACAGCGCGACGGCGACGATGTCGCGCGCCCCGGCGGCGACGGCATGAAACACCGCATTACGCTCCGCGCAAACGGCAAGACCGTACGACGCGTTCTCGACATTGCAGCCGGCAAACACACGACCGTCGAACGAGCGCACCGCAGCGCCTACGGCGAAGCCGCTATAAGGGCAGTACGCCTGCCCGCTTACTGCCTTGGCGGCCGCAAGTAGCGAATGCCACGCCGCGTCATCCATCTCTTCGCGCCTTTTGAATCGATGCGCCAAGTTTAGCTCGAACGTCATGCGCCAAAGGATTGCCGTAAGCGGTTTTCCGACACAGAAGAGCTCCGCGCGCAAGAAGAACCTTCCTTGAGCGCGTGTAAGAGTTACCTGCTGCATGCGCGTGCGAGCCGCCTTGCGCACTCATCCGCGCGATTTCCGGGGGGCGCGCCGCGACGTATGCATGGCATAGAAACTGCGTAAATGGGAATGACGGAGCTCCGGCAAATGCGATGGTGGTATGTGCCGGCGCGACGGACAACCGGTCCCATACCGGCTCGACGCCGGCGATTTCCATTCCGACTGACGAAGGGAAAACGAACATGTCGATCACCACCATCATCCTGATCATTCTCGTGCTAATTCTGGTCGGCGCTTTGCCGACGTGGCCATACAGCTCGTCATGGGGCTACACACCGAGCGGCCTTCTCGGCGCCATCGTCATTGTGCTGCTTGTGCTGCTGCTGCTCGGCAGAATCTAGCGATCGGATTCAGGCCTGGGCGCTGACGCTGCGCAACGTTGTCCGTAACGGCACGATACTGCCCGACGGAACGTACTCGGCGCCGTAATGAGCGCGAGCTTTGCTCGCCGATGACCCAATCAATCGAGCGGACCCAAAAAATCCAGCTTACCGATCTCGACACCGTTGTGCCGCAGGATGTCGTAGGCCGTCGTGACGTGGAAGTAGAGATTCGGTATGACGAACTGTTGCAGGTAATTGGCGCCGCTGAAGGTCTTCGGCTGCCCGCGAAGCTTGCGCGTCACTTGGCGGGTGTCGGCGCCTTCGAATTGGCTCGCTGAGAACGACTTCAGGTGTGCGATCGTCCGATCCACACGCGTGATCAATTCGGCAAATGTCTTTTCGTTATCTTCCCACGATTGCGGCTCGCCGCCGGTCAGGCGATCGGCGCCGCCACGGGCCATGTCCGCCGCGATCTGAACTTGCGCCGTCAACGGAAGCATGTCCGGATAAAGACGTGCGTGCAGCAGTACCGCTTCGTCGATCGTTTTTGCTTGCGCGTGTGCGGCGCCCTTCTCAAGAATCGTCTTGAGGTTGGTCAGCGTCTTGATGAAGACGGGGATCGACGACTGAAACATCGATAGCGGCATGACGGGTTGCTCCGTGGTGGTTTTGGGAGGGGGGATTGTAGCAACCGCATTTGCCTATCTACAGTTTCAACTCGAACGTCTGCCCCACAAGGTCTTTCCCAAAGCTGTGATGGCGCTCCTCGCGCGTAAGCCTGAAGCCAGCGTCTTCGTAAATATGGCGCGCGGCATCGAGGCCGGCGTTGGTCCACAGCATGATCTTGCGATAGCCGGCGGTACGCGCGAATGCGATGCATTCGGTGACGAGATGGCGGCCGATCCCCAGCCCGCGTGCAGACGGTTCGACGAGAAGCAAACGCAGTTGCCCGATCGTCGGCGACCGCCGAACGAGAAACACCGAACCGACGTTCTGACCGTTGCGTTCCGCGATCCAGCAGCGCTCACCCTTCGGATCGAAGCGCTTGAGGAACTTCGCCGCAATCTCACCGACCAGCGCCTCGAACGTGTCGTCCCAGCCGTATTCGTGCGCATACAGCGCCCCGTGTCGCGAGATCACCCAGCCGATGTCCCCCGGACGGTGACTGCGCACGATATAGGACCGAGCTTTGCGAGCAGGTGCCGAATTGTGACCCGCGCCGTCCAGCAACGATTCGATTGCAGCCATCGCATCGACGACGCGATCCTGCGCGTCGACCTGCAGCGGCGCAAGCAGCGCCGCAATTTCGTCGTGCGAGGCGCGGTCGAGTGGCGCGAAGGCCTTGCGGCCCGCGGCGGTCAGCGACAAATGGAGTTGGCGGCCATCGTCTTTTGAGCGCGTTTTGCGAATCAGCGCGTTTCCTTCGAATGCGCGCAGGATTCGCGACAGATAACCTGCATCGATCGTCAACGTCCGCGCAAGATCCGTCGCGGTAATCGCCTCCTTGGCATGCGCGAGCTCGTAGAGCACGCGAACTTCCGCGAGCGAATACGCGCTGTCGTACAAAGCTTCGCGAAGAACGCCGATCCGCTGTGTGTAGAAACGGTTGAAGCGGCGAACCGCGGCGACATGCGCGTCGAGAGGGGGGAATGCGTTTGTCCGCGCAACGGACGACCACCCTTCGGCTCGTTGACCGTTCTCCATTCGCTGATTTTCCCCGATTAGTTGACAAAGTCAAGTAATAGGGTCGAGCCAACGCTGCCGGGACAAACGGGTCAGAGTGGAAAGGGATCGCTAACGCAACAGCAGGTACAGAATGCCGATCGCGATCAACCACTTTGTCGCGTAATAGGCGAACCTGCTTTTCTTCTTGAGCGCCTTACCCGGAAGGCGCAAGTAATACGCGACGCTGAAGATGCGGTTCAGGACGCCGATCTGATCGCCGGGCGCATTCTCCGTCTGGCTGGCGCGGATCGCCGTCGCTTCGAACCAGTGATTGATCTTCGCCATGATGCGGCTTTTGAGCGGCCGCTCGACGTCGCAAAACAAAATAAGCCTTGTGAGATCCGATTTGTTCTCGGCCCAATGGATGAACGTTTCGTCGAACATCACCGCTTCGCCGTCGCGCCAATAGTAGGGCTCGCCGTCGACCCAGATCTTGCAGCTGTCCGAGTTCGGCGTGACGAGGCCGAGGTGATAGCGAAGTGAGCCGGCGAACGGATCGCGATGCTTGCCGAGATCGCCGCCCGGCGGCAGCAGCGCGAACATCGCGCCGTTGACGTTCTTAATCGACTGCACGAGCGCGACGGTCTTCGGACACAGCGCTTGCGCGGAGGGCAGCGGCGCGTCGTACCACTTGACGTAAAAGCGTTTCCAACCGCGGCGGAAGAACGAATTGAAACCGAGGTCCGTGTAACCGGCAGCCGCGCGGATGTGCCCCTCGTCGAACAGCTTGAGCGCCTCGTCGCGGATGGTCTTCCAGTTTTCGGCGAGCGGCTTCAACTCAGGGAACTTGCTTACGTCGACGTACGGCTTATTCGGCACCGCCGAGAACATGTACATCAGCGCGTTGTACGGCGCCATGAACGTCGAATGGTCGGTGAGCTGGCGATAGAACCGATGCCGCACGCGGCCGCGCAAGTGCACGTACATCATCGACGTGAAGAACACGTAGAGGACGATGAACTTCGGCGCGAGCCAGTCGATATTGGCAAGTTCCGCGAGCATAGCCCGATATTTTAGCCGATCGCCCCTTCTGGTGGCCTAGCGCGCTGCCGACTTCCAGCGCCGATGGACCCAGTACCACTGCTCAGGATGCCGCAATACCAGTCGCTCGATCGCCGCGTTGAACGCGCGCGTCGTTCTGCGGATCGCTTCGTTGGTGTTCTCGTGCTCGACAAGGCCAACCGGTTCTTCGAATCGCAGCACATGCCGCCCGTCCGGTTCCCGCCAGCTCGCTGCGGGCAACACGGGCGCGCCAGTGGCGAGCGCGATGATCGCCAGGCTCTTGAACGTGCCCGCCGGATGGCCGAAAAAATCGACGTCGATGCCGTCGGGGCGATGTGCGTATTGATCGAAGGGGAACACGATGACGTCGCCAGCTTCGAGGCGCTCGACGATCCGATCGAGCGAGCCGCGCTTGCCCATCACGCCGAAGCCTGCGCGGTTGAACCGCCGCGTCACGAGTTGGTCGAGCCAGCGCGGCTTGATCGGCCGGCGCACGAAATGGAAGCGGCCGTGAACCTCGGGATAATTCTGGATGCCGGCGACGGTCGCGACCTCCCAGTTGCCGAAGTGACCGGTAAGGATCAGCACGCCTTTGCCTTTGCGGAACGCGTCGACGAACGCGTCCAGATTCTCGACGCGGACGAGGGCGCGTTTGCGTTCAGCCGAAAGCCAGCGAAACTTGAAGAACTCGATTCCGAGCCGCGCGAGATGCGCGTAGTGCGCTTGGGCCAGTCGCTCGATTTCAACGGGCGGCGTTGCCTCACCGAATACGCGGCGCAAATTTTTCAGCATCACAGCGCGTCGAAATGGCAGCGCATGAAAGAGGATGCGACCCGACAACGGCACGAAGGTAGTCGTCGGAATCGCAAGCGCGACGGCCGACGCGCTCGTTCGATCGTGCGTCAGTGAAACCGCAATGCCCGAGAGACGATGGCGGTCGAGTAAAGCGCGCGCTTTTTCATCGCAGACGATTTGCGGCGCGCCATACGCGTCTCGCTCGACGGCAAACTGCGCGGGCTCGATCTGCCCCAGCGCGAGCTCGCGCGGAAAGAGCTTGATGCAAGCCTCCTTCGCTGCGTAGCGCGCCGCGAGACTCGCCGCGCGCCCTGGACCTCTTCCGCTGTCGGCGAGCTCCTGTGCCGAGAAAATTTTCGCGAGATCGTCGCTCCGCGATTCGTCGAGCATCCGCTCGATGCGCGCGATCTCGACCGAATCGATGCCGCAGCGCGTCGGCATCGGCGCTTCGCCTGCGCCCATGGCATTAATAGGCCCTAGGCGCCGCGGATGATGAGCGCTGCGTCGGTTCCGGCGAAGCCGCGGCAAAGGACGAGCGCGACATTGCTCCGCGGGACCTGCGCGTCGCTCGAAACCGGAAGGTCAGCGCAGTCGCGATCCAGCGAACGCAACGTCGCCACGCCGGGCACGATACGCTTCTTGAGCGCCTGGAGCGCGACGACGGCCTCGACAATACCCGCCGCTGCGATCAGATGGCCGATCGACCATTTGAACGCGGCGATCGGCGGCATCGCGCCGCCGAATACGCGCCGCAACGCAATCGCTTCCGAGGCATCCGACTGCGGCGTACCGTTGCCGTGCGCGACGATCATGCCGATATCGGACGGTCCGAGGCGTGCGTCGTGCAACGCGTCGCCGATCGCGCGCGCGAGACCGTCGCCGTCGTCGCGAATCGACAAGAGTCCCGTGGCTTCGCCGGCATGTCCGCCACCCAGCACTTCGCCGATCACCGTGGCGCCTCGCTCGCTGGCGCTTTGTTCCGTTTCGAGCGCGAGCGCACCGGCACCCTCGCCGAACAAGCTGCCGTCGCGCGCAGTGTCGAAGGGGCGAATCGCTTCGGCAGCCAACAAGCCGCATGCGTGGTAATACAACACCATCTGCGGCTCGATCAAGGTGTCGTGACCGATCGCGACGGCGCGATCCGCCTCTCCGGTTCGCAGCGCTTCTGCGGCCTCGATCACCGCGAGCGTGCCGCCGCAACTGTGGTTGGTGATGCACGCGTTCGAACCCTTGAGGCTGTATTTGATGCCGACGTGACACAGCACATTGTTCGGCAGTGTCCGCAAAAGCCACATCGGATTGACGACGTTCGAGAGCTCTTCGCCGAAGCGCACCAGATCGCCGCCGGCTTCGGTCATCAAGGGGAAATATTCGTATTGCGAGTTGTAGGCGCCGCCGCCCGAGCCGACATAGACGCCGCTTCGGTCACTGTAGATCGCCGCTTTGTCCGGTGCCAATGTCGCGCGATGCCCGACGAAACCGGCGCTTTCGATCGCCTGACTGCCGGCGAACAGCCCGAGCATGTCTGTGCGCCGAATGAACTTGTGCAGCTTGCGGTCCTCGACCAATGCGCGCGGATTGAAGTCTGCGATCTCCGCGGCGACTTTCACCGGCCAGCCGGTCGTGTCCCATTGTTGGATCGGCGCAATCGCCGAACGGCCTTCGCACAGCGCATCGAAGATCGCTGCCGGCGAATTACCCGCGCCGCAAACCGCTCCGCTGCCGGTAATCAAAGTACGGGCGCGCGCCATGTCAGTGACGACCTTCGATCGCGTCGACTTCGCCGGGATGGCGGAGAATGACGCAACTGTTCGATCCGCCGAAGCCGAACGAATTGGAAAGCGTCATCCGCACGCGCTGTTTGCGCGGCGTGCCGAGGACGAGATTCAAGTTGCACTCCGGATCGGGATCGCGATAGTTGGCATTGATCGGCATCTCGCCGTGATGAATCGCGAGCGCGCAGGCGACCACTTCGACGGCGCCTGCGGCAGCGATCAAATGTCCCATCGAGCTCTTGGTCGAGCTCACCGAAACGGAACCCGCGTAATCGCCGAATACCGCGTGAATTGCGGCGCTCTCGCTCTGGTCGTTCATCGTCGTCGATGTGCCGTGCGCGTTGATGTAATCGACATCGGCGGGCATGGCGCCGGCATCTTTCAACGCGGCGCGCATCGATTGGATCGGGCCGTCGCCGTCGGGCGGCGAGTCGGTGATCCGGTACGAGGATAGCGAATTGCCGTCGCCGGCGAGCTCTGCGTAAATGCGCGCGCCGCGACGTCGGGCCGCCTCCCATTCTTCCAGGACGACAAAACCCGCGCCTTCGCCGAGCACGAAGCCGTTACGCGTCGCGTCGAATGGACGACTCGCGCGCTCGGGCGTGTCGTTGTCGGCGGATACCGCAGACAGAAGACAAAACCCGGCCAGGCCCACCGGGCTGATCATCGAATCGAAACCGCCGGCAAGCGCGTAATCCGCGGCGCCCCGACGGATCAATTTGAGCGCTGTGCCGATCGCCTGCCCTCCAGAGGCGCACGCGGTGTGCACCGACGTTGCGTAGCCACGGATGCCGAAGCGACGCGTCAACAGCGACACACCGGCGGTCGACTGGCTGCGGCAGAACACGAGCGGGTCCGCCGCGACGGGATCGGACAGCAGTGCGGTCGCGTCGAGCTCGCCGTTCGTCGCCGAATGACGATGCACAGCGGCGAGATCGGCGAAGTCGACGCCCATCATTCCGGTGCCGACCGCGCAACCCCAACGCTCGGCAGTTTCAGACGTCGGCATGATGGCAGCGTCGCGCAACGCCTGCTCCGCCGCGGCGAGCGCAAACTTGTGCGAGCGGTTGGCAAACTTCAGCAGCTTGCGATCGGCTTCGATGGCGTTTTCATCGAAACCCTTCACTTCGGCGGCGATGCGCGTCGAGAAGCCGCGTGCATCGAAGAGTGAAATCGGCGCGGTCGCGCTTCGTCCGGCCAGAAGCGCGTTCCACGTCGTTGCGACGTCGTTGCCGCAAGGGGTGACCAAACCAATACCGGTGATGGCGACGCGGCGCTTCATGCGCTACCCTCTTTTGTCATCCCGAGGAGTGGTAACGACGAGGGACCTGCTTTTGCGACGCGTGTCGTGAAAAGCAGGTCCTTCGCACGAAAAGCAACAGCAGCTCCTTCGCGTTCGCTCAGGATTCGCTTCGCTCGGCTCAGGATGACAGCTTCTCTCATCGTTACGCCCTGATCTCCAATCGCGCAGTCGCGACGACGCGCTCGTCGATGCGCGCGCCGAGCGCTGCCTTCGCTACGCCGTTCGTAACCGGCGCGAGATCGATCGTCAGGTCGACGTCTTGCCCCGGCAAGATGAATGCGCGCATCTTCACGTTCGTTACGCGCGACGGATGCGGCGTTTGGCGGTCCTTCCACCGCGGCGCTTCACGCGCGAGACCCAGCGCAAGCCGAATCTGCGTGTCGAGCAGGAGCGTCGCGGGAAACACTGCGCGGCGGGGGAAGTGGTCACCAAAAAACGGCGCGTCGAGCGGAACCGAAAGCGTTGCCTTCAGCGCTTGACCCGGTACGCGCTCGACTGTCGTCACGGCGGGCAACGTCACACCTTGAAAACGATCAGGCGGAGCACCGGTTGTACGCAGCAGCGTGAAGCGCTCGCGCAACGCGTCAGGCTCGTCGAAATCGGCGACCGGCAACATGGGTCCCAGACAGTGGATCAGCTCGCTGATGATTGTGCCGTCAATACTCGCCGATCCGCTGTACGCGACGGCATCGTCGTCGCAGTCGTCGATATCGACAGCGAGGTCGAGCGTGCGCCCCGGCATCGCGTCGCCATGAAATCGCGTCTCGGTGGCAAGTGCCGCGACGGGACGGCCGCGAAAATCGATGTGCGCCATCGACACCCACGCCGCCAATTGTCCGACGGCTTCGGCGACAAGGCAGGACGAGAAGTCGGCGAGGTGACCGGGTATGGCGAATTGGCCGCGTGCATGCTTTGCCGGAACGAAGTCCGTGATGCGATCGACAAACGAAAAAGCGGCAAAGTGCGGCGACATTGACAAGCGATCACGGATTGGCGGCGTTAAGCGGTGGCGGGCGCCTCGCGCTGCGCGCGGACGACGAGTTTGCAGAACGTCTCCGGCGTAAAGAGCCGCGGAATATCGGCGACCTTCATCGGCGTCTTGAACCGCGAATCAGGGATTTCGCTCAGATAGCGCTTGAGCTGCGCAAGCCCTTTTTCGGTGACGATGCCTTTTTGCTCGAATTCGACCTCGGGCAGATCGCCGCGCGCATTCTCGACGATCTTGCCACGCGGGATCTTGATCTTGAACGCGCGCTCGAGCCGAAACACCATGTCGAGGAAGTCGATCGATTCGGCGTCGAGTCCTTCGATCAACGACACGTCGAGCTTGATGTCGTCGACGTCGACGCCGAGCGCGTCGGCCATCGTTTCGGCGACCTTCGGATAGACCGCCATGATTTCGTCCTTCGTGATCTCTTCATTTGCCATTTCAAGGGACTCCCTTCATTCCATTTTGAACCCGCCGTCGACGTGCAGCACTTCCCCCGTCACGTAGTTCGCGTAGGCGGATGCGAGGAACCAGACGGCGCACGCGACATCGTCGGGTGTGCCGAAACGCCGCAGCAGAATCTTCGACTTGACGACGTCGCCGGCAGCGTCGCGAACGTCTTGGGACATTTCGGTTTCGATGACGCCTGGCGCCACCGCGTTGACAGTGATCTTGCGCGGCGCGAGCTCGACGGCGAGCGCGCGCGTGAACGCGTTGATCGCACCTTTGCTCGCGGCGTAATTGGTCTGGCCGCGGCCGCCTTTCTCGCCTGAGACCGAGCTCAAATTAATGATCTTGCCGGCGCGCTGAACGATCATGTGTGGAACGACTGCGCGCGCCATGTTGAAGACGCCGCCGACGTTCGTTTCAAGCACCGCACGCACGTCGTCGTCCTCGAGCGCCGCGAGCTGATTGTCGCGAATAATGCCGGCGTTGTTCACCAGAATGTCGATACGGCCGCAGCGATCAGCGACGCGTTCCACCGCGGCGGCGCATGCGCTCGCGTCGCGTACGTCGACCTGTTCCGACATGACTTTGCGCCTTGCAGCGGTGGAAGTCTGCACGACTTCGTCGGCAGCCTTCGCATTGTCGCGATAGAAGAACGTGACGTCGCAGCCCTCGTCGGCCAGCATCTCGACGATCGCGCGGCCGATGCCGCGGCTGCCGCCAGTGACGATCACGCTCTTGCCCTGCAATCCGGGATCGATCTTCACGTGCGTCAACCCGAGATCGCGAAACCGCCGTCGACGACGAGCGTATGACCATTGATCATCGCAGCCTCGGGCAGGCACAACAAATAGACCGCGCCGGCGACGTCTTCGGGTGTCAACGTGGGACCCGCCGGTGTGCGCGCGGCAAAGTTCGAAAGGAGCTCGTCGCGATTTGGAAAATAGGCGAGCGCATCGGTATCGACGACGCCAGCGCTCACCGTGTTCACGCGAATGCCTCGCGGGCCGAGCTCCTGCGCCAACGCGCGCACCAGTGCTTCGAGCGCCGCCTTCGATGCGCCGATGAAGCCGTACATTGGCATCGCCCGTGTGGCCCCGAGGCTCGATAACGCAATGATGCGGCCGCCGTTCTTCATCAGAGGTACCGCACGTTGCGCAAGCAGGTTGACCGCAAGTGCGTTCGTTTCAAGACACCAACGCCAATGCTTGAGGCCCATCTCCAGCACGGGCTTCAGCACGCCCGAGGCGGCATTGGACACGACGATATCGACGCGATCGAAATGCTTGCCGAATTCACCGAACAGCTCGTCGACGCTTTCCGGTACGCCGACGCTGCCCTGGATCGCTGCAGCGCGCCGTCCCATCGCGCGAAGCTCTGCGCACAGCGCTTCGGCCTCGTCATGGCTGTTGTAGTAATTGACCGCAACGTCGGCGCCGCCTGCGGCAAGCTTACGAGCGATCGCGCGGCCGATGCCACGGGCAGCGCCCGTGACGAGCGCGACTTGACCGGCGAGCGGGCCTGCCATCGGATGGGAGTTTTGCGAGCGCGGAAAAACCGCCATTCTAACCGGCTCGGCATCGCCGCCCGGGCGCGCTGCGAACGTCGGACGGTTGTTGCTGCGGAGAATCGCTGCCTAACGCCGCTTCGCGCGGATCAGCCGTTGCGCCTCCAGGCACCAGTGCTTTTTGATGCTGTACCAGACATCGGCGGCCCAGAGCACATGCAGAACGGCATCGCCCGGGAGGTCCGACGCACCGTCGTTGCTGCCCGGAACGTACGCATTGATCCAGTCGCGCGTTTTTTCGTCGCGCGGAAGCTCGTGCGTTACCGGAACGGTGATGTGGTTGTACCAGGCCGGCAGCTCGACATTGCGGACCTTTGCCGTTCCGTTCGCGTGGTAACTGTTCTGCTCGGCGCCCGGCAGCGTCCACGCGACCATGTCGAGGCCGATCAGGAACCCGGTGAATTCGTCAACGCTGTCGGGAATGAGCCGCAATCTGCCGATCATGTTCCATTGATTCGGCAACAGAAACGCAGCGCCTCCCGCCCCGACCGCGCTCGCATAGGCAATCGAAATTCCGACGACAGGGCGCTCCTTTCCGGTCAACGGATCGACGATTGTCGTGCGCGGCTCGGCCTGATGCGTGACGGGGTTCCACACGGCGACCTTTTCTTCCATTTGACCGGCAAGCTCGCGGAGCACCTTCACCGTTTGCATGCCGCCCTGGCTGTGCCCGATCATCATCGGGCGCATGCCATCGTGCTCGTACTGCCAGGCCACCATACCGGCCAGCGCGGCGCTGTCCTCGTATGGGCTGTAGGACCAATCGCGATTTCCCGGATCGCGGATCTGCGCTTCCGGATAACCCATTCCAGTCAAAAAGCGGCCGAATGACACCATCAACAAATGCACGGGATAAATGCCGCCATGCAACAGAATGATGCGCGGTGCAGGCCCCTGCGCCAGCGTGCGGACGTCGTCGGCGCTCAGATGTTCGGGGTCGAGCGCGAGGATCCGATCTTCCAGCGCGCGATCGATCGTCAGTGCACGCGCTGCGGGCCGTGCGACGGGGCGTTCCTCGGCCGGACCGGGAGGCGTTGCGCAGCCCGCGAGCGCCAACGCGATCGCGAGCACGATCGACACGAGGCGCGAGTGTATTTTTTTCATTGCAGCGAGCACACGCAATCTGCGACAACGCTGCCGATTGTAGCGACTTTCGACGGTGTTAATGCGGAGCGGCGATAGGAGAGGCCAAGCGACAGTTCATTGCCGGAGCTCGTTGCCGCGATGACGAGCGGTGCGATAGGGCCGGTGGGAACGGCGCGCAAATAGGCGGGCGCTGTGCCGTCTTTCACCGGCGCCTGCCATAGCGCATCGACGTTGAGCGATGTCAGTCCTGCCAACACCGGATAAGCTTTCGCGTACAGGCGCTGGCGCCGTCCGGCATTGAGGAACGACCACACGATGCCGTTGATCCGGACTGCGAGCAACGTCTGCAAATAGAGCTTGCCCCTCTTGAACCGCATCGTTTCGCGATGAATATCGCACGCAAGCGCGTCGAGCGCGATGCCGTCGGGCATCGGATGCGAGAGCCGCATCGAGCTTAAGAATTGGCCGAACGTTTCGCGGGCCGTGACACCACTTTCGCTCCGCAGATTGACGATCGACGCGACGGCGATTTCCCGGCGCCGTCCGACGCGGGAGCGCTCCGGCAAGTCGCGCGCGAGGGCTTTCAGGATGATCGCGATCAGCAGATCGTTGAACGTCACGCCGAGCGACTTCGCTTTGGCGTGCAACGCGCCCACCGCAGGAGCCGGGAGAGTTATGAAATCGAACGCGTTGTAGCCGTCCGCGGGATCGGTAAACCGCGGCCGGATTCCGCGACGACAGCTTGCCGCGATTCGCGGTAGCCAACGCACGCCGCGAATCAGCTTGCCGGCATTGCGCGCGACGATCGGCCGAAACGTTGGCGGATAAAGATTTGGCCTCGGGCGCTGAATCGACGCCCCCATGTACCGGAAGACGATGTCGTTTAGCAGCACCACGATCGAATCGCCGCCCGCGATGAAATGATCGTAGGCGAGGCCCAGATCAAATTCGTTCCCTTCATCGTGGGCGAAAAACCGGAACGGGACCAACGCGCCGTTCTGGGGGAATGGACGGTTCAATTGCCGCTCGATTTCGGTCCGCATCGCCGAATGCCGATCGCCAGTGGCGGCAATGACATCGAGCTCGACGATTGCAGGGCCGCCGCGGTATTCGTATCGTCTGCGGGCGCGATCGAGCACAAGTCCCGTGAGCCCCGCAGTGGAAAGCTGGTTTGCAATGGCGGACTCGACGCGCATGCGGTCGAACGGTTCGCGAATCCGGGCGACGTGTACCGCGGTGTAGGGATGCAGGTCGCGCCAGCGGAGCATCGCTGACTGAAACAGGTTGAGCCGCCCCTTCATGAGCGCCGCCGGGCCGTCCCAAGGGCGCGCACTGCAGTCTGCCTTAGGGCATCGCGCAGCGACGCCTCGGCCTCGTTGGACGAGTAAACGGAATCGCCACGATACGAGTCGGCCTCGTGTGACGACTCGCATTTCCCGTCGATCCCCGCTTCGTGGGGCCCCTCGCCGGGTGCTCGCATCACAAGCCGCAAGCGTGGGGATCCAATCACGGCGCTGTTTTCGCTGCGCGAATCGCGCGTTGCGCTTCGATGCACCAGTGTTTCTTTACGCTGAACCAAACATCCGCTGCATGGAGCAGATTCGACGCGTCGGCAGGTGGCAGAGGCAGCGATGCCGGTGAGTCCGGGTTGTACGCGTCGATCCACGCGCGTGTGACCGGCTGCTCGGCAAGATGCCGGGTGAGAGGGAGGTCGATATGGCGATACGCTTGTGGCAGTGTGACGTTACGCACATGGGCGGTGCCGCTGGCCCGGTACGGCTCGTCGCCGAAGACATTGCCGGCGATGATGTCGCCAGGGATCGTGAAGCCGGTGAAGTCTTCCACTGTGTCGGGAATGAGGCGCAGCCGCGGCAGCATCGACCATTGTCCAAGCAACACACGCGCCAGCTTGCCCGTTGCCAGTGCGGCGGCGTAACCGACTTTGAGACCGATCACCGCCGCCGTCGCGCCTGTCAATGGATCACGAATCGTCGTGCGCTCGAGGGCGCGGCCGGCAAGCGGATCGAACACCGGGACGGCCTGATGAAAGTCGCCGGCGAGCTCGTAGAGGGTTCGAATGACCAGCATGCCGCCCTGGCTGTGACCGATCAGCATCGGCATCATCCCCTCGCGCTCGTAATACCACGCGAGCTCGCCGGCAAGACGCTCGCTGTCATCGAAACTGCTCCGCGATAGCCTGCTATCGCGAGGATCGCGCAGGCGTGCCTCCGGGTATCCCATCGCAGACAGAAATTCCGCAAACGGCTGCATCGACACGAACGCAATGCTGCCTTCGAGGAGAATGATCCGCGGCGCATCGACGCGCGCCAACGTATCGCGGACGTCTGCCTCGCTGATATGGTCCGGCGACAACGCGAGCACACGCGCGGCCAGCTCGGGGTCTAGTTTTCGTATCCGTTCGAGCGCCGCGTTCGCCGCCGAGGGCAAAACCGGCAGCGTCAGAAACGCAACAACCGACGCCGCGACGACGCTACGAATCACGGGACGAATCCCGCCTCACGCCCGAAGACGCGGAAAGAATCGCCCCGTGCGGGCGACATACTGCCGATACGTTTGCCCGTGTACCTCCGACAGATGCTGTTCTTCGTTGCGCGCCTTGAGGTTCATCAGCGTCAGATGGATCGCCGCAATCACGATCATCGCCGCCGTCGGGACGACGAGCGCCGAGCACACCATGAGCAGCATGCTGAACGCGTAGATCGGATGGCGGATCAGTCGAAACAGGCCGTCGGTAATCAATGTCGTTTTTCGTGTACCGACGTCCATGCGCCAATCGTCGCCCATCCGCAGCCAGCATCGAATGGTGACGACCAACGAAATGACCGCGAACGCTGCGGCCACGACGCGGAGCGATTGATACGGCTCGGTATGGACGAATGCGGGCAACGCGAATGGCGCATCCGTACGTTTGAGCGCCGCGTAGGGCAGAAACAGCCATGCTGCGATCAACGGGACCCAGATCAGCCACATGAGCCGCTCGAGTCGCTGTTCGGGGACCAAGCCGACAAGCCTGCGATTGCGCCGCCGCACGCGGAGCACCATGATCGCCACGCCAACCCAATAGCTCCAGATCGTGGCGATCAGTACAACGAGCGGTACGTCGTTCATCCGGTCGCGCTCCGGCACCCCAATGCCGGGCACGAGCCGATTATACCGGGGCGCTCTCGACGCCCACGAATTCAGAACCGCTCGATGACCGCCGCGATGCCTTGCCCACCACCGATGCACATCGTGATCAGCGCATAGCGTCCGTCGATCCGCTGCAGCTCGTACATCGCTTTGATCGTCAGCAGGCAGCCGGTCGCACCAATCGGATGGCCGAGCGCGATTGCGCCACCATTCGGATTGACCTTTTTCGGATCGAGGCCGAGCTCCTTGTTGACGCCGAGCGCTTGCGCGGCGAAAGCCTCGTTCGACTCGATGACATCGAGGTCGCCAAGCTGAAGATTCGCTTTTGCAAGCGCGCGCTTGACGGCACTCACCGGTCCGAGTCCCATCAATTTCGGATCGACGCCGGCATGGCCGTACGAAACGAGCCGTGCGATCGGCTTCAGGCCTTTTTTCTCGGCCGCCGCGCGCTCCATCAGGACGACCGCCGCTGCAGCATCGTTGATACCCGACGCATTTCCGGCGGTGACCGTACCGGCTTCCTTGATGAAAGCGGCTTTCAATTTCGCCATGGTGTCGACGGACACATCGGTTCGCACGTGCTCGTCGGTGTCGAATACGACCGGCCCTTTCTTGCTCTTCAACTCGATCGGAAGAATCTGGGTCTTGAACCGGCCTTCCGAAATCGCTGTCGCGGCACGCCGGTGGCTTTCAACGGCGAACGCATCCTGCGCCTCTCGGCTGATCTCGCATTTTTTGGCGACGTTTTCCGCCGTAATGCCCATGTGAATCGTGTCGAACGGGTCAGTCAGCGCGCCGACCATCATGTCGACGGTCTTCCCATCGCCCATTCGCGCGCCCCAGCGCTGCGTCAGGTTTGCATAGGCGCCGCGGCTCATGCTCTCGGCGCCGCCGGCCACGGCGGCATCGATGTCGCCGAGCAGAATGTATTGAGAAGCGCTGACGATCGCCTGCAGACCGCTGCCGCACAGACGGTTGAGCGTGAGCGCGCCGACGTCGTGCGGAAGGCCGCCATTGATCGCGGCCACTCGCGACAGGTACATGTCCTTCGCCTCGGTGTGGATGACGTTGCCGAAGACGCATTGTCCGATCGCGGCGGGATCGACCTTCGCCCGCGCGACGGCCTCTTTGACGACCTTGGCTGCGAGGTCGGTCGGCGGGATGTCTTTCAAGCTGCCGCCGTAGTCGCCGATGGCCGTGCGGACTCCGCTCAGAATGACGACTTCGCGTCCATTGCTCATTTGTGCCTCCTCGTGATTGGATGGCCATAGTACGCCGCGGCGCAAGCAGCGACGTTGATCGGGATCATGCGGATTTCAATTAGATCAGGTCGCCGCCGCAGCCGTTCAAGAGCGGCGCAGAAAGAAGAGCATCAGGCCGGCGTGGTTTCCGGTAACCGAAGTCCTTCGATCGCACGTAGCTCGCGGCCCAGATAGCGGGCGATCGCTCGCATGCCATAGAGCCCGGCTTCTTGTTCCGCATCGCCGTTGTAATTGGTGTTGGTGTTGACGTCGTACGTGTAGAGTTCGCCGCGCCTGTCGGCGATAAACTCGATACCCGCGATGCCGATGCCGTTGTCCACCAGAAAACGGCGATAACGATCGACGATCGGATGCGTGAAGCCCTGGACGATCCGAAAGCGCGGTGCCGTCGTCGGCGCCTGTGTTTCGCCGGCCGGACAGAATGCATCGCCGATTTGGCAGACATCCGCCGGACATAGCTCGAACCCAAGCGACGTGTCGACCCGAACCGCGTAGAGGAATTCTCCGCCGACGAACTCGACGCGCGTGATGAATGGCTCGGGCGCCTCGATGTACTCCTGAATCAGCGTGATGCCGTCGATCGGCGGCTCGAACGCGTCGCTTTCGACATGTCGTGCGAGTGCGTCGACGTTGTCAAAGAGCCTGACGCCAAGCCCCTTGCCGGCTCGGTTGTGCTTGGTGATGAAGCGGCCCGGCATCGCGCGAGCGGCTTCGACAATATGTTTCGTGCCAACGGCCGCAATCGTGTGCGGAACGCGAATGCCGTGTCGCGCAAGCGCGGCGTACTGCGCGATCTTGCTAATTTCAAGCTGAAGCGCTCGTCCGTTGTTGACGAGTCGCCGGCCATGACGCTCGAGCCAAGCCAACACGCCGCCGGTTAGCTCGGCCGCGTAGCGATGGTCGCGCGTGTGCGACGACGCGCTCATCCGGTTGTAAAAGATGCCTTCCGGCGGCGTCGCGGCGAGATCCAACGTACCCTGATCGATGAACCACTCGGCGTAGGGCAGCGCGAGCTCGGCAAATGCGGCTCGCAGCGGCTCGACCCAGGCGTCGTTCTCGTGGATGACGTATATCTTTTTTGCCGAAGGAATGTTCGTCATCCCACAACAATAGGGGTTACGACGCCGCAACGGAAAGAACCGCTGCTTTTAAGCTTGTAAACGCATGATGTTGGAACGCCCGGCGGATCGGTTATTTGGCGCCCAAAACCTTCGCGGCCTTGGCGACCGATTGCGGCTTCACCCAGAAGATCGCGGCGAAGCGGCCGTCACCGGCGCTGACGGCGTCGCACGCAGTCACGTTGATCTTCGCGCCGGCGAGTGCGTCGAGCGTTTTCGTCATCGCGCCGACACGGTCCTCACCTTGGACGAGAAACCCCGTTTTCCGTGGGGATAGTTTGAGCTTCAACTTTTTCGCCGCACGTTTCAACGCCGCGGAATCGTCGGGAACGAGATCGAGCTGGGCACGCCGACCGCTCGGAAAGCCGGAAAACGCCAGCAAGTTGACGCCTTCTTGGGCGAGCAAGTCGAGGATTTTCGAACCCTGACCCGCCGTATTCGGAACGAACGTGTAGAAATAGTCGACTTTGCGCAGATTGTCGGGCATGGGCTTCTCCTGTTGGACAGAGATTCGACCTGCCATTGCCGCGCGCGTTTCGCGAATTACTCCCCCTTTGGGGGCAGCGCAGCGGCTTCATTGGCCACTGAGGCCGCAAGCGTGGGGGTCCACGTTGGCAGAAGCGGAATTCTGCGGCAGGCTATAGGGCAAGGCAATTGTTGGAGGTACGGAAAATGGCGACCCCGTCGGAATCGAAATGGCGACAGCATGGCGTGCGCGTCGTGCACGCAAACGAGCTTGACGTCAACACGCCGCAAACGCCGGGAATGAATCGAGCGGCGGCGATTACGGCGGCGCGCGCCGGCGCCGAAAAGCTGTGGGCCGGAACAGTCGTCATCCATCCAAAGGCGAAAACGGGCGCGCACCATCACGGTCCCGTCGAAAGCGTGATCTATGTCGTAACCGGCCGTGCGCGAATGCGCTGGGGCGATCGGCTCGAGTTCATTGCCGAGGCCGGGCCAGGCGACTTCATCTATGTGCCGCCGTTCGTCCCGCACCAGGAGATCAATGCGAGCGACACCGAGCCGTTGTCATGTGTGCTGTGTCGCAGCGGCCAGGAACCTGTCGTCGTTAATCTCGATCTGCCGAATGTCGAGCCCAATCCCGAAGAAGTGCATTGGGTCGACAATATTCATCGCGATCCATCGCAACCGCGGTAGGCGGTTTCAGTCGGCCGCCGCGACGGGCGCGGGCGGCTTCGCGCCCAGGTTGCCCGGTCCATATAACGGCGCATTGACGTCGGCGAACGCCAGCATCGCCCCCAACTTGCGGTCGGCGCCATTCTCGAAGCCACATTCGCCGCGGATTTCGCGCGGATTGCGGAATGTCCCGAACAGCATGTCGTAAATAGGAAGATCCGAGTAGTTGTAGTAGTGCACCCCGAGCCGATGGTGCACGCAGTGCGACTCGGGACGCTGGATGATGTAGCCCAGCCACTGCGGCGTCCGTGCGCGGCGGAAAACTCCGTGCTGGCCAGATCTTTTCGGTGACTAGAAACACGAAATACGTGACGGGCGTAAGGAGCCCGATGATGTCGACGGTGTCCATGCCCGGCCTCCTGCTGACCGCGGTCGTGACGGCCCGCGGTTGGCGAGATTTCTAGCATCTCGCGGAAGGAAGTCAAGCCGATTATTCAGCCCGGGCTTCGAAGTGATCAGCGCCGTGCTGCGCTATCGATATCGTAGTACTGCCACTGATGCGTCTTGAACGGATTGATCTTGAATCCCTTGAGCCACGGCTGCGCAACGATGTTGTAATACGGGTAATTGGACATGATCCACGGCGCATAGCCGACGATCAGCTCGGTCATCTTGCGGAACAGTTGATTGCGCTCGTCGCCGTTGGGCAGCGCATGCGCCTGCTCGTACAGCTTGTCGTATTCCGGTAGCCGCAGCCGCGCGTCATTCGACGTGCCGATGTTCTTGCCGTACAGATAACTGTAGAACGGATCGCCGTCGGGAGTCGAGGCGGTCCATCCCACACCCCACATCATGAGCTGGCCGGCCTCGGACATCTTGTTCAGCTCCGGCCATTTGTTCTTCAGGAACGTAATGCGCAACCCGATCGCATCCATGTTCTTCTTCCACAACTCGTCGCTCACCCGCGCGCTAGCGTCGGTGATCGACGCCTTTACCAGCGTCAGCGTTGTGCCGTCGGGATTTTCACGATAGCCGTCACCGTCGCGGTCCTTGTAGCCGAATTTATCTAACAAGGCACGCGCCGCGGCAGGATCGTACGAACTCTTCGCGGAGAGCGCCGCATCGTGTCCGAACAACGGCGGCGGCACGGGCTGCGACGCGGGTATTCCCTGCCCGTTCAGCAGGATGCGGATCCCCGTGTCGCGATCGTAGCCGAGGGAGACCGCACGGCGAAGCGCGACCTTCGCCGGCGTATATCCACCCACGACCGGGTTCTCGACGTTGAAGAAAAAGAAAAAGAGCGCCGGTGCGACACCTCGATGCAGAACGACACCTTTATTCGCGAACGCGGGCTTCAAACGGTCGCCGTCGAGAACGTTTGCGGCGAGCGAAGCCGGGTTCGCGAGCGACAGATAGTCGAGCTTGCCGCTCTCGAACGTCAACAAGCGCGGTTGTCCTTCTTCGATGATGCTGATCTCGATGTTCCCCACGATTGGCAACGGGCGGCCGACGAGACCTTTCGCCGCCGTAGTGTCAGCGGAATCGCTGGTTGCCGGTTCGGGATACCGCATGTCGCGGAAATCTGGGTTCGCTTCGAGGACGATCTTCTGTCCGCGCAACCACGATTTCAAGCGATACGGCCCGGTGCCCACCGGATGTTCCATCACGCGATGCGATGAATCGCCGTACGCCTCGACGACTTCCCGCGCGACCGCTGCGAGGTTGCGCGTAGCGAGCCACCATTGGAACGCGTATTCGGGACGGCGAAACCGGATGCGCAGCGTATAACGGTCTAGCGCCTGCAAGCCTTCGATTTTTTCGTCGTAATCGAACGTGCCGGATTTTCGTGCGCGGGCGAGTGGCGCATCGAGACCGACGAGGCTGTTTTCGAACAGGTAGAGATCGTAGGAGCGCACTTTCGGATCGAAAATGCGCTTGATGCTGTAGACGTAATCGTCCGCGGTCAATTCGCGCTGCTTTCCCTTGAACACCGGATCGGCGGCGAAATAGATGCCGCGCTTGACCTTGATCGTGAAGGTGCGACCGCCGTCCGTGATCTGCGGCAATCCATCCGCGGTGTTGGGAATCATTTGCACCGGCCGCGCGAAATAGTCATGGGTGTACAGCGGATCGAAGATCGCGCTGCACACGGCTTCCGAGTACACGTCGTAGATCGCCTGCGGATCGAAGCCGTTCTCGGCAGCCGCGAACGCAACGCGTAGCGTCTTCGTCATGTCGGCTGTGTGAGCCGGCGAGCCGCATAAGAGCGCGCTGAATATCAACAGCGTTCGCGCAACATTCATGGCGAATGGTGAGCGGTGACAAATCGAGAGAAACGCGCCACGCCCTCGGCGAGGCGTGTTAGGTCGGAGGCAAAGCACCAGCGGACGAATCCTTCGCCTTCGGGACCGAACGCACTTCCCGGCGCAAGGCCGAGCCTTGCCTCGCGCACGAGCTGTTTGCAAAAGGTCAGGCTGTCGCCGAGGCCGCGCAAACGAAAAAAAGCATACATTGCGCCCGCAGGTGCAGCGATTTCGACACCGTGCAACTCCTTGAGCGCATCGACTAGATAGTTGCGAGCGCTATGAAAGCGCGCCAACGTTCGCGCGATGGTCGCTTCGCCGTGTTCGATCGCCACGACACCCGCGCGTTGAACAAACACGGGCGAGCACGACGTGTTGTACTCGATCAGTTTGCCCAAGTCGTTCATCAATGGCGGCGGCACAACGATCCAGCCCAGCCGCCAACCGGTCATCGACCACGCTTTCGAAAAGCTGTTCGTCGATACGAGCCGGTCTTCTCCATTCGTCAGCGAGAGAAACGACGGCGCGCACGGAGCAGGGCCGTAATACAGACGCTCGTACACGTCGTCGGCGATGATCCAGATACCGTGTTTACGGCAATGCGCGAGAATCGTCTGTTGCTCGGCGCGCGTGAGCGTCCAGCCGGTTGGATTGTTTGGCGAATTGATCATCAGCACGCGCGTGTCGGGCGTAAGCGCAGCGAGCAGCCGATCGAGGTCGAGCGTCCATCCGTTCACGTTGAACGCGAGCGGCACGCTCGTCACGCGCGCTGACAAGATTTTTGGAATTTCGACGAGGTTCGGCCACAACGGCGTTACGACGACGACGCGATCGTCGGGTGCGACGAGCGCTTCAACGGATAGCATCAACGCCGACATTCCCGACGCGGTGACCGCGATCGTTTCGGCATCGGTTGACCGATGCAGCCGTGAAACGTATGCGGCGATGGCCTCGCGTAACTCGGGGATACCGAAGTTGTGCGTGTAGAACGTTTCGCCGCGTGCGAGCGACGCCGCTGCCTCGTCGCGAATGAACGCCGGCGTGATCTCGTCGGGCTCGCCGAACCAGAAAGGCAAGAGGTCAGGATCGCCGATCCCCGCATTGGCCACTTCGCGTATTTGCGAAGCGACAAGCGATTGAATCGCGCGACGGGCAGCAGGCGCTGGCAAAGGCGAACGCATCAAAAGATCGTCCGAAGGAAAACGGGCCCTTATACTGCGTCGATGCGCATTACCGCAAGCCGCTGCGAAACGCCATGACGATGACACTGCGCACCGTCGTCCTCGTTACCGTCAACCTGATTGCGATCATTGCCTGCGGCGGCCTGGGCGCCGTTGCGGGTTATGGCCTCATTCGCGCCCTGAGCTTGTCGGGCGTAATGGCTGCGCTCGTCGCCGCGTTTGCGGCCATGCTCGTGGCAACGCTCGCGTGGGCGACCGGCTGCACGCTATTGTGGACGATCAAGCGCATCCGCTAGTTCTGTCCGGCTCATGTAGACCGCATCGGGACATCGAGCCCGTCGCCCATCGGGTCCGAATCGGATAACATCGGGCGGCTGTCGCAGTTGTCGATTCAAATCCCCCAATACCGGAGAAGAAAGAAAATGATTGTTCGCATGCTTATCGTTTCCATCGCCGTTTGCAGTGCATTTCTCGTGAACGGCTGCGCAACGACTTCCGGCGGAAACGAAGCCGAAGCAAATCAACCAAAGGAGTACCGTACCGGAAGCAATCTTCCTTCGCGTGAACCCGGACGCGTGCGCACGGTCAGCGGCGCCGATATCGACGCGACCAGAACGTTACCGTCCACCGGACCGATTCGTTCAGGTCCCTGAGCATCGATAGAGGCGGGGGCCTCGGCCTCCGCGGTAACGACGTAGCGCAGCGGTCCACCAGGGACGAGCTCATCGAACGGATAACACGTCACCAACGTCAATGTCGGTCGCTCCGTATCGCGCGTGATTGTGAGCGTGCGCGCGTCGGCAATCGTGATGTCGCGTATGCGGTAAGCGATGTGGCGGCCGTCGGCGCGCTCTATGATCAGACGATCGCCGATTGCGACGCGCGCTAGAAATCGGAAATGCGTGTCGCGGTGCGCCGACAAAACGGCGTTCCCCGGCAAGCCGGCGGCCGCGGAGCCGTCGAGATGACCCGGTCCCCATGCGAGCGTACGCCCGCTCCCGCCGGCGAGCACGAGCAGATCGACGCGTTGCTTCGGCGCGATCAAACGCGCAACAGGACGCGTGTCGGCCCATGGCCACGGTCGCGTCGCGTTCCCCGTTGCCTGCATTTGGGTCCATGCACGATGCAGCAGCCACTGGCCGACGTGCGCCTTGGTGTACAGATACGCGCCGCTTGCGAACACCGCGCCGCCGGCAACCAAGAGGGATAACGCGATAATGGATATCGCGGTACGACGCCTGATTCGCGCTACGAACGTGGCCGAGTCCTCAGCAAACATGGCGCGCGGCGTTCGCGATCCTGTCGACGCTACGGAGCGGTTCACGCCAATTCATGCGCGGACTCCGGCGTTGCGTGAGGTACAAGGCAAGCGCGAGCAATAGCGCGAGTGCGCCCGCAATAGTCAAGAGTGGCGCGGGTGTCGCGGTCTGCGGAACGCTCTGTATCGCGTCGGCTGCAAGACCCTCCGGCAAATTCGTCGGCAGCGCCGCCTTTTGTGCGACCACGCCCACAGGCGCCGTCGGCGTCACGTCGACGGCGACGAGACTCGTGTACGCGCTCACCAGGTGATGCGCGAGCGCAACGCTTACCACGTCACGCTTGATCTCGTCGGCCGGCGCGCCGTTGCGCTTCGCATCCATCAATGATTCGATTTTGTTGCGCGCCCACAGAACCCCGATCCCTGGCGCGCTCGTCCCAGTGTCGAACGGAAGTTTCGCAGTCCAAGCCGTTCCGTCGCGGACACCGGAAAGGACGACGAAGCCATCGTTCGCGCCCCGCTGCAACTCCGCCGTCAGGGCGACGGGCTCTCCCGCGTACAAGTCCGGTAGCTTGTCCGGAAAGGTGACGGCGGCGATCGGCCAGGCGACGTTCATGTCGGTCAATGCCGGACTCTCGATCTTGCGAAACAGCATGCCCATCTTGTCTTTGACTTCGCGCACGTCGGCGATGAAGGTGAACGTACCGCGGCCCGCTTCGGCCGCTTTCTTGAGGAAGTACGTGTTCGGCGCGGGACCGATGCCGATCGTAAAGAGCCGGCGGTCGCCGAGACGCTGCTCGATCAGATGGAGAAGGTCATTCTCATTTCCGACGGCGCCGTCGGTGAGGAACACGACTTGCCGCATTTGAGCGCCCTCACGCGGCGTCGACAGCGCTGCGTTGAGCGCAGGCAGCATCTCGGTCCCGCCACGTGCACGGAGATTCCGGACGAAAACGCGTGCGTTGGCTAGCGTCGTCGCATCGACGGCCATGGGCGCCGCGTAAAGTGCGTTCGTCGTCGAGTTGAACTCGATCACATTGAAGCGATCACCTTCGCGCAAGCGGTCGAGCGCCATCAGCAGCGCTTCCTTCGCCTGGTTGATCGACACGCCTTCCATCGAGCCGGATGTATCGATGATGTATGTGATCTCGCGCGGCGCGCGAGCGTTATCCCCAGCGACGATTGGCGGCAACACCATCAACAATGCGAATTTGCGGCCGTCGCGCTCCTCCGTCAGCAGCGTCGCGCCGGGCGCCGCACCAACGTCGGGTGTCCATGACAGTTCGAAATCGCGCGCGGCGGGGACCGTGCCGTCCGACAGCGTGACCTGAAAACGATTGCCGGGATGTTCCTCGACATGGATCGCGTGCGACGAGCTCTTAAGATGCGCCAGCGGAAATCCGGCGTTCAACTCAATCGTCATCGTGACGGGATTGATCCAGCCGCCGCCTGGGTTCGCAACGGGCGGCGTGATGCGATCGGCATCGGGCACAGCGTTCGTGCGCAACGCGACGGCGGTCGCTGTCGTGCCCGCGTCTGTATCGGCGAGCGGCGCACCAGGAATGTAACGCGGTGTAATCGCCAGCGGAAAGCGCAGCGAGAAGCTCCCGGCGTCGTAGCGCAGCGTTTGCTGATACTCAATCGCGACGACGATCTCTTCTTCGGGACCGATGTGCGCGACGTTCGTCGTGAAGAGGTTGGGGCGCTCTTGTTCGACGAGCGTCGTCTTTCTGCCTTCGGATTTTGCTGCCTCGTATGTGCGCCTCGCTTCCTGCCGTTCCTTGATCTGACCTTCGATGACGCGTTCGCCGATCTGCATGCTCAAGTGATCGACAGCGGCCTTTTCCGGCAACGGAAACACGTAAACGCCTTCGCGCCAGTCGGCGGTCGGATTGACGAAGCGTTGCGTGACGCGAGCACGCGCCGTCATGCCCGAGACGTCGATGTGAACGTCGGTGAAAAGAAGCGGCGCGGCGATCTTCGACTCGCCGTCTTGGAGCAGCAACGTGCCTTGCTGGATGTCTGCGCCGGAGCCCACCGCGTGCGCCTGCGTCGC
>DASXSP010000118.1:0-17451 GCA_036505865.1 Casimicrobiaceae bacterium
CGCCGATGTCGAGCGAAAGGGCATCGACGGCAGGCGCGGCGCCGTTCGCAAAGCGTTTCGATAGCGCAGTCAGCGTGATCATTCGGGGCGCAAGCCGTGCGGTGTCAGCCGGCGCTCGAGCGTGCCGAAGAGATAATCAGCTCCAAGTGACAAGAGCGTCACAGGAATCGCTCCGACGAGAAGCAACGGCACGGCCATCATAGCGATACCCGCCGTAATGAAATCGCCGAGACCGCCGCCGCCGATGAATGCGGCCAGCACCGCCCCCGACACGACCTGGACGGCCGACGTGCGGAGGCCGGCAAACACAATCGGCGTCGCAATCGGAATTTCGATGCGGCGGAGAACATCGTGTGCCGTCATTCCCATGCCTCGCGCAGCATCGACGATTTCGCGCTCGACGCCAATGATGCCGGCGATCGTATTGATCAGAATCGGCGGCAGCGCGAGCAGCGTCAATGCGACGAGCGACGGCGCGAACCCGGTGCCCAGGATCGGCATCACCAGCGCCAGCACCGCCAGTGACGGCAGCGTGCGACCGATGTTGGCGGCGTTAATTGCGGCCAATGCAAAACCGGCGCGGCGCGCCGCGACGACGCCAAGCGGTATCGCAATCAATGCCGCGATCGCGAGCGCGCATGCGGACAACGCAATGTGAACGCCGAGCGCGGTCGCGAACTGCGACGGATGTGTTGCGATGTAGCGCCACGCTTCCGCGAGCATGATGTCGCGACGTTCAGCCAGCGTGAGATCGTCGCAGCCGCCGTTCGATCGCCGCAAGCGATAGATCGACGCCGACGGCGAGCGCACATGCTGTCAGCGCGCCTGCCCAGATCTTGGGTGGATGATCGCTGGCGATACCGTTGAAGATCAGCGTGCCCAGCCCTCCTGCGTTGATGTAGGCGGCAACGACCGTCACGCTGATGACGGTCACCGCGGCCACACGTAGTCCAGCAACAATCACCGGCGAAGCCAGCGGCAGCTCGACTTTGGCAAGAATCTGCAGCGCGCTCATCCCCATACCGCGCGCCGAGTCGACGACCTCCACCGGAACGGTACGAATGCCAGTCGTGATGTTGCGCACCAGAATCAGCAGCGAGAACGCGACCATCGCGATGATGGCGTTCGTCCGCCCAAGTCCCACGATCGGTATTAGCAACGCGAGAAAAGCCAGCGTCGGAATCGTATAGAGAAAGCCGGCGATGCCGAGTGTTGCAGCATAGATGCGCGGCCGTCGTGCCGCAACGATCCCGATCACGAGCGACAGCGCAAATGCGATCGTCAACGCCGTGAGCGAGATGGCGACGTGCTCCCATAGCGCAATCGCGACCTGATCCCAATTGCGCAGGAACCATTGCATCGTCGGCCGCCGCTAGGCCTGCGCGAATTCGCCGTTACGCACGAGAGCTGCGATGCGATCGATATCGGGACCGAGCGGACGGTCCACATCCAATACTGGAACCGCTTCGCGCACCCGCTCATACGCGCGTCGCGGCCCGCTACCGAGCACGCCGAGGCCACGCAAATCGATCGCCTGTGCCGCGATCACCAGCTCGATCGCGACGAGATAACACACACGATCGATTAAAGTATCAAGCTTTTCAACGACCGCCAGTGTTTGCGTTGCGTGGTCCTCTATCTGCTCGGAAACCGGTAGGAAGTCGAGTGAGCCTGGGTTCGCAAGGCGTCGTATGTCCGCCCAAAGGGCGGTCAGTGTCTTCTGTACCGTCGCGAAGCCCGAATGCGCAGGGCCATGTCGCGTCAACTGCAACGGCAGGTCGGTGAACGCCGGCGCCATGAATTTGATGCAGCGCTCCACTGCCAGGCTTGCTGCTTGCGCGAACGCAATCGCTGTCGCATCGAGCGTCGTTGCCAGAGCGGGCAGATGGAAATTACCGTTCGAGAGCATTACACCGTCGTCTGCCACGACGAGCGGACTTTCGGTCGCACTGTTAAGCTCGATTTCGATCTGGGCAATTACCTCGTCGATGAGCCAGTGCAGCGAGCCGTGCACTTGGGGCGCCACGCGAAATGACAACGGATCCTGGACGCGACGTGCGGCGCCTTGACTGAACAATCCACTGCCGTCGAGGATCGCGCGAAGCCGCGCGCCGATTTCGATCTGCCCACGAGCGGGCCTCGCGCGAAGCGCGCGTTCATCGAGTATCGAAAGGTTCGCGCGAAACGCCTCGAACGACAACGCGATCGCGGTGAGCCACGAATCGTGCGCGGCCAGTCCATCATGAACGACCAACGCCGCACGGCCCACCGTCGCGGCGTTTGCGCTGATCAGCGCCACGCCGTCCTTGGCGCCGAGAACGATGGGCGTGAGACCGGCACGCGTGAGCGCTTCGTGTCCCGGCAACCTTTCGCCGCCAAAATACGCCTCGCCTTCACCGACGAGCGGCAGCGCCAGATGAGCGAGCTGCGGCAGATCGGCCACCGAAATCGACCCGATGCGCGGCACGACCGGAACGATATCGCGATTGAGGAACGCGCACAGTCCATCGAGGACACGCGGCGAAACGCCCGATCCGCCGCGCGCCATGCCGGCGATGCGTGCGAACAGCATGGCGCGTACCGATTCGCGGTCGTACGGCGGGCCGACGCCGACCGCCCGCGCACGAATCGCCCGTAATTGGTACTCGGCGAGATCGTCGGGTGCAAGCGGTGCGCCGGTGTTCGCACCCAACGCGGAATTGAGTCCGTAGATCGGCTCCGGCGTTGCTGCGAGACGTTCAACCAACGCTCGCGCGGCGTCAACTCGTTCGCGTGCTGCCGGTGCGATCGCAACGGTTTCTCCGCCGCGAGCGACGCGCACGATATCGTCCAGCGTAAGCGGACGATTGCCGACGGTGATAGTCATCGCGCGCCAAGCCGTGCGGCGCTATTTGACGACGCCTTTGCTCTTTAGAAAATCACGCGCGACGTCTTTGGGTTCCATCTTCTCGCCGTCGACGCGATAGTTCATCTCGGCGACCGTTGTTTCGTCGAGCATCGCGCTTACGCGATTCAGGACATCGGCAACCTTCGGATTGGCGTCGAGTACCTCCTTCCGCACAACGGGAACGACAAAGTACGGCGGCCACAAGTTCTTGTCATCTTTGAGACGCGTAAGCTTCATCGCGCTGATCATTCCGTCGGTCGCATAGCCGTTGACGATCTGGATCTGATCGTTCTTGAGCGCCTGATACCGCAAGCCGATCGCGAGCTGCAGGTCTTCCTTGAAATCCATGTCGTACTTTGCTTTCAGCCCGGGAATGCCGTCCTTGCGATCGCGAAATTCCGGTCCGGCACCGAGCTTCAGTTCTTTCGACACGCGCGCAAGATCCGAGAGCGTCTGCAACTTGTACTTCTGTGCGGTGTCCGGACGCACGACGAGCACGTATGTGTTGTTGACGGGTGCCTGATTCAACACGACCAAACCTTTCGCCGCGTACGCTTCTTTGACTTTGTCGTAGACCGCTTTCTGGTCCGTCATCGACTCCTGCTTCAGCACGGCAAGGAGAATCGTGCCGGTGTACTCGGGATAAAAATCGATTTGCTTCTCCTCGAGTGCCTTGTGCGCGATCAGCGTGCCGCCGAGATTCAACTTTTTCTCGACGTTGATCCCGGCCGCTTCGAGCGCTTGCGCATAGATCTCGGCAAGCACGAACTGCTCGGTAAAATTTTTCGAGCCGACGCGTACCACTTGCGCAGGCGAAACGGATGCAGCGAATGCGCACGCGACGAGCGAAACCGTTGCGAGCATGCGGCTCAACTTCATTGGTGATCTCCCCGAATAGACGTAGCCCGATCGGGCCTATCGCTCGATTCTGAATGGCTAGGATCGACGCGTCAATTTGCGTTGTATGCCGGGACTGCGGTTGAGTTGACATGCAACCAAACGGTTGCATATAATCCAATGAGCATGGAGGCGATCTTTCGCGCGTTGGCCGATGCGAGCCGGCGGCAATTACTCGACAGACTCCATTCGCGCAATGGGCAAACGCTCAGCGAATTGTGCAAAGGGTTGAACATGACGCGGCAGGCGGTCGCGAAGCACCTGGCGATACTGGAAGAAGCGAATTTGGTGGCTTCGGTGCGGCGCGGTCGCGAGAAGCTCCACTACTTGAATCCGGTGCCGATACACGAAATTGCGGAACGCTGGATGGGCAAATACGAGCGCACACGGCTTCGTGCCCTGAGCGAGCTCAAGCGACATTTGGAAGGAGAAGGCAATGGCTAACGATCGATTCGTTTACGTAACTTACATTCGCACGACGCCGCAGAAGCTCTGGGACGCGTTGACGAAACCTGAATTCACGCGCGCCTATTGGTACGATTGCCATCATGAATCGCGATGGGAGAAGGGCGCGGAGTGGCGTTTGTTGGCGCCAGAGCAACGGCTGACCGACAGCGGCGAAATACTGGAGATCGACCCACCGCGCCGTCTGGTGGTGTCCTGGCGCAACGAGATCTCCGCCGAGCTGAAAGCGGAGGGTTATTCGCGGTGCACGTTTGAGATTGAGGCCGTAGACGATGCCGTCAAGCTCACCGTGATCCATGAAATCGACAAGCCGAAGTCGAAACTGATCGCAGGCGTATCCGAGGGCTGGCCCAGCATTCTTTCGAGTCTCAAGAGCTTGCTGGAGACCGGCGAATCACTGGAGACAACCAGGCATTGGCCGAAAGGAATGTAAAGGCCCGGCGGCCCTCGGGCGCTCATGGGCGTCGGTAATCGACGCCGTAATTCGCATAGACGCGCGCCAGCGTGCCATCGCTCGCGAGCCGGGCGAGCGCGTCGTTGATTGCATCGACCAACGCGTCGTCGCTGCGTCGCAGTCCGACGGCGACGTTCCACGCGAGCTCGGGCTCGGCGTCGTAGGCATGCGCGTAGCGCAACCCTGAGCTGGGATGCGCGTGAATGTAGTACGCGATGCTGGCAGGCGACACGGCGCACGCGTCGAGCGCGCCTTTCGCCAAGTCGTCGATCATGTCGCTCTCGAATGCATACGGCACCGTGTAGATGCCGCGCTGATTGAGCAGCTTGCTGGCGATGGAATTCACCATTACGCCCACGCGCTTTCCCGGGGCGAGCTCGGTAAATCGCTGGACGCCGGCGCTTCCCGGCGGCAGAGCCAGCGCGACGCCGCTTCTTTGGTAGGCGTGGGAGACCTTGACGGGACCACGCGAAAGATCGGTAGCGACGATCGTATCGAGCAGCATGTCGCAATCGACCAGCCCCGCGCGCATGCGCGGAACGATCCAATCGAGCTGAAGCTTGACGCCCAACGCCGCCGCCAGCGCTCTTCCGATTTCGATCTGAAAGCCCGGCTTATCTTGTTGATTACTGGCGTAGGGCAACGCGTCGGGATTCACGCACAACGAAATGGCACCGCGCGCCTGCACTTCGGCCAATGTACGCGCGGAAGTCGATCCAGCCAGCGTGATGGATGCTGCGATCGCGCACGCGCACCAGACGCGCCATTTCACGTCGATTCCCCTTCTTACTTGAGCCCGCGAATGTACTTGACGATCGCGGCAATTTGATCATCGGTGAACGCGCCTCCGAATGCTGGCATTGCACCGGGTTTTCCGACCTTGATGCGGTGAATGATTTCGGCATCCGTCAGCGTGGTGCCCATCAACTTCGGTCCTCTGCCGGCGTCGCGTCCGGCACCGCTGTGACACCAGCCGCAGGTATTGGCGAATAATTTTTCCACGTCGAATGCCGCGTTCGAATCGCCTGGTGGCGTCGCAGTACCGGTTGCCGGAGGCACCGCAGCGTCGGGCTTTCTCGTCGACGACATCGGACCGTTCATCTCACCGGCACGCCCATCGTATGCATACATCAACGAGAGCATCACCGTTGCAACCGCGACGCGATGGATCAGAACGTTCACAAAAGTCGGTGGAAAAAAATGGGCGGAGACCTGCGCCCCCGCCCGGACAGTCGATTCGGGAAAGAGTCTAGAGGCCGAAAACAACCAGCGCGCCTTGATCAGTCGGCATGCTGACGAACGGCTCGCCGTACAAAATCTTGTAGTCGTCGCCGGCGAGACCGCCCCATCCCGTCGCTACGGCGACGTACTGCTTGCCTTTCGCCATGTAGCTGATGATGCCGCCGTTGTGTCCTTGACCATTGTTGTGCGACCACAGTTCCTTGCCGGTACGCGCATCGAGCGCGTGCAAATACCCGCGGGCATCAGGAACAAACAGCAGGTTGCCCTTCGTCGACAACAGGCTCGCAAGCGGCGGCTGGGGATAATCGACTTGCCACTTGGCGGCGCCGGTAATGGGATCGCGCGCTGTTACGTGGCCACGCGCGTTTCCGCCGTCGGGCGTCGTCTTGTTAACGGTGAAATTGGAGCCGATGTTAAGTTGCGCCATGGGCTCGAGGATCGGCGTGGTCTTGATGACCTCCAGGTCCATGCACCATTCGTTACCGACTTTGTAGTAGAGACCGGTGCCCGGGTTGTACGAGCCCGCGTTCCAGCTGTAGCCGCCGGCGATGTACGGGCAGAGCTCTTTGTGCTTGCCCTCGGCCATGTCGCGGCGGCCGATCAACTCACCGGTCTTCGGATCGATGCTTTTTACGAAGTTGATGTTCTTGACGCCTTGCCATACGTTTTGCACTTTGAGCCCGCGATCGTAGACGAACACAAAGCCGCCCTTGTTCGGGTGAACGATGTATTCCTTTCCGTCGCGCTCGAGCATCACGAACTCGCCGACGGCGCTGTCGAAGTCCCATGCGTCATGCGGCAATTCCTGGTGGAAGGATTTGAGCTTGCCGGTGTCGGGGTCGAGTGCGATCACCGACGTCGTATAAAGATTGTCGCCAGGCCGCGCGCCTTTGGTCTTCCATTCAGCGCCGCCCCAGTCATAAAGAGGCGCCGGATTCGCGGTTCCCCAGTACACGGTATTGGTTTTGGGATCGTAACCGCCGGCCATCCATCCGCCGCCGCCACCGGTCTTCCACGAATCGCCGCCCCACGTCTTGCGCGCGGGATCATTTTCATCACCGCCGACCGTGTAGAACGTCCATGCAAGCTTGCCGGTCTTCGCGTCGACGCCGAAGATCGGTCCCCGATACGGCCACTCACCGCCTTGCGAGCCGATGATGATCTTGCCGTTCGCAAGAAGCGGTGCGCCGGTGAAGCCGACGGTCAGCTTCTCGGACTCGACAAGCTTTGTCTCCCAATTGAGCTTGCCCGTCTTCATGTCAACGGCGGCGAGCTTGCCGTCAAGCGTCCCCATATAAATGTTGCCGAAGCCGATTGCGATGCCGCGGTTGTACGGCGAATGCGTTTGTTTCGAGACTAGATCTTCATTCAGTTTGTGCTTGTACGCCCAGATGAGATCGCCGGTCGCGCCATCGAGCGCGAACAGTTGGTTGTGCGATCCGGAGTAGTACAGAATGCCGTCGGCGACGAGCGGGAACGACTGTAGACCGCGCGTCGAGCGGGGCGTCATATGCGACCACGCGACCTTGAGGTTCTTGACGTTGTCGGCATTGATTTGGTCGAGGTCGCTGTAATGCCACGATTTGTACGTGCCGTGGTAGGTCAACCAGTCGGCGGGATTCTTGTCTGCGTCGACGAGACGTTGCGTGTCGATGTCCGCCGCACGGACTGGCGAGCAAATCCCCGCCAACGCCGTCGCTGCAAGCAAAACCGTAAAGGGGAGTTTCCGTTTCATGAGCTGCCTCCTGACATTCTTTTGTTGGACGGTACAGAGCACGAATCGCCCGTTCCGTGGAGGTAACGGGTTTCGGTATCGAAACGATCGCGGCGGAACATAACGCCAGACCGTTCCGATCCTCCAGCAGTCTATGCCGCTGGAATACGCATGACAAGACAAGAAAGTGAACGCCGGCGCTAGCTGGCGCACATCTAGTCAGCCCGCAGATTTGCTTCCTTTGCGAGCTTCGCCCAACGCGCGGCTTCGCTCTTTTGCATCGCTGCGAACTCGGCGGGTGAGCTTCCGACGGGTTCTGCGCCAAGTCCGGCAAGCTTCTCGCGCACCTCCGGACTCGCCAGCGCTTTCACGATTTCGCTGTTCAAGCGTTCGACGATCGCGGATGGCGTGCCAGCGGGCGCCACCAATCCGTACCACGATGTCACTTCGAAATCGGGAAGCCCCGCCTCGGCGAGGGTGGGCAATTCCGGCGCCGCCGTAATTCTCTTTGCGCTGGCGACGGCGAGCGCCGTGACCTTGCCGGTTTTGATGTACTGCAGCGAAGCCGAGCTCTGCGCAAAGAAGATCTGCACATCGCCGGCGAGCACGGCCGTCATTGCCGGACCGACACCGTTGAACGGAACATGCACGATGTCGACCCCGGCCATGCTTTTGAAGAGCTCCCCGGCGAGGTGCGCACCGCTGCCGTTGCCGGGGGACGCGAAGTTGAGCGTACCCGGACGCGCCTTCGCTAACCTGATCAAGTCGCGGAGCGTCTTGGCGGGCACGGTGGGCGCGGTAATCAGAATGTTCGGCACTGTCGCGAGCACGCTGATCGGCGCGTAGTCCTTAGCCGGGTCATAGGGCAGCTTGGAATAGAGCGACGGCGCGATCGTCAGATTGCCCACCGCGGCGAGCGTCAACGTGTAGCCGTCGGGCGGTGCCTTCGCACCTTGCTCCATGCCGATGTTGCCGCCGGCTCCCGGCTTGTTCTCGATGACGAATGGTTGCCCGAGCGACTGACTCAATCTTTCGCCAACGATGCGGGCAAGCGCGTCGGCCGGACCGCCCGGTGGAAATGGCACGAGAATGCGAACCGAATTGTTCGGATACGCCGACTGCGCTGCCGCGGTGTACCCGACGGTGCATGCGAGAAGACCAAAACAGGCTCGCGCCAGAGCGCGCACGACAGGTGATATTCGCGACATGAAGGCGTCCGTAGATGACGTCACTGCAGCCGATCATAACCGAGAGCGTCGGCTTGACGCGCGCCTTCGACCAACGATAGGTAATCGTCGGGAGTGGGCCGAGTGAAACGCTTGAGCAGCAATGCATCGCGAATATCGGCAAGCTCCCGGGCATTGGAAATTTTTTCAAACGCTGCGCTGAGTCGATCCTTTTCGGCGTCAGGCATCGCAGCGGCGCTTACGAAGAGCGGAATCGGCGCAGGCGGCGTGGTCGCCACGACGCGCAAACGCGCGGCGATCTCGGGTTCATGGCGGCGTAGCAGCGCGTGCCACCACGCGTCAAGCGGTCCGGCATCGGCATCGCCGCCGATAATCGCTTCGACCACGCGACGCGGCGTATACAACGGTCCCACCGCTGCACGGAATAGGCGCTCACCCGCCGCACGCGCCCGCTCGGCGAAAAAACGCCGCGGCGCCTGATAACCGCTTTGCGAATCCTCGACGGTGAACGCGAAACGGGCGCCCGCGAGATCGCCCGCGGACGCAAACGGACTATCGGCACGCACGACGATATCAGTCCAGTAAATCGGTCGATCTTCGAAGATTGGCGGCGCAAGGATGGGGACCGCAAGCGGAACGGGGCGTTCGCGAGGGCTGCTCCACGTCGCCCATGGGAATCCACACATCAGCGCGCAGCCGAGATCGTCTCGCCGCCAAAGATCGCCAAGCGGAAGGGGTGGCGGGTGCGCGATGACGTCAAGGGAAACGCCGGCGTCGCCGGCGACCCATTCGAATAGGCGTTTCCACATAGCTGCGACCGCGTCATTGAGCGCGTACATCCGCGCGTTGGCGATCATCGGTCAGAGATAACGCAGCGTCTGGCCGATTCCAAGTCGCGCGGCCTTGTCGAGCATCGCGGCGCCAAGCGCGATATCCGACAACGACAGGCCGCGATGCCAGAGGAGGATTGTCTCGTCATCGCGTTCGCGTCCCTTCTTCTTGCCGGCGACGATCTCGCCCAATTCGGCATGGAGCGTCGTTTCCGATAGCTTTCCCATCTCGACGTGCGCGCGCAATGCGCCGAACGGTCCCGACTTGCATTGGCCCCAATCGTCGACGACGAGCTTGTCCATGATATCGGTCAGCGATAGCTCCACCGCACTCATCGTCCCATACGGCACGACGAACGCAGACCGCTTGATCCATTCGGTCTTCAGAAGCGGCGTCGGCTGTTCGAGGCGCGACGCCTCGACGACGATGTCAGCATCGACGACGCACGAGCGCCAATCGTCGACCGCGATAACCGGCTTTTGCAGATCGTGCGATAGCCGCGACGCAAAGGCGTCGCGCGATTTGGGACGCCGCGAATGAACGCGAATCTCCGCGAAATCGAACAGATGATCGAGAAGCCGGACATTCCAGTACGCAGTGCCGCGCGCACCGATGTGGCCGAGCACGCGGCTCTGCTTGCGAGCGAGATGCTTCGCGCCAATCGCCGTAACGGCGCCCGTGCGCATGTCGGTCAAGCCCGCGGCGTCGATGATTGCGACAGGCTGACCCGTATGGGGATCGAAGAGATTGAGGAGCCCCATCTCGGAAGGCAAACCGCGCGTGTAGTTGTCGACGTAATCGCTAACGATTTTGACGCCGGCGAGTTTGAGCGGCGCAGCATAGCCGCGCAGTACATTGAAATGGCCGCGGATTTGATGTCCGTCGATGTCACGATCCGGGACCAGATGCATCCGTGGCTCAATCACGGTACGGCCCTGACCTTGCGCGCGCAATCCATCCTCGACTGCGGCAAGAATTTCATCGTTGGTCAGCGCCAACGCCGCCACGTCGGGGCCGTTGAGATACGTCAGCGTGAGAGGCGTAGTGACTGCAGACACGGCGTAGAATCGCGTGAGCAAAAGTCATTGTGCAAGGAGTGGGAACGTGCTGCAACGTGGTCGTGCCGAATGAGCGCCGCCGGGCCGTCCCAAGGCGCGAATTGCGCCCCCTTTGTGGGCAGCGCAGCGGCAACAGCCGCAAGCGTGGGGGTACAACACTGGACGCGTCGTGCCGATCGCGTGATTCGGGCGCCTCGCGGCGCGACGCTGTCGGCAAAATCGTGGCTGACCGAAGCGCCGCTGCGGATGCTGATGAACAATCTCGATCCGGACGTCGCCGAGAATCCCAGCGAGCTCGTCGTCTACGGTGGCATCGGTCGCGCCGCCCGCAACTGGGAATGTTTCGACGCGATTGTCGCGGCATTGAAGGCGCTCGAAGACGATGAGTCGTTGCTGATTCAATCGGGCAAGCCGGTCGGCGTCTTCAAGACGCATCGCGATGCGCCCCGCGTGCTGATCGCGAACTCGAATCTCGTGCCGAAATGGGCGACCTGGGAACACTTCAACGAGCTCGATCGCAACGGTTTGATGATGTTCGGCCAGATGACGGCGGGGTCGTGGATCTATATCGGCAGCCAGGGCATCGTGCAGGGAACGTACGAAACGTTTTCGGAAGCCGGCCGGCAGCATTATGGCGGACAACTCGCCGACAAATGGATTCTCACCGCGGGCTTGGGGGGCATGGGCGGCGCACAGCCGCTCGCGGCGACGATGGCCGGCGCATCGATGCTGGCAATCGAATGCCAGCAATCGCGAATCGAGATGCGATTGCGAACACGCTACCTCGACTGGCAGGCGCGCGATCTCGATGACGCGCTTGCGCAAATCCACACCGCTTGCGCAAAACGGAAGCCGGCGTCGATTGGTTTGCTCGGCAACGCCGCCGAGGTTCTCCCCCTTCTCGTCGAACGGCGCGTTCGTCCCGACGTGGTGACGGACCAAACGTCAGCGCATGATTTGGTTTATGGTTACCTCCCGGCCGGTTGGAGCGTCGAGCAGTGGCAAGCGGCGCAGCGCGATCCTTCCCGGCATGATGAGCTCACGGCGGCCGCAAAGCGGTCAATCGCAGCGCATGTCAACGCGATGCTCGCGTTTCACGCCGAAGGCATTCCGACATTCGACTACGGTAACAATATCCGGCAAGTCGCGCACGACGAAGGCATTGCGAACGCCTTCGATTTTCCCGGCTTCGTTCCGGCTTATATTCGGCCGTTGTTCTGCGAGGGCAGGGGACCGTTCCGCTGGGTCGCGCTCTCCGGCGATCCGGAAGATATCTACAAGACCGATCGCAAGGTGAAGGCGCTCTTTCCCGCGAACGCACATTTGCATCGCTGGCTCGACATGGCGCGCGAGCGAATTGCGTTTCAAGGGTTGCCCTCGCGGATTTGCTGGCTGGGTCTCGGCGAACGCCATCTTGCGGGACTCGCGTTCAACGAGATGGTCGCGAGCGGCGAGCTCAAGGCCCCGATCGTCATCGGCCGCGATCATCTCGATACCGGATCGGTCGCGAGCCCCAATCGCGAAACGGAGGCGATGCTGGACGGGTCAGACGCGGTATCCGATTGGCCGTTGTTGAACGCGTTGCTGAACACGGCCGGCGGCGCAACGTGGGTATCGTTTCATCACGGCGGCGGCGTTGGGATGGGCTATGCGCAGCACGCCGGCGTCGTCATAGTCTGCGACGGCACCGATGCCGCCGCAAAACGAATTGCCCGCGTGTTGTGGAACGATCCAGCGTCGGGCGTCATGCGCCACGCCGATGCCGGTTACGAAAAAGCGATCGAGGTCGCGAAGGCAAAAGGGCTCAAGTTGCCGATGCTCTGACGATCCGGGCGAGGGAAAAAAAAGCAACGGGCCGGAATTTCCGGCCCGCCGTGACTCTCGAGCTCCCTCAAGCGTCAATCGTCGTCTTCTTCATCGTCGTCGGGTACCTTCCCGAGTGGACCGCGAATTTCGCCACCCGGTCGTTGCGTTGAGTGCACATTGGCGTACGCGGCCCCATTGCGCAGTGCGTTGATCATCTCCGCGAACCCGGCGGCGCCCGGGTCGATACCTTGGCCTGCCACAGCGATCACGTCGGCGGAGGTCAGCGTTCCGGAAACGGATCCCGACGTAAGTGGACACGGCGGGGGCGTGGGCACTCCGGCGGGCGGCGCCAGGTTGGTGCACAAGAACAGCACTACACCGCCGGACAGCCCCGGCCGTCCGAAATGGATGTGCGCTTGCAAGACATTGGTCGGCAGATCGCTGTAGCTCAGCGTGTATGAGATCGACAATTCGTCCTTGCTGATCTTGGCGATGAAACTCCCGCTCGCCGGTGAATTGAGGGTCGACGGCGTTTCGTTGTAGCCCGACAAGGTCGTGGCGAACGTTGACTTGCCGTGGGCCAACGCTGGCGCAGCGGCGACGCTCGTCGCCAGCACCACGAAAACGGTGGATAGCCTCCTGCTGTTGATCATCGTGCGCTCCTTTTTAAGGGTGTTGATAAAGCGATTGTGAGCGGTGGCGGGTCTGCTCCTTATGACAACGACCTGCGCTCACCGTCGCCGACCCCGGCATTTCGGCCAGGTCAACTCAAAGGCAAACAGGATCGGACATCGAATTATTTCCTGCAGCAAAAAACTCGGATGGTCGCCGGCCGCGAGGCTTCTTCAGAACACCCACAGCTCCGCCTTCGGTACTTCGAGCCAGTGGCGTCCCGTGCTTAGCGGGCGGTCGCCGTACGCACGCAGCCGGTCTTCGCCGAGCGCGAACAAGTGTTCCCACTTGTCGCCGAGGTACATCGACGTCGATAGATCCGCGGCGAGACGATTTTCACCCGGTCCTTCGGCCACGCGAATCCGTTCGAGTCGGATCATGCCCACACCCGGCATGCCGGACTTCGCGCCGGGCTTTGCCGCGCCCCACAGCTTCCATCCAGTGCCTTCGAGCAGCGCCGCGCCATCACGGATCTCCACGATCCGACCGGTAAGCCGATTGTTGCTGCCCATGAAGTCGGCGGTAAACAGCGATTCCGGATTGCTGTACATCTGCTGCGGCGTGCCCTGCTGCTCGATCTTGCCGCCGTTCAGCAACAGGATGCGATCCGACATTGCGAGCGCCTCGCCCTGGTCATGCGTCACGCACAGCGCCGACAATTGCATCCGCACGATCAATTCGCGCAACCACGCGCGCGCTTCCTCGCGGAGCTTCGCATCGAGATTCGATAGCGGCTCGTCGAGCAGGATCACTGGCGGGTTGTAGACAAGCGCGCGCGCTAACGCCACCCGCTGCTGTTGTCCGCCGGACAACTGATGTGGAAACCGCTCGGCGAGATGATCAAGCGAAAGCTGCGCCAGCGCATCGTTGACACGCTTCTTGATATCGCCGCCGGTGATCTTGCGGAGCTTAAGCGCGTAGGCGACGTTGTCGTACACAGTCTTGTGTGGCCACAACGCATACGATTGAAACACGAGCCCGAGGTTGCGGCCTTCGGCGGGAATGTCGACGCCCCCTGCGCCGTCGAAGAGAACCTTGTCGCCGATCTTGATCGATCCCTCATGCGGTACTTCGAGGCCGGCAACCGCGCGCAGCAGCGTTGTCTTGCCACTACCGGAAGGACCGAGCAGCGAGACCACCTCGCCGCGATTCAAAGTCAACGCGACACCTTTCAGGATCGGGTTGTCGCCGTATGCGAGATGCAGGTTTTCGACAGTGAGCTCGGCCATGCGAATCCTTGGTTTCGATTCAATCGCGAAGCTTCACGCCGAAACGCAGCGCGAAGGCGAGACCGATGAAGACCAGCACGATGTTGATCAACGATAACGCGGCGACGACGTCGATCGCGCCGCCCTGCCACAGTGACACCAATTGCGCGCCGATCACCTCGGTACCCGGCGCAAGCAGATACACGCCGGTCGAATACTCGCGCTCGAAAATCATGAACACGAGCAGCCACGATCCGATCAATCCGTGGCGGATCAACGGCAGCGTGATCTCGCGCGAAATCCTGCCCCGGCTCGCGCCGACGGTGCGAGCGGCCTCCTCCAGCTCCGTGCTGACTTGCATCAGCGACGAGGAGATGAGTCGCATTCCATACGCGAGCCACACGACGGTGTACGCGAGCCACATGCTGAAGATCGTCTGCCGCAGCGGCGTCAATGGCGGGAAGAACAGGAACACCCACAAAAATGCGAGGCCAATCAAAAGCCCGGGCACGGCGCGCGGCACCAGCACGAGATAGTCAACGACGCGTGACCAGCCGTCGTTGCGCCGATGCGTCGCGAATCCGATCGCCGTGTAGCACGCGACAGTAATCGCGCCACCGACGGTCCCAATCAATATCGTGTTCCAGATCGCGCGAACGTGCGTCGGTTCGTCGAAAACTGCGCGGAAATTATCGAGCGTGAACGCTTCGGCGAGGCTTACGCCGAAGCCCCAGTTGGTGACGAACGCGCGTAGCGCGATACCGGTGAGCGGCACGATCACGCTCACAAACAGCCAGACCCCGAGCAATCCAACCGCGAGCCATTTCCATTTGCCAAGCGGCAGCTCGCGAATGCGACCGGCCTTGCCTTTGATCGTCGCGTACTTGCGCGCGTTCTGCAGCAGCTTGCGCTGCAGCAGCACGAGAGGAAACGTCATCGCCACGATGCAAATCGCCACCGCGCCCATCAAGTGATAGGACGGCGTGCCGAGCTTGTTCGTCAGCTTGTACAGGTACGTCGACAGCACGAGATGACCTTCGGGATCGCCGAGCACGAGCGGGAGGCCGAACAGCTCGATCCCAAGAAAAAATACGAGCACGGCCGAGAACAAGAGCGCCGGCATGATCAATGGGAGGCTCACCGTGACGGCGACGCGAAACGGCGATGCTCCGGCAACACGCGCGGCCTCTTCAACATCCGAACCCAAGCTCTTGAGCGCCGACGACGCGTAGATGTAAACATTCGGTACGTGGGTGAGCCCGGCGATGACGGACATTGCGGACAATGAGTAGAGACCCCATGGGATGCCGCCGAAGAGTTCCGTCGCCCAAACCGAATAGAAGCCGACCGGCCCCGCGGCAACGACAAAGCCGAACGACAGCACCATCGGCGAGACGAAGCTCGGCACGAGCAACATCGGCTCGATCCACCGTTTGCCTGGAAAATCGGTGCGCTCCATCACGAAGGCGAGCACGGCGCCGAGCGGCACAGCGATCAACGTCATTCCGGCGGCGATCAGAATCGAGTTCTGCAGCGCTTGCCAGAAATCCGGATCGGCGAAGATGAACTCGTACGCGTCGAGCCCGAACGTCTTGCGCGCGTCGAAGAACGGCGCCGACAAGAAGCTTTGATAGAGGATGAGCGAGAGCGGGGCGAACACCGCGGCCGCCGTCACGATAATCGTCAGTGCTCGCGGAACCCGCGCAAGCAATGCCGCGATGCCGGACGCGCCGACAACGGGCGCTGGCGGGTTGGCGACGGTGGCCATGAAGCCTCCCAGAACGAACGCGGCGACTTAAAGATTAGGCGCCGGCACGAATGGTCGTTTACTTCGTCCCCGCCAGAGCAGCTTTCCAATTGCTCAAGAATTCGAGCCGTTTCTTCTGATCGAGATACGTGACGATCTCGGCGCTCACCGGAATCGGCTTTACGTTCGCGCCAAGCTGCTTGTTCAAGCTCGCCGCCGTGTATTCCGCATCGACGTCGTTACGAATCGAGAAGAGCTCGACGTCGCTTCCGATCAATTTCTGGCCGCGCTGCGAAAGAACGTAATCGGTCCAGAGCTTGGCAGCGTTCGGATTCTTCGCTTGCTTGCCGATGAACATCACGCGCGAAAGGACGAGCGTGTAGTCCTTGGGCAACACGACGCCCAGATTCGGATCTTTTTTCGCGCGCACGAGCGCATACGAGCCCAGTACGTTGTAGCCCAACAGGTGCTCACCCGATGAGACTTTTTCCAGCATGTTGCCGGTGCTCGAGTACACCTTGTAGCTCGAAGCGCCGAAGCCCTTCTCGAGATCCTTCATGCCGGGAAAGTACTTGGTGTCCTGCACCACGAACATGAAGCCCACGCCGCTCTTCTCGATGTCGTAGGTGGTGACCTTGCCCTTGAACTTGTCGACCTTGGTGTTGATGAGCTTGGCGAAAGCGGCATGGTCCGCCGGCACTTCGTCGGCCGTGACGAGGCGCTTGTTGTAGATGAAGACGGCGGGCTCATACGTGGTGCCGTAGGCCTGGTTCTTGTACACCGACCAGCCCGGAAGCTTGCCGGCCTCCGGCGACTTATAGGCGAGCGCCTGGCCGTCGTCGACGAGCTTCACCTGCAGGTCCATCGCCGAGCTCCACATCACGTCCGCAGAACCCTGGCCCGACGCCGCTTCCGCGATGAAGCGGTTGTACATCTCGGTCGAGTTCATGTCGTTGTACTCGACCTTGATGTTCGGGAACAGCGCGTTGAAGTCCTTGATCAGCGGCTGCGCGGCCTTGGTGTCGAGCGCGCTATAGATGACGACCTTGCCTTCCTTGTTGGCGGCGGCGATGGTCTGCGCGTAATCGGCGGGATAGCCCGCGGGCGCGCCCTGGCCGAAGGCGGCAGCGGCGAACAGCGTCGCCGCGAATGCGGTTGCGGTACGGGTGATCACGAACGTCCTCCGGGAAACGCGGCCGCTTCGCTGCGGCTGTCGGGAGGGAGATTATAGGCATGCGGAGGTCGCGTACGGGAACGCGACATTCGGAAGGCATGCATGGACA
>DASXSP010000119.1:0-19827 GCA_036505865.1 Casimicrobiaceae bacterium
GAAGCGTGCTCTTGCCATTCGCGCCGGTTCCATAAAAGAAAAACAGGCACTGCTCAGAAATATCGCCGGTCAAGACGTAGCCGAAGGCGCGCTGCAGGTACGCCACCATGTTCCCGTTCCCGCCCATTATTTCGTTCAAGAACTTCAGGAACATTGGGCATTCGGCCTCCGGGTCGAACGCGATGGGGGCTATCGTAGTGATGTAGTCCTCTCGCTTCGCCTGCACCAGACATCCTTGGCGCAAGTCGAGTGTGCCGTTCTCAACTCCTAGCAGCCACCGATTGGCGTCGAGGTTCGCCACCGGCACCACGAGCGCCGGAATGCTCTCGGCGAGCTCCAACATCGCCTTTAGTCGCGCAGCCTGCTGGCTGGCGTTGGAGTGCGCCGCGATCTTCTTGCAAACAGCGCTGTCCTCGACAACGCTACCCTCCGCGTAGATCTCCCGCGCCGTGACCTTGGCCATCTCCATCACCGCGCCGACGGAATCACGCCGCCAGTAAGCACCATTCCAGATTAGCCAGCCCTTCAGTTCCGGCACGTATCGCAGGTCTTCGCCCCATCGCCGCGCGAACCGATCCGCGTTACCTGCGTCAGTAAGGGTACCAAGCACGTCGTTCGGCGCACCAGGTGCATAGCGCGCGACGCTGCGTGCTATCGCTCGGACTTCGTCATCCGATAGCGGTGGATTGCACTGTTGCATGTTGGTCGCAAGCAACGCGGCTTGTATCGCCTCCAATGTCATGCCACGAGCGCGCATAGAGCCCGCTAAACTGGCCAGTCTCGAATTGCGCGATCCCTCGTCGAAGTCATCGTGGTCCGCATTCGCCGCAGCCGCGCCTGGCGTTTTGGGGGGCCGACGGTTGATGAAGTCAATGAGCCACGCCGGAGCCTCGGCGATTTCCTTGGGGAACTGCGAATCGATCTCGTATCGCTTTCCCGTGTGGTGCAAGCTCGGTGGCGCGACGACGTAGCCTCCGTCACCACGACTGTCCAGACCCGGAAAGCCTCGATCGATTGGTGCGGCCGTGCGGATCTTGTAACCCGGATATTTGAAGAAGAGTTGGTATCCCTTCCCGGTCAAGACTTTTCGAGTCGCGGACAGTGGTCCGTATTGCTCGGCGAGGCGTGCTAGTGAACTTTCGCCTTCGACGCCGTCGACATCGAGCACGAAGATGTCATTCACCGCGCCGCACGGTAGTCCGATATTTGCATCTGGTGCGTCGCGGTAAAAACGGTGAATTTCGAGCTCGTTGGTTGTGGCCGCTTTCAGCCCGTTCTTCGTCCGCGGATGTTTGCCAGAGCTGGAGCAATTCGCCTTGCCGCAGCTGCAGTTCCCCATTGGATCGGGTGTGTGAATCGGGAACACTGCGAGTCCGGCGCGCGCATAAGCAAGCGCGGAGGCGAGCATGTCGCAGTCGCCCGCTGCCGGCACTAACGTCGGCGTGCCGTCAAATTGTTCTGTGTGCAAGATATTCATGCGTCCCTCCGCGGTGTCGCGTTGCCACGAGCGGACTCGATGCGTGCATCGATCCATGCCGCGATCTGATCGGACGGCCACGCCACTGCACGCGGACCGAGCTGCACCGGCGCTGGGAATCGCCCCTGCTTGATTTGGTCATAAATTGCACTTCGACCAAGGCCGACTTGATTCTTAACCTCGGGGAGCCGAAGCAACCGGCGGGGACTTGCTGGGGGGAAAGCGTACTGACTTTGCATGGCTGATTCTCCGTAAGCGCTACACAGCGCCCCCACAGTAAATCTGCCGCGCTATTGCCGCAGGTCAGGGCGTCCGCAGCGTCCTAGGAGAACCATCGATTTCCGCCACGGAATTATTTCTAATGCCGCCGTTTTTCTGCGGCGTTGGCGCGGCATTAGCCTAGTAGGTCGACGTCATAACCCGGGAAGTTTTGGCGCATCGCACGAAGCACCGCGTCACGATCAAGGTGTTCTCGGTCGAGAAGCCATCCTGCCACGAGCGTGGGATACCAACGTGATGGCCGTTGAGCGCTGCCGGCAAGTGCCCGCGCCTCGGCCAAACGGTATTTGACGGGATCGCGGAGTCGGTAATCCCACCACTTCGCGTTTGCGCGTTTGTCCGTCTCCACCCGGAATGCCGCTACTATGTCTCCTGAGGGAACGGACGGCCCCGCGCTGTGCTGCGCGGATCCCTCGAACCGCCTGAGCTCCTCAGCGAATCCCTTCGCTAACGGGAAATCGCTAATCCCGACGGGTTCGCCCTCGTTGGCCTCACCGCGAGTCGCGTCATACCACTTCATGAATATGGAGGGCGCGCACGGGAAAACGAGCGTAAGACGTCGTGTTGCTTGGAGAACGGCGTTTTGTTCGGCCACCGCTAAGTCGGCAAGGTGTTCGTTCGCCCGAAGTGAAATACCTTCCCTGTCCACTCGGTAGATCGAGTAGTCCCCAACGCCGACTCCGGTCAGCTCAACGAATTCCGGCAAGTCGATTAAGTCCATCAAGGCGATTTCCGCGGCACGCGCGCGGGTGGCGAAGGGGCCATTCACTTGGTTTATATGCAATACCTTTTCCACGGTGGTGTTGATGTTGGAGGGGGTTTAGTTTTGTCGATCGCTCGCCACGGCTGATACGCCCGATCTCTTTTCGGACGGAGAGTTCACTCCCGCACCGCGCGTCCCACTGAACCACTGGGCGTTCATAATCTCTCGGCCTGTCGTATAGCGCTACCGCCGGCGAGCAAAGAAGAAACGCCAAGCCACATTTGCGTGAAACCAGCTACGTCAGCATTCACCCAGCCGACTTTGTTTTACACCCGATTTCACACCCGTAGCGCAATTCGGGCGGGCACCGCGATATAGACGATCGCTGGGAATCTAGCACCGGCGCGGCTCTCCAGCGAACGGCTAGAAGATCGGTGCGTTCCTCAGCCAGTAGCGCATAGATTTCCAACCGTATCATGAAGGCGAAGTCGCGTTCGCGAATCCGCGATTGCGATTTTCTATCGCGAATTGAAAGGAACCTTACAACTCGTCACTCGAGAAGTATGCCGCGTCTGGTTGACATTCGTAACGCCTGATGTAGGCTGAAACTCGTTGCGGGTCGATCTTCGTATCCTTGACCCTCACAACAACTTCGCCCCACGCCTCGCATGTACAAAATGCTGGAGGGCATTGGAGTCGTGGCGCAGAAGGCACAACAAACAAGCTATTTCACATTGGAGGAAATCATGGTTGCAAAAAATCGAGCTTTATCGCGCGCGTCGCCGCCAGCGAAACGCAACGTGCTGAGTCTGTACATCGCAAGCGCCTTGGCGGCCGGCGCTCTGACATGCATTCCAGCGGCGGAGGGCCGCGTCGTCAGCGTTCAGTTGAGCGCACCCACGATCGCGTTCGGCGGCTACTCGTGGCCCGGCGTGGGACAGTACGAAAAGATCACCGGCGTCGCGTACGCCGAGGTCGATCCCAACGACCGCAGGAACGCGGTCATTGTCGACATCGGACTTGCTCAACCGCAGGCCGCTCCCGGTCAGCCGGGGAAGACTGCCAGCGGCAAAGTTGCGTACTTGCTCAATTTCTACATTCTCAAGCCGGTCAACTTGAGTGCGGTCGACCATAGTCTCAACGGCTACGGCAAGGTGATGTACGAGCCACCCAATCGAGGCGGCAAGACATGGACCGCGTTAGGTCGTGTCAGCGGCGGCGGCAACGACCCGGCGACGATTACGGACCCGACCATACTCGCCAACTCGTTCCTGATGCCGCGCGGGTACACGCTGATCTGGAGCGGCTGGGAACCGCTGGTTCCGCTCGCCAACCTCGGTACCAACCTCTTGGCGTCAGTCGCGATACCGCTGGCCAAGAATGCAAACGGCTCCGACGTGACCGGCCCGGCCTACGAATACAGCGCAGGCGGCGGCGCTTCAATCTCGTTGAACTACCCGGCGGCCACGCTGGACAAGAATCAGGCGACGTTGACCCATCGCGTCCACATGGACGACGTGGCTCAAGTCGTTCCCACTGCGAATTGGACATATAACGCGACCGGAACGGCGATCAGCTTGCTGCCGGCCGGCACAAATTTCGTCGCCAACGACATCTACGAGTTCTCATACACCGCGAAGGACCCGACGGTGGCAGGTCTCGGATTCGCGGCCGTGCGGGACATCAACTCCTGGCTGAGGTACGCGACGGCCGACGATGCGGGTCATGCCAATCCGCTGGCCAATTACATCACGCGGATCTATACCGAGATCTCTTCGCAACCTGGACGCCTGCTGAATGACTTCCGCAGCTTCGGATTCAACGAAGACGAGAGCGGCAGAAAGGTGTTCGACGGTCACATGCAGTGGATTTCCGCGGGCAGCGGCATCGGGATGAACTACCGGTTCTCCCAATCCGGACGTACCGAGCGCAACCGGCAGGATCACCTCTACATGGAGAACCTGTTCCCGTTCGCGAACGTGCCGACGACCGATCCGTTCACCGGCAAGACGGACAGCCGCTATGCGAAATGCGAGGCAACCGGGACGTGCCCGCTCGGCGTCGAGATCTATTCGGCGAACGAGTACTGGGTCAAGAGCGCGTCGCTGCTCCACACGACGCCGGACGGCGCGAAGGATCTTCCCGATTCTCCGTACACGCGCAATTACTTCATGACCAGCATGCAGCACGGCACGGGCAGCGGTACGTCGCGCGGCAATTGCCAGCAGAACCAGAATCCGCTAAGTTCGTCGCCGGTGCAGCGCGCGTTGTTCCTTGCGCTGGACAAATGGGCGACCGCCGGCGTCGTCGCGCCGGACAGCCGCGTGCCGAAGCTTGCCGACGGAACCATGGCGCTCCCCGCCAATACGGGATTCCCGACCAACATTCCGGATCCATTCCTCGAGACGCCCAACGGCAAGGTCACGTACACCGGGCTCAAGTCGACTCGGTATCGCTACGCGGTCGGCGAGAGCTTCTACACCAGTGGCATTCCGACGACCTTCCCGGCGGTGATCACGCCGCCGATCGAGATCAACACGGCGGTTCCGATCGTTTCGGTGAACGGTCCGATCTATCCGAGCTTTGCACCAACCACCGACAGTGACGGCAATGACATCGCCGGCCTGAAGCTCGCCGACGTGACGGTGCCGCTGGCGACGTACACAGGGTGGGCGCTGCGTCGAGGTGCGTGGGCAAACGACGGCTGCGAAGGATCGGGCCAGAACATCCCCTTCGCGCCGACGCAGGCCGCGCGAGTCGCCACGGGCGATCCGCGTCCGTCAGTCGCCGAACGCTATCCAACCTTCGACGTGTACGACAAGCAGGTGATCGCGGCAATGAATGCGATGATCCAGGACCGCACGCTGCTGTGCGAGGACAGCAACAGCGAGCTGGCACGCCTGCGCCAGAACGGCGTGACGCGCGGCGTTCCGAACCCGCCGGCGACGTTCGCTGCTTACTCGTTCCCGCTTGCAAACTCGAAGGTTGCGCCGTCGCAGGCGACCTTGTGGCCGCCAAACGGCAACATGGTGCCTGTCTCGCTATCGGTGGTCGCGCCGGATACCTGCAGCAATATCTCTTGCAACGTCGTCAGCGTCGCGGGGACCGACGGGGCCGGCGCGTCGGATTCGCAGATCACCGGAGCAATGAGCGTGAGCCTGCGAGCGGACCGTAGCGGAAAGGACAAGAACGGTCGCGTGTACACGATGCAGCTAGCGTGCTCGGATCCTGCGAACAGCCTGACGGCCACGAAGACGGTCGAGGTCACCGTTCCGCACGATCAACGTCAGAAGTAACCTCCGTGAGCTTGGCCCTCTTCGTATAAGGGGGGCCAAGCGAACGACAATTAAGAAGGGGTCCCCCGCCTGTGCCGTGTCCACCGTTCTCTTGAACCTCGGTTCAAGAATGGTCGCCTGCCGGAACCTTCAGGCGCTTCCGCGTGGGAACGCACACCGGTTCGCAAAGGCAAAAGCAACCTCGCTCAGCGAGCTATGGATCAAAGAGTTATGGCGAACTCAAACACCGCAGGGGAATGAAGGTTGGAACTAAAATCTAGAACAACTTTTCCTGGCTGGCCAACGTCTGATCGATGGCCAATTGCATCGCTTGAATTCTACGCCGCGCGCCGTCTTCGTCAATCGCGTTCGGCTGCGACACCTGCATCGCGACACGGTTCGCCTGTCGCTCGCGCAAGAGATCATGCGCGATGTTGAGCGCCGCCATCACGGCGATTCGGTCGATGCCGGCAACCTTGCCCCGATCGCGGATCTCGCGCATCTTTCGATCGAGATAGGCGACCGCTTCCGCGAGTTCCGCGCGCTCGTCCTCATTGCAGGCGACCTTGTATTCGCGACCGAAAATCGTGACATCGAGTGTCAGCGACGCGCCTTTGAACGAGTTGCTCATTTGACGATCGTTCGCGCCGCAGGGCCGACCCAAGGCGCGAACTGCTCCCCCTCTGAGGGCAGCGCAGCGGCCGCATTGGCCACTCCGGCCGCAAGCGTGGGGGTCCTCATTCCGCAGGAATCCGCGCGAGCAGCGCGTCGAGGCGCACCGTTGCCTGTTGCACTCGGAGCACCAGGTCGCGGTTACGTGCCTGCATCTGGGCGAGCTCGTTACGCAGCGTCTCGTTGGCGATCCGCAGCGAGCGCGTATGCGCAAGCAGCGTTGACAAGCGCTGTTCAAGCGCGGCGAGGTCGGTATCCATCGCAGAGGTCAAAGATGGCGACAACTATAGGGGTCGCGCGCGGCGCACGTCAATCGCGGATGCGACCGTTTATCCGGCGGAGAGGGCTTCAGCGCCGGTCGCCAGCGGTTCGTACCGGACAGCAATAACCTCGAGCTCTTCGACACCGCCCGGCGTGCGTAGCTGCACCGTTTCGCCTTCGCGCGCTTTGAGCAACGCACGCGCCATCGGGGACACCCAGCTGATGTAGCCGCGTGCAGTGTCGATTTCATCGACGCCGACGATGCTCACCGTACGCTCGCCGCCTTCGGCGCCGCGCACCGTAACGGTGGCGCCAAAAAAAACCTGGTCGACGCTGTCCTCATCACGCCGAGTGAGCGGATCGACGACCTCTGCGAGATCGAGGCGCCGGATCAAAAAACGAATACGCCGATCGATTTCGCGCAACTTCTTTTTGCCGTAAATGTAATCGGCATTTTCGGAGCGATCACCATTGCTCGCTGCCCACGCGACCGTCGCTACGAGCTCCGGTCGCTCGTGCGTCGTCAACCGGTCAAGCTCGCTCTTGAGACGCGCAAACCCGCCGGGCGTCATGTAGTTGCGGGCGCCAACGGGCAGCGGCGACGGCTCGTCGGGCGCGTCGTCTTCTTCAAACGTCGTTTCTTCCTGACTGAATGCTTTGCTCATGATGCGGTGGCGCCGAGAGTCTCAAGGCCCCTTGAATCAATTATAGGCGGGTCCGCCGTTTCGCAAGTTCACATCAACTTCCGCGCGCGTTCGACGACGTTGCACAGCTCCTCGACACCGTCGATAAAACGCGGACCCGGACGATGTAAGAGATTGGCATCGACAACGAACAATCGGTTCCCCCGAACGGCCGGCATTTCGGACCAACGCTTCCAGTCGGCGAGCCACGGCGGCTTCACAGCGGCTGCCGTCCCCGCAACGATTGCGTCGGGATGCGCCGCCAAAACGGCCTCGATGCTGATTTCCGGTGCCGGGAGCGCGAGCGGCGCGAAAACGTTCTGCGCGCCACACAGCGCAAGCGCCTGCGTGATCAGATGCTCGCCGCCGACGGTATAGAGCGGCACATCGGACACTTGGTAGAAAACACGCACCCGCTTCTTAGTCGCGGCGCGCTCTGCCAGCACCGTGAGGCGTGCGCGAAACTGCTGCGCGACCTCATGCGCAGCCGCGGAGGTGCCGGCCACCGCTCCAAGCCGCTCGATATCCCGCGCGATACCGTCGATCGTCCGCGGGTGCGTCGTAAAAACGGCAATGCCTTGGCCGCGCAGCACATCGACCTGCGCCGGCGTCGTATACGACCATGTGACGATCAAGTCGGGGCGAAGCGCCAAAATGCGTTCGAGATCGAGCGCGTTCGCGTTGCCGACGATCGGAAGTTGCGCCGCGGCGGCTGGAAAATCCGACCCGGACATCACGCCGACAACGTGAGCGCCCGCGCCCGCCGCAAACAGGAGCTCGGTGGCATGCGGAGCCAAGCTCACGATTCGCTGCGCCGGCGACGTGAGCACCACCGCTGTCCCCGTATCGTCGACCGTCTCCACCGCGACAACGATCGGAGCGCTGAGCAAACTGACGAGCGCGAGCATCGCGCAGAGGGCCTGGCTTAGCGGCCTGCTGCGCACCACTTTCATAACCGTCCACGTACGCCGACGAAAAAGCGTGCGCCTCCAGTGGAATAATCGGCTGCCAACTGATACTCGCGGTCGAAGACGTTGTCGCCGCGAACATAAACGGTCCAGGCCGAAGCGATCGGCCATTCCGCAGTGACGTTCACGCGGGCGTATCCGGGAAGGCGGCGAGTGTTTTCGGCATCGTCGTAACGGTACGACGAGGCGATCAATTCGACGCCCAATCGCAGCGGGCCCGCCTGCTGCGACCATGCGATCACGCCGTAGCGACGCGCCCGACGCGGCAGCAAATTGCCATTGGCGTCGTTCTCAGGCGATTGCAGGTCGAGTGAGCCGGACAACGTCGAAACGGTCGAAAACGCTACATCGCCGCGAATCGTCACGCCCGCAAGGGTCGCATTGTCGATGTTGCGCGGTAGACAGTTGAAATCCGCGTCACAGGCAAACACGATCAGATCGCGGACCCGATTGCGCCACGCGATCGCATGCGCTTCGACGGCAATCGACTGTCCGGCCACGTCGAACGCGCGCACCCAATGCGCGCCGATCTCGGCACTGCGCGACGTCTCGGGCTTGAGTTCAGGATTCGAAAAGCCGGGGAAATAAAGATCGTTGAATGACGGCGCCTTGAATCCCGTGCCGGCCGACGCGGTGATTCGCCATTCGGGTGCGAGGCGATAACCGTAGGCCACCGAACCCGTCGTCTTGCCACCATACTGGCTCGAATCGTCGTAGCGCAGATTCACTTGCAGCGCCTGCGGATCTTGGCGCCACACATAGACGGCCGTTGCAGAATCGGTATTCCGCTCCGTCACCGCGAACGCCGAGTCCGTCGTGACGCGCTCCTCGCGCCGTTCCAACGCGAGCGTCAGCAGGCCGGGATCGAGCGTGATGTCGTGCTGCCACGCATACTGTCGCTGCTGCGTGCGAAACGGGAAATCGCCGAAGCCCGTTTTCGATACCGATTCATCAATGCCGATCGCTGCTGTGAGACGCGATACCCACGTCGACGACAACCGATCGCGCAGCTCAACGCTGCCACTCTCGAGCGTCGTGATCGTTCGATCGTCGAACGCATCGCCGCCATCGAATTGATTGTTGAGGCGGTTGCGAAGGTACGTCGCCGAAAGCGCATGACCGGCGGCCAATTCGAGCCCCGCGCTCGCCGTGACGCTTTCGCTCCGATAGCCGTCGCGATCGGGGTCGTAGCTGAAATTCGCCGGATTGACGATGGCGTTGAAGCCGTTGCTGTCCTGCAAGCCGGCATGCACGCTGAAGGTGAAAACGCCCGTTCTGCCCGAAATGCCGCCGTCGATGGAGCGCGTGTCGTACGTCCCGTATCCGATTCCTCCGCTTGCTCGCATCGCACCGGAGCCGCGCCGCGTGAAGATCTGGATCACGCCGCCGATCGCGTCGGATCCGTAAAGGCTTGATGCAGGACCACGGACAATCTCGATCCGCTCAATCTGCTCCAAGGGAATCGCTTCGATGGCGGTAGCGCCTACCGACGCGGACGACACGCGCACGCCATCGATGAGAACCAGCGTTTGATTGGTGTTCGCACCACGCAAGTACACGCCCGACGTCGCGCCCGGCCCGCCGTTCTGGGTGATTTGGATTCCGGGCTGTCGTTGCAGCAGCTCCGCCAAGCTCTCGACACCGGCACGCGCGATCTCATCGCGCTCGATTACCGTGACATCGGACAGCAGTTCAGCGAGCGACTGCGGCGTGCGCGACGCTGTCACGACGATCGGATCGAGCACACCGGCCTTCGCGCTCCGTTCCGCGAGCGCTTGCGCATCGACAACCGATATCCAAGCGAGCAGGCTCGCGAAAGTTCCGCTGAGCCCGACTCTCGCGATCGTCTTCTTGTTCATGCCGCCCTCTCCGCGTCATGCCGCGCGACCCCGCGCGGCGTGCCATAGAGGCAACGCGAAGAAGATGGGTGACTTGATGCGCCAACAGCGAAACGTTCAAACGCGAACGACGTCCGAACGAATCGCGACGGCGACAACGCCTCCCCGCGTTGCGGTCACGTTCCGGTCCGGCGCTTATCAAGCGCGGGCCGGTTGCAGGCCGGTCTCCGGGCTTGCCGGTCTTGACCGCCTGCCTTCCCGCGCTATTTGCGCAGTGGCATCACGAGGCGGTCCGCACCGGCCTACCGTTGCGGGGGCAGCCGCGGCATACGAGAGCGAGCTCTCGATCACCGCATTCCCGTTTCATCGGCGACGACGAATTCGCCACCGACACCTGCTGCGCGGAATTCTACCGCTTTCTACCGCCTTGGTGCGTCCGTCGGCGCTTGCAACCGTCCGGCAGTCCGCAGAGCGAATTCGCAGGGCGTTGCTGCTATAATTCGCGCCCTCAATTGACGTCGCGCGCGTGACTCGCAAGCTCTATATCCGGACGTTCGGCTGCCAGATGAACGAGTACGACTCGGCCCGCATTGCCGACGTGCTCGCGGCCGAAGACGGGCTTGCGTTGACTGACCGTCCCGACGACGCGGACATCATCGTTTTCAACACATGCTCGGTGCGCGAAAAAGCACAAGAGCGCGTGTTCCACGACCTGGGGCGCGTGCGCGCGCTTAAAGCGAGTAACCCTGATCTCGTCATTGGCGTCGGCGGCTGCGTCGCTTCGCAGGAAGGCGCCGGCATCGTCAGGCGCGCTCCGTACGTCGACATCGTTTTCGGTCCCCAAACGCTGCACCGTATTCCGCAGATGATTCGCGCGCGTCGCACGACTGGCGTGCCGCAAGTCGACGTGAGCTTTCCGGAGATCGAAAAATTCGATCATCTTCCGCCTCCCGCGGTCAGCGGCGCGGCAGCGTTCGTGTCGATCATGGAAGGCTGCAGCAAATACTGCACGTTCTGCGTCGTCCCGTATACGCGCGGCGAGGAAGTGTCGCGGCCGCTCGACGACGTGCTGATGGAGATCGCCGACCTGGTGGATCAGGGCGTGCGCGAAGTGACGCTCCTCGGCCAAAACGTGAACGCGTACCGCGGATCGATGGGACACGGCGAAATCGCCGACCTCGCGACGCTGCTCGAACATTTGGCCGATATGACGGGCATCGAGCGGATCCGGTTCACGACGTCCCATCCTAAGGAAATGACGCCGCGATTGATTGGCGCGTTCGAGCGGATCGACAAGATCGTCTCTCACCTCCACCTGCCGGTGCAGTCGGGCGCGGATCGCGTGCTCTCCGCGATGAAACGTGGCTATACAGCGCTCGAATACCGCTCGATCGTCCGGCGTTTGCGCCGCGTGCGGCCGGGCTTGTCGCTGACATCCGACTTCATCGTCGGCTTTCCCGGCGAAACCGAAGCCGACTTCGCATCGACGCTGAAGCTGATCGAAGACATTCGCTTCGACGGCGCCTTCAGCTTCATTTACAGTCCGCGGCCTGGAACGCCCGCGGCGGCTCTTCCGGACCAGGTTCCACGCGAGATCGCTCAGGAGCGGCTCGCGCGCTTGCAATCGCTCGTCGATGCGCAATATCGCACCTATAGCGAAGCTATGGTCGGGTCCCGGCAGCGAGTGCTTGTCACTGGACCCGCTACACGAGACGCCGGCGAACTTCAGGCGCGCACCGACAACAATCGCGTCGTCAATTTCGAAGGCGACGCGGTACTTACCAACACTTACGTCGACGTGGCTATCGTCGCCGCGCAAGCTCATTCGTTGCGCGGGGAACTTGTAGCGTTTTGACGATCAAAGGGTAGCTGCCCGCGGTAATGACCGTTCCGCGGGCTGTTTTTTTGAGGAGTTTTCAGATGCCGCGTCCACGCGTTACCCGTCTAGCCCTCGCGATTGCCGCGACGGCGCCGTTCGTCATGTCCGGTTGCGCGACCGTGTCGGCCGACAAGACCACCGAGACAGCGGCGATTGCCGCGGCTGCCGTACAGGCTGCAACGAAGGCTGCCTCCTCGCCCGCGTCGCAGGGCACCTCACCGGGCAGTGCCAATGTTCCCGGGGCGCCGTCCGCTGCCGCGGGCGCCGCAGCAGCGGCTTCGGTTGCCGCCGCTGCAGCCCAATCGCAAAAACCGTTCGCGGACGTGATCAAGGACGCGAAGGAAACGCCTGGACTCTTCCACGTCTATCAAAAAGACGACAAGACGTGGATCGAAATCGCCCCCGACCAGTTCGATCGTCCATTTTTCTTCTCTTGGAACTTGAGCCGTGGCCTGGGCGAGAAATTCATCTACGGCGGCCTGATGGGCGACAGCGACATCGTCGAGTTCCACAAGATGGGCAGCACGGTACAGCTCGTCGCCAAGAATCAGGTCTATTTCGCAAGCCAGGGCAAACCCCAGGCGCGCGCGGTCGCCGAAGCATTCACCGACAGCCTGGTCGCTGCCGTGCCGTTGGCAAGTCAGCCGCACCCCGAGCGCAAGAGCGTGCTGATCGATCTGAATCAGCTCATGCTCTCCGACATCCCCGGCGCCAATGGCTTTCTCGAACGGACATATCGGCAGATGTACAGCTTCGATTCGCGCAATTCCAGCATCGTCAAGACGCGCGCGACACCCGATATGCTCGGCGTTGAAGTGAGCGCGCATTACGCGCTCGGTCGTGTGATCCAGCCGCCGCCCGGCGGAGGGCCGTCGGTCGCGCAACCGCCGGCGACGATTCCCGATATTCGAAGCCTCTTTCTCGGCTTCTATTACAACTTCGCCAAGTTGCCGGACAACCCGATGCATCCGCGCGTTGCCGACGATCGCATCGGCTATTTCGTAACGAGCCGCTTCGATTTCGCCGACGACCACAAGATATCGCCGCGCCTCAATTACATTCAGCGCTGGCGTCTGGAAAAGAAAGACCCGGCGGCGGAGTTGTCCGAACCCAAACAGCCGATCGTCTTTTGGCTCGACCGGAACATCCCGGAAAAATATCGCGAGACAATCATCGCGGGCGTACTGGAGTGGAACAAGGCGTTCGAGCGGATCGGCTTCAAGAATGCGGTTGAGGCGCGCGTTCAACCCGACGACGCCGATTTCGATACGCTCGACGTCCGTCATGCCTCGATCCGATGGATGACGACCGCGCGGCCGTCGTTTGGCGGCATCGGTCCGTCGCAGGTGGACCCGCGTACCGGCGAGATCCTCGACGCTGACATCGGCATCGATCCCGTTCGCTTCCGCAATCGTCGCTTCCAGCGCGTCGAGCAGATTGCCGCGCCATCGGCGCTGAAGGGTTTCCTCAAGCATTCGGAGTACCTGTGCCAAGCTGACGACTACGCGGCGCAAGAGCTGGGCTTCGCGATGGATTTACTCGAAGCACGCGGCGATATCGAGCCCGATAGCCCCGAGGCCGAGCAGTTTGTGCTGGACGACCTCAAGGAAGTCGTCATGCACGAAGTCGGACACACGCTGGGATTGCGCCACAACTTCCGCGCATCGACCGTCTACACGCAAAAGCAGCTGGACGACCCGAACTTCACGAAGACGCACGGCGTCGCGGGCTCGGTGATGGAATACAACGCGATCAACATCGCGCAAAAAGGGTCGGCGCAAGGCGCATACGGCCAGACGACGCTCGGCCCTTACGATTATTGGGCGATCGAATACGGCTATCGGGACGTGCCGCAGGACCGCGAGGCCGCGGAATTGAAGCGTATCGCTGCGCAGAGCAGCGAACCGCTCCTTGCGTTCGCGACCGACGAGGACGCCGCCTTCGCGATCGATCCCGAAGCGAACCAGGCGGATCTCGGCAATGATCCGCTCGAATTTGCGCGCCGGCGTTTCACGCTGGTGCAGGAGATGTGGGATCGCTGGCAATCGCGCGAGTTGAAGGACGGCGAAAATTATTCGGTGTATCGCCGGGTCGTCGAACGCGGCCTGATCGCGATGGGCGGCGCATCGAGCAACATCGCGAAATACATTGGCGGCGTCACGACGTTACGCGACCACGCCGGATCGCCGCGGGCGCCGCTCACGCCGGTCGATTCCGCCAAGCAGCGCGAGGCGCTACGCATCATTGCCGACGGGCTCTTCGCGGCAGACAGCTTCCGCTTCAAGCCGGAGTTCATGCGCCGCATGCAGGTCGATTGGCTCGATCGCAACGACATTTACGACACCGGTCTGTCGCCGTCCAGTGTCGATTACTCACTCGGCACGCAGGTGTTGACCGCCCAACGAAAGGTGCTCGGCCAGTTGATGAGCGACGGCGTGGCGCAGCGGATTCTCGACAGCGAAGTCAAATCGGCCGATCCGCGCAAGACGCTTCGGCTCTCCGAGCTTTACGCAACGCTCAAGGATTCCATCTGGAGCGAGTTGAAGACCGGTCGCGATATCACGCCGCTGCGGCGCAATTTGCAACGCGAGCATCTGCAGCGCGTGGCCAACGCGTTATTGCGCCCATCAGGATCGATCCCGGCCGATGCACGCTCGCTGCAGCGCGAGGACGCCAAGGCGCTGCGCCGCGAGATCGCCGCTGCGCAGAACCGCCCGGCCTACTCGAAAGAAGCGCGCGCGCACTTGGCTGAAGCGCTCACGCAGCTCGATGAGGCGCTGAAGGCGCCGCTCGTCCGCCAGGCCGTGTGAGGATCCAAGCGTGGGGGTCCAATGATCCGCCGCGGCGCCGAAGAACTGACGCTTGCACCGCTCGATAACCGCGCACTCGCCAATCTTTGCGGGCCGCTCGACGCCAACCTCCGCCAGATCGAAGCGGCGCTCGATGTCGCGATCTCGCATCGTGGTCCGGAATTCACGATCGAAGGTATGCCGCCGCAAACGGCTCGCGCCGCCGAGGTGCTGCAGCGCTTCTATGCCGGCGCCGAAAAGCCGTTATCCGTCGACGATATACAGCTTGGCCTCGTCGAGATCGCGACCCGCGGTGCGCCGCGCGTTTCGCCACCGTCGGGCGAGCAGTCCGATCTGCTGCCGTCACTACGTACGCGCCGCCCAGACCTGCATGGGCGTACGCCGAATCAGATCGCGTATTTGAAGGCGATCCAGGCGCACGACATCACGTTTGGGATCGGGCCGGCGGGAACGGGTAAAACGTACTTGGCCGTTGCCTGTGCGGTCGATGCGCTCGAGCGCGATACCGTCAAGCGGATCGTGCTCGTACGTCCCGCCGTGGAAGCGGGTGAGCGCCTGGGGTTTTTGCCCGGCGATCTCGCACAGAAGGTCGATCCGTATCTTCGTCCGCTCTACGACGCGCTCTACGACTTGATGGGCTTCGACAAGGCGGCAAAGCTTTTCGAGCGCAACACGATCGAATTGGCACCGCTCGCGTACATGCGCGGCCGCACGCTCAACCATTCGTTCATCATCCTCGACGAAGCGCAAAACACGACGCCCGAGCAGATGAAAATGTTCTTGACGAGAATCGGTTTCGGCACCAAAGCGGTGATCACCGGCGACATCACGCAAATCGATCTCGCGCGCGGCCAGAAAAGCGGGTTGATCGAAGGTGAACGCATACTCTCGGGCGTGCGCGGTCTCGCGTTCGTTCATTTCACGAGCGCCGACGTCGTTCGGCATCCGCTCGTGCAGAAGATCATCGACGCGTACGAGCGGCATGACATGGCCAGCCGCGACGGCGCTTGAAAGTGGGAAGGACCCCACTTTACCTTTCGTTCCACGTCCACTTCCACACCGACGCTGCGGGATTGCCACGCCGGGCGACGTTGCGCCGTTGGGTCAAAGCCGCCCAGGAGCGCGACCTTGCGGTGACGCTGCGCTTTGTGGGTCGCCGCGAAGGGCGCCACCTCAACGCGCGCTTCCGTCGCAGGGACTACGCCACCAACGTGCTGACGTTCGTGTACGATGATGTTGTCCCGCTGGCCGGCGACATCGTGTTGTGCGTGCCGGTCCTTGCGCGGGAGGCGAGAACGCAAGGAAAGACGCTCCGCGCGCATTGCGCGCACCTCGTCATCCACGGCATGCTGCATCTGCAGGGCTACGACCACCACCGGCGAGCCGACGCGGCACGAATGGAAGCGCGCGAGGCGGCGCTGCTCCGTGCCCTCCGCTATCCCGATCCGTACGCCGGTCCGGCACGATAGATGGAAGAGCCTGACGATAAACGCGACGAACGCCCGACGCTGCTCGAGCGGCTCTCCGCGTTCTTGACGCGCGAGCCGGAAGACCGCGGCGAGCTTCTCGACCTGCTGAGGAGCGCGTTCGAGCGGCGATTGCTCGACGCCGACGCGCTATCGATGATCGAGGGCGTGCTGTCGGTTTCGGAAACGACGGTACGCGACATCATGATCCCGCGCGCGCAGATGGACTGCGTGTCGATCGATGACGAGCCGCCGGATTTTCTGCCGCTGATCCTCGAAACCAAACATTCGCGCTTCCCGGTGATCGGCGAGAGCAAGGACGACGTGATCGGAATCCTTCTCGCCAAAGAGCTTCTCAACTATTACGCGCGGCCCGAAGGTTTCGTGCTTCGCGATACGTTGCGACCCGCGGTCTTCGTGCCGGAATCGAAGCGCTTGAACGTCCTGTTGCGCGAATTTCGCGCCAACCGCAACCACATCGCAATCGTGGTCGACGAGTATGGCGGCGTATCGGGTCTCGTCACGATCGAGGATGTGCTGGAGCAAATCGTCGGCGATATCGAGGACGAGTACGATTTCGACGAGTCGGTCGACAACGTGATTCCCGAGGCGAACGGCCGCTTCCGTGTCAAGGCGCAAACGGAAATCGCCGATTTCAACGAGCACTTCGGTACGTCGTTCGAGGACGAAGAATTCGACACCGTCGGCGGCCTTGTGCTGAAGGCATTCGGTCGGCTGCCGAAACGGGGCGAAGCAATCACGCTCGACGGCTTCCGTTTCCGCGTGCTGCGTGCTGACAGCCGCCGCCTTCATACGTTGCAGGTCGAACGTGTCGCACCGCCGCCTCGCGAAGAAGCGGCGGCCTGAGGAGCTCGCTACGTTGCGCAATCGATGACGACTGCGCGCGCTCTCGCGCTCGCCGTGGCAGCCGCTGCCGGTGCCGTGACGGTCGTCGGATTCGCCCCGTTCGGCGCCGCCCATCTGCCGATTCTGACGCTGTCGTTGTTGTTCGCGCTGTGGAATGGCGCGTCATCGCGGCAAGCGGCTGCCGAAACGGGGTTCGCATTCGGCATCGGATTGTTCGGCGTTGGCGTCTCGTGGGTTTACATCGCGCTCGAGACGTTTGGCGGAATGCCGACGGCGATCGCGATCATCGCGACGGCCGCAATGGTTGGCTATCTGGCGCTCTGGCCGGCGATTGCGGGCTATGTGACCGTAAGGTTCACGCGCGAGCGATCGGTCTCGCGCGTAATTGTGGCGGCCGCGCTATGGACAGTCTGCGAGTGGCTGCGCGGATTCCTCTTCACCGGGATGCCGTGGCTGTCAATCGGCTACGCGGAGCTTCCCGGCAGCTTTCTTGCCGGCTATGCGCCGATCGGCGGCGTATTTCTGGTGTCGCTCACCGTCGCGTTGATCGCGGCGATGGTCGCCCTGATCTACGACGCAGTTGTAGTCGGTCAAAGGCGCCGCGCCGTTATCGCGATCGCGGTGTGTGTGGCGCTCTATCTCGGCGGCGGTGCGCTCTTGCGGCTCGAATGGACGCGTCCCGAGGGCGCACCACTCGCGGTGTCGCTTGTCCAGGGCAACGTCCTGCAGGAGGTCAAGTTCGATCCCGAGTTTCGCGAGCGAACCTTCGACATCTACGCGCGCCTGGTCGAACAGAGTCGCGGGCGGCTGATCGTTCTGCCGGAAAGCGCATATCCGATGTTCTCCGACGAAGTCCCCGATCGCGTCCTGCTGCACTTGGTGCGCACGGCCAGCGCACGCGGCGGCGACCTTCTGCTGGGCCTGTTCACGGCCGAACCGCCGTTACCTGGCAACGACGAGCCGCGTTACTTCAATACCGTCGTGACGCTCGGCAGCGGCGACTTGCAGTTGTACCGCAAGCGTCACCTCGTGCCGTTCGGCGAGACGATCCCGGGCAAGGCGGTCCTCGGTTGGCTGATCCGTGGCGTGCTGGCGATTCCGCTCGCCGACCAAACGCCGGGCGCAGCGATGCAAGCACCGCTTTCTGTCGCCGGAACTTATGTAGCGGTCAACATTTGCTACGAGGATGCGTTCGGCAGTGAATTGATCGATGGGGCGCGATCGGCGCGCATCCTCGTCAACGTGACGAACGACGCGTGGTACGGGAATTCGATTGCCGCGTGGCAGCACAATCAGATTGCCGCAATGCGCGCACTCGAGCTCGGGCGACCGATGCTTCGCGCGACGAACACCGGCATCACGTCCGCGATCGGACACGACGGTCGCGTCATCGCGTTCCTTCCTTGGTTCAAATCCGGCGTGCTCGAAGTGACGATTCAGGGCCGAGTGGGCGCGACGCCCTACCAGCAAGTCGCCGATTGGTTGGCGGTGGGCCTTGCGTTCATGCTCGCGGCAGTGTCGTTGTGGTATGCACGCAAGCGCGTTTGGTGATCCCGTAAAATCCGGCCACTCGTCAAGCACACACGGCAATCCACATGCAGACGTTCCAGCAAATCATTCTCGAGCTCCAGCGGTATTGGGACCGCCAGGGCTGTGCACTTCTGCAACCGTACGACATGGAAGTCGGCGCCGGCACGTCGCACACGGCGACGTTTTTGCGGGCACTCGGTCCGGAGCCGTGGCGCGCCGCGTACGTGCAACCCTCTCGGCGGCCTAAAGACGGGCGATTCGGCGAGAATCCAAATCGGCTGTTTCAGCATCATCAGTTCCAGGTCGTTCTAAAACCGTCGCCGCCCGACATCCTCGACATTTATCTCGGCTCGCTCGCCGCGCTCGGCTTCGACCTGAAAACCAATGACGTCCGTTTCGTCGAAGACGACTGGGAAAATCCGACGCTCGGCGCGTGGGGATTGGGCTGGGAAGTCTGGCTGAACGGCATGGAGATCACGCAGTTCACGTACTTCCAGCAAGTCGGCGGCCTCGACTGCAATCCGATTACCGGCGAGATCACCTACGGTCTCGAGCGCATGTCGATGTATCTGCAGAACGTCGAATCGGTGTACGACCTGCAGTTCGCTGACGGCATCTCCTACCGCGACGTGTACTTCCAGAACGAAGTTGAGCAATCGCGGTACGCGTTCGACGAATCGGATGTGCCGAAACTGTTCGAGCTCTTCGGCTTTTTCGAAGGTGAAGCGAAGCGCCTCCTCGAGGCGAAGTTGCCGTTGCCCGCTTACGAGATGATTTTGAAGGCCGCGCACACGTTCAACTTGCTGGATGCGCGCGGCGCCATCTCAGTCACCGAGCGCGCGGCGTATATCGGGCGCATTCGCAATCTATCGCGTCTCGTCGCGCAGGCGTATGTCGATTCGCGCGAGGCGCTGGGCTTTCCGATGCTGCCGGATGCACACCGAAAGATCGCCGCGTGACCACGACTGCGACGCTCGTCGTCGAGCTCGTTACCGAAGAGCTTCCGCCGAAGGCGCTGAAGCGTCTCGGCGAATCGTTCGGGGAGGCGCTCGCCGCCGGATTGCGGGCTCGACAATTCCTGGAGGAGACAAGCGCCGTCACGACCTATGCCACGCCGCG
>DASXSP010000120.1:0-13759 GCA_036505865.1 Casimicrobiaceae bacterium
CCATTCGCGGAAGGCTGGCTGCAGGACGGACGCGTCTGGGGCAGACCGGCCGACGTCAGCGTCGCGCCTGACGGCTCGTTGTTCGTGTCGGATGATCTAGCCGGCGCGATCTATCGCATTCGATATCGGGGCACGTAACCCCACACCCCTCATTCGTTTCGAAGCGGGATGAGCCGCTGCGCTCGGGCTTCGGCGTGGCGCAAATCACGTCGTCAAAGCGGGACATTTCGGCGCGGCCGCGAGTGTCGACCCAACGCCGCCGACACGGCCGCGCCGCCCGCTTCGCCGACTGCGCCACAGGCGCCCCTCGCGCAGCGGCTCACCCCGCTTCGACGCGCGGTGATGATGCGAAGCGCCCAACGGAGCGCCATCGTGTCGCGTCGGCACCGGCGCTTCGAAGGCAGCGGGCAGGGCGCGGCGAGCGCGAATGTCCGCGGTTTCCGTCACGGGTGGCGCGAGCGTCCGGCGGCGTTGGGTCGACGCTGATGGCCCGCTCGCGCGCATCCTTCCATCGGTCGGATGCGCCCCGTAGGAAACCACGCTTGCGGACATCCGAGCGCTTAAGCCGCGCCCTGTCCGCTGCCTTTCGAACAATGATTTGCTTTTTGCGAGCATGCAAAAGAAACGGAGCCACGAAGGCCCCGTCTCGGCGTTGCGATTAGTCTAGGATCAGGCTGAGAAGCTCGACCCGCAGCCGCAGGTCGAGGTCGCGTTCGGATTCTTGATCACGAATTGCGCGCCCTCGAGACCTTCCTGATAATCGATTTCGGCGCCGACCAGATACTGGTAGCTCATCGGGTCGATTAGGAGCGTCACGCCATCCTTCTGCATCGCCGTGTCGTCGTCGTTGACGACCTCGTCGAACGTGAAGCCGTACTGAAATCCCGAGCAGCCGCCGCCGGAGACGAAAACGCGTAGCTTGAGGTCGGGATTGCCTTCCTCGTCGATCAGCGTCTTTACCTTCGCCGCCGCTGCATCGGTGAAAACCAGCGGCGCCGGCATTTCGGTCATTGCATTCATCGTGTTGCTCCAGTGGCGCCGGATTCGGCCGGCGCGCGTTTAAGTTCGACCACGGAGGCGACGCCGGGTTCGTTATGGCATAGACGCCCTTGTACCACCGCGCCGAGCTGCATTTCAAGCTTGCGATAGGTGACGTCCCCGACAACGCGCGCTTTCGCCTGCAACTCGAGGTAGTCGTCGGCGACGATCGGCCCGCGTACCGTGCCGTTGACGACGACGTGTGAAACCTTGATCTCGCCGTCGACCTGCGCCTGTTCGCTGATGACGACCGTGCCGGCATCGCCGTTCTGCGTCGAAATGCTGCCTTCGACGGTACCGTCGATGCGTAGCCCGCCACCGAAAATGATGTCGCCGCGGACGGTCGTTCCGGCGGCTATCAAGCCGTCGATCCGTTTTTGAGGTTGCACTTCCTTCTTTCCGAACATGGGGCGCCTCACGGGTTAGTCAAGGTACGCGTAACGCGCGCGCCGCTGCTGCCGTTTTCAAACGCTCGCGCGGTCAGTGCCGTCAGCCGAACACCGTGCGGAACGTGAAGCATGCCTTCAACGCGCTGATAATACTTGAACTTGAGCGCGAGCGTTGGTCGGGTTTCGGGTTCGTCGTCTGGCAGGATAAGCGTTCGCCGCGCGCCGGTCTCGGCTGAGCGCAACTCTGCTTCAAGAGCAACATGACCTTCGAAATCGTTGCGCGGACTGGCGTCGCGGACGACAAGCATCCGATAGCGATAGGCGCCTTCAGCGTCGCGCTCGACCGAGAGGCGCGAGATCGAAAGGGCGGTCTGCTTTCCCGTATCGCCGATCAGTCGTTGCAAAATCGTTGCTTCTTCCTTGAGAGCGGCATTCTCGGCTGTCAGATCCGCGATTTGCCGTGAGAGCGCCTGTTGCGCGCCACGGCTCATCGCAAGATCGCTCTGCATCTGCGAATAGCGCACCCGCAGCGCGCTGGCGTCGCTCCGCAGGCGGCTCGCCTCCGTTTCGAGCGCCGCTATCTGCGCATCGACGTCCGTGCGATGGGCGCTTCCGAAGAGCTGCCCAACACCGAACGACCACCACAGCATGCCGGCCATGACGGCGCCGAGCGCGAGAAGCGCGGCGCTACGTTCCCACCACGGAAGGCTAGTCGTAACCGTCATTCTCGGTGCACTGATGCCGAAGTGCGCACGAAACCGACGCCAGTTGATCGGAAAGGCCATCGTCAATCCGAGACGGGCCATTGTGGATTCCAGGCTATTTCCCACAGATGACCATTGGGATCTTGGAAATACCCTGCGTAGCCGCCCCAAAAAGTGTCTTGAGCGGGCTTTACGGCCACAGCCCCGGCGCGCTTTGCCTGCTCCATCACCCGATCGACTTCCGCTCTTGAAGAAACAATGTGACCAATGCTGAACTCCAGTGCACTTCGAGGTTCCACGGGTAACCCGGTGTCCTTCGAAAGACTCTTTCGCGGCCAGAGTGCGAGCTTAAGATTTGCCTGCAAATCAAAGAAAGCAACGGCTCCGTATTCAAACTGTGTCCCTACGACGCCTTGCGTTGCCAGACCAAGACCATCGCGATAAAAGCGTACCGACTCTTCCAAGTCGTCGACGCTGAGCGTAATGAGGCTGATCCGTGGCTTCACCTGCGTTCTCCTGAGGCATAACGCTCGCTACGGCACCAGCGGAAGTGCGGTAAGACCCGTCGTCTCGGGCAGGCCGAACATCAGGTTCATGTTCTGGATCGCCTGACCGGCCGCACCCTTGACCAAGTTGTCCTCCGCCACGAGGACGAGCGCGAGATCGGTTCCTTGCGGTCGATGGACGGCGATGCGGAGCGTGTTCGAGGCGCGAACGCTCCGCGTGTCGGGCGACGATCCCGGCGGCATCACGTCGACGAATGGTTCGCCCGCGTAGCGCTTTTCGTACAGCGCTTGCAGATCGACATCCCTTTTGAGCGGCGCATAAAGGGTTGCGAGAATGCCACGGATCATCGGGACGAGATGCGGCGTAAACGCGAGCTTCACGGGCGCCTTGCTCATCCGATTCAAGCCCTGCACGATCTCGGGCAGATGGCGATGGCCGCCGACGGCGTACGCGGCAAAATTGTCGGCCGCTTCGGCGAAGGAGAGATTGAGCTCTGCTTTTCGACCCGCACCGGAAACACCCGATTTGCAGTCGGCGATGAGGCGATCGGTATCGACAACGCCCGCCTCGATGAGCGGCAGAAAACCCAATTGCACAGCGGTCGGATAGCAGCCGGGATTGCCGACGATTCGCGCCTTGCGGATCGCGTCGCGATTCATTTCCGGAAGCCCGTACACCGACTCGGCGAGCAGCTCGGTGCAGCCATGCGGCATCTTGTACCAGCGTTCGAACACAGCGGGATCGGCGAGTCGGAAGTCGGCCGCGAGGTCGATGATCCGGACGCCGGCACCTACCAATTCGCGCGCCTGCGCCATCGCGACGCCGTGCGGGGTAGCAAAGAAAACGACGTCGCAGGTCGAGAGCCGCGCCTCTGCCGCGTCGGAAAAGGCGAGATCGTAACGGCCTCGGAGGCTCGGAAACATATCGGCGACCTTCGTGCCCGCTTCTTTCCGCGACGTGATCGCGCGGACCTCCGCCTTGGGGTGCTGCGCAAGAAGCCGCAGCAGCTCGACGCCCGTGTAGCCTGTACCGCCGACGATTGCGATCTTGATCATGACTGGCTTGGCTCCTATCGATTCTATCGCTCGATTACGCCTTATGACAATGGCATGGCACCGACAGCCCGCCGGCGTTTGCCTGCGGATTAAACGCAAAGGCCGCCCTAAGGCGGCCTTTGTAAGGTCGAAGCGGGATTCTTAGCGCTTCGAGAACTGCTTACGACGGCGCGCCTTGTGGAGGCCGACCTTCTTTCGCTCGACCTCCCGGGCATCGCGGGTAACGAGGCCGGCCTTCGACAGTGCCGGCTTGAGCTGACCGTCGTAATCGATCAGGGCACGCGTGATCCCGTGCCGGACCGCGCCGGCTTGCCCGGATTCTCCGCCGCCGACAACGTTGACCATCACATCGAAGGTCTTTTCGTGGTTGGTCAAGACGAGCGGCTGGCGCACCACCATGCGGCCGGTTTCGCGCGTAAAGAACTCGTCGACCGGTTTTTCGTTGACGACGATGTTCCCCGACCCTTTTTTGATGAATACCCGCGCCACCGAAGTCTTGCGCCGGCCCGTGCCGTAATAGTAGTTGCCGATCATCGTGGCGTTCTAGTCGTTTGAGATTAAAAACGTTCGCTGGAGCGAGCTAATTCAGATATCCAGCGCCTTGGGTTGCTGTGCGGAATGCGGATGCGACGCACCGGCGTAACACTTGAGCTTCTTGATCATTGCGTACCCGAGCGGCCCTTTGGGGAGCATTCCCTTGACCGCTTTCTCGAGCGCGCGTCCCGGGAAGCGTGCCTGCATATCTTGAAAATTCGTCGTGCTGATGCCCCCGGGATACCCGCTATGCCGGTGATAAAGCTTCCCTTCGGCCTTGTTGCCCGTGACGCGCAGTTTCTCGACGTTCGTGACAACGATGAAATCGCCGGTGTCCACATGCGGCGTATAGATCGGCTTGTGCTTGCCGCGGAGTCGCGCTGCGATTGCTGCGGCGAGTCGGCCCAGCACTTTATCGGTACCGTCGACGACGTACCAATCCCGCTTGACGTCCTGGGCCTTGGCGGAATAGGTCCTCATTTCGGTATTCCTTTGGTAATCCGGAAGCGTTTGCAAAGCCAATAATTGTACTGTCTTATGCCAGCGACGGTCAATCCAAACGGCGGTTGCGGGACGTGCGCGTCGGCGGATCGATCACGTACAGTTATCCAAAAAAAAGGCGCGGTCACCAGGACCGCGCCGAGGATTCCACCATAGGAGGAGAATGGAGGAATGTGTCCGCGGTGCCGAAGGAGGGTCGGCGGGTCCGCGAACGGTTGTAATGGTCCCATATTGCGCTGCACAATGCAAGAGTATTTGCGCAGTGCAGCATCGAAAAAGGCCTAGAGCGCACCAAATTCGATACAGCGCTAGAGTGAAGACTGACTTACGCCGAGCACAGGCTCCCATGGGTTGCCTGGGATGAAGACCCGGATCAAATGGATCGAGGGTGTCAGCTTCGTTGCCGAAACCGGTAGCGGCCACGCGATCGTCATCGATGGCGCGGAAGAGGCCGGTGGCCGGAACATCGGTACCCGGCCGATGGAGCTCGTGCTCGCCGGCGCCGCTTCATGCACGGCGTTCGATGTCGTATGGATCCTCAGGAAAGCGCGCCAGCCCATCGTGGATTGCGTCGTCGAAGCCCAGGCCGAGCGCGCCGCGACCGAGCCCAAGATCTTCACGCGCATCCATTTCACTTATCGCGTGGCGGGACACGGGCTCGATCCGAAGCAGGTCGAACGCGCCGTCAAGCTGTCGAAGGAGAAATACTGCTCCGCGACGATCATGCTCGCGAAGACCGCCGAAATCACGTTCGACCTGGCAATAGTCGAAGGCGACCGCGCCGTCTGATAGGTGTCATCCCGAGCGCGAGCGAGGGATCTGCTGTTCGTTTTGACTGTCGCGCAACAGTCGAATCAAGCTTGACGTGTCCCACCGCCCGCCGCCGCGTGCCTGGATACGCGCATAGAATTGGTCGAGCAACGCGATCACCGGGAGCGCAGTGCCATTGGCCCGCGCCTCGGTCAGGCAAATAGCGAGGTCCTTGCGCATCCAGTCGACGGCGAAACCGAAGTCGAATTGATCGGCCACCATCGTTTTGCCGCGGTTTTCCATCTGCCACGATTGGGCGGCGCCCTTGCTGATGACCTCGAGCACGCACAACGGATCGAGCCCGGCGCGCTCTGCGAAGTTCAATCCCTCGGCAAGGCCTTGAATCACGGCTGCGACGCAAATCTGGTTGACCATCTTGGTGAGCTGACCCGCACCGGCGGGACCCATCAGCGTCACTGCTCGCGCGTACGTTGCAATGACGGGCTCTGCGCGCGCGAACGAGTCGGCATCACCGCCCACCATGATCGTCAACTTGCCGTTCTGCGCACCGGCTTGTCCACCGGAAACAGGCGCGTCGAGAAAGCCAATGCCGTTTGCGTTCGCAGCGCCTGCCAGCTCTCGAGCGACCTGGGCCGACGCAGTTGTGTGATCGACCAAAACGGCGCCGGCGCTCATGCCAGCCAACGCGCCGTTCTCACCCAACGCAACCGCGCGAACGTCGTTGTCGTTGCCGACGCACATCATGATGAGCTCGGCGTCGCGCGCCGCTTCCGCCGGACTCGATGCGGCGGCGCCGCCGAATTCCGCCACCCACTGTTTTGCTTTCAACTCCGTCCGGTTGTAGACGCTCACGCGATGGCCGGCGCGCGCAAGATGACCCGCCATCGGATATCCCATCACGCCCAACCCCAGGAACGCGAGTCGTTGTGGCATCGTCAATCTTCCGTAATGGCTCGGCGCGCAGCGGCAATCGCTGCACGTACCTGCGCCGGCGCCGTTCCGCCGACGTGATTTCGGCTCGCGACCGATCCTTCGAGCGTCAGCACGGCAAGTACATCATCGGCAATCGACGGCGCGAAGCGCGCGAGATCGCTGAGCGGCAGATCCGCAAGATCGCGGCCCTTGCTTTCCGCGTGGCGCACGGCCTTGGCGACCGCTTCGTGCGCATCGCGAAAGGGCATGCCCTTCCGAACAAGATAATCGGCGAGGTCGGTTGCGGTCGCGAACCCTTCGCGCGCCGCCGCAAGCATCTCCTTGCGATTGATCTTCAGGCCGGTGGCAACAAGATCCGTGATGATCGCCAATGAATCGGCCAGCGTGTCGACCGTGTCGAACAACGGCTCCTTATCTTCCTGATTGTCCTTGTTGTAGGCGAGCGGCTGCGCCTTCATCAGCGCTAAAAGCGCGACCAAGTCGCCGACAACGCGCGCAGACTTGCCTCGAACGAGCTCCGGAACATCCGGATTTTTTTTCTGCGGCATGATCGAGCTGCCCGTGCAGAAGCGGTCGGCCAGCGTGACAAAGCCGAAGCGCGGATTCGACCACAACACCAATTCTTCGGCGAAGCGCGAGAGGTGAATCATGATGACCGCGGCGGCCGCTTCGAATTCGATCGCGAAATCGCGATCCGAGACGGCATCGATCGAGTTCTCGCATAGCTTTTCGAAGCCGAGCGCGTGTGCGACATGCTCGCGATCGATTGGATAGCTCGTGCCGGCGAGCGCGGCGCTGCCGAGCGGTAATCGATTGACGCGGCGACGGCAATCGACGAGACGTTCGACGTCGCGCGCGAACATTGCGTCGTAGGCCATCAGATGATGTCCAAATGTCACCGGTTGCGCGACCTGCAGATGCGTGAACCCCGGCATGATCGTGTCCGCATGTACTTCGGCGAGATCGATGAATGCGCGGCGCAATTGAATAAGCTGCCCAATCAACGCATCGATCGCGCCCCGCAGCCACAAGCGCAAATCGGTGGCGACTTGATCGTTGCGCGAGCGCGCCGTGTGCAGGCGCTTCCCCGCGTCGCCGACGAGCGCCGTCAGACGTCGTTCGATATTGAGATGAATATCCTCAAGCTCGCGGGCAAATTGAAACTCGCCGCGCTCGATTTCGCCGCGGATTTGCGCGAGACCCGATTCGATCGCGCGCAAGTCGTCGGCAGAAATGATGTTCGTGTGTGCCAGCATCCGCGCATGCGCCAGTGAAGCCGCGACGTCGACATGCGCGAGGCGCTGATCAAAATCGATGGACGCATTGAAGCGCTGCATGCGCAGCGACATCGGTTCCGTGAAACGGCCGGACCAGGTGCCGCCAGGCGGCAGCGAGGAGGCGGCGGGCGTCGCTTCATCGCGAGCGTCGTCGTTTTTTGGAGACTCTGCGGCTGACATGGCGCGATCGGGCGTTATGCGGCTTGCATCCGATTTGCCGCGTGCCGAGAATAGCCTACGTTGACGTCGAAGTTCGCTTAAGCAATGGGTCAGCGTGCGGCCGCCGGATTTTCGGCGTGACAGGCATGATGCTTGCATGCCCCTCCGACCATGCGGGGAATTATAAGGCAAAAGGCGGAGTTTCCCGTGCTGCCTGACCTGCGCAATCTCGGTACGATCCTGCGCATTCTGCTGGCGGTCAATGCAGCGGCGCTGGTCGCGGCGTTTGCGCGCGAGCAGCACTGGAACGCACTTCCCAACGAGTGGATCGCGCTCACGAGCTACGTCGAGCCGTATCTGCTGTTCGAGCTCGCGGTTTTGTGGCTCGCAGCGCCGTGGTTGTCGCGCCAATCCTATGCAATCGGCGTCGCGGTCATTGCGATCGTGACGGTGATCATCGGAATCGCGGTCCATATGCTGATCGAACGGATGTTGCCCGGGCAGGCTGGCTCGCTTTTGCGACAACTCATCTTCGGTCTTGCGATGGCGTTGGCGTTGATTTCTTATTTTCAGTTGCGCATAAGAGCGCTGTCGCCGGCGATTACCGAGGCGCGGCTCCAGGCGTTGCAGGCCCGCATTCGGCCGCATTTTCTGTTCAACAGCATCAACGCCGTGCTTTCGCTCGTTCGCAGCGATCCGCAACGCGCCGAAGTCGCGCTCGAGGACTTGGCCGAGCTCTTTCGCGTCTTGATGCGCGACAACCGCGATCTGGCGCCGCTCGAAGATGAGGTGCTGCTATGCCGGCAATACCTTGACCTCGAGAAGCTGCGGCTCGGCGATCGATTGATTGTCGACTGGAACGTCAAGAGCATGCCCGGCGATGCGCTCGTCCCGCCACTGGTGCTGCAACCGCTGCTCGAGAATGCCGTCTACCACGGAATTGAGCCTTCGAGCGAACCGGGCACGGTCTCAATCAATCTCTTTCTCTCGAAGGGCGAGGTTCACGCGATACTGAAGAATCCCATTTTTCCAAATGGGCGCCGTCATTCATCGGGCAACAAGATGGCGCTCGACAACGTCCGCGAAAGACTTGCGCTGCATTTCGATGCCGAAGCGAGTCTCGAATTGCGCGCGACGAAGGAAGGTTACGAAGTGCATATCCGGATGCCCTATCGCACGAAGAAGCCGGAGGCCGCGGCAAGTGCTAAGGAAGCGACACGAAATGTAGCGAAATCGCGCAACGGCGCGCATCGATTGCGTGCGACGCTGGGTCCGCGCGGCGTTCCGGGAACGGAGGTGGCACGTGGGTGAGACTGCGCTGCGCGTTTTGATCGTCGACGACGAGGCTCCGGCACGGCGGCGACTTCGCGAGCTGCTCGACGACTGCATGTGCGCATTGCCGCTGTCGATCGTCGGCGAAGCGCAACACGGCCGCGAAGCGCTCGACTTGCTGCAATCGGCGCCCGCCGAGCTCGTCCTCACCGACATCCACATGCCCGACATGGATGGCATCGAGCTGGCACGACACCTGCTAAAGCTCGCCCATCCGCCCGTTGTCATTTTCACAACTGCGTTTCACGAACATGCGGTACAGGCCTTCGAAGTCAACGCCGTCGACTATCTCGTCAAGCCGGTCCGCGTCCAGCGCCTGTTGTCCGCTTTGCAGAAGGTACCGCGCTTGAAGCCATTCACCGCCGACAAGCTCGCTCATTTGCCCTCGTCGGCACGTCGTTTCCTGTCGGTTACCGAGCGCTCGCGCGTCGTCCTCGTTCCGATCGAAGACGTCATCTATCTGAAAGCGGAATTGAAGTACATCACGATTCGCACGCGCGAACGCGAGTTTCTGCTCGAGGAGTCGCTGACGAGGCTCGAAAACGAATTCGGCGCGCGCTTCGTTCGCGTGCACCGCAATTGCATCGTCGCGCGCGAGCACGTGCGCGGCTTCGAGCGACGCGTCGGCAACGATGGCGACGCGCATTGGGAGGTCCTGCTGAACGGCGTGCCGGAAACATTGCCCGTGTCGCGCCGGCAGCAATACATCGTCCGCGATATCGGTCGCGAATCCATCAACGGCGCGGCCGCGTGACTCAAAAACTACTGCGCGCCCCGATCGCTTTGTCGTGTCCTCGCTCATCCCTCGCTGTACGTCTATGTACTGTCTCGGGACTCGCTGCGGGCCTTCGCGCGCTCGGGGCTGCTCGCTACGTTTTTGAGACCACGCGGCCCCAAGTAAGAAGCTAGCGCTACGAAGCGCCGGCCGCGGTACACTTCGCCGCGCCAAATCGTCTTTCCCGCATCCCGGGACTTTTCGGCCCTTCATGCGCACATTGATCTGCGGCTCGCTCGCGTACGACACCATCATGGTGTTTCCGGACCGATTTGTGCGCCACATCCTACCCGAGCAAGCGCATGTGCTTTCGGTGTGCTTCCAGGTCGGCGAAATGCGCCGCGAATGGGGCGGATGCGCCGGCAACATTGCCTATAACTTGCGGGCGCTCGGCGGCGAACCAGTCGTCATGGCCACGCTGGGCGACGATGGCGCTGCTTATCGCGATCGCCTCGTCGAACACGGTATCGCAGTCGATGGTGTGCGCGAGATCAAAGGAACGTTCACAGCGCAGGCATTCATCATCACCGACCTGGATGACAATCAGATCACCGCATTTCATCCCGGCGCGATGGATCACTCGCACGTGAATCGCGTGGGTGACGTTTCGGACATCCGCCTGGGCATCATTGCGCCCGACGGCAAGGAAGGTATGGTCGCTCACGCCGATCAGTTCGCCAAGGCGGGAATCCCGTTCATCTTCGACCCAGGTCAGGGACTGCCGTTATTCACCGGCGCCGAGCTCGTTTCGATGATCGAACGTGCGACGTACCTGACGGTCAATGATTACGAGGCGCGGCTGTTATCGGAACGGACCGGATTGTCGCTGCAGGCGCTCTCGGAGCGTGTGGAGGCGCTGGTCATAACGTTGGGTGGAGAAGGTTCGGTGATCCACGCCGATGGGGCGACGTATGCCGTACCGCCGGTCAAGGCGCAAGCCGTCGTCGACCCAACGGGATGTGGCGACGCCTATCGCGCGGGGCTTCTTTACGGTATCGCGCACGGGTTCGATTGGGACCGTTGCGGCAAGCTCGCGTCGGTGATGGGATCGCTGAAGATCGCCTCTCGCGGCGCTCAGAACCACGTCGTCAACCGCGAGATCGTGGCGGCGTTATATTCGGAAGCGTTCGGAGAACGCGCCTTCTGAAGAGTGACTATCATGAGTCGAGATTTGCAATGGGGCTGGATCGCTGCGGCAGCGCTGGCAGGCGTCCTCAGTATCGCGGGTTGTGCAACACCGGTAGGACCCGGGTACTACTACCGTGGTGAAGCGCTGCGCGCGCAGTCGGTCGAGATGGGCGTTGTTGAAAACGTTCGACCCGTTGCGCTGCAAGGTCCGGATACAGGGCTCGGCGCGCTCGGCGGGGCCGCTTTGGGCGGCTGGGCCGGAAGCGGAATCGGCAGCGGCGGCGGCAATGCGGCGGCAATCGTAGGCGGCGTTATTCTGGGCAGCCTTATAGGAAATGCCGCGGAAGTTAATGCGGCACGACGTCCGGGCGTTGAACTGACGCTGCGTCTTGACACTGGGCGCATGATCGCCGTTGTGCAAGAGGATGTCGGCGAGCCATTCCGCCCCGGTGACCGCATCCGTGTGGCGTCCGACGGCTATCGGACACGCGTTTCTCATTGAAGAGGTTGACGCGAAGGCACCTGAAACGCGCGCCGGTCGTCCAAGCGCAAAGCAGTGAGCGTTCCTCCCCACAAGCAACCCGAATCGAGCATCAACACATTCGGCGCGAGCTCCAGGTCGAGCGTGGACCAATGACCGCAGACGACCGTCACGTTCGCGCTCCTGCGATTGTCATGCGCGAACCATGGCCGAAATCCGTTCGGTGAGTGACGCGGACCCCGCTTTTCGTGCAGCGCCATCTTTCCCTCAGCCGTGCAAAAGCGCATTCGCGTGCATGCGTTGACGATCACGCGAAGACGGTCGTAGCCGGCGAGGTTGTCGCGCCACGCATCGGGTTCGTCGCCGTAGAGCGCGCCAAGAAACTCTTGTCGCGTTTTCCCCGCGAGCACGGTTTCCACTTCGCGCGACAACGTTTGCGCCATCGCGGGCGTCCATTGCGGGAGCAGCCCGGCATGGACCAGCAGCCGGTCATCCTCACATATGACGAGAGGTCGCCGTGCGAGCCAATCGATCAGCGCTTCCCGGTCCGGCGCGTCGAGGATGTCGTCCAGCGTGTCACCGCGGTGTGGCTTGCGATGTCCCGCCGCAATCGTCAAGAGATGGAAGTCGTGGTTACCAAGCACCGTGGTCGCGGCATCGCCGAGTGCGACAACTTCGCGAAGCACGTTTAACGACTCCGGTCCGCGATTCACGAGATCGCCGACCAGCCACAAGCGATCGTTGCCCGCTGAGAAGCCGATCAAGTCGAGCAGCTGGCAGAACTCGGCATGACATCCTTGAATGTCGCCGATCGCGTAGAGCGCCATGCGACGGCGCCGCTACTTGGCGGCCGATACCATGTAGTCGACGGCGGCCTTCACGTCTGCGTCGGGAAGTGTCGTGTTGCCGCCCTTCGGCGGCATGATGCCGCTCTTGCCTTGAAAGCCCTGGATCGCGTGCGTATAGAGGGTGTTGTTGCCTTCTGCGATCCGGGCGGCCCACGCCGACTTGTCGCCAAACTTCGGCGCGCCGGCGATGCCGGCGCCATGACAGGCGACGCATGTTGTGTCGTAGATCTTTTTTCCATCCCCTTGCGGCGTGGCCGCTACCGCGGCAGGCGCACCGGGCGCTGGAGCGGGTGCCGGAGCGGCGGCTGACGGAGATGCCGCGGTCACTGCTGGCGCTGCTGCGGCAGTGGTCGTAGCCGCGGCAGGCGCCGCGGGTTCTTTCCAGTTGGCGCCCACTTGATTGGCCATGTACACCACAGCGCGGGCGACTTCGGCGTCGGCGAGGTCTGCGCTGCCGCCTTTCGGGGGCATCAGGCCCGTCTTCCCTTGGAAACCGGTGACCGCGTGTTGCGTGACCGTGGATTGACCCTGCGCAATGCGCGGCGCCCATGCAGCCTTGTCGCCAATCTTGGGCGCACCCGCGAGCCCCGCGTCGTGACATGTCTTGCAGACTTGTCCATAAACGGCGTCACCCGCGAGATTTCCCTTGGGCGCGCTGGGTTCACCGATGACGACGTTGCCGACCGCCTGGATCCGCGACAATACTTGTTTGTCGTTCTCGTGCGCGCTCTGCCATCCGCCGGTCACGAGTTGCGTAAGCAATACGATGACGACGACGGGGACGACGAACGCCAGCACGACCACGATGATCAGCTGCTTCGGCGATTTGATCGGGGAACTATGCGGGTCGGATTCCTTCATATTCTCGCCGACTTAAGTGCGCGGCCACGGGGCGGCTAAACGGAAAATTATACCGTGATGCAAGCGTACGAAGCATTGTGATGGACGCTCGGGGGCGCCAGTCGCTAAAATCGCGTGGTTACGCGCCCGTAGCTCAGTTGGATAGAGTATTGGTTTCCGAAGCCAAGGGTCACAGGTTCGAATCCTGTCGGGCGCGCCATATCTTGCACAGTGCGCGCGTTCTTTCAGCGTGAATGTTGCGCAACGTTGCAATTTCGCCACGCACGACCGAATCCATTCCAATTCTGCATGTAGCAAACAAACATCGGGACACGATTCGCATCGAACGCGAATTTTCGCTTCTTATGGAGCCAGCACTCCGGCAGAGTGATGACTAGCCACCAAATGGCATGAACTGTGCTACACGAGGTGTTTCGATTCGCGGATGGCAATTGCGTGGTGTTAACATCAAGGATTATGTACGACG
>DASXSP010000121.1:0-11863 GCA_036505865.1 Casimicrobiaceae bacterium
GCGAGCTTTTTCGCTTCCGCAATGTCGACGGTGCGATGCGCTTCTTCGATCAACGAAAGCACGTCGCCCATGCCGAGAATCCGCGACGCCATCCGCTCGGGATGGAACACCTCGAGCCCGTCGATCTTCTCCGAAACGCCGGCGAACTTGATCGGCGCGCCGGTCACGTGACGGACCGAAAGCGCGGCGCCGCCGCGCGCGTCTCCGTCGAGCTTCGTCAGGATCACGCCGGTGAGCGGCAGCGCATCGCGAAACGCCCGCGCCGTGTTGACGGCGTCCTGTCCCTGCATCGCATCGACGATGAAAAGCGTTTCGATCGGATTGACCGCAGCGTGCAGATCGGCGATTTCCCTCATCATCGTTTCGTCGATGGCAAGGCGGCCCGCCGTATCGACGATCAGCATGTCGTGGTAGTGACTGCGCGCCCACGCGAGCGCGGTCTGCGCGATCGCTACGGGATTTTCCGCAGTCGACGACGGGAAGAAATCGACGCCGACCTGCGCCGCTAATGTTTGCAGCTGCGCGATCGCAGCCGGGCGGTAGACGTCGGTCGAGACGAGCAACACCTTTTTCTTCTGTCCGTTCTTCAGCAAACGTGCGAGCTTCGCCGCCGTCGTCGTCTTGCCCGAGCCTTGCAACCCGGCAAGAAGAATCACCGCCGGCGGCTGCGTCGCGAAGTTGAGCGACGCAGCAGTGCCGCCCATCAGAACGGTCAGCTCACGCGCGACAACGCCGATCAACGCTTGCCCGGGCGTCAGCGAGCCGATCACCTCCTCGCCCTGCGCCTTGTCCCGGATCGCAGCGATGAAATCCTTGACCACCGGTAGCGCGACGTCCGCTTCGAGCAGTGCAAGACGCACTTCGCGCAACGCGTCCTGGATGTTCGCGTCGGTGAGCCGCGCTTCACCCCGAAGCGTCTTGACGACGCGAGATAGCCGTTCGGTAAGGTTGTCGAGCATGTCGTAATAGTTCGTCGTGCACGCCGCAAAAGCGGCCGCGCCGCTATGTGTACACTTCAAGAAAACGCGTTGCCGGCGAAGGCCCGGATCGCGTCGCGATGAAACGATGATTTTACTGCACGCCGTCGTGGCCGCTCTCTATGCGGTCGCCGCCTGGCTGGGGTGGCCGCGAACAACAGAGTTGCCGGCGAGGGCAGCGCGCGCCGTTCTTTGGCTCGTCCCCCTCGCGGTAGCGTTGCACGCCGCTGCGATCGCCCACTCGATTTTCAGACCCGAGGGACTCGACCTTTCGTTTGCGAATGCCCTTTCACTCGTGACGGGACTATGCGCACTCGTTGCGTGGGCGTCGGGTCTCTTGAGCACGCTGCCGCGCGTCGGCGCCGTCGTATTGCCGATCGCTGCGATCGGTTCGTTGTTACCGGCTTTCTGGATCAATCCGCACCGCTTCGCGTACGCCGACGAACCGTGGGCGTCGGCGCACATCGCCGTCGCTCTCGTCGCTTATGCGCTTTTCGTCGTCGCCGCGCTGCAGGCACTCGTGTTGACAGGGCTCGAAAAGCAGCTGCATCGAGGGTTGACGGCTTCCGATGAAACGCCGCCGTTGTTGACGCTCGAGCATTATTTGTTTCGCTTGATCACGACGGGGTTCGTATTGCTGACGCTGGCGCTCGCAAGCGGAATCCTGTTTTCCGAGCAGTTGTTCGGCAAGCCGGTGACGTTCACTCACAAGAACGTTTTCTCGGTTGCAGGCTGGATCGCGTTCGCGATCCTGCTCTTCGGCCGGTGGCGTTACGGCTGGCGCGGTCGGACGGCGGTAAAGTGGGTCCTCGCGGGAACGCTATTGCTCGTGCTCGGTTATCTCGGCAGCAAGTTCGTTCTCGAGGTGCTGCTGCATCGGTAATTGGTCGTAATTGACACCGCCTACCACCGCCCGAATACTCGTCGCTCTTCTTTAGCTTCGCTCACCCGTGGACGAATTTTCCCTCGAGACGTTGGCATTTGCGCTTGTCGCGCTGATCGTCGCTGCGGGTTTCTTTTCAATCGCTGAAACTGCGATGATGGCAGTCAACCGCTACCGGTTGAAGCACCGTGCACAGCGCGGCAATCGCGGCGCCAAGCTGGCGATCGGGCTGCTGAGCGAGACCGATCGTCTGCTCGGCGTCATCCTGCTCGGCAACACGCTGGTAGCAGCGGCGGCAGCGACGCTCACCGCGGTCATCACCAAACGATTGTTCGGCGAAGGCGAGCTCGCGCTCGGGCTTGGCACCATCGCCATCTCGTTCGCGCTCCTTGTGTTTTCGGAAATTACGCCGAAAGTCGTCGGCGCCGCACACGCCGACAAGCTCGCCCCGCTCGTAAGCTTCGCGCTCGTCCCGATGCTGAAGGCGGCGAAACCGGTTGTGTGGTTCGTCAACCTGTTCGTACAGGGACTGCTTAGGCTATTGCGCATCAACACGAGCGCGGACTCGGGCACGACCCTGACCCAGGAAGAACTGCGCACGCTCGTGCTCGAAGGCAGTCATTATTTTCGCGGCAAGCATCGGACGATGCTCGCCAACCTGCTCGACCTCGAAGCGATCAGCGTCGACGACGTCATGACGCCGCGAAGCCAGATCCACGCGTTAGACCTCGCCGAAAAGCCCGCGCTGCTGCGCCAGCAGTTGGCCACGTCCTACCATTCGAGGGTTCCCGTGTACGAAGACACGCTCGACAACATCATTGGCGTACTTCCGCTGAAGAGTGTGGTACATGTGCAACAGCTCGGTGAAGTCGACGCCGACCGTCTGCGGCCTCTGTTGCGCCCGGCCTATTTCGTGCCTGCCGGAACGCCGCTATTGACGCAATTGCAACAGTTTCAGGCCGATCGCCAGCGTCTGGGGCTGGTCGTTGACGAATATGGCGAGTTGCAAGGCCTCGTGACGATCGAAGATATCGTCGAGGAGATTATTGGCGAGTTCACCACTCAGGCGCCGGGCGGCGCCGACAGTTTTCGCCGCGAGACCGACGGTAGCGTCGTCGTCGACGGGATGACGCAATTGCGGGTGCTCAACCGGCGGCTCGGCACGCAATTTCCGCTCGCCGGGCCCAAAACGCTAAACGGTCTGATTGTCGAGCATCTCGGGGAAATCCCGGACGCCGGCGTGAGCTTCAAGCTCGCCGGACAGGGAATCGAGATCGTGCAAACGGTCGATCGCGCGGTGAAGGTCGTCCGTCTTCTTCCCCCTGTCGGTCGAGCAGCGGCGCCTTTACAAAGCAGTCCCGAGCGGGCATCATCCTCAAGCTAACTTTCATGCAAATGGAATAAGCCTGCGTTTATACACGACAATCCCCTTGGGGCACGATCATTGCTTTATTTCCGCCTATTTGACGTTTGCATCCGATTCGGGCTCGTTCCCGTAGCAAAACTGGCGCATCACGTCATTTCCTAACGCTATACCGACCGGCCCCCCCGTTCAAAAACATGGCTACTCACGCCGCCACCCGAAACATCAGCGGACTCGCGCGCGCCCTCGCGCAGCATGGCGTCATGTCGGAGCACGAAGCCGAGGGCATGCAATCGCAGGCGCAATCGGCCGGGGTGACCTTTGTTGAACAGGTTCTGCTCGGCAAGCGGATGACGCCGCAGCAGCTCGCGGTTTTTGGTTCCCGCGCATTCGGCGTACCGCTTTTTGACCTCAGCTCATTTGAACTCGAGCAAGTCGATAAGGCGTATTTCGACGCCAAGATCGCACAAACGCGCCGTGTGCTGCCTTTGTATAAACGCGGCAATCGCCTTTACGTCGCGATCTCCGATCCCGCCAATCTGCAGGCGCTCGAAGAAGTCCGTTTCAAGAACAACCTGCCCGTCGAGCCGATCGTTGTCGAGGACGACAAGCTCGGGCAGGCGATCGCAAAAGTCATCGAAGCAAGCGGTACGACGCTGCAGGAGATGGCCTCGCTCGAAGATATCGAAATCGGTCTCGAGGAGGGCAGCCCGCAGGCAACGGTCGAAGACGACAGCGAGGTCGAGGACGCACCCGTCGTCAAGTACATCCAGAAAGTCATGCTGGACGCGATCGCCGCCGGTGCTTCGGACATCCATTTCGAGCCGTACGAAAAGTTCTTTCGCATCCGTTACCGGATCGACGGCGTGCTGATGGAAATCGCCCAGCCGCCGCTAGCGATCAAGGACAAGGTTGCTTCGCGGATCAAGGTCATCTCGAAGCTTGATATCGCAGAGCGCCGCGTGCCGCAGGACGGCCGAATGAAGCTCGTGCTGTCGAAGACACGTGCAATCGATTTCCGTGTTTCTTCGCTGCCGACATTGTGGGGCGAGAAGATTGTCTTGCGGATTCTCGATTCCGCTGGCATCAAGCTCGGCATCGACGCTCTCGGCTACGAACCCGATCAGCAAGAAGCGATGCTTCAGGCCATCGGTCGCCCGTACGGAATGATTCTCGTCACCGGGCCGACGGGCTCCGGCAAGACGGTGTCGCTCTATAGCTGCCTCAACATTCTGAATCAGCCCGGCATCAATATCGCAACCGCGGAGGACCCCGCCGAAATCCAATTGGCGGGCGTCAACCAAGTCAACGTCAACGACAAGGCCGGCCTCACGTTTGCGACCGCGCTGCGCGCGTTCCTGCGGCAGGATCCGGACATCATCATGGTCGGCGAGGTGCGCGACCTCGAAACTGCCGACATCGCGATCAAGGCGGCGCAGACGGGCCACCTCGTGCTGTCGACCGTGCACACCAACGATGCGCCCACAACATTGACGCGCCTCTTGAATATGGGCGTGGCGCCGTTCAACGTCGCGTCGTCGGTCATCCTCATCACCGCGCAGCGCCTCGCGCGTAAGCTGTGCCTGCAATGCAAGAAGCCCGCCGACATTCCGCCCGAAGCGCTCATTCGCGCAGGCTTCAACGCCGTCGATCTCGACGGCAGCTGGCAACCATTCGCGCCGGTGGGCTGCGACACGTGCAAGGGCACCGGCTACCGTGGCCGCACGGGCATTTATGAAGTGATGCCGATCAGCGATGACATGCGCCAGCTGATCATGCGCAACGGCAATGCGATCGAAATCGCTGCGCAGGCGCAGAAGGAAGGCATCCGCAACCTGCGGGGGTCAGGACTCCTGAAGGTCAAGACCGGCATAACGTCGCTCGAAGAAATCGAAGCAGTCACCAACGAATGATCGCGAATCGCAACCGCTAAAAGGATCGTCCATGGCCACCGCAATCGCTCCGCGCCAGGATGCGCGAGTCAAGGAAGCGCTGTTCGTCTGGGAAGGCGTCGACCGCAACAACAAGCCGATGCGCGGCGAAACGCGCGGCGCGTCGGAGACAGTCGTCACGACGAACCTTCGCCGGCAGGGTATTCGCGTTCTCAAGATCAAGCGCCAGACTTATCGCGGTGGACGCAAGATCAGCGATAAGGACATCACGTTTTTCACGCGTCAGCTCGCCACGATGCTGAAGGCCGGCGTTCCGCTGTTGCAGGCATTCGACATCGTCGCCCGCGGCCACTCCAATGCGCGTTTCTCGCGGCTCATGATGGAGATCAAGAACAAGATCGAGACCGGATCAAGCCTGTCGCAGGCGTTCCGTGAGCATCCGAAATACTTCAATGCGCTGTACTGCAACCTCGTCGCCGCCGGCGAATCCGCCGGTATGCTGGACGCGATCCTCGAACGGCTTGCGACCTACCAGGAAAAAATCCTGGCGATCAAGAGCAAGATCAAATCGGCCATGTTCTATCCGCTGTCGGTGCTGGTCGTGGCGATCGTCGTCATCTGGGTGATCATGGTGTTCGTGATCCCATCGTTCGAACAAGTGTTCAAGAACTTCGGCGCAGAGCTTCCGCTGCCGACGCTCATCGTCATCAACATCTCGCACTTCTTCGTCAAGTTCTGGTGGCTGGTATTCCTGCTCATCGTGGGCACGATCATCGGCGTCGGCATTCTGTACCGGCGGTCCGACGCTGTCCGTTACACGGTCGACCGCTTGCTGCTCAAACTGCCGGTCGTCGGGATCATTGTCGAGAAGGCGACGATTGCGCGCTGGACGCGCACGCTGCAGACGATGTTCGCCGCGGGCGTTCCGCTGGTGGAATCGCTCGACGCGGTTGGCGGCGCCGCCGGCAATATCGTCTACCAACAGGCGACGAAGCGAATCCAAACCGAGGTCAGCACGGGGTCAAGCCTCACCAACTCGATGACGAACACACGGCTCTTTCCGAACATGGTGCTGCAGATGACCCAAATCGGCGAAGAATCCGGCTCGCTCGACAACATGCTGGGAAAGGTCGCCGATTTTTACGAACGCGAAGTGGACGATGCAGTGGCGGCGCTTTCGAGCCTGCTCGAGCCGGTCATGATCGTGTTTCTCGGTGTCGTCGTCGGCGGGCTCGTGGTCGCGATGTATCTACCAATCTTCAAGCTCGGCGCGGTGATCTAGCCGAGCCGAAGCGGCGGCCGGACGTGCTGACCATTGGCGTCCGGCGCTGCTTAGCGGGCCGGCTGGGCAATCGGGCATGAGTGGGATCAACCCGTACGTCGCTATTGCGATCGCGACGCTCGTCGGTTTGTTCATCGGCAGCTTCCTGAACGTTGTCATCCACCGGCTGCCCAAAATGCTGGAGCGCGGATGGGCGGAACAGTGCGCCGAGCTTCGGGGCGAAGAGTCGCCGAAAGCACCTGTCTATAACCTCGCTGTACCGCGGTCGCAGTGCCCAGCATGCGGACATCAGATTACCGCGCTCGAGAATGTTCCGATCGCATCGTTTCTGGCGCTCGGCGGAAAATGTTCGTCATGCGGTAAGCCCATCTCGGCGCGGTATCCACTGGTCGAAGCACTGGGCGGAGCGCTCGCTGCCGCCGCGATTTGGCGCTTCGGCGCGACGTGGCAAGGCGTCGCAGCCTGCGTGTTGCTCTGGACACTGATTGCGCTGACGTTCATCGATTTCGATACGCAGCTCCTGCCGGACGGCCTCACGCTCCCGCTGCTGTGGGGCGGTCTCATCGTCAACTTGTTCGAGCTGTTCGTGCCGCTTCGCACGGCCGTCATTGGCGCAATCGCCGGCTATCTTGCGCTTTGGATTGTCTATTGGATGTTCAAGCTGATCCGCGGTAAGGAGGGGATGGGTTACGGCGATTTCAAGTTGCTCGGTGCGTTGGGCGCGTGGATGGGATGGCAAATGCTGCCTTTTATCGTGCTGCTCTCGTCCATTGTCGGCGCGGTCATCGGCATCATGTTGATTGTGTTCAAGGGACGCGATCACAACATACCGCTAGCGTTCGGGCCCTATCTCGCCATCGCCGGCGCGATCGCGCTGTTCTTCGGCCCGCGGCTGGTGAAGATCTACTTCTACTGACGCGCCGTGCGGATACTGACGTGTCGTATGTCGTGGGATTGACGGGCGGTATCGGCAGCGGCAAATCGGAGGTTGCAAAAGCCTTCGCCGATCGTGGCGCCGACGTGCTCGACGCCGATGATGTCGCTCACGCCGTATCTGCGCCGGGGGAGGCGGGTCATGCCGCAGTCGTCGACGCGTTCGGCACGGAATGCTTGCAGCCGAACGGCGCCATCGACCGCGGTTGGTTGCGCGAGCGCGCATTCGCGGATCCCGTGTTTCGCGATCGCCTCGAGCGCGCGCTGCATCCGCTTATCATCGAACGGGTGCGAACCACGATTGAAGCATGGCGCGGCGTCTATGGCATTCTGGTCGTTCCGCTTTTGCTCGAACGTGGCGGACTGCTGTCGAGCGTCGAACGCGTGCTCGTCGTCGATTGCCCTGAAGAATTGCAAATCCGCAGAGTCGTGGCGCGCAGCGGGCTGCTTCCGTCGGCGGTTCGCGCGATCATGGCGACACAACTCTCACGCAAGGAGCGCCTCGCGCGCGCCGACGATGTCATTGACAACAGCGGTTCCCCCGCGGCAATCAAGCCACAAGTCGAGACGCTTGATCGACATTACCGCGACTTGGCCGGCGCAGGGCGCACCTAGGGCAACCGAGACACCGTGATCCGCTACGAGCATCCGCTGAACGAGCGCGTACGCACGCTGATCCGCCTCGAGGATCTGTTCGCCCGCGCGCGCTTCTTTGCCGCGCAGGACGCAGCCGCGGATCACCATGCCGCCCTTCTATCGCTATTCGACGTGTCCGACGTCGCGGCGCGCGCGGATCTCAAGACCGACGTGCTGCAGGAGCTCGAGCGGCAAAAGCAGTTGCTCTCGCCGCTCAGGAGCAATCCGCAGATCGACCAGGATGCGCTACGCGCGCTCTTGTCCGAGATCGATTCGGTGAGCGGACAACTCCTCGCGCAAGCCGGCAAGTCCAGCTTGCACCTGCGTGAGAACGAATGGCTGACAGCAATCAAGCAGCGCTCTTCGATTCCGGGCGGCGTCTGCGAATTCGACCTTCCTGCCTATCACTACTGGCTCGAACAGGATCCGGCAGCACGTCGCAACGACCTCGCCGGCTGGATCGAGCCGTTCGAGCCGATTCATGCTGCGGCGGCGATCGTTTTGCGGTTGCTGCGTGAAAATGGCCGCGTCAGCCGCCACATAGCTTATCGGGGCGTCTTTCAGCTGATGTTGACGACGACGAAAGTGGCGCAGCTGTTGCGTCTGACGCTCGCGAAGGACATGCCGTGCGTGCCGGAAATCAGTGCAAACAAATACGCACTCAATATTCGGTTTCTCGGTGTCGCCGGGATGGATCGCGGCGCGGTGTTCGATCGCGACGTCGAATTCGAATTGATGTTCTGTAATCTCTAAGCACTGTAACCAGTGCCCGAAGCGATGGGTACGAAACGTTTTCTCTCGCAACACTCGTCTGCGACAACGATACGCACGGTCAACTGTCCGCAATGCGGGAAGCCGGTGGCTTGGACGCCCGAATCGCGATATCGACCGTTCTGCTCTCAGCGCTGCAAGATGATCGACCTCGGCGCGTGGGCCTCCGAGGCGTATCGCGTTCCGGCGGTCGAAAAAGACGACGACGAGACGTCATCGGACGACGGAACCGAGCGTCTCGACTGAGCGGAGCTTACGTCGAGGGCCACGCCGAACGGCGTAACGCAACTCCGTGCGCTCCGTGGTCGATGGCGGTCGCCAGATCATCGGGCGTCAATCCGCCGATCGCATAAACGGGAACGCGCGTGTGCTCGATGCACGCCGCGAAGCCATCCCACTCGAGCGCCGGCATTCCTGGATGTGTGGCTGTAGGCTGCACGGGTCCGACGAAAGCAAAATCGAGGTCCAGCTCGCCAGCGTGCGCAAGCTCGTCGCGCGAATGGCAGGAGGCGGCGACGATGAGATCATGCGGCCGCGATTTCGCAGCGGCTAGTGCTGCAGCCGGCCAGTGAACGCCGGCGAACCCCCCGCGCCTTGCATCGTCGACGGAACCGTTCAGGAGCACGCGCGCATTGAATCGCGCGGCGAGCGGCAGAAAGCGAGCCGCCAATGCGTCGCGGCGAGCCGCCGTCCAGTTTTTTTCGCGTAGTTGGATCAAACGCAAACCGTGCGCCAACGCGCGTTCTGCGCGCGCCAGAAATTCATCCTCGCCAAGGTCGTCAGCGTTGGTCACGCCGCAGATCGGCGGCAACGCGAGCGCGGCCAGCACACGCGTATTCGCAGGCAACAGCGGCGCGACATCGAACGCGCCAGGCTTTTGCCACGCAAACGCCTGTCCGTCATGGCCGAACGGTTCGCCGATCCATCCGAGCACGCGAAAAAAATGAAGCTCGACGTGCGCATGAGGATAGACGAACTCCTGCGCGATCCACGGCACTGCACGCGTGACCGTGATGCCGAGCTCCTCCTTCAACTCACGAGCGAGCGCAGCGACTTCTGATTCACCGGACTCGAGCTTGCCGCCGGGAAATTCCCAATAGCCGGCATACGGCTTGCCGATCGGCCGTTGCGCGAGCAGCACACAGCCATCGGGCCGCGTAATGACCGCGGCTGCCACGCGAACGATGTTCACTTCAAGCGACGCGCGCCCGCGTAGGCCCGGGCGAATTGCCACGCGACGCGGCCGCTACGTGATCCGCGCTGTATGGCGAATTGCAACGCCTCGCGCAAGCGTGCTTCGTTGTCACGCGGGGACGCCGGTGGTGCAACCTCGAAGTGCGCGAGCCAGGCGTTGACCGCAGCAAGATAATCGTCTTGTCCGAACGGATAGAACGAGATCCAAAGACCGAAGCGTTCCGAAAGCGAAATCTTTTCCTCCACCGACTCACCCGGATGCACTTCGTCGCCAATATGCTTGGTTTCGAGATTTTCGGCGAAAAACTCGGGCAGCATGTGCCGCCGGTTCGACGTCGCGTAAATCAACACGTTGCTCGCCGCGCCTGTGATCGAACCATCCAGCATGACTTTGAGTGCCTTGTAGCCGGCTTCGCCCGCGTCGAATGTCAAATCGTCACAGAAGACGATGAAACGCTCGGCGCGCATTTCGATACGTTCGGCGATGTCGGGCAAATCGACCAGATCCATTTTGTCGACTTCGATGAGGCGCAAACCCTTGCCAGCGTACTTTCGGAGCATCGCCTTGACGAGCGACGACTTGCCGGTGCCGCGCGCACCCGTCAACAGCACGTTATTGGCGGGGAAGCCGGCGACGAATTGACGCGTGTTTTGATCGATCGCTCTTTTCTGCTCGTCGATTGCCACCAAATCCGACAGCGCAACTGCATGCGGATGCGGAACCGGCTGCAAATAGCCGCGGCCGTTGCGTTTGCGCCAGCGCGCAGCGTTCACCTTCTTCCAATCCGGATCGGCCGCCGGCGCCGGCAGCAACGCTTCGACGCGCGCCAGAACTTCCTCGGCGCGGCGCAGAAGGCTTGTCACTTCGTTCTTCATCTAGGGCCTGTTAACGCTATGGGCGCCGATCAGGAACGATAGTCTGCGTTGATCGAAACATAGTCGTGCGAAAAATCGCACGTCCACACAGTCGCCTGTGCGCCACCGCGACCGAGTTCGACGCGCACGGTGATCTCGTCTTGCTTCATGATCCGCTGTCCGTCTTCCTCCCGATAACTTTCCGCGCGGCCACCATGGTCGACGACCCGCACGTCGTCGAGCCAAAATGAAACTCCCGCCGGATCGAGGTCGGCAGCGCCGCCGTTGCCCACTGCGCAGATGATGCGGCCAAGATTAGGATCCGATGCGAAAAACGCCGTCTTCACGAGCGGCGAGTGCGCGATGGCAAACGCAACGCGGCGGCATTCAGGGACGTCGCGCCCGCCTTCGACGCGAATGACGATGAATTTCGTTGCACCTTCGCCGTCGCGCACGATCGCTTGCGCAAGCTCGACTGCTACGCTTTCGATTGCGCGCTTGACGATTGCGGCGCGTGCATCGGCTGACGTCGTAATCGGCTCGATCGGCGCTTTGCCGGTCGCCGCGATGACAAAGCTGTCGTTGGTCGACGTGTCGCCGTCGACTGTTGCGCAGTTGAACGAAACGTCGGCGATACCGCGCGTCATCGTGGCAAGGAGATTGGCGGCGATCGGCGCATCGGTCGCAATGAATGACAGCATCGTCGCCATGTCGGGATGAATCATCCCGGACCCTTTTGCAAAGCCGGTCACCGTCACCGGCACGCCGTCGATCGCGACACGTCGCGATGCGCCTTTGGGCACGGTGTCGGTTGTCATGATGGCTTTTGCGGCACTGAACCAGCCGTCGGGACGGAGCGCCGCCTGAGCCAGCGGCAATCCTGCCGCAATGCGTTCGACGGCGAGGGCCTCCATGATGACGCCGGTCGAAAAAGGCAATACCTGTTCCGGCGCACAGTCGACGAGACGCGCGGCATCTACGCACGTTGCGCGCGCAGCATCGAGACCCGCTTCTCCGGTACCCGCGTTGGCGTTGCCTGCGTTGATGACGAGCGCGCGGAAGGCGACACTGCGTGCG
>DASXSP010000122.1:0-7334 GCA_036505865.1 Casimicrobiaceae bacterium
TGACAACGTCGTGGCCGCTTACGGCGGCGTCGACATTCTAGTGAGCAACGCCGGTATCCAAATCGTGCATCCCGTCGAAGAATTCAGCTACGCCGAATGGAAAACAATGCTGGCGATCCACGTCGACGGCGCATTTTTGACGACGAAGGCGTGTCTGCCGCGCAATGAACAAGGCGGGCAGCGGAACCGTGATTTACATGGGCTCCGTGCACTCGAAGGAAGCGTCGTGGTTGTTGAAGGCGCCCTATGTCGCGGTGAAGCACGCCCTCATCGGACTCGCCAAAGTCGTCGCGAAGGAAGGCGCTGCACATGGCGTACGCGCCAACGTCATCTGCCCCGGCTTCGTGCGCACACCGCTCGTCGACAAGCAGATTCCCGAGCAGTCGAAGGCGCTCGGCATCTCCGAAGATGATGTGATCAAGAAAGTGATGCTGAAAGAAACGGTCGACGGCGAATTCACGACCGTCGAGGACGTCGCCGAGATCGCGCTTTTGTTCGCAGCGTTTCCCAGCAACGCCCTCACCGGTCAGTCACTCGTCGTCAGCCACGGTTGGTTCATGCAGTAGCTATCACGGCACGAGCGGCCCGCAGGGGTTGGCGCCGGGACCGCCTTCGCCGCAGTCGACGTGGCGGCGGTTCTTGCCGTCGTACGGCGTCGGCAGAAACGGAAACTCCTTCGCGATGCCGCGCGCGTTCGTGCCCATCATGTTGCCTGGTCCCTGCGGCAGTCCCGCCCCCGGCGCGCCCGCCAGGAAATTGACACCGTCGCCGACGCGCGCGCCGATGTAGTTCGTGCCGCCGACGACGCGCACGGCGATGTCGGTTACGTCGTCGTTGGGTCGGCGGCCGTTCGGCCATCCGGCTTTGTCGGAGGTCAGCGCTGCGCCCAGTCGCTGCTGGTTGTCCGCCGGCGTCGGCGGCTCGCGCAGATCGAGGCGCAGGAGCTCGGAGCACGGCGTCCCGCAATTGCCGCCGGCGAGCGGCTGGCCGGGATACTTGAGCAGAATACTCATCAGATCGGTGCGCGCGTTGGCGGGTGAACCGTCGATCGGAACGATCGGCACGTTGAAGACGAGGCCGAGCGCCGTGGCGATCACCGGATTCTTGTACATTTCCTGGAACTGCGCCTCGTCCTGCGGTTCGGCGGCGTTCCACTCATCCTTGCGCGGCGTGTTGATGATAAGCTCGTTCACCAGCGGGTTGGCCATCCGCGACACCTGCACGCGCGCCGCCGATTCGTTGCTGTCATCGCCGCGTAGCACGGTGACCTTTGGCCGCGTCGTGCTGGCGTACATGCCGATCACCGGGCGCGCGGTCGCTGACGCAGGCGCACCGTCGACGGTCACGCGACGGATCGGCACTTCGATGGCGATCGTGCTGACGTTGTAGCCGCTGAAGCGATTGATGCCATACGGATTGACGTTGTCCGCGTCTTCTGCCGCGGTGAGTGCGGGCAGATAGCGGCGGAAGTTCAGCGTGTCGAACGTCGCGCCGAGATCGATGTAGAACGTTTCGGCGCGAACGCCGGCGAACACGCGAATGCCGGCCGCGGTATCGGTATAGACGCCCTTCGCCGCCAGCGCCTCGTAGTTCGGCATCGTTGCCGGACCGACATTCGACGGCACGGCCACGAGCGTGCGGCCGGCGAACAGCGTTGTGCGCTGGCCTCCGCGAATCTCGGTCACCGTGTACGTCTGCCGGCGCGTCAACCCTTCCGAGCCTGTGCCATCGAGCGCGGTAATGCCTTGCAGCAAGCCGCCCAGCGCGGTGATGTGCGGATTGCCGAGGAGAGGAACCGGTGAAGTGAGACCGCCCGGACCTCCGATCGGCCGGTTCTCGCTCTTGAACCGGAATTCGTAGACGATGTCTTCCGCCTTGCCGTCGGCGTTGTTGTCGATGTTGATTCGATAACCGACTGCGTCACCGAAGCCGAAGTAGTTGGGACCGTCTGCGGGGTCCTGCCCCGGCCCGATGTTCAGGACGAATGTGACTTTACGATCATCGGCCGCGCGCGCCAGATTGGCGGCATCGTAGCTCACGAATGCGTACACATCGGTGTTGTCGGCCGTCGGATCCTGCGCAATGAACGGCGCTTCGCGGTGACTCGCCGCATGGACGAGCGTTGCGCACGCCAATCCGAGCAGCACTGTGAGGGCTCTTGCCCCTGACTTCTTCATGGAGTTCTCCTTTCGTGGTGGTTTCGTGGAAATGCGTGACTGTTGCGTCGCGCGAGAGTCTTACGTCGGAAACAGCAATCGAGATGCGGCGTAGACCGGCATCTGTAACAGCCGAATGTCGAACGCGCGCTCGACCAGCCATACCGCGGCGATCGCGGCGATCGCGACCGATCCGCCGCGCAGGATCACGCGGCGATAGGTCCACGTGCCGCGCAATGCATACGCGAGCGGAAGGAACGCGGCGACGATCACCAGTTGACCGAGCTCCACTCCGATGTTGAAACCGGCGAGCGAAAGTGCCAGCGAGCCCGACGGCAAACCGAGGTCGGCGAGCGCGCTCGCGAATCCGAACCCGTGCAGCAGACCGAACGCGAACGCCGCGATCCAGCGGCCGCTCGCGACGATCGGAACCAGGTTGTTCAACGCCGCCAGGACGACCGAGAGCGCGATGGCGGACTCAACCCACCGCGACGGGAGCACCACGATCCCGAGCGCCGCGAGCGACAACGTGATCGAATGCGCGAGCGTGAACGCGGTGACAACCTTCGCGACGTCGATGAATGCGGCGCGAAACGATCCGGCGGGTTTCCAGGCGCCCTCACGCAAGACGAGCACGGCGGGAAGCAACAGCGAGACGAGGAACAGGATGTGGTCGAACCCGAGCCAGATATGCCAGACGCCCTCGTGCACGTAGGTGACGAATTGCCGGAGCGGGCCCGCTGCGTCGCCGCCAACCATCCACTGTTGCCGCTCGGCGCTGAAGACGACGCTTCGGCTCTGTCCATTCTCGACAAAGTTGAGCAAACCGCGGTGCTGCGGATCGACGTCTGTGAACACCCGGTAGTCGATCGTCAGCGTCGGACCCGGCTGCGGACAGCGTCCCGCGAGATTCAGAACCGCGTACGTGCCGTCCGTGTGCGTATCGAGCGCTTGACCGGTCACTGCCAGCAAGCAGCGTTCGCCGGCGGATGCAACGATCACGCGTTCCGCGACGTACGCGGCGATCGCATCGTGCTTCGCGCGCACTTCGCCCCACGTGAGCGCGCCGTCGCCGTTCGCGTCGAGCGTGAGCGCGTTGTCGAGATCGCGCAGCGCGAAGTCGAACCGCGCCGAGAGCGCAGCGCCGTCGCGCTCGAGCGTCAGATAAGCATCGCTCGGCTTGTGCGCCAATGCGGGCGCACACAACAGCGAAAGCACGAGGGCTGCGAGCAGGCGCTTCATCGTTTCGCTCCGCGCACGGCGACGAGCGTCGCGTCCTGAAGGCGCGCGTCGTCGATCCAGCTGTTGAACGCCTGGAGCGCAGCGGAATCGTCCGCGGCAAGCGCTGCCTGCCCGAGAATGCGCAGGTCCGCGGGCTCGCGCTGGACTTTCCAGTTGTCGCGCGCGAGCGCGAGCGCTTTCTTGGCGTCCCCTCGAATCTCCAGCTCAAAACGCGCCTCTTCGCGCTGATGGAGCGTGTCGCCGCGAGCGCGCGCGGCGTCGAAGCGAGCTGCGAGATCCGCGCGATGGGCGTCGAACGCGGCCTGCATGTCGGGCAATGCGCGTTCCGCGAGCGCGAGGCGCAGCAGCAGCGAATCGTTGCGGGTGTCGTCGCGGAGCAGCGGAAGCGCGTCGCGCGCACGGTCGTTGTCGAGGAGGAAATCGGCGTAAGCGGCGCGCAGGTACGCGTCGCGCGGATCGAGCTTGAAAGCATCCTGGAAATGCGTGTCCGCGCTCGCGCCATCGCCTCGACGCGCGGCGATCTCGGCCGCCAACGTCAGCGCCCACGCGCGAATGGCCGGTGGGTCGCCACCTCGAGCGAGGGCTTGCATTAGCGTGCGATACGCATCGTCCGCGTTGCCGGAAAGACTCGCAGGCGCGGCGGTGCACGATGCGACGACCAACGCGCTCGTGAGTCGTGCAAGCTTGCGGCAGTCGGCTTGTGCATCCGCATAGCGACCGCGCACAGTGAGGACGGTAGCGCGCGTGATGAGCGCCTGCCCGTTGTTCGGTTCGCGGGCGAGCAGGCCGTCCAGATCCTTGATCGCACCCGCGAAATCGTGCTGGCTCTGCTTCAGTGTCGCGCGCAGCAGCAGCGCGGTCGACGGCGGATCGTCGGCGTTCCACCATGGCATCAGCGCCGCCTGCGTCTGGCCGAGGAAGCGTGGGTCGCCGGTGGCCCGGGCCGCTTCGATCGACCGCTGCGCGACGGCGACTGCGATGTCGAGATTGTGTGGATCGCGCGCAAGCGCCGCGCGAAAACGTTTGATTTCCTTGAGCGAAGGATCGATCTGCTCCGGCAGGCGCTCCACGACCACGTCGTCGTCAGCGGGCACGTAGGGCGCGGCATCGAGCCCTCCGCAAAACAGCAACATCAGCCCGATGAGACCGACATACCGCATGTTATGCATTCTTCTCACCTGTCATTACGAGCACTCCGCGGTTTGTCATTCCGAGGGCAATGTATTTCTGCCCGAGGAACCTGCTTTGCCGAAAAAGCAGGTTCCTCGCTGCGGTCGGAATGACAAACGAGGCGCCGCTCAGCGCCGCGAGCTCGCCTTCACGGCGATCGCGTTGTCATCGTTCGGCGAACCCTTGAGCGGCGCCCGCAGGTATGGGAACTCGTTCGCGAAAAATGCCGACGTGATGTACGCGCCGTCGGTGTACTTGAGCGCTCCCGCCGGCGCATTGGCCGGAACGCAGCCGCCGATGTTGAGCGTGCACAGAACGCCCATCGCCACACGAAGCTCGATGTCGACGACGTCATCGCCGGGCCGGCGACCGTTCGGGAATCCCGCGTTGTCGCCGCCGAGCACGCCGAGGCGGTTTTGCGCGGCACCCGGCGTCGGTGCGATCGACGTATTGAGACGAACCATTTCCGACCCGACAACGTTGAGTGGCTGATTCAATCCGGATACGCCCGTCAAGAATGTGGCAACGAGATCGGTGCGCGGAAAATTCGTCGGCGCCTTGACGCCCGCGGAGCCGAACAGCGCTTCGAGCAGCGCCGGCAGCGTCGGATTCGTGACGTAATCGGCAAACTGCGAGTCGTCCTTGGGCTCGCTCGCGTTGAATTTATTTTTGTCTTTGAGACCGATGACGAGCTCGTTCACAAGCGGCATGCCGAGTCGCGACACCTGCACGAAGCTACCCGATTGCGTCGTCGGATCGAGTCCCGCGCCCGGTGACGCCGTGACCACGCGCGATGCCGGCACGCTTGCCGTTGTCCATCCGCCGATGATTGGATTGCTGCCGTTGGTGAGGCAGGGAATCGGCACTTCGAGAATGATCGACGTGACATTGTCATCCGAGAGCGAATCGACCGTCGCGAATTCGGCGAGCGGATTCAATTCGACCGCCGGATACTTGATGTTGACCAAGTCGAACGTCTCGCCCAAGTTGACGACGAACGGATCTTTGCGCTGTCCCACGAAGACGCGACCCGCGCCGGTGCAACCGGGAATCGCGATATCCCAAACGTGCTTGTTCGCGTAGGTAATGTAGTTCTTGATCGTCTTCTGACCGATATAGTCGACGGGCTTGTCGAACGTTGTCGCACCCGTCGTCGTGTTCACGACCGATTGCCTGACGCCGGTGCGCCGATTGCCGCGGATAACGTCGATCGTGTATTTCTCGTGCGTGTTGAGCGCTGAGGAATTCGGCGTGCTGACATCCGCGGACGCGTTCTGAACCAGCGGAATCGACACCTGCTTGCCGCCGACGGTCAGCTTGTTGTCGTCGAGCGTGTTCTGAAACTTGAACGAGAATGTGATGTTCTCCGCTGCGCCGCCGTCGTTGCTGATGTGAATCTCGTAGAGTGCATTCGGATCGAGCTTGAAGAAATTGGGACCGCCGTAGGTGCTTTGAATCGGGAGGTAATTCGCGACGAGCGTCACATAGCCGTCGCGACCAGGCTCGTAGCTGCGGAATATGTAAAAGTCGGTCGCATCGGTCTGCGGTTGCGTCGCGATGAACGGCGCTTCGCGATGACTCGATGCGTATACCGGCGCAGTCGACGGCATGGCAAACGCCGCCAGAATCACGGCCGAAGCCAGCGCGGGGCGTGCGCGCAGGTGGGCGGGTAGTTGAACGGACATGACAGTACCTCCTTCGCTCGAAGTGGATCGGGAACCCGCACTAGAAGGGGGAAAAGTCCCCGGCGAGTCCCGCCGTGCCGCGATATACGCGCGGCGACCGCATTCGGATGCAAAGGAGTGCGATTAAGTACCCGTTAAGCCACCCCGGCTAGAATCCGGCGAGGCCAATTGAGGCGGGGCGTAAGGCCGCCCGAACAAGCGATGCGCATCCTGCTCGTCGAAGACGACGCAATGATCGGCAAGACGTTGCAGCAAGCGCTGCAGCAGGACGGCTACGCCGTCGATTGGGTGACGGACGGGCAAGCGGCCCGGCTCGCGCTCGATACGGGGAGCGACGCCTACGCGCTCGTCCTTCTCGACCTGGGATTGCCGAAAAAAAGCGGCCTCGAGCTGTTGAAGGAAATCCGGCGCACCGGCAACAAGGTGCGCGTGCTGATCGTCACCGCGCGCGACGCCGTCGCCGATCGTGTCGCGGGCCTCGACGCGGGCGGCGATGATTATCTGACCAAGCCATTCAGCCTCGACGAGTTGCTGGCGCGCATGCGTGCGCTCTTGCGCCGCGACGTTGCACGCGAGGACAACGTGCTGCGGCATCGAACGCTGGCACTCGACACGGCGTCCCGAACGTTGACCCACGGCGGCAGACCCGTTGAGTTATCCGTCCGCGAATTCGCGCTCCTCGCTGCCTTGCTCGAGCGCCCCGGCGCCGCGCTGTCCAAAGCGCAACTCGAAGAGCGCATCTATCGCTGGGGCGAGGAAGTCGAAAGCAACGCGGTCGAGGTACACATCCACCATTTGCGTAAGAAGCTTGGCGCCGACACGATTCGAACGATTCGCGGCGTCGGATACGCATTGGCATAGAAATGGGCCCCCACGCTTGCGGCTTCGCCGCTGCGCTGCCCCCGGAGGGGGAGTGGTTCGCGCCTTGGGACGGCCCTGCGGCGCGATGAAATCGATCCGTCGCGCGCTTTTGTTTTCGCTGCTTGCTGGGCTCGCGGCGATCGGCGTGCTCGCCAGCGCCGCAACGTATGTCGCCGCCCGTCATGAAATCGGCGAGCTTCTCGATTTGCAATTGAAGCAA
>DASXSP010000123.1:0-19730 GCA_036505865.1 Casimicrobiaceae bacterium
CCGTCGTACGTCGCTTACCTTCGCGAAGTGTTCCAGGTGCCGGCGCCCAAATCCGAAGAGCGCGTACCTGCGTGATCCGTTTCGAAGCCGCGTGAGCCGCTTAATTCGATCCGAAGCGGGATGAGCCGCTGCACTCGGGGCTTCGGCGTGGCGCAAATCACGTCGTCAAAGCGGGACATCTCGACGCTCACGGTCGCGCCGGGTACCCGCAGGAAGACGTTTGCGGACATCCGAGCGCTTAAGCCGCGCCCTGCCCGCTGCCTTCGAAGCGCCGGTGCCGACGCGACACGAATGGCGTTCCGTTGGGCGCTTCGCATCATCACCGCGCGTCGAAGCGGGGTGAGCCGCTGCGCGAGGGGCCCCTGTGGCGCAGTCGGCGAAGCGGGCGGCGCGGCCGTGTCGGCGGCGTTGGGTCGACACTCGCGGCCGCGCCGGGATGTCCCGCTTTGACGACGTGATTTGCGCCACGCCGAAGCCACGAGCGCAGCGGCTCATCCCGCTTCGAAACGAACGTAGCGTTGGTTGCCGTTCACCGCGGATAGATCGCACCAAGCACGCGGGGGCCGGCAGCGCCGGTTACCGACGCTAGATTGCCGGGGCGGCCGGCGAGCGTTTCACGTGCAAGCCAGGCGAATGCAAGCGCTTCGACGTGCTCGACGGGGACGCCCTCGTCGGCTGTCGTCGCGACGCTGCGTGGCGCAAGCTCTCGCGCAAGTGTTTTCATCAGCGTGGCATTCCGGGCGCCGCCGCCGCACACCAGGACGTCGAGCGACTCCGGCGCCTGCGTCCGAATCGCGTTGGCGATCGTGCGCGCAGTCAATGCAACGAGCGTTGCCTGCACATCGTCGGCCTCGCCTTTCCAGCCCGCAGCGGCGAGCCGCTCTTCCAACCACGAAAGATTGAACTTGTCGCGATGCGTGCTCTTCGGTGGCTTGGCGGCGAAAAATGGTTCGGCGAGCATCGTCGTAAGGAGCGCCTCGTTGACTTTTCCGGTGGCTGCCCATGCGCCGCCCGCATCGAAGGGATCGCCGCGATTGCGTGCGCACCACAAGTCGAGAAGCGCGTTGCCGGGACCCGTATCGAAGCCGCTCACCGCACCCGTGGGCGGCAGATCCGTGATATTCGCGATGCCGCCGATGTTGACGATCACGCGATGCCGGTTTCGATTTCGAAAAAGCGCCGCGTGAAAACCTGGCACAAGCGGTGCGCCCTGACCGCCTGCCGCTACATCGCGACTGCGAAAATCGGCGACGACTGCAACGTCCGCGCGTTCGGCGACCCGCGCCGGATTGTTGAGCTGCAACGTGAAGCCGCGTTCGGGACGATGCCGGAGCGTCTGTCCGTGCACGCCAGCCGCGATTATCTGGTTCTTGTCGATCTTGGCGCCCGCGAGTGCGCGGCGAATCGCGTCGGCATAGAGCTCCGCGAGCATGTTGGCGGCTGCGCCCGCGCGTGCAAGCTCGTTTGCGCCGGGCGTTTGAAGGGCCAAGAGCTCATCGCGCAACATTGTCGGCAATCCGACGTGCGCGGCGCCAAGCGTCTCGCACGCAGTGCCGCTTGCGGGTGCAAAATCGGCGACGACGGCATCGATACCGTCGAGACTGGTGCCGGACATGACGCCGGCAAACAACTCGCGGGCCATGGGCACCGTCGTGACGTCGCTCGCTTATTCGGAGGCTGCGATTCGCGGCCCTGGTGAAGTATGCGCGACTTGCAGCTCCGTTACGAGCGGTGCAATCGCGGAGATGAATGCGGCGCGGTCCTCGGCGACAACGGGGAGCGCGGTGGGCAAATCGATTGCCAGCGGATTACGCGCCTCGCCTGCAATGCGAAACTCGTAATGCAGATGCGGTCCCGTCGCCCATCCAGTCTGGCCGACGTAGCCGATCGTATCGCCTTGCCTTACGTGCGCACCGGTTTTTGTCTCCGTCGCGAAACGCGACAAATGCGCGTAAACGGTCGAATACATTCCCGCGTGTTGAATCATGATGACGTTGCCGTAGCCGTTTTGCTCTCCCGCGAACATGACGACACCTTCGCCAGTCGCGCGAATCGGCGTTCCTGTCGGCGCGGCAAAATCGATGCCGCGATGCGCGCGCATTGTCTGCAACACGGGATTGAAACGCGCGGCCGTGAACCCCGACGTGATCCGCGAAAACTCCATCGGCGACAGCAGGAACGCCTTGCGCGTGCTCGTCCCGTCCTCGGCGTAGTAGCCCTCGCTGCCGTCGGGCGCTTGCCAGAGAAACGCGCGATGCACCGTACCGTGATTTATGAACTCGGCCGCGACGATCCGGCCGACATCGACCGCTTCGCCATCGACGTAGCGAGCTTCGTAGAGCACGCTGAAACGATCGCCCTGGCGTAAATCATGATAGAAATCGATGTAACCGGCAAAAACGTCCGATAGTGCAAGCGTGACCGCGTCGGGTAGACCGAGGTCGTCCGCCGCGTTGAACAACGATGAGCGGATCTCGCCGCCGCGCAACGTGAGACGCGTCTCCATTGTCGGCGGCGCGCTGCGCGCGGCAAATGTATCGCCTTGACGTGCGATCTCGAGCAAGTCGCCGCTGCCCGTGATAAACCGCAGCGCAATCAGGCGGCCCTCTTCATCGGTCGCGACACGTACGGACCGCCCCGGCCGTAATTGGTACAACGGCCGCGCCGAGGCGTTAACGCGCATGAAGGTCAGCGCGTCCAGGTCGTCCACCGCGGCGCGTGCGAGCAGACTACCGATCGTATCGCCGCGTTGCACGCGCTCCTCCCGCCAGAACACGCCGCCATCGTCGTCTTCAACGAGCGGCGCCGGTGCGGCCAGCGCTCGGACCACTCGGTGCGTAACGACCGTCTCGAGCGTCGTATCGGGTGCGAATCCGAATGCGGCCACGCCTGAGAATCCCAGTGCGGCAAGTGCTACCGCCTGCCAGGGCGACAGCGAGTAGTGCATCAGGCGCACAGCGGACGACGCGGTCCGCTGCGCTAGAATCGAAGGCTTATTTACGATCACGAACTTACTGTCGACGGGCGGAGTGCGGGATTCTAGCAGCATGTCGGCCGATGTCGATTGGAAAGAAAACAATGGCGCTCGACGTCGACCACCACCTGGCCGTATTCAAACGCGGGGCCGAAGAGCTTCTCGTCGAGTCCGAGCTCGTGACGAAGCTTTCACGCGGTGCGCCGCTCAAGATCAAAGAGGGCTTCGACCCGACGCGTCCCGATCTCCATCTCGGCCACACGGTGCAGTTCAATAAGCTCCGGCAACTGCAGGATCTCGGGCATCACATTGTTTTCCTGATCGGCGATTTCACGGGAATGATCGGTGATCCGACCGGGCGCAACGCCGCACGCCCACCGTTATCCGCCGACGAAATCGCCCACAACGCGAAGACCTATGCCGACCAGGTGTTCCTAATTCTCGATCGCGACAAGACCGAAGTCGCGTTCAATTCGAAATGGCTCCTCGCGCTCGGCGCAGCCGGAATGGTCAAGCTCGCCGCCAAATACACGGTCGCGCGGATGCTCGAGCGCGAGGATTTCGCGAAACGTTACGCGTCGGAGCAGCCGATTGCGATCCACGAGTTCCTTTATCCGCTTGCGCAGGGCTACGATTCGGTCGCGTTGAAGGCAGATGTCGAGTTGGGCGGAACCGACCAGAAGTTCAACCTGCTGGTGGGCCGCGAACTGCAGCGTCACTTCGGCCAGGAACCGCAGTGCATTCTGACGTTGCCGCTGCTCGAGGGACTAGACGGCGTCAACAAGATGTCGAAGTCGCTCGACAATTACATCGGCATCACCGAGCCGCCTGATGAAATGTTCGGCAAGCTGATGTCGATTTCGGACACGCTGATGTGGCGTTATTACGAACTGCTGTCGTTCCGGTCGATGGAGGAGATCTCAGGGCTCAAAGCGGAATGCGAAAGCGGTCGCAATCCTCGTGACGCAAAAGTGATGCTGGCGCAGGAAATCGTCGCTCGTTTTCACTCCCGCGAAGCGGGCGAGCGCGCGCTCGTCGAGTTCGACGCGCGTTTCAGGCAGGGCGCGTTGCCCGACAGCATGCCGGAGATCACGTTGCACAGTACGGGCGGCATTGCGATCGCTCAGCTTGCCAAGCAAGCCGGGATCGTCGATTCGACATCGGAGGCGCTCCGACTCATCGCACAACGCGGCCTTAAGATCGATGGCGACGTCGTAGTCGACAAGACGCTGACGATTGCGCCAGGACGCACAGTCGTCGTGCAGGCAGGCAAACGCAAGTTTGCCCGCGTCATGGTTCGATAGCCGCGCTCGATCAGGATCGAATCGCCGAACTCGTGCGTCCGATAGTCGAGCGCGTCGAGTTCGCCCGCGGCGCGTCGAAGCGTCGCGTCATCAGCAAAGGCGCGCAACAGCTCGTAGTGGCTCGTGCCAGCCTCGTGCGTTCCGGAAACGATCGCATCGACGATGCGAAGGAGCGTATCTGCACCGATGCGTTGGGTGGCGATACCGGCGCCTGCGCGGACCGTTCCATCGATCAAGGCGCTGTGTTCTAGCGCGCGCACAACGGTCGTCCCGATTGCCACGATTCGCCCGCCTTTGTTTTTCGCACGGCGGATCGCCGCCGCCGTCACAGCCGGAATTCGATACGGCTCGTCGAACGGCAAACGCTGATCGAGCTCTTCATCACCGGTGGACGAGATTCCTGCGGCATGCGTAATCGTCGCGAAATCAGCGCCGCCTTCGCGTATCGACGCAAGCGTCTTCCAGTCAAGCATGAAGCCCGCCGACGGCGGCTCGAATGCGAACGGCGCGCCGGCCATACACGTCCATACGTCCCACAACACGAGCGGCGTCTGGATATGCGCGTACTGGATCGGTCGACCGTGGCGCGCAATCCCTTCCCATATCGATGCCGTCGATCCTTCGAAGCGCAATACGACAAGCCGCGGATGGTCGAGAATTCGCTCGATCTTTGCGCGGAGCGGTCCGAGTAAAAGACGCTCGCCGCGTCGCAATGGCGGAGGTTGCGGTCGATCCTCGGTGCGAATTCGGAAGTCGCCGGCGCCGAAGACGATTGCAACGAATTGCCCCACATCGTCGCCGTCAAGCGAACGACTGCCCGCAAGACGCACTTCGAGCGCCTCGCCGGTCGGCTCGTGAAAGCCCGCGAGGCTCGCGGGCAGCGTCGCGGCGTCGTTCGCCACGACAAGATCAAAGCGCCGCAGGAAATCGGCGAACGAAGTGCGTGACGCGTGAGTAATCCGCGCGTTCTTGTCCACGACCAACAACTTCGCGTGCGTAGGACGCTGAATGGGCGCGCCGGCGGCAATCATGCAACGTCTGCAGCGTGTTGATGAGGTGTCGCCGATGCCTTGATCGCGCGTCGATCGCGGTCCGTCAGCGCGTGTTCGATTCGATCGAGCAGCTCGCGCGCCGCCGCTTCCGGACGTTTAAGACGCGTCGCGTCGCTGTCGGGAACTGCGAGAGCATGGAGCGGTGTATCCATGTCGCCGGGATCGACCGACAGAAATCTCACACGTTCGCTTATCAACTCCTCGTTCCAGATTCGCGTCATGTGATGCAGCGCCGCTTTGCTTGCGCCGTATGCACCCCAGCCTCGATACGGATTGATCGCGGCGTCGCTCGAAACGTTCAGCACGACCGCACCGCGACCGTCACGCGCGGAGGCCCCGAGCGCGCCCAACAACGCCTTCGTCAGGCGAAACGGCCCGAGCACGTTCGTCGCCAATGCTTGTTCGAAATCTTCGCATTCGGTGTCGGCGAAGAGCGCAAGGGGCGTGGGACCGAGACTCGACGCATTGTTCACGAGTACGTCGACGCCGCCCATTCGCGCGAGGATTTGCAGCGCGATCGGATGGACATCCTCTTTCTTAGCGACGTCGCCCACGATGCCGTACGCGCCGTCGACTTCGCGCGCGATGCTTTCGACACGCTCGCGTGTGCGGGCAACGAACGCGACCGTCGCGCCTCGCGCGACGCATTCGCGTACAAGCGCAAGACCCAAACCCGACGTACCGCCAGTGACGACCACGCGCGCGCCGCGCAATACGTCATCTTGTATTTCAGTGTGGTGACTCGTGTCCATCGGTTTTCTCCTGTCGATGGACCGATAATAGGAGCGCGGATTCGTTATCCCCAGCGCACTGTCCAACACATTGGCGGAAGGTCGAACCGATGGACGCTCCTCATCACGTTGCGACGCATCTCGCGCGCAATCTTCTCTCGCTGCGTCACGCCCGCACGTTGACGCAGGACGCGCTTGCGAAGTCCGCCGGTGTGCCGCGCTCGACGATCGCGAATCTTGAATCGGGCGAAGGCAATCCGTCGCTTGCCGTGCTGGTCAAGGTCGCCAATTCGCTCGGCGTTCCGATCGACGAATTGCTCGCGTCGCCGCGGGCGAAGGTGCGCAAGTGGGCCGCAATCGATATCGCTGCGCGAAGCCACGGGCGCGGCGTCACGCTGCGGCCGCTCGTGCCGGAACCGGTCCCCGAGGAAATGTTGAGCGTAATGGATTTCGCGCCGAACGGTTCGATGCGAGGAACGCCACATCTGCCGGGCACGCGAGAATTCTTCACGTGCCTCGGCGGACAGGTGACGATTTTTGTTGCGGGTGAACGTTTCGAGCTACGCGCGGGTGACGTGCTGGCGTTTCCCGGCAATGTTCCGCATTCGTACCAGAATCCCGACGCGCACGGCGGTGCTCATGGCGTGTCTGTCGTGATACTCGCCAAAGCGGGCGTGTAGTCAGGCCTTAGTGAATGGTGGCGCTGGACAGGAAACGGAGATGTGCGCCGCTCTTCAGGCGAAAAACGCCCTCGCCGACATGCTCGGCATCGTCGATCTCGGCGCGCGTCAGCGCGATCTCGGTATCGCCGCGCTTGGCCTCGAGGACGACATCGTCGGCAACGGTATCTTCGTCGGGAACGCGCAGATACTCCGTCTCGAACACGACACCGTCGATCAAAACGAAATCGGCGTTGTCCATCATGTCGATGAGATGAGTCACTTTGCGGCTCCTTTCGATTTGGACGATACGCTGCACGTTTCGAAGATGCGGCCGGTGCAACGCCCGTTCAAGGGCCGGAGTCCCGCCTACACCCAAGCGGTGTTCGGCCTACAGCGGGGTCAACCGACGAGCGCTCGCACGAAATTGGGCAGCGCCAGCGCGGCGGAATGGACGGCGCCGTTGTAGTACTGGAGATCTCGAATTTGACGCTCGGCGATCCGGCGGTCGATCTCAGACGCGGAGAGCGCGCTGGGATCGAGCGTCGCAGAGCAGCAGGCCATCATCCAAAGACCGCCATAAAGTGGAATCGACGCGAGGTAAGGCCTGACGAGCGGAAAAGCCTGCCGCAGGGACGACAAGCCGGCGTGGATGCGATCGGGATGGGCGATGGGGCTCGCGATATGCAGCGTCATCGCACCGCCAGGCTCAAGGCGCGCCGCGCATGCGCGATAGAAATCGACCGTGTAGAGCGGCGTCGACGGACCGCCCGGATCGGTCAGATCCAGTACGATCAAATCGAACTTTTCGGCCGTGCCGCGCACGTACGCAAAGCCGTCCTCGATCCGCAGCTCGACGCGCGCGTCGTCGAGGCTTCCTCTGTGCACGCTTCGCAAATGCTTGCGCGAAATGTCGACGACCGACGCATCGATTTCCGCAAGCGTCACCGCTTGCATCGACGGATGCTTCAGCAGCTCTTCGGCGCTGCCGCCGTCGCCACCGCCAATGATCAGCGCGCGCTGCGGGTTCGGGTGCGAAAGCGCGGCCATATGAACGAGGTTCTCGTGATAGAAGAACTCGTCTTTTTCGGACGTCATGAAATAGCCATCGAGACGAAACAGCTTGCCGAACGGCTTGCTGTCATGGACTTCGACATCCTGAAACTGGGAACGGAATTTTTCGATCAGCCGCGCCGACCGGATGAAGAATCCCCAATCGTCGGTCAAATACTCGGTCATCGCGCCGGGCGCGAGATCGCCGTCAGGATTCCTTGCCGTCATCCTTGCCCCCGCGCCGGATCGCTTGAAAGCGAGAGCGCTGCGGCTTCAACACGGCCTGCAACGCGCGAAAGACGCGGTCTGCCTTCTCGCTGTTGTCGGTGGTGTAGTTGCAGACGTAAACGTCGACTGCGACAAATCCTGCTTCAGGCCACGTGTGAATCGCGAGGTGCGATTCGGCGAGAAGAACAGTGCCGGTAACGCCTTGGGGCTTGAACTGGAAAAAGCGGTCGCCGACGATCGTGAGACCGGCGTCTTCAACGGCCTTGAGACATACGTCGCGCAATGCTTCCGCGCGCGTGAAAACCGGCGTGTCGGCAGGGCAGCCGTACCATTCGCCTAACAGATGGATTCCGTCCATTAGTCGTCCCCCAAAAAATCGCTTCTCGCGAGCGCGTGCGCGAACGCAGAAAAACGGCCCCACCATCGGCCTCATGGCCCAATTCACGGATCGATAATCGAACCCTCATTGGCCACATACACTCAGCTCAGATACCCCAGATAAACTCAGTTGACACTCAGTTGTCTGCTAGCAATACATCCTGTCGTCATCGGCGCCGGACAAACGCGCGATTATTGCACAAATGTTGTGCTTTCGCGATAATTTTCAATTCCTTTGCGCCAAAAATTTCCCTGCCGGCGCGCAACCGCGCTGCGGAGCCACCGGAACAATCATGTCTCAAATTGCGATAACAGCGCGTAATGGCGCGAGTACCGAGCGCGCACCGGATCATGAGCTCGCCAACGCGATTCGCGCGCTCGCGATGGACGCCGTCGAGAAGGCAAAGTCGGGACATCCGGGTATGCCGATGGGCATGGCAGAAATCGCCGTCGCGCTGTGGACGCGCCATCTGCGGCACGATCCGACGAACCCGCACTGGCCCGATCGCGACCGCTTCGTGCTGTCGAACGGACACGGCTCGATGCTGCAGTACGCGCTGCTGCATTTGAGTGGGTACGAATTGCCGATGACGGAATTGCAGCGATTTCGCCAACTCCACTCCAAGACGCCCGGGCACCCAGAACTCGGCGTGGCGCCGGGCGTCGAGACAACAACGGGACCACTCGGCCAAGGACTTGCGAACGCCGTCGGCATGGCGCTCGCGGAACGGTTGCTTGCGGCGCAATTCAACCGTCCCGAACATACGATTATCGATCACTACACGTACGTGTTCGCCGGCGATGGTTGTCTGATGGAAGGCATTTCGCATGAGGCGTGCTCGCTCGCGGGAACGCTCGGGCTCGGCAAATTGATCGCTTTCTACGATGACAACGGAATCTCAATCGACGGCGAGACGCGCGGCTGGTTTACCGACGACACCGCGAAACGTTTTGAAGCGTACGGCTGGCATGTGATCGCGGACATCGACGGGCACGACATCGCAGAAGTCGATGACGCGATCCGCTCCGCAAAGTCCGTGGCCGACAAGCCGTCGCTCCTCTGCTGCAAAACCGTTATCGCCAAAGGCGCGCCAACGAAAGCTGGAACCGCGGAAGCACATGGCGCAGCGCTCGGCGAGAAAGAAGTCGCGGCGACGCGTGCGACGCTCGGCTGGTCTTACCCGCCGTTCAAGATTCCCGCCGACGTTTACGCGGGCTTCGACGCGCGCGAGCGCGGCAAGGGTTTGAGCGGCGAATGGACGGCGCGCTTTGCGGCTTATCGCGCCGCACATCCCGACCTCGCAGCCGAATTCGAGCGACGCATCGCGGGTACGTTACCCGAAGATTTCAACGACGTCGTTGCGTCGTTCGTTGCGCAGCAGGACGCAAAGCATGAAAGCGTCGCGACGCGCAAGGCATCGCAGCAGGCCATCGCGGCGTATGCGGCCGTGCTTCCCGAAATGATCGGCGGATCAGCCGACTTGACCGGCTCCGTGTTCACGAACTGGTCCGGCAGCACGACGGTCACACGCGATGAGCCCGGCACATACGTCTACTTCGGCGTGCGCGAGTTTGCGATGCAGGCAATCGCCAACGGTCTTGCATTGCATGGCGGATTCGTTCCATACACGGGGACGTTTCTCACGTTCTCGGACTACATGCGCAATGCGCTGCGAATGGCGGCGCTGATGCGATTGCGCACGATTTCGGTTTTCACGCACGATTCGATCGGGCTCGGCGAGGACGGCCCGACGCACCAGTCGGTCGAGCACGCGGCGAGTCTTCGTCTCATTCCTCATCTGGACGTTTGGCGTCCCTGCGACACCGTCGAGACCGCCGTCGCCTGGGGCGCCGCGCTTCGCCGGCACGATGGACCGACGGCGTTGCTGTTCACGCGACAAGGCGTGCCGTTCATCAAGCGCGGGCCGAGCGAAATTGCGACGATCGATCGCGGCGGCTATGTGCTTGCCGATTTCGCGGTCCGTGACGCGCGTGCACGGGCGGTCGTCATTGCAACAGGCTCTGAGGTAACGCTCGCTCTCGGTGCGCGCGAAGCGCTCGCCCACGAGGGCGTCGACGTCCGCGTCGTCTCGATGCCTTCGACGTCGGTTTTCGATCGCCAGTCGGCCGACTATCACGCGACAGTGTTGCCGCGCGGGGTGCCGCGCGTCGCAGTGGAAGCGGGCGTCACTGACGGCTGGCGAAAATATGTCGGAGCCATCGACGATCCGCATGCAGCGGTCGTTGGTCTTGATCGCTACGGCGAATCGGCGCCCGCCGGCGATCTGTTCAAGTTCTTCGGCTTTACCGTCGAGCGCGTCGCCGCTGCCGTTCGGGCGGTCGTTGCGAACACGAGCCACATCAACCGTCAAGGAGTAATCGAATGACCATCAAAGTCGCGATCAACGGCTACGGCCGCATTGGCCGCAACGTTTTGCGCGCGCATTACGAGGGCGGCAAGAAGCACGACCTCGCGATCGTCGCGATCAACGATCTCGGCAGCCCGGAAACGAACGCGCACCTCACACGTTATGACACTGGCCACGGCAAGTTTCCCGGCAAGGTCGAAGTCGAAGGCGATGCAATGGTCGTCGACGGCGACCGTATCAAGGTACTCGCGCAGCGCGATCCGGCGACGTTGCCGTGGAGCGCGCTCGGTGTCGATGTCGTGATGGAATGCACCGGCTTATTCACGTCGAAGGAGAAAGCCGGCGCGCATCTCAAGGGCGGCGCGAAGAAGGTGATCATCTCGGCGCCGGGTGGCAAGGACGTCGACGCAACCGTGGTGTTCGGCGTCAACCATCAAACGCTTAAAGCGACTCACACCGTTATTTCCAATGCATCGTGCACGACGAATTGCCTGGCGACGCTGGCGAAACCGCTGAGCGATCGCATCGGTATCGTGAACGGGCTCATGACGACGATCCACGCGTACACGAACGATCAGGTGCTGACCGACGTGTACCACGAGGACCTGCGGCGCGCGCGCTCGGCGACGATGAACATGATTCCGACGAAGACCGGTGCCGCCGCCGCGATCGGTCTCGTGCTGCCCGAGCTCGGCGGCAAGCTCGACGGCTACGCGATTCGCGTGCCGACGATCAACGTTTCCCTCGTCGATCTGTCGTTCATCGCCGCGCGTGACACGTCGGCCGATGAAGTCAACGCCGTCATGAAAGCCGCCTCCGAAAGCGGCCCGCTCGCCGGCTTGCTCGATTACAACACGGCGCCGTTGGTCTCGATGGACTTTAATCACAACGCGGCGTCCGGCATCTTCGACGCAACGCTGACGAAGGTCTCCGGGCGACTGGTTAAGGCGTCGAGTTGGTACGATAACGAATGGGGGTTCAGCAATCGCATGCTGGACGTTGCCATTGCGTTGATGCAGGCCAAATAGCGGGGTCGTGATGAAGTTGCGGCGGCTCTCGGATGTCGACGTGCGCGGCAAGCGCGTCTTCATTCGTGCCGACCTGAATGTACCGCAGGACGACGCCGGGAACATTGCCGACGACACGCGCATTCGCGCGTCGCTTCCCGCGATCCAGGACGCATTGGCGCGCGGAGCCGCGAGCATGGTGACGTCTCACCTCGGTCGGCCGACGGAGGGACAGTGGCACGCCAATGATTCGCTCTCGCCAATCGCGAAACGTCTGGGTGAACTGCTTAACCGCGACGTTCCGCTGATACGCGATTGGGTCGACGGCGGCGCTTGGCACGACGCTCTGAAACCCGGCGACGTCGTCCTGCTCGAGAACTGCCGGATCAACAAAGGCGAAAAGAAAGACGACCCGGCACTCGCGCAGAAAATGGCGAAGTTGTGCGACGTCTACGTGAACGACGCATTCGGCACTGCGCATCGCGCCGAGGCGACGACGCATGGAATCGCGCGGTATGCGCCGATCGCGTGTGCGGGACCGTTGATGGCGGCGGAGCTCGATGCGCTCGGTAAAGCGCTCCTCGATCCGACGCGGCCGCTGATCGCGATCGTCGGCGGTGCAAAAGTGTCGACGAAGCTCACAGTGCTCCGCAGATTGGTTGCGAAAGTCGACACGCTGATCGTCGGCGGCGGAATCGCAAACACCTTCATCCTTGCGGCGGGCGGGAAGATCGGCAAGTCGCTTGCGGAGCCCGATCTCGTGGCGGAAGCAAAATCGATTCTCGCGGAATTTCCGGGCAAGGTGCCGATCCCGATCGACGCCGTTTGCGCAAAGGAATTTGCGGCAGCCGCGAGGCCGGAATTGAAGGCCATCGAAAACATTGCGCCGGACGACCTTATTCTCGACCTCGGACCGCAATCGATCGCCGCGCTGAAGCACATCGTTGCGCGTGCCGGCACGATTGTCTGGAATGGACCGATCGGCGTATTCGAATTCGATGCGTTCGCCAACGGCACGAAGGAGCTGGGACAAGCGATCGCGGCGTCGCGCGCGTTCTCGATCGCCGGTGGCGGCGACACCGTGGCAGCAATCAACAAATTCGGCATTGCCGACCGGATCGGCTACATATCGACGGCGGGCGGCGCATTCCTCGAATTTCTGGAGGGAAAAACGCTGCCGGCGGTGGCGGTTCTAGCCGAGCGCGCCGCCGGTTGAGGCCTTAGCCCCGCGCTCTTTGTGGAGCCATGCCGCGAGATCGCGCTTGAGCTTGCGCATGTCCGCCTCGCGCGTATACATCATGTGTCCGGCGTCGTAGTAATGATGCTCGACGCGCGTCAGAACGCTCGCGGGAACGTCGAGCTGCGCAAGCGACCAATCGGTCGCGCTATACGGTGTACCGAGGTCATAGTGGCCGCTTGCGACAAACACGCGCAGATGCGGATTGCGCCGCATCGCGCGGGACAAGTCGCCGCTCGTGCAGGTGAAGTTGTTTCCCTTGCCGTCACCGCGATTCCAATTCCATTGCTTGTGGGCATCCATCGACAGCACCTCGTAGCGGGCCTGCGTATCGACGCCCAGCGCTTCGCTCATGTAGTCGTGCGCCGCCATCGTGTACGGGGCCGCAATCGCCTCGATGCCCGGATCGAACTCCCACTCCCGCGTACGGCTCGCGGCCATTGGCCCGGTGACGCGCGCCTCAAGACGGCCGACGATCAGGCCGCGATCGCGCAGGAGCTCGAAAAAGAACGCATGGTCGCTGATGCGCAGATTCTTCTCGTCGACAAACGCAGGCGCGAGCCCGGTCAGCTCCGCCAAACGATTCGTGATGTGGCGCCGCGTCGATTGCGCGAGCCGCGCACCCGCATGCAGCGCGCTCAAGTATTCCTCGCTGACGAAGGTTTCGGCGGCGGACCGCGCCGCAGCCGGCGATTCCGCCAGCGATCCGGCGAGCTTGCCGTGGTATTGCGCTACACACGCGAACGCCGGCAAGAAAAGTGCGTACGGAAGATCGTTGCGCGGCGAGAAGACGATGCTCTGCAGATCCATCGCGCACGACACCAGGATCAGCCCCGACAACGCGACGCCGATGCTCTGCAGCTTGTCTGCGAGCGCGGCGCCGCGGGTTGTGCCGTAGCTTTCACCAGCCAGATATACCGGCGAGCTCCAGCGCCGGTGGCGTCCAAGCCACGTGCGCATGCATTCGGCCAGCGCATCGACGTCGCCGTCAACGCTCAGCATCTTCTTCCGCGCCTCTTCGCTCGCGGTGACCGAGTAGCCTGTGTGCGGCGGATCGATGAAAACGAGATCGAAGTGCTCGAACCACGTGTCCGGATTGTCGGTCACTGTATACGGCGGCGGCGGCATCGTGCCGTCGTCAAGAATGACGACACGCTTCGGTCCAAGCGCGCCGAGATGCAGCCAAATCGACGACGAGCCGGGTCCGCCGTTGAACACGAAGCAGACAGGGCGGACGGCGGGCGAGCTCTCCGCCAGAAAGTACGCTGTCGTGAACACCGCGGCCTCCGGCTCGCCGCGCTTGTCGTCAAGACCACCGGCAGACACCGGAATGAATTCGGCGACTGCGCGGTACTTCAGCGTGCGCCCTTCGACGACGATGCTGCCCTCGCTCTTGCGCGCTTCCTGCGCAAGAAGCTTGTCGACCTTGTCGCGCAGCCGTTTCTTCGTTTCGTCGTTGCCGGAAGCAGGTGTTGGTTCGCTCATGAGAAATACGCCCTCTGTCTAACGCATAAAGTTGGCCTGCGGCGGCGCATTCTATCCTCGATCCGTGTCGCATTACCGCGGCCGATGAATTCACGTACCATTTCCCATTATTACGGATAGGAGAGCCCTCTTGCCCCGCGCCACCAAAATCGTCGCCACGCTCGGTCCGGCGTCCAGCGATCCCGCTGTGTTGCATCGGATGATCGCGGCCGGCGTCGATGTCGTGCGCCTTAATTTTTCGCATGGGACGGCGGAGGACCACCTCGGACGCGCGCGACTCGTCCGTGAGATCGGACACTCGCTGTCGCGCGAGATCGGCATCATGGCCGACTTGCAGGGCCCGAAGATTCGCGTCGGCAAATTTGCCGATGGAAAGGTCACGCTCGAGCCGGGCCAGCGCTTCATCCTCGATGCGGAGTGCGAGCTTGGCGACAAGAATCGCGTCGGCCTCGACTACAAGGAGTTGACGCAGGACGTTTCGCGCGATTCGGTGCTGCTGCTGAACGACGGCCTCATCAAGCTCGTCGTCGAAGATGTCGACGGACCTCGGATCATCACGCGCGTCATTCTCGGTGGCGTGCTGTCGAACAACAAAGGCATCAATCGACAGGGTGGCGGGCTCACCGCACCTGCGCTGACGGCGAAGGACATGGACGATGTCAAGACGGCTGCGAAGCTCGAAGCCGACTATCTCGCCGTGTCGTTCCCGAAGAGCAAGGAAGACATGTACATGGCGCGCCAGTTGTTGCGCGCCGCCGGTGGCGTGGCGCTTCTGATCGCCAAGATCGAGCGGGCCGAAGCGATCGGGGCGTTGGCGGAGATCATCGATGCGTCCGACGGCATCATGGTCGCGCGCGGCGATCTCGCCGTCGAAGTGGGCAATGCAGCGGTGCCTGGATTGCAGAAGCGGATGATCCGGCTCGCGCGCGAGCGGAACAAGCTGACGATCACCGCGACGCAGATGATGGAGTCGATGATCCAGGCGCCGGTGCCGACGCGCGCCGAAGTGTCCGATGTCGCGAACGCCGTGCTGGACGGAACCGATGCCGTCATGTTGTCGGCGGAAACCGCCGCCGGACGATATCCCGTCGAGACCGTCGAAACGATGACGCAGATCTGCGACGAGGCCGAAAAATACGACGTCGTCGAGCTCGACCGCGACTTCCTCGACCGCACCTTCACGCGTATCGACCAATCGGTTGCAATGGCGACGCTTTTCACCGCTTTCCACCTCAAGGTGAAAGCGATCGCGGCGCTCACCGACTCCGGCTCGACGGCCTTGTGGATGTCGCGGCACGATTGCGGCCGGCCGATCTATGCGCTCACGCCGAGGATCGCTTCGCAGCGCAAGATGGCGCTTTATCGCAACGTCGTTCCGCTCTTTCTTGAACAGAGCCACGATCGCGACGAGGTGCTACGCGCTGCGGAAGAATTGCTTCTCAAAAAAGGCGAGGTGCAGCGCGGCGATCTCATCGTGTTGACGATCGGCGAGCCGATGGGCAAGTCGGGTGGAACGAATACGATGAAAATCGTGCAGGTCGGTGGGCAACGACCGTAGCCTCCCAGAAATAGGTCGAGAGGAAACGACGGTGAAAAGAACATGGTGGCACCGGCTGTTGCTGTCGGCTTGGTTGCGGCCTTTTCTGTTGATCCTCATCCTGCTCGTCGTGTGGGATCTGGCAATTCGGATCTTTCGGATTCCACCGTATCTGATTCCCGCGCCCGAATCCGTCGTGAAGCAGCTCGTCATCGAGTGGCCGCGACTGTGGCGCGAGAGTCTCGTCACAACCTACGCGACGCTCGGCGGGTTCGCGTTGTCGATCGCGTTCGGTATTCCGATGGCGCTACTGATTGCCTATTCGCGCGCTGTCGAGAGCTTCGTCTATCCGTTGCTCGTGTTCTCGCAAAGCGTACCGAAAATTGCAATTGCGCCGCTATTCGTCGTCTGGTTCGGATTCGGTATCATCCCCAAGGTCATCTGCGCGTTCATGCTCGGATTCTTTCCCATCGTCGTGTCGACGGTTGTGGGATTCAAATCGGTCGATCCCGACATGCTCGACCTCGCCCGGTCGATGAAAGCATCGCGGCTCGCGACGTTCATTCGCATCAGTCTGCCGCAAGCGTTGCCGTCGATCTTCGCCGGACTCAAGGTATCGGTCACGCTGGCCGTCGTCGGGGCAGTCGTCGGCGAATTCGTCGGATCGAACTCGGGCATCGGCTACCTGTTGCAAATCGCCAACGGCAACTTCGACTTGCCGCTGATGTTCGCCGCGCTGACGGTTCTGTCCGCGATTGGCGTCCTGCTCTTTGTCGCGGTCGACATGGTTGAGCGATTGATGATCCCGTGGCACGCATCGCAACGTAACGATTTCAACGCCACCGCTTAGCACAAACCCGAACGGCGGCACTAACGGAGGAAACGCAATGTTCAAACGCTTCGCAACATTCTTTGCTGCTGCGCTCGCTTGTGCCCTGGCAGCGCCGGTGGCGGCGCAGACCAAGGACAAAGTGGTGCTCCTGCTCAACTGGTACACGTACAGCGAGCATGCGCCGTTCTATCTCGGCAAGGAGCGCGGCTATTTCGATCAAGAGGGCATCGATCTTGACATCCAGGAAGGCCGCGGCTCCGGCGTCACCGTTCAAGCCGTTGCCGCCGGAACGGCGACGTTCGGTTACGCCGACGTGCCGACGATGATCAAGGCCGCGTCGAAGGGCGCACCGGTCACCGCTGTAGGCGTTGCCCTGCAGACCTCGCCAATGTCAGTGATGGGTTTCGCCGAGAAGAACATCCGCAAGCCCGAAGACATCAAGGGCAAGACGGTCGCGGTCACGCCCGGCGATTCGATGTCACAGATTTGGCCGCTGTTTCTCAAGAAGACAAACTTGAAGGAAACGGACTTCAAGACGGTTGCCGGCGATGCGCAAACGAAGTTGAACGCCGTGATCAACAACCAGGCAGACGTGCTATTGGGTTACGTAATGGATCAGGCGATCAAGCTGCAGGACGCAACGCAGAAGCAGATATACCCGATTCGGTTCGCCGACTATGGCGTCAACATGGTGAGCTCGGGGATTATCGTTCAGAAGGATTTGTTGAAGAGCAAGCCGGACCTCGTCAAGCGATTCATGCGTGCCGCGACACGGTCGCTCGAAGAAGCGGCCAAGAATCCCGACGCCGCGATCGACGCGATGTTGAAGGCGCAACCGAAATCCGGCGTCAAGGCAACGGCTCTCGTGGGCATGAAAAACACCGCCACGCTGTACAAGGGGCCCGACAATCCGAACGACCGCCCCTTCAAGGTCGGTGCAAAAAATATGGCCGAAACAATGGCGCTATTGGTCGAGTATGGCGGCCTCGACAAGGCGTCGGCGGGCAAGGCGGAGGACTACTACACGAACGACTATCTTCCTTGACGCCTTGCGACGTGCCCCGTCCGCTGATCCGTATCGACGGCGTCGCCAAGATCTATCAAACGGCGGATGGACCCGTCGAATCGCTGAAGCCCCTGACGTTCGAGATCGGCGAAGGCGAATTCATGGCAATCGTCGGTCCGTCGGGATGCGGCAAATCGACGTTGCTGAAGATGGTCGGCGGCCTGCTCCCGGCGTCGTCCGGCGCGATCGCGCTCGACGGTAAACGAGTCGATGGGCCACCCGACAATATCGGCATCGTATTTCAGAGCCCAGTTTTGCTCGCGTGGCGCACCGTGCTTGATAACGTGCTCTTGCAAATCGACATGCGCCGTCTCCCGCGAAGCCGATATATCGACAAGGCGCGCGCGCTGCTCGACATGACAGGGCTCGGCGAATTCGCCCGCAAACTGCCGTGGCAGCTCTCCGGCGGCATGCAACAGCGCGCATCGATTTGCCGTGCGCTGATTCACGATCCGGCGGTGCTGCTTATGGACGAGCCATTCGGCGCGCTCGATGCGATGACGCGTGAGAAAATGAACATCGAGCTGCAGCGGATTTGGTACGAGACGCGCAAAACCGTGCTGTTCATCACGCATAGCATCCCGGAGGCCGTATTTCTTGCGGATCGCGTTCTCGTCATGTCCGAGCGCCCCGGCACGATCGCAGCGATCTACGACGTCGCGCTGCCGCGGCCCCGCTCGTTGTCGATGATGGGCGATTCGGCGTTTGTTTCGCTCACGCAAACCATCCGGCGGCACTTTTACGCGCAAGGTTCGCTTTGAGAGATAACACCGTTCCGGTCTGCTCGCCATGCGCGATGACATGACATTTTCGGTGGTCGCGGTCGAGCTCTTCGAGCGTCCGGTCCGGCTGCGCTTGCCCTTCCGCTTTGGCGGTGCGACGTTACGCGAAGCGCCGCAAGCGTTTGTCCGCGCGCGAATCCGCTTTCCCGATGGCCGCAGCGCGTCCGGCTGGGCGGCGGAAATGATGATGCCGAAGTGGTTCGACAAATCGCCCCAGCGTTCGAACGCACAAAATCTTGATGATCTCCGTCGTTCATTGTTGTTCGCCGCGCACGCGTATGAATCCGAAAGCAATGCTCGAACAGCATTCGGTCACGCGGCTTCGCACTATCGTTTGCTGCTCACCACCGGCGCCGATGAAGGATTGAATGCGCTCGTCGCGTCGTTTGGTGCAGCGCTCGTCGATCGCGCCATCCTCGACGCCGTGTGCCGCGGGCAGAACTTGAGCTTTGCAACAGCAATCCGAAACAACGTTCCAGCAATTGACGCCGCGCTCGCGCCTGATCTCCGCGGATTCGCGTTCGACGCATTCCTCGCTGCCCTCCTGCCGGTGTCAAGCATCGCCGCACGCCACACGGTCGGACTACTCGACCCGCTCACGTCTGCGGACGTCGTCGATCGCCCCGATGATTTGCCGGTTGCACTCGATGAGGTAATCGCGCGCTACGGCCACCGCCATTTCAAGCTGAAATTGTCGGGCAACGTCGCCGAAGATATCGAGCGGCTGACGCAAACCGTCGCGGTGCTCGACGCGTTGCCCGAATACGCGGTGACGCTCGACGGCAACGAGCAATTCGAGAGTGTCGAGACAGTCCGCGACTTTTGGCGCGCAGTCGACGCCGCCCCGCGGCTTCAGCGCCTCGAATCTGCGACGCTCTATTTGGAACAGCCACTGCCGCGGGAGCTTGCGTTGTCGACCGACGTGCACGCGCTCGCGCGATTGAAGCCGTTGATCATCGACGAGTCCGACGCCAACTTTGATGTTTTTCCGCTGGCACGCCGTTTGGGTTACGCCGGCGTGTCGGGCAAGAGCTGC
>DASXSP010000124.1:0-32719 GCA_036505865.1 Casimicrobiaceae bacterium
CGGTCATGCTGCCGCTCTCATTGCTTGCGGCGCAGGGCCTATGTCGGATACCCCCCTTCGGGACTTGCGCACTGTCGGCGAGCGCTCGCTGGATACTCGGCGGGCTAGCCCTCTCGCTTTGGCTTGTCTGGCTGGCGCTCGCGACCGGAATACCGAACGCGCTGCAGACCCTGATGCTCGCCTATCAGCCCGGGTTCGTGCCTGATGTTCGCTGGCTGCCTCTCGCGCTGGCGATCGTTGCCACAGTAGTCGCGGCAGCCGTGATGATTCGGCGCGCCAGCATCGCCGGTTCCGCTTTGACGCAATGGGCAACGGCAGCAACGCTTTGTTGGGTGCTGGCTACGACGCTGTGGACACCCTACCTCGACGCAGGAAAGAGTTATCGCTCGATGATGCAATCGCTCGTCCACGAGTTGCCGTCAAATGGCTGCGTCGCAAGCCTTCGTTTAGGCGAACCTCAACGCGCGTTGCTCGTTTATTACGCGCGAACTACGACAGCGCGACTCGAAGCGAAACCGGATGTCGCATGCCCAGCGTTGCTTGTCCAGGGCACCCACGCGACTGGCGCATCACCGCGTTCGAACGGGTGGACGCTGGTATGGGAAGGCGCGCGTCCCGGAGACGCGAAAGAGTTGTATCGGCTCTATCGGCGCGACGTGGCTGTCGACCGCGCGATCGTGCATTTTCCAAATTGAGTTGTATCGTCGCGCGGCGGCATCCCGAACTTCGCACCCCAACCCCACGCTTGCCAAAATCGTCTCTTGTTGACGGCCAATGCTTCAACCGGCGCTATGGTCGATAAAGCGTTACTTGGCTTAACTGCGTTTCTTATCCTGTTCGGAGTAATCTGGGCGAGCGACCAGATCACGTTGCAAGGGGAACGCACCATCTACACGGTGAACTGCAAGGAAGGGAGCTGGTCGGGCAACCGATGCACAAGCGCCCTCGCGCCGGGAGCGCGGCATGCCTTTCGCGCGAGCAGAACGCGCCAGGAGGTGATGCACTGGGTCAGGGGCTCGGAAGAGCCCTCCGAAAAATACACCGATTGCCAGGTCAAAAATCGTGACAATTGGAAATGCAACATTCGTAAGGATCAGAAATCATTGTTCGTAGATGAACTGATCAATGGTCGGCCGATACTGTCTGCCACGCAGTCGGCCGCCACTGTCCCATTTCACGCGGTCGCCAAGTGGAAATGGTATGCGTTGCAAGCAGGAATACGAGTGTTCACCGATGCAGACTACTGAGGATTTCCCCATCCCAATGGTCGCGTCGCAAGCCGATTTGCTAACGAATCGGTAGCGAAAAAGTAGCGCCAATTACTTCCGTTCCCGGATTGTTCGTCTGGTGCAGGACTTTCCCGTTCGACATGTGTTGGTACGCCGCGCCGATACGCATGCCGTTGTCGAAGCGGTATTCGAAATCGATACCAAAGCGACCCACAACGGGAGGATGACCGAGGTCCTTGCCCTGCCCGCGGCTATACCCACCGATCGCGAAGCTCGGCGTAATCACAATGTGCTCGCCCCAATTGGTCGCATACCGGATTCCCCCATAGCCCCACGCACTCCGCTCCGACGTGAAGCCAGCCCCGACAAATGGCCGAAGTTCCCACCATACCAATTTGTCGACGTGGTACTCCACGCCGAACGCCGTCGCTTGCTTCACATTCTTGACGGGATCGAAACGACCGACCTCAAAAGCGATAGAGTCGGGATCCTCGCGCTGGGGCATGTCGGCCAGAATCGAGGCTATTACGACAACTCCTGTCGCGATAGCGATTCCTTGCACTTCGGGATCGGCGCGCACTGATGCCGAGGCGACGACAACAAAAGGAGGGCCGGGACTATCGACAAGCTGCATGCATCGAGAGAGCAATCGGGGGATCACCCGTGACCCGTAGGCACCACCAGGGCAGGTCGCCCCCTCCAGCGCCGCGATGAGATTAACGTCCCGTCCGCGCGCTAGTCATTCACCAAACGAAGCGCACGGGATTCGCGCGAATCGAAGGCGAGTTCAACCAATGTCGTAAGCGGATTTCGAGCCAACGCGTCTAAGATGGCAGTCTCGAACTTCCGCCACCTCTCATCTTCATCCTCGCATGCAGGGTCCGCGCCGCGCAAAGATCCTGACGATCTGCTGACATTTCGCTTGTTGCTGTCGACAATGCCCATATCTCGTAAGCGCTGAGCATATAAACTCATTGACCGCATTCTGGAGCATGCGTGACGGGAGACATCGGGCTATGCGTGACGTGGCGAGGATGGCTCGCGTCTCGAAGCGCCGTCGGGTTTTGCTCGCCTATGGATTGTTGCTGGGTGTGGGCGCCGCGCCTGCGGGGGCGGCACCTGACGCGGGCGACGCTGCTGCCGCTCGTATCCGTGCGTTCTACGACGCGCTTCTGATGGTTATGAAAGACGCCAAATCGTTAGGCGTCCGCGGGCGCTACGAGAAACTTGCTCCCACGATTCGTGACACCTTCGACCTCGCAGCGATGACTCGTATCGCGGTTGGTCCCGAATGGAATTCGATCACGCCCGAGCAACGCACGGCGCTGAGCGATGGCTTCGACCGAATGACGATCGCGACCTATGCCAATCGCTTCGACGGATATTCCGGCGAGCGCTTCGAAGTCGAGCCGAACGCCGAAACGCGCAACGCCGGGAGGGTCGTGCACACGAAGCTGATTCAGTCTTCGGGAGAGCCGATCAGGCTCGACTACCTGATGCGCGACTCGGGAAACGAATGGAAGGTCATCGACGTGTACCTTACCGGCACCATCAGCGAGCTTGCCACGAGGCGCTCGGAGTTCAGCACGATTCTCAAGTCCGGCGGACCCAATGCACTCGTCGAGAGCCTGCGGCAACAGGCCGAAAAGCTGATGCGCGCCCCGGCATGAGCGCTCGCTGCCAACGGTCACGCGCAGGCACCTACTTCGGGCGCTCGCTTGCGGGCCCACCCGGGTCGATCAGTTCGACGGGCTCTTCCTTTGCACCCCGCGCCTCGCGCAACTGGGCCTCACGTCGCTGCCGCGTTATGCTCTTCAAATGCGTATACAAGTCGAGCGCGCTCGCCTTGATTTCATCGAGAGTCTCGATGTTTCGCGCTCGCAGATCTACGCCGTCCACCGTGCCGACCACTACGCCCGTCACGGTGCCGGCGTGACCCGTGACGACGAGCGCCGGCGGAGTCGTGAAGAGATCGACGCCCAGGCCGATGGCGTCGCGAAAATTCGACGGTCCGAAAAACAGCAGCACGACGTAGGGACCATCGCTTACGCCCCACATATAGAGCGTCTGTCCGAAATCGCCCGACTGCCGTGGGAATCCTTGCGGCGTCGCCGCGTCGAACATGCCTCCAATACCCGCGAACGTATTGAGCAGGAATCGACCGAAAGTGATTCGCGCCGCTTCCGCGCGCCCCTGCAATAGATCGTTGGCCAGGATCCGCGGCTCCGCGAGGTTGTCGATCATCGATCGGATGCGATCACGACCAAATGCGGGCACTACGGCGCGGTAAGCTTCCGCCACCGGCTTGATCAACGCATCGTCTAATGCAAGGTTCGCGTCGAACACCGCGCGGTTCAAGGGCTCGAGCGGATCGTCGCTCTCAGGCGATCCGCGGGTCGAGAGGCTCGCGCAACTGGCGAGCGCCAGGCACAGGATCGCCACGATAAGCGCACGAAACGCGATGATCGACATTGCTGCGGGATTCGTTGATCGGAAAATCTGCGCCCAGGATAACGTGCTTTGCTGAGCGTCTTTGTGCCGGCGTTGGGTATCACCTTACTGGTCGCAGGGACGGTCGGCATCGCATATGCACTTGCCGCAGTCGCGGTATTGCGACGCTTTACCGCCAAAGTTGCGACGACGGCGACGGATTTTCCTGCGATCACGATCATGAAGCCGCTGCACGGAGTCGAGCCCGGCCTTTACGAAAACCTCGCGTCGTTTTGCGATCAGGACTATCGCGGTCCCGTGCAACTGCTTTTTGGCGTGCCAGATCCGGCCGATGCGGCCACTGTGGTCATCGAGCAGCTCATCGCTGACCTGCCCCATTGCGACATCCAACTCGAGGTGACGTCGCCGGTGCGCGGCGCGAATCCCAAAGTAGCGACGCTAGTCGGATTGCAGCAGCACATTCGGCATGAAGTGATCGTTCTTTCGGACAGCGACATCGCAGTCGGCCGCGATTATCTGGCAAAGACGGTCGCTGCCCTCGATCGACCTGGCGTCGGTCTCGTCACGTGCCTGTACCGCGGTGAGGCGCACGGCGGTTTGTGGTCACGCCTCGCCACCATGGCCATCGATTATCATTTCTTCCCGAGCGTCCTAGTCGGTCTGACGCTCGGTCTAGCGAGGCCATGCTTCGGCTCGACGATCGCGCTTCGACGCGGCACGCTTGCTGCCATCGGCGGATTCGAAGCATTCCTCGATACGCTTGCCGACGACAATGCGATGGGTGAGGCTGTGCGCGCTGCGGGGCTGCGCGTCGCGATACCGCCGTTCGTCGTGATTCACGCGTGCTCGGAGCGGAGTGCTAGTGAACTCGTGCAGCACGAGCTTCGTTGGGCGCGGACAATTCGTTTGGTGAGCCCGCTGGGCTATGCGGGCTCGGCGATCATGCATCCACTGCCGCTCGCGTTGCTGGGCGCAGCGCTAATGGGCTTCCCGGCGGTTGGCGTCTTCATCATCGGCGCATCAATTGCCTGTCGCCTTGTCCTGCAGCTTCAAGTTGATCATACTCTGCGTGTGAGCTCGAGCCGCTGGTGGTTGGGCCCCGCGCGCGATCTGCTCGCGTTCGCGGTCTATGTCGCGGGCTTCTTCGTCGGCGCCGTCAGCTGGCGCGGGCGCCGCTACGAAGTACGTGCCGACGGGACTCTGGTTCCGATCGGAGAGCCCCGGAAATGATGCGTACTCTGTTCCTGCAAGCGCCGTCGTTCGAAGGTTTTGACGGTGGCGCAGGGTCGCGCTATCAGGCACGGCGCGAGATCCGCTCATTCTGGTATCCGACGTGGCTCGCGCAGCCTGCGGCACTGGTCGAGGGCAGCACGCTGGTCGATGCCCCACCACATCGTCTCCAGCTCGCCGACGTCGCGGCGAGGGCACGCGACTTCGATCTGGCGGTGTTGCACACGTCGGCACCGTCGTTCACGTCCGACATCAAGACCGTCGAGGCGTTGAAAGCCATCAATCCCGACTTGAAGGCGGGCTTGATCGGCGCCAAGGTCGCCGTCGATCCGTCGGGAAGCTTGAGTGCGTCGCGGGCGATCGATTTCGTCGCGGGTAACGAATTCGATTTCACCGTCAAGGAGGTTGCCGAAGGCCGCGACTGGAACCGGATTGCCGGGTTGTCGTACCGAAATCCCGAAGGAAGCATCGTCCACAACGAGCCGCGCGCGATTCTGGAGAACATGGACGCGCTGCCGTTCGTGTCGCCCGTCTACAAGCGCAACCTGCGGATCGAGAATTATTTCATCGGCTATCTCAAGCATCCGTACCTCTCGCTTTACACAGGACGTGGCTGCAAATCGCGCTGCACGTTCTGCCTGTGGCCGCAAACCGTCGGCGGACATCGCTACCGTACTCGCAGCGTCGGGCACGTGATCGAGGAGATTGCCTGGGCGCAGAAAGCGTTTCCGCAGGTCAAGGAGTTCTTCTTCGATGACGATACCTTCACCGACAACCTGGCGCGCGCCGAAGCGATCGCGAGGGAGCTCGGGAAGCTCGGTGTGACCTGGTCGTGCAACGCCAAGGCGAATGTTCCGCGCGACACGCTCAAGGTGCTGCGCGACAACGGGTTGCGACTGCTGCTGGTCGGCTACGAGACGGGCAATCAGCAGATCCTCTACAACATCAAGAAAGGCATGCGAATCGAATTTGCCCGGCGTTTTACGAAGGACTGCCACGATCTCGGCATCACGATCCACGGCACGTTCATCCTCGGTCTGCCCGGCGAGACCAAGGAGACGATCGAGGAAACGATTCGCTTCGCGACGGAGATCAATCCGCACACGATCCAGGTATCGCTGGCGGCGCCCTATCCGGGAACCTATTTGCACCGACAGGCGCTCGAAAACGGTTGGCTCGACAACACCAACGCGGAGTTGGTCGATGCGCATGGGGTGCAGCTCGCCCCCCTGCACTACCCGCACTTGAGCCATACCGAAATTTTCGACTCGGTGGAGACGTTCTACCGGCGCTTCTATTTTCGAAGAAGCAAGATCGCGTCGATCGTCGGCGAGATGGTGCGGAGTCCCGAAATGATGCGACGCCGATTGCGCGAGGGGATCGAGTTCTTCCAGTTCCTGCGCGAACGGCGGGAGACGGCACACTGAAGGCGTTGATCGTCACGGCCGACGATTTCGGCCTGGCGTCGGAGGTCAACGAAGCGGTCGAGCTGGCGCACACGCGGGGGATTCTGACGGCGGCGAGCCTGATGGTGCGTGGCACCGCCGTCGATGATGCTGTGGAACGCGCAAGGCGGCTGCCTTCGCTTCGCATCGGTCTTCATCTCGTGCTGTGCGATGGGCGGCCGGTGCTTCCGCCGGCGGCGATACCGGACTTGGTCGACGCCCGTGGGAATTTGCGCATCGACATGATGACGCTGGGCGTCGAGATATTTGTTCGCTCTAAAGTGCGCAAACAACTCGCGGCTGAAATGGACGCACAATTCGCCGCCTATCGGGCGACCGGACTGCCGCTCGACCATGTCAACACTCATCATCACTTCCACGTGCATCCGACGATCGCCGGACTAATCTTCAATATTGGACAGCGCTATGGCATGCGCGCGGTTCGGGTTCCGTTGGAGCCACCGCGCATGTTGAATCGCATCGAACCGTCGGCGTCGCCCGATAGGGTCACGCGAACATTTGCAGCGCTTCTCGGAAGGCGCGTCCGCCGGCGTCGATTGATGGCGCCGGATCAAGTATTCGGCATTGCATGGTCTGGCGCCATGACGGAGAGACGCGTGGCGGCGCTGTTGCGTGATTTGCCCGACGGCATCACGGAGATGTATCTCCATCCCGCAACCGCAAACAGCTTCAGTGGCGCAAACGAGGGCTACCGCTATACCGATGAACTGGACGCGCTGATGGCGCCGGAGGTCCGCGAAGGTGTGCACTCCACGGCCGCGTCGACCGGCGGGTTTGCGGACGTTGCCGTTGCATGAATCGCGTCGGCAGCCTGTTGGCGATCGCGGGGCTTGCGCTCGCAGTGGCGCTGTTCGCGCACGAGAATTTCCGCGGTATCGTCGAACTCGTCATCGCCGCGGGTCCGGGCTTGATTGTCGCGTCGCTCTTCCATGCGTTCCCGATGCTTCTCAATGCACGCGCGTGGCAGAGATTGCTGCCCGCGTCGACACGGCCGAGCCTGCGTGTGATGACATGGGCCACGTGGATCTGCGAATCGGTCAATGGCTTGTTGCCGGTGGCGCGTATCGGCGGCGAAATCGCCGCCTATCGGATGGTTTTTCGCCTTCCGATGCACGGCGTCGATGTCGTCGCGAGTCTCGTTGCCGACATGACGTTGTCGATGTTGACCCAGGCGGCATTTTGCGTACTCGGATTGGCCGTCATGCTGTTGATTGCTCGGGCGCCACCGGTCACGACGCAGCTTATTGTCGTTGTCGCAGTCGCGCTCCTGCTCGGCGTCTTTCTGGTTTGGGCGCAGCACGCAGGCGCGCTGGGTGCGACGACCCGCATGTTGGATCGGCTCGTCGCGAGCCGGCTGCGAAACGTCGTGAGCGGATCTCTGCGCCTTGACGCTTCGCTTCGCGCCCTCTACGCGCGTCGGCGCGACGTCGGCGCCTGCTTGGCGTGGCAGCTTGCGGCGTGGGTGCTGGGCGCCGGCGAAATTTGGCTGGCGCTGCACTTCCTCGGACAGCAACGCAGCGTGCTCGACGCGATTGTCATCGAAGCGCTGATCCAGGCGATCAGCAGTACGGCGTTTGCGATTCCCGGCGCACTCGGTGTTCAGGAAGGAGGCTTCCTGTTGATCGGCGCAGCGCTCGGCATCGACGGGACGACAGCGCTTGCGCTCGCGACTGCGCGCCGATTTCGCGACTTGATCGTTTTCTTTCCTGGCTTGATCGCGTGGCAGCGCGCCGAAGCCCGGGCGCGCAGCATCGAGCCGCGCAGCGTGACGGAATCACGTTAAGCGCTGGCTACGACGCACCGTCCACAACAGCGCGGGCAGAAAGAGCAACGCCGAAACAAGCGTGCAGGCGAGCGACAGCGCCAGCAGCCGCCCCATGCTGGCGGTTCCGGGATGATGCGAGAGCCACAGGCTGCCGAACGCAGTGCCCGTGACGAGCGCGCTGAAGATAACCGCACGTGCCAGGCTGGTCGTCAGTAGCTCTTCGGCGCCACGGCGCCATGCCATGACGAAATAGATGTTGAACGCCACGCCGATCCCGAACAGCAGCGGCAGCGCGATGATGTTTTCGAAGTTGAGCGGCATTGCCAAGGCCGCACAAAGACCCAGCGTGACGAGCCCTGAGAGCAGCAACGGCGCGAGCGTCAACAGCACATCCGCAACGCGGCGCAACGTGATCGCCAGCAGCACGCAAATCGAAAGCAACGCCCACAGCCCCGCCTCGATGAACGCGCGCACGATCGTGCGCCCCGATTCCTGAAGCGATACGGGAGCTCCCGTCGCGTCCGGCGCAAGTGTTTGCACGGCGGCCACGAATCGGCGCAGCGTTGTGTTGTCGTTGGCATCGCCCTTCGGGAAGACCTCGATGCGCGCACGTCCATCCGGGGCGACCCAATCGCGGACAAGATCGCGCGGCAAATCGGCGAGCGTGACGGGTTTGGCCGTGAGCGCAGTGCGCAATTGTCGAAGCGTGGTGTCGAGTCCGGGCATGAACAGCACCTGTGCGCGTTCGCGCAGCGCAGGCCTGGCCGCGGCGACGTTTCGCAGCGCGCGCGCAAGCCGCTGGGCATCACGAGCAATAGCGTCGCCCGAATCCACGCCGGGCACTTGATCGAGTGATTGCGCCGCACGCTGCATCGCACGAACGATTTCGTCGTCGTTCGGCGGTGGCCTCGTCGCGCCGGGATTCAGCGCGGGATCGAGCAAAAGCGCCGCGTCCTCGATCTGCGCCAGCTTTTCCGGCTGCTGCTCGGGCACGAAGCTCGCAAGCGTCAGCGTGCGATCGACCTCCGGCAACTGCGCCAGCCGCTCCGCAAATGCTGCCGCATCGGCGAGCGACGGCCGCAGTACGTCGATCGTGTTCGGCGTGGTGTCGGGGCTCTTCATCAAGTCGAGCAGCGTCGACACCGATTCGACGTCGGCGCTTCGCAGATGCAGCAAATTGAAATCGAATTGCAAACGCGGCAACAGCAATAAGCAACTCACCGCGACGAGGCCCGCTGCGGCGAGCACTCCGTGATGCCGCCGCGCGAGCGCGCAATCGAGCGGCGACAATGCGGCATAGCCGACCCTCTCGCGTTCTCCCGGCGGACGCGACACGGCGATCAACGCCGGCAATAAGGTGATGCTGGCAACGAACGCGATGATCATTCCCGTGCCTGCAATCACGCCGAGCTCCGACAACCCGCGATACGCCGTTGGCAGGAATGAAAAGAATCCCGCGGCGGTCGCGGCCGCCGCCAGCGCCAATGGGGGTCCAACTTGGCCGCCGGCATCGCGCAGCGCGTTGTGCAAGTCATCGCGGACGTAACGTTGCGCGCGATAGCTGATGCAGAATTGGATGCCGAAATCGACGCCGAGCCCGACGAACAGAACTGCGAACGCAACCGAGATCAGATTGAATGTGCCGAATACGGCGAGACCGAACGCGGCAGTAATCAGCAGCCCGCCCATCAAGCACAGCAGGATCGCGACGATCAGACGCGCGGAGCGCAGCGCGATCCAAAGCAACGCGACGACCGCGAGCAACGTCAACGTCGCATTCAGCGCTGCGCCTTGCGCCAATGTCGCGAATTCTTCGTCGGCGAGCGGCGTCGGCCCGGTGAGGCGCACACGAACCCGCGCGTCGCCGACGAGGCCGGTGTCAGCCGACGCTTGGCGAATGGATGCCGTCGCGCGTGCACCCGGCTGCAACGCGCTGTAATCGAGCACCGGCTGCACGAGAATGAAACGGCGGAGCTCGCGCGCATCGGGCGCGCGCCCGGTCACCATGTTGCGCCACGAATAGCTCGCCGTCTGCGACGCTTCAATCGCGTCGAATGTGTCCGCGAGCCTGGTGAGCGGGTGCGCCAACTGCGCGAGCTTGCCGCGGTCGTCGCGCACGCCTTCGACCGACCGCGCGAGCGCGTCCATCAATCCGCGCAAGCTCGGGTCGGCAGCCAGCATGCCGAGCAGCGGCTGCGCCGCGATCAGCTGCTCGGTCGTGCGGGCGAGTTCGAAGGCCGACTCGAACAAAAGTCCAACGCGATCGAAATACGGGCCACCGTCGGGCCGCCAGACGGCGCGAACCACTTGCGTCTGCGCCGACAGCCGCTGCGTGATTGCGGCCGCGGCTGCTTCCGCGAGCTCGGGCGTCGCACCATCGATCACCACCGCGATCAGATCGACGCGATGCGGGAATGCCGCATCGAAGACGATTTCGCGCTGGCGCCATGGCAATTCGCTGGAGATCAGTTTCGTGCTGTCGGTGTCGATCGCAATGTGCGTGGCCGAATATGCGAACGCGCCGGCGCAGAGCACCAACGCAACGCCGATCACGAGCAACGCGTGACGCGCGCACGCGCCGACAATCCGCATTATCAACGCGCTCATTGGTTGTACCCCCACGCTTGCGGCCGCGACGCGAGCAGCCGGCGAGGGGCCCCACGTAGTGGGGATCGACGGCCAGTACGAGTCGTCACACGAGGCCGACTGTTGCCGCAGTGATTCATTGCACAGGTCCAAGGAGGCCGAGGACCCCGCTGCGCTGCCCCCCAAGGGGGAGCATTCGCGCCTTGGGGCGGCTCGGCGGCGCTCATGCTTCGCGATAATCGAGCAGCAGCAAGCCGATAAGAATGAAACAGATGGGCCATATCCATCCGCTCCATCGTCCCTCATCGTTCGGCGCTTCGACTTCGAGCCAACGCGTCCACAGCGCCTCGAATCCCGCGACCGACGCAATTGGGACTGCGATCAATAAAGTGAAGAGCGCACTGCCGAGCAGCACGGTTTGCGCGACGAGCTCGAGGCCGCGCAGAACGACGCTGGCAAATTCAAAAATGTCGAGCAGCGTGTTCAATGCGCGCCAGCGGCGCGAACAAAGAACCTGATCTCGCCCTGCGTGATATGCCGATCGATGGATAGAACCTGCCACCGCAATGTCCAATGTCCCGCGATGGCTGTACGGGCTTTTCCGATCAATACGCCTGGCGGGGTATCGGGTTCCAATTCGATCGGCGCGATGATCCCATCGGGCGCCGCGAGCGCCAAACGCGAACGTTTAGCGTCGATCCGGCTGTTGTATGCGACCCTGATATCGAGATCCCCGACTGCAACGGTAAAGTTCATCGCGGGGCGCGCGGATACGACAATCGCATGGGCGCTCGCGAACGCGAGGATTGATATCAGCAGCGCCGTCGCGGCGGCGATTTCGCGTGTGCACCCGTGCAACCGCCGATCGGAGGCCGGAACGCCGAAAGCTGACAAATCGCCTACTTTCGAAATCATGCACTATTATCGCCGCGGCAATTTCTCCCTTGCAGCTTACCAATAGGCCCAGCATGCCAACGAGTTCGCGGCACTCGCACAGGTTGTCGCCGTGCGCGTGATGCTCGCGCAGCCGCGCGGGTTCTGCGCCGGCGTGATCCGGGCCATCGACATCGTCGAGCAGGCACTGGCGAAATTCGGGGCGCCCATATACGTCCGGCACGAAATCGTCCACAACCGCCACGTTGTGGAGAGCCTCCGCGCGAAAGGCGCGCGCTTTATCGAACATCTATCCGAAGTGCCCACAGGTGCGATTACGATCTTCAGCGCGCATGGCGTTGCGCGGCAGGTCGAGGACGATGCGCGAACGCGCGGGCTGCGTGTGTTGGATGCGACCTGTCCGCTGGTCGCCAAGGTGCACGGTCAGGGCAAGCGCTACGTGGCGACCGGTCGAGTGGTGATCCTGATCGGCCACGCGGGGCATCCTGAGGTGGAGGGAACGATGGGCCAGGTTCCCGGACCGGTTGTGCTCGTGCAAACAACGGATGACGTGCACCGACTTGATCTCGCGCCCGACACACCGGTTGCATATGTGACGCAAACGACGCTAAGCGTCGACGATACCCGATCGATCATCACTGCGCTCAAGCAGCGTTTCACCGATATCATTGGGCCGGACATCAACGATATTTGCTATGCAACGCAGAACCGGCAAACGGCGGTGCGCGAACTCGCCAAGGTCGCCGATGTCATTCTCGTGGTGGGCGCGAAGAACAGCTCGAACTCGAACCGGCTGTGCGAGATCGGCCTAGAGGCCGGCGTGCCGAGCTATCTGCTCGCCGACGGAAGCGACCTCGATGTCCGCTGGGTAAAAGACGCCGCCGTCGTTGGGATCACTGCGGGGGCGTCCGCGCCGGAAGCGCTGGTCGACGACGTCATCGCAGTGCTGCGTAAACTCAGCCCGGTTGAGGTATCGGTGCTTCCCGGAATCGAAGAGAAGGTTGAATTCCGGCTTCCCGCAGAATTGCTGCGTGCGCGAGCAACAGCCCGGGGCGTATCCTGATCGCTGACTCTACGCCATCAGCATGTCGATCCCTCTGCTGCAGAAGACGCGTATCGGCGCGTACATAGTCCGCCAGCAGCTGGCGGGCCGTCGGCGTTATCCGCTCGTGCTGATGCTCGAGCCGTTGTTCCGCTGCAACCTCGCTTGCGCAGGTTGCGGCAAGATCGATTATCCCGACGAGATCCTGAATCAGCGACTCTCCGTCGACGAGTGCCTGCAGGCGGTCGACGAGTGCGGTGCGCCGGTCGTCTCGATCGCCGGGGGCGAGCCGTTGCTGCACAAGGACATCGCCGAGATCGCCGCCGGCATCGTGGCACGGCGCAAGTTCGTTTACTTGTGCACGAACGCGTTATTGATGGTGAAACGGCTCGCGTTGTTCAAACCAAGCCCGTATTTCGTCTGGTCGGTGCATCTCGACGGCGATCGCGAAATGCATGATCGTTCGGTGTGCGAACCAGGCATCTACGACCGCGCGGTAGCGGCGATTCGAGCCGCGAAGCAAAGCGGCTTCCGCGTCAACATCAATTGCACGCTGTTCAACGACGCCCAACCGAACCGCGTCGCGCGCTTTTTCGACTCGCTGGGCGCGCTCGGTGTCGATGGCATCACCGTGTCTCCTGGATACGCATACGAGCGCGCCCCCGATCAGGCGCACTTTCTCACGCGCACGCGGACCAAGGAGCTTTTCCGCGACATCTTCCGCAGAGGCCGCGGCGCGCGCGCGTGGTCGTTCAGTCAATCCGGCCTGTTCCTGGACTTCCTGGCCGGGAACCGCGATTACCGCTGCACGCCTTGGGGCAACCCGACACGAAACGTCTTCGGCTGGCAGCGTCCCTGCTACCTGTTGGGCGAAGGCTATGCGAAGACCTTTCGCGCGCTGATGGAAGAAACTGATTGGGACGCCTACGGGACGGGTAATTACGAGAAGTGTGCCGATTGCATGGTGCACAGCGGTTACGAAGCAACTGCCGTCCGCGATGCAGTGCGCCATCCGCTCAAGGCGCTCGCGGTGGGCTTCCGCGGCGTCCGGACCGAGGGCGCGATGGCGCCGGAGATTTCGCTCGAGCAGCAGCGACCGGCGCAGTACTCGTTCTCACGGCACGTCGAGCAGAAGCTCGTGGACATTCGCGAAACCAAGGCTCGGACCGAGGCATCGACGCCCACGTGACAGCGCGCGGAACGCGATCCGCGCGTCGAGCGCCGTGCGCGCGAGTGATCCGAATTGACCCGGCGATCGTCCCAACGATCCTAGCACCGCGGCGTAATTGATCTTTCCTTCGTCGCGAAGCGCCACGAGCACCGCAGGCGGGAGGCTTCGTCGTGCGGGATCGGCGATCACCCTAAATGCTGCGAAGGGGAGCCCATGAGCCGCGGCGATCCGCGCCGCAATGTGCGATTCGGTGTCTACGGCCGCAGCTCCGGTCGTACGGCGCAGCGCATGCTTTTCTTGGAGCTTGTCGACAAGTGCATCGACGCCGGCGATGTCCGCAGTCAATGCGCCGACGAGTCGCAGCTCGATCGCACGCGTCCACGCAGCGTCAACCGGCCACGTTGCCGTCGCCGTGACGATTGTTCGCGCAACAAGCCACGTTCCGGGTACGAGGCCGTCGGCCAGCCCTCCGGCGATGCCGAAGCTCATGATCGCGCTTGCGCCCCGTGCGATCACGCGTTCGAGCGCAACGAGCAATTGCTGCGCATTGCCGCCACCGACGAGAGTCCGCACGCCCGCTCCGGCGGCGATCCGCGCTTCGATGGCGAGACCGGTTACGGCAATGACGCTCACATGCCCAGGCGAAAGTGACGATAACCGGACCGACGGATATTGCGGTATCGGGCAAGCGCCCAGAGCGGAAAGAATTTCGGGTAGCCGTGGTAACGCAAGTAAAACACCCGCGGAAACCCGGTCGCAGTGAATTGGGATTCCTGCCAGAGTCCATCGGCATCCTGATGGCGCAGCAGATAGTCGACCCCTTTGACGACAGCAGAATTCTCGACCTCTCCGGCGGCCATGAGTCCCAGCAGTGCCCAAGCCGTTTGAGAAGCGGTGCTTGGGGCGGCTTCATGCCCGTGGTAGTCGAGCCGGTAGGATTCGCCGGTCTCTCCCCAGCCGCCGTCGGCGTTTTGAATGGAAACGAGCCAAGCGGCGGCACGACGAAGCTCCGGCGATTGCGGGCTTACGCCCGCAGCGTTGAGCGCGCAAAGGACCGACCACGTGCCGTAGATGTAATTCATGCCCCAGCGGCCGTACCAGCTCCCGTCGCGTTCCTGACTGCAGCGAAGAAATTCGAGCGCGGCCGCCAAAGCGCGCCCATCTGAATCGATCGCCAGCTGGGCGATCATGCTCGCGCAGCGCGCGGTCACATCGGCGGTGGGCGGGTCGAGCAGCGCACCGTGGTCGGCGAACGGCAGGTCGTTCAGATATTCACTCGTATTGTCGGCATCGAACGCGCCCCATCCGCCGTTCCTGCTCTGCAACCCCAGCACCCATTCGCGTCCGCGCGCGATCGCGTTGCCGAAATTCGGCCCGTCTGGAATACCGCGGCGATGCGCAAAGCGATCCATCGCCATCACGACGACGGCGGTATCGTCCAAGTCCGGGTAATGGGGATTTGCATACTGAAAAGCCCAGCCGCCCGGACGGACTGCGGGACGAACCATCGCCCAGTCGCCCGTCGTTTCGCATACCTGCCGGCGCTCGAGCCACGCGAGCCCGTCGCGCGCGGCCGCCACCGCCTGATTGCCTGCCACCTCCAGAAGCGTCTCGCACACCAGCGCGGTATCCCACACCGGCGACTTGCAGGGCTGGCAATAGGCTTCCGCATCGCCGACCACCAGCAAGTTGTCGACGGCCTTGCGAGCGATGACAAAATCAGCGTCGTTGCGTGAATAGCCGAGCGCATCGAACATCATCACCGTGTTAGCCATCGCGGGGAAAATAGCGCCGAGACCATTCTCGCCGTTGAGCCGTTCGGTCACGAACGCGACCGCTTTGTCGATGGCCCGCTGCCGTACCCCGGGAGGGATCAGTGGCTCCAAAAATCGCAGCATGGCGTCGATCGAGGCAAACGCTGCAAAGCGTACCCTTGATTGATGAGGCGCCCGAGCCCAGCGCCGCGCGTGCGGGCGCCCGAGGAAGAGCTCGTCGATATGCATGCGGCGCGGGTTGCGCGCCACCGGCTTCAGCGCATGCAGAACCAGAAGCGGGACGAGTACCGTGCGGCTCCAATAGGACACGCGCGAGAGATGGAACGGAAACCACTGCGGAAGCAGCATGATCTCGACCGGGACGATCGGCACCGCCGTCCACGACACGACGCCGAACAGAGCGAGCAGGATCCGCGTGAAGACGTTCGTCCGACCTGCACCGCCATGCGCGCGAATCGCTTCCCGCGCGCGTCGCAGATGCGGCGATTCGGGCGAGTCACCGATCATCTTCAACGCGAAATAGGCCTTGACGCTTGCGCTTATGTTCAACGCGCCCCCGGGAAACAGCGACCAGCCGCCGTGAGGACCCTGCAACCGCCGCAGATACGCCGCGATCTTGGCTTCGAGCTCGACATCGGGCTCGCCCAAGTAATGCCGCAGCAGGATGTATTCGGCCGAAATCGTCGTATCGGCTTCGAGCTCGAACACCCAATGACCGTCGCGCTTTTGTTGCTGAAGCAATGCGGCTGCTGCATTCTCGATGGCGCGATCCAGGGGCGACTGCGAACGTTCGCCGACCCTCGGTCGGACGACAGCCTCGGCGTCAGGCATCGATTGCGCTTGGCGCTGCGGTCGGTTAGGCATCGCGCGCTAGGATCCGCTCAAACGAGCCCGTACCGCAACACGTTCCACACCACCACGGACTTCGGCACGCGGATACGGCGCCGCGGGGCAGTCCATCCACGAGCGATCAATTGCTCGAGGATGTGCTGATAGACCTTCGCCATCAACATCGGTGCTCGCACGATTCGAAGCGGCTCGGCCGACATCAGCTGAATCGCTTGGGTGAAGTGCACGCGAGCAACGTCGGCGAGGTCCGTGCAGGCTTCATGCAAGCGAGAATGCGTCAGCACGGCCATCGGATCGGTCGCGGCGATGCCTGCCGCAAGCAACATCTCGCGCGGCAGATAAAGGCGCTTCTGCTGAGCGTCTTCGTCCAAGTCGCGGAGAATGTTCGTGAGCTGCAACGCCCTGCCCAGATGATGTGCCAAGCGACTCCCGGCGGGCTCACGCATGCCGAACACGCGCACGCAAAGCCGCCCGACGGCGCATGCCACCCGATCGCAGTAGAGATCCAGAGCCGCGATATCAGGCGCATCGATGTCGGCGACGACATCCATCTCCATGCCGTCGATGATCGACAGAAAGTCGTCCCGTTGCAGGTCGAATGTCCGGACAGGTTCGACAAGCGCCTCAACCGAGCGTGACGCGACGCCTCCGAAAAGCGCGTCGATCCGCGAGCGCCAACGCGAGAGCTCGGCGAGCTTCGTATCGCGGTCTCCGGGCTTGTCGGCAATATCGTCAACGGCACGACAGAATCCGTAAACGGCGAACATCGCGTTCCGCTGCCGTGGCGGCAACACACGCATTGCGGCATAGAAAGAGCTGCCGGAAGGCGGCCGCAACAGTTCGTTGGAACGAGATTCGAACATCCAGGGTCGCAGGGGACGAGCACGCGCAGCAGCACGCGCTCCCTGGAGCGCATTGTATTGTTCGAAACGCATCACGTCTCCTCAGCGTCGCGGCGCGCCGACAAGCGTCATTGTCCTTTGGACAAGCGCATATGCGTCCGGCCCTTCCATAGCCCGCCCTTCCCGCGCACGTGCTGCCACGCCGAGTCGAGAGTGAACGCGAGATATGCCGCAGCGATCAGCGGCAGAGCAAGCCCCCATAATGCGGAGGCGTTATAGACGCGCAATGTTGGTTGAAAGGCAAGCATCATGGACGCCCACGCCAATGCTCCCAGGACTCGCGGCACGCCATCGCCGAACAAGGCAAATGCGGGTGGCGCCAGATAAGTCAACGCCATCGCAGCCACCGTGCACGCAAGAATCCAAGGCGAGTAGTGGAGCTGGGCATACGCAGAGCGACTGACCATGCGGCGAATCTCGGCAACGTTGTGATAGACGCGAAGGCTAGAGACCCGCCGCGTCAAGCCGAGCCAGATCGGACCGCGCTTTTTGAGCAGCCCGGCCAGCGCGCAGTCGTCGATGATCTCGTTGCGGATGGCCGCAAGTCCGCCCGCGGCTTCCAGCGATTTCAGATGCGCGAGCATGCAACCGCCGGCTGCCGCAGCGGTCGGTCGTTCCACAAGTCTTATCCACGTAAACGGATAAAGCATCTGGAAGAAAAAGACGAAAGCCGGGATCAAAGCGCGCTCGGCAATGCTTTCGCAGTTCAGCCTCGCCATCAGCGAAGTGAGCACGAGATTGTCGCGAAGAGCGCGCAAAACGAGTTGAGTCACAGTATCGTTCGCGAAGCCGATGTCCGCATCGGTCAACAGGAGGTAGTCCGGCGGCTCGGGCAACGACTGCGCATAGGTGACGCCATGGTTGACCGCCCAGAGTTTGCCGCTCCACCCGGGAGGCAGCCGTGGCGCGGCCAGAACGGTTACTCGGTTCGCCGCGCCATAGTTGAGCGCAACGTCTTGGGCGATTGCTGCGGTCTCGTCGGAGCTGTCGTCGTCGACGACAACGATCGAGAGATTGCCGGGATAGCTCTGTCGCAACAGCGAGCCTATGTTTTCGCCGATGACATCCGCCTCGTTCCGCGCCGGCACTACCGCGACCACACGCGGCCAGCGGTCAAAACGCCGCGGCAGCGCGAGCGTCGCATCATCGCGTTCCGCGGCGCGCCAGAAACCGCCGCGGGCGACGAAGAGATAGATCCACGCGCCACAGGACAACCAAATGATCAGCAGCGGCATCATCTCAAATATCCGAATTCGCGGAACCAGTCGATGGCGTCCCGCACCCCTTCGATGTAAGGGCGAGCATGGTAGCCAAGTTCTCGTTCGGCCTTGGCACTGCTGAAGAACATGTGATCCTTCGCCATCCGCAAACCATTGAGCGTGAGGAGTGGCTCGCGCCGCGTCGCCAATGCCGCCAACTCGGTCGCAACCGCAAGCGGGTATAGCAATGCGCGCGACAATCGCAATCGCGGAACCGGCCGCCCTACGAGTTTTGCGATGTCGCGCAGCAGGTCCACGAGTCGCACGTTATCGCCTCCAAGGATGTACCGGGCGCCGATCTCGCCACGGGACAACGCCGCAACATGACCTGCGGCTACGTCGTCGACATGCACGAGATTGAGTCCGGTTTCCACAAATCCGTACATTCGGCCGGACGCGGCCTCGACAATCATCCGGCCCGTTGGCGTCGGCCGGATATCGCGCGGACCGATAGGCGTCGACGGGTTGACGATGACGGCAGGCAGTGCATCGCGAGCAATCATCGCCTCCACCAGTTTCTCAGCCGCGACCTTGCTGCGCTTGTACGTCCCGACTGCGGCCCATTCGGCAATCGGAACGGTTTCGTCTGCTGCTTCGCTACCGCGCCGTAACGCCAACGTCGCGACACTGCTGGTGTACACGATCCGCTCGACACCAGCGCGCAGCGCCGCCCCCATCACCGTCCGCGTACCCATCACGTTGGTATGCATAAGTGCACCCGGGTCGCGCGACCACAGACGATAATCGGCTGCAGCATGCACCACATAGCGCGCTCCGGAGACCGCACGCGCCACCGCGTCCGGATCACATATGTCGCCTTCGCTGATTTCGATATCGAGCCCCGCGAGATTGTTCCGCCGGCTAGAGGGGCGGCAGAGCGCTCGTACTGAATATCCGCCGACAAGAAATGACCGGACAAGCGCCGATCCGACAAAGCCCGTCGCGCCGGTGATCATTACGAGTCCCAATGTCATCGGTTCATCAACGCTTCGGTATCACCCATCCATCGACCGGCATGAGACGAATCGTCGCGCCGGACGCAACGGCCTCAGTCGACCGCAGCGACAGATTGAGCATGATGTTGGGCCCGTTGCCAAGGGTCGCATCCATTACGATACGACACCCTGAAACAACGACCTCACGACCGTAGCCGCGAAGCCCGGCCTGCTCCGCGATGCGGAGGTCCTTGGGCCGGATGCAGAAGAACCAGCTTCCCGCTAACCACGCCGTGCACCGCCCGCGATCAACATCAGATTCCGGTAGTACGCAAGGCGCTGCGATCCAAGCCGCCGAGAACGTCGTGATGTTTGTCGCAAATGGCGCGAGAGTGCAATAGGTTCCCGGCGCCATCTGATTCGCATTACCGTTTTGCCAAGCGAAACCCTTTAACGCGATAGTGCCCAGCATTCCTTGAATCGCCCCGAAAGAAAATGCTAGTCCTCCATCCTGCCGGCGCAATCGCTAGAGGATTGGCGTAACAGTGAGCCATACCACCGCTTGTCCGATTTCTAACCGCAGTTCAATGCCGCTTGATTGACTGCGTCAATTCACGCAAACGCGAATCGAACTCAGACGTCCGTCCGAATCGCTCCGCGACTGCCTCCGCGTGTGCGATCAGCTCGTTCGCGCGCTCGTTGACTTCGCCGCCCGCGGTCTCGCGTTGGATCTCGGCCAGCACCCAATTGAGATAGGCCGCAAGGCGACGTTTGGAAATGGAATCGATAATGGCCATCTAATTCGAGGATCTAACGAGCCTCGGCCCGGGATGGTTTCAGCCACGATTCGCCCGACCGATGCAACCGTGAGGGTCAGGCGGTAAACCGCTTGAGGATTTGACGGATCGCGGACCTGCCCAAGCATCGATCCACGGCCGAATAGAAATGGCGGCTCAGGACTGCGGTATCGGAACGAGCTCAAACGGGTCCCGCATGCGATGCGCCATCCAAGCGCTGACGATTGTCCGACCAGCCTCGACCACGCCGGCGCGCAGGACATTGGCGGCGAGGAAATGCTCTGGAAGACATGGCGCGATTTCGCGCGCCACCTCGTCGCAACAAGCTCGTCCAACGAAAGGGCTTCGAGCTCGGTGTGTGTAAGACCGTCGATGTTGCATTCAACCAGCAGACCCGTCGTCGGATCGACAACCGCCACCGTTCTCATGGTGCCCTTCCCCTGACATCATTTGGAATGGCGGATCAAATTCCTTGGTTACTCCGATGCTCGCAGAGGGGCCGGCGATGCGCAACGTTCCTGACGATTCGCTGACGCGATTGTTGCGCGATCAAATGGCAAGTGCCATAAACCCGGATTAGATTTTGGAAGACCGGCCATCTCGTCGGGCTTCAGCAGATGCAAACTGGAGCGTGAATTCTTCGCGCGGCGACATTAGATCGTCCCACGCTTCAAATCGAGATCGGAGACGCGCAGTCCGGTTATTTCCGAGGCGCCCAACCAGTGCCGATACGCGATCAGGATCATCGCGTGATTGCGTGCGCCGTAGTGGCCCTTCCTCGCGGCGCGGAGAAGTTGCGCCACTTCGTCGCGGGCGTCAGCTCAGCGAGGCACCTCCGGCGTGGCGGCAGCAAAGACGACCGTAATGCGCGTGCCGAGGCCGGCGGGATTTTCGATGGTCACACGCGCCCCGTGCTGCTCCGCCACCTCCCGGACAATGGCGAGGCCAAGGCCCGCCCCGTCCCCTACCGTGCCCTGAACGCGGAAGAATCGTTCGAACACGCGCTCGTGCGCCCACTCCGGGATGCCCGGTCCGGAGTCCTCGACGCTGACGTACGCCTCCGGTGATCGCATCCCGCAACGCACGGTCGCCGAGCCTCCGGACGGCGTATAGCGGAGCGCGTTGTCGATCAGATTGTTCAGCGACTCGGTCAGCAACACCGCGTCCCCCCACACCGAAGCGTCGGCCAGATCGAATCCCAGATCGACCTCACGCGCGATGGCTCGTGGCACCCATTCGTGTACCGCAGCGTCGGCGAGCGAACGGAGATTGACCAGCGTTTTGGGTCGCGCTTGTTCCGTAGATGCTTCCGCTTTCGCCAATATCAGGAGCTGATTCGCGAGCCGCGTCGCACGTGTTGTAGCGCCATGCATAGCCTCGATTTCCTGGTGGACATCACCCGGGAGCTCGCGCCGAAGCAGGAGCTCGAGATGCATCTGCAACGCCGCCAGCGGGGTGCGCAGCTGGTGAGCAGCGTTGGTGAGAAATCTCTGCTGCACCGCGTTCGAATCGCGCAGCTGTGAAAGGAGATGATTAAATGCCTCGATAGCCGGCGCAATCTCCAGCGGCGCATTGCGCTCGTCGAGAGGACGCAGATCGTGCGGCGACCGCGCCAAAATTTGCGACCTGACGCGCGCCAACGGCACAATGCCGTGCGCGACAAGCGTCCACGCGACCGCAAGCGAGGCCAAGGCGATAAGCACCGTCGGCAGGAATTCCGCAGCGAGAATTTCGCGCACCAGGCGGCTGCGTTTGTTCAGCGTCTCACCGACTTGAACCATGAATCCCGTCGCCGTCCGAACGGCCGCGATGCGGAGCGGCTTGCCGTTATACGTGGCATCGAAAAAGGAGCGCTGGCCCGGTTCCAGCGATGGCGCAGGCGCCAGATCAGGAACACCGGCAATCAGTTCACCAGCGGCGTCGCGAATTTGGAAAACCAGCGTGTCTTCGTGATCGTAGAGCAACGCCTCCTGCTCCTGCGCCAGCATGTCGAGCTGCGGTCCGTTGGCGCCGAGGCGCACGTTCTCCGCCATGTCCAATGCGGGATCGAGGAGCGACCGATCGTACGCGGTCGTGGCGGCGTGCAGCGCCAGCACGTACGACAAGACGGCGGCGCAGCCCACGAGCAGCAAGAGCGCCGGTATCAGGAAGGACAGTAGTCGTCGCCTGATGCTTTGCGGACGCCCGTTTCGGTCAAACACTTTCCGCTTCCCATAGGTATCCGAACCCCCGCACCGTGCGTATTTTGACGCCGTCGGTCTCGATCTTGGAGCGCAACCGTGAGACGTAGACTTCGACGGTGTTGAGGCTCAGCGCATCGTCGTAATTGACGAGCTGCTGCGCGATCTGCTCCTTGCTGAGCACGCGTCCTGGTCGCGACAGAAAGAGCTCGAGCAGCGCCCATTCGCGGACGGTCAGATCGACTGCCACGTCGTTGACTTTTACGCGCTTCACCTCGGTATCGACTGTCAGTCCGCGGAACGCGAGAGGCCCCGCCGGCGTGGATGTACGCCGCAGCAGCGCGCGCACCCGGGCTTCGAATTCGGCGATCGCAAACGGCTTCGTCAGATAGTCGTCGGCACCCAGATCGAGACCGTGCACGCGATCCTCGACCGCATCGCGAGCGGTCAACACCAGGACATTGGTGCGTGCTCGCCTCAGACGTAGCCGACGCAAGACTTCGAATCCGTCAATATCGGGAAGTCCGATGTCGAGGATGACCAGCTCGTACGAGGTACTGCGGAGCAGATTGTCCGCTTGAATTCCCGTGGCCGCACGGTCGACCGCGTGCCCGCAGCGATTCAGAACGCGTGCAAGCCCGGCGGCAAGCAGCGGATCGTCTTCGACGACGAGTATGCGCATGAGCCCAATCAACTTGCACGTTTGCGCTTGCATTTTCATGCCATTCGGGCACGTCAGCAAATTGTCAGGTTCACGCAGGCCGCGGACAGATGCCCCGCGTAGCATCGACCGCGTTGTCAACTACGACAACAGCGGCATCTGGAGTCGGACCAACCAGCAAGTGCTGCTCTACACGCTGGTGGGTGCAGAAATTGCCGGAGCGTTGTGGGAAGGCGGCGAATCGCGCCTGGGCAAGACGTTCTGGCAGTCAATCGATTCGTCGGCCATCGGCGCCGTGTCATCGGAGGCGCTGAAGCATATTTTCACACGCTCGCGGCCGGATCAATCCAGCGATCCTAATCTTTGGTTCCGCCCATTACGCGCATTCGCGCGACAGTCCGCTGATACTCGGGCTGCTGCCCGGCGGATTCACCGTCGGGATTCGCAAGCAATTTTAGGCGCTGGGCCGCCCGCGTTCCAGGGTCCGACTCTGGCAAAGCCAGTCCGAGCAAATCGCGGTGGCGTAGCATTGCGCCTGGTGCAAAGCGCGGAAGGATTTATGGCCTTCATCGATACGGTCTCCAACGGCGAGGCAGTAGGCCCGGTCGCGAAGCTGTACGAGACTGACCGCATCAATCTGGGCTACGTAGCGAATTATACGAGGATCTTCGCGCACCGCCCCGCCGTGTACGAGGCGTGGCAAAAGCTCAGGGCAGCGATCACCGAGAGCATGGATCCGCGCCGCTACGAGCTCGTGACGCTTGCCGCGGCCCGGGCCGTTCGTTCCAGTTATTGCACGCTCGCGCATGGGAAGGTGCTTGCAGAGCGTTTTTTTGAAACGGCAAGCGTGCGTGAGATCGTCACTGACCACCGGTCTGCCGGACTCGATGCTGTGGACGTCGCGGTGATGGATTTGGCCGAAACAGTGGCTCGCGACGCCGGCGCTGTGACACAAACGGATGTCGAGCGCCTACGTGATGTCGGTCTGTCGGACGTCGAGATTTTTGACGTCGTCGCTGCGGCGGCTGCAAGATGTTTTTTTAGCAAGGTCCTCGACGCGCTCGGAGTTGAGCCCGATGCGAGCTTCGGCACGTTGGAGCCGGAGCTCCGAGATGCGCTCACCGTGGGCCGTCCTATCGCCGAGCCATGATTCGCCTGCTGTTCGCGTCGCTCGTTTTCGTGTTCGCGCACGCTGCTCTTGCCGCCGATCTCGCCAAAATTCTGCGCATCGCCTCCCCCGACATCGAAACGCTCGACCCACAGGCGTACACCGACGACCCATCGTTCCAAGTCATCCAGGCGATCTTCGAACCCGCGTTCGAATGGGACTATCTCGCCTCGCCGCCCAAGCTCACACCACTGACCGCCGCCGCGCCGCCCGAGATCACCGAAGGCGGAAAAGTGTGGACCATCCGGCTGAAGCAAGGAATCCAATTCACCGACGATCCGGCGTTCAAAGGCAAGCCGCGCGAGCTCACCGCTGACGATTACATTTACGCGTACAAGCGGTGGTTGGACCCGAACGGCCGCCGTGGCGGATCGCCGATCCTCACCGACCTCGTTATCGGTGCAAGACCGGTCATCGACACCGCACGCACGAGCGGCAAATTCGACTTCGATCGACCGATCGAAGGTTTGCGCGGGCTCGACCGCTACACGTTGGAGATACGACTCAGCGAGCCGAACTATCCGAACGTTCGCGATCTGTTGGGCTTCGTCGGGGCTGTTACGCGCGAAGTCGTTGAAGCCGCTGGTAGCGACATTCGTACGCGACCCGTCGGTACAGGTCCATTTCGATTACGCGAATGGAAGCGCGGCTCGCGCATCATCCTCGAGGTCAACCCGCGCTATCGCCCTGTTCATTTTCCGGAAAGCAGCAAACCTGAGCACGCTGCGCTCGTTCGCAACATGCAAGGAAAGGTCTTGCCGCAGATCGGCGTCGTCGAAATCAACATGATCGACGAAGACCTCACGCGTCTATTGCAATTCGAGCGCGGCGGTCTCGACGTTGCTCTGCTGCGCGGCGAGGTGGCCACGCGACTTCTCGAAAACGGCAAGCTCAAACCGGAATACGCAGCACGTGGCGTGGTGCGCGTTGCCTTCCCGGAACCGTTTGTGTTCTCGCTCTATTTCAATGTCGCCGATGCCGTCATCGGTGGAATGGGCAATGAACGCGTCGCGCTCCGCCGCGCGATCGCGTTCGCGTTCGACACCCAGGAATTGACGAGGATCGTATACGCCGGGCAAGCGATGCCAGCGAACCAGATCGTGCCACCCGGTGTGGGCGGCCACGACTCGACGTTGCCGATGAAATCGCTTTACGATCCCGCAACCGCCAAAGCGTTGCTCGATCGCTTCGGCTACAAGCGTGGCGCCGACGGTTATCGAAACGCTCCGGACGGGACAGCGCTGACGTTGACATTGTCGCAGCGGAGCGGCGCGGTTTCCCGCGAGATCGAGACACTGTGGAAAAAGAACATGGAAGCCGTTGGTCTTCGCACGGCGTTTCGTCAGGCGCCATTCCAGGACATCATCAAGGAGCTCGAGAAAAGCAAGTTCCAACTATATTACGGCGGCTTCGGTGGCTCGCCTTCGGGCTACGCCGAGCTCGTGCAGCTGAGCGGCAAGCAACCGCAGCGGGTCAATGTCTCGCAGTTCAAGCTCGCCGAATATGATCGTGCGCTGGACCATTTCCTGCGCACTGGCGACGACGAAGAGCAAGTCGGCGCGGCGCGAACGATGTCGGAGATCGCGCGCACGTACATGCCGCAATTGCCTGCGGTGTACCGGCTCGATAACAACTTCGTCCAGCCGTGGGTACAGGGCTTCGCTCCACCGGTGTTCTCTAGCTACTGGAAATACCTCGATATCGATCTCGAGCGGCGGCGGCGCGCCTCAGAGACGCGGCGACCTTAGCTCTTCGCAAGTGCGGCTGGCGGCGTGAGGACTTCCGGCGGTTCCCGCCTCTCTTGCTAGAATGAATCTGCTTCAGTAGGACAAAGCCCAATGGAACCGCAGGGTGGTGAGCGAAGGTTGTCAGCGATTCTCGCAGCCGACATGGTCGGATACAGCCGACTGATGGAAGCCGATGAGACGGGCACCCTCGCACGCTTGCGGACCCACCGGCTCGAACTAGTCGATCCGACCATCGTCAAGAAGAACGGGCGGATCATCAAAACGACCGGCGACGGAATGCTGGTCGAGTTCCAGAGCATCGTCGATGCCGTAGAGTGCGCCGCCGAAATCCAGCGCAGGATGGCGCGCCGCAACGCGGACGTGTCGCCGGCGAGGTGGATGGAGTTTCGGATCGGAATCAACCTAGGTGACGTGATCGTCGAGGACGGTGACATCTTCGGCGATGGCGTCAATGTGGCCGCGCGTATTCAGGCGTTGGCGGACCCGGGCGGCATCTGCGTTTCCGCCGCCGTGCGCGACCAAGTGGGCGACCGCCTTGATGTCGCGTTCGAGGACCTCGGCGAACAAAACGTCAAAAACATCGTTCGGCCAATTCGTATCTTCCGTGTTCTCTTCGACAAGGAGCCGCGTCCGCCATCAGAACGGGCGGCTCCCGGGGCAGGCGCAGCTACGAAGCCATCGCTGGTCGTGCTGCCCTTCGTCAACATGAGCGGCGATCCCGAGCAGGAGTTCTTCGCCGATGGCTTGAGCGAGGACATCATCACCGAGCTGTCGCGGTTCCGCGACCTGCTCGTGATTTCTCGGAATTCGGCGTTCGTTCACAAGGGCAAGGCCTCCAAAGTCAAGGACATTGCGCGCGAATTCGGCGTCCACTACGTCGTCGAAGGCAGCGTCCGCAAAGTCGGCGACCGAGTCCGAGTCACCGTGCAGCTGATTGACGCCGAAACCGATCGGCACGTGTGGGCCGAGCGTTACGACCGTAAACTCGAGGACATTTTTGCGATTCAGGATGAGGTGACGTGTGCAATCGCCGGCACGCTGCCCGGGAGAATTGAAGCCGCGCGCCACGACCGGGCCAAGCGCCAGCCAACCAGCAACATGGCCGCTTACGAATGCGTGCTGATAGGCAAGATACTTCACCACCGCTCGACGCCGGAGGACAACGCAGAAGCGCAGCGCATGCTCGATCGCGCCATCGCGCTCGACCCGAAATACGCCCACGCACATGCGTGGAAGGCCTGCGTCCTAGGTCAGACGTGGGTCAACAATTGGTGCGATGATCGTGAAAGTACCTGGAGGCGAGTGAACGAAGCGCTTCAAGTCGCTCTCGCGCTCGACGACAACGACAGCGATGTCCATCGAATCCTTGCCGCCGTGAATCTCGCGCATGACGACCACGACAAGGCTCGATACCACCAGGAGCGCGCGCTTGGCCTCAACCCCAACAACGATCTCATCCTGGTTCAGAACGGTGAGCTCCTTACGTGGATGGGTCGGCCGCAGGACGGCATCGAGTGGATCAAGAAGGCAATGCGTGTGAACCCCTATCACCCGGAGCGATTCTGGAGTCACCTCGGCCGTGCGTGCTACACGGCGCGTCAATACCCAGAAACCGTCGAGGCATTGAGCCATCTCACACGGCCTGATCTCACGCATCATGTGTTGCTCGCAGCCGCATTGGCGCAGTTGGGAGACAAGACAGCTGCCGCGGCCCACGCGCAGGAGGTGCTGAAGGAAGCACCGTCCTTTTCGACTCGGCGCTTTCTGTCGACATTGCATTACCAGCTCGACAGCGATCGAGATCACGTTCGCCAGGGCGTGCTCAAGGCCGGCTTGCCGGAATGAAATAACGGCGCCTTGTGTAGATGCTCGCACGCGGGTCGCTTCCGATGGAATGGGTGATCCTGCTGTTCGCCATCGTGCTCGGCGTGCCGGCCGTCGCTTGGCTTACGCAGGATCGGCTCATCTTTTTTCCGCAACCAATCGTCTCGACCGCGCACATTGGAACGGAGATCGTGCCGCTCGAAATCGCGTCGACCGATGGAACGCGACTTCATGGGTGGATGCGCGTCGCAACCGCGACACCTGCGCCGGTCGTGCTTTATTTCGGCGGCAATGCGGAGGAAGTCTCGTGGACGATTACCGAACGGCGTTGGCCGCTCGGATGGACGATCGTCGCGATGAATTACCGCGGCTATGGAAAGAGCGAAGGGGCGCCGAGCGAGATGGCGCTCGTTGCGGATGCACTCACTCTCTACGATGCAATCGCTGCGCGATCCGATGTGGACGCGACGCATATCGTTGCACTGGGGCGAAGCCTTGGAACCGGCGTCGCAGTGAAGTTGGCCACTGCGCGACCGCTCGCGGGCGTCATACTCGCCTCGCCGTATGACAGCCTCGTCGCGTTGGGCCGAACGCACTATCCTTGGTTGCCGGTGTCCTGGTTGCTCAAGCACCGATTCGACATCGACGCCGACGCGAGACGAATGCAAATTCCGATGCTCGCGATCGTCGCCGAAATCGACCCGATTATCCCGCGTGCGCGATCGCAATCACTCTACGATGCATGGGCCGGGCCGAAGATATGGCTGAATGTACCGGGCACAGATCACAACACGCTGAGCGTTCCCGATACGTTCTGGACGAACGTGGCCGGATTTCTCGCTTCGCGGTTGCAATGACCATTCAGCGGTGGCTTGGCAAGGCGATCGTTTTGTGCTGGGCCGTTCTCAATCGAGCGCAAAGCGCAATCGACTCGACTGCCTGCGCGAGCTCGCGATTCGCGCCTGCATAGTCCTTCGCCCGCTCCTTCCAAAACGCCTCAACCTCCGCTCGATCTTTCTCTGAGCACAATCCCGACGCGTAATGCGGCCACCCGCCGGGCTGATCACGCGATACGGTTTTCGCCAGCGCGTCGAAATTCGCCATGATGTAGTCGTTCGTCTCGCGTCGTGTCGGGTTCGCGTAGAAGCTGTTCCGCAACGCCGTCCACGATTCGCGCGTGTCGAAACTCGGGTCGAGCAGCAGAGCCATCCCTTTTGGCGCCAGCGCCGGATCACTGAAAGAGAACAATGCCGTCATCAGGTTGCGTCGATCGAGGCCATCCGACGTCGCCTTCGCCTCGGCAACGAGCGCATCGAACATTGAGCCGTCACCCGTCTGCCCGGCCAGCACCAGCACTGTCTCGACCATTCCGGGATCGATTGCCTTGCGATCCTTGATCCATGCGAACGCGAGTCTGCGTGCTTCACTACCAAGTCGAGGATCTTCGCGGCCGACGAAACCCAGGACCGCCCGACGCATCAGTTGATCGTCATCGGTTTCGTTTGCCTTTGGCGTAAACCCGAGCGCTTTCGCACGTGGCCCAAACACGTCGCGCACGAATGCCGAGAATCTCGAGTGATCTGCGTCGCTGATCAGCGTGTCACGCACGAACTCGCCCAACTCGATTGCAGCGAGGACGACATGCCGATCGTGCGTCGCAGCTGCCATGCGCATCCACTCCATCGCCTGCGCGCCGCTCACTGATCCGCCACGCACCAGCGCGCGCATATCGTATACAAGACTCGAATACTCGGCCGTCGTCAGCGAACTACGATGCGCCGCAAGATTCGCGAGTAAATCGTCGCGATAGTCAGCGACGTAGTAACCGCGGCCGCCCGCGTTGGCGAATACGAACGACGGACAACCGCCCTGCAGCGCAAGCGTCTTCCTCTCTTCGGTCATCAGCCCGCATACCTGGCGCGAGGACTTTCCGCTTGCATAACGCGCACACACGGGAATTTGCCATTGCCGTACGGTTGTTTCTTTCGTGCCGAGCAGCGTCAGTCGATGCTGTGTGAGATCGATCCACGCGCGGGTCGGTGCGCAGTGCAGCCTTACCTGGATCTGCGGCACGCCGTTCTGGTTGAGGAACGTGTTGAATGCCGAAGTGACGGGCAGGCGGCTTGCACGCGTGAGCGCTTGGAGAAAATCGTCGGCGGTTGCCGAGCCGTCGCGTCGCGATTCGAGATACGTGCGCACGCCACGCCGGAACGTTTCTTCTCCGATCCAACCTTCAAACATGCCGATGACCGTCGCACCCTTTTGATAAGTGATGTAATCGAAGGCATTGAAGATGTCACTGCGCGAGTTGACCGGCTCACGGATCCGCCGCGCCGATGTGAGCGCATCGGCTTCGATCGCTGCCGCACGCTCCCGGATGCGACCGGCGCCGCGGTCGTAGTCTGGCCGCCACTGATTCACCATTTTTTCGGCGATCCACGTCGCGAACGCTTCGTTCAACCAAATGTCGTCCCACCACGCGGTGGTGACGAGGTTACCGAACCATTGGTGCGCTATTTCATGCGCGCCTACATTCGCCGCGCCGCGGCGGAAGCGCGGCGTTGCGGCGCCGGGTTTCGCCAGAAAACCGGATGCGCCGTACGTGATCAGCCCGGCATTCTCCATCGCGAAGTTCACGCTGAGCGGAATTGCGATGTGGTCGAGCTTCTCGTACGGATACGGAATGCCGAACCACTTTTCGAGCTGACCGAAGAGCTGCGGATACGTTCGCCCGATGAACTCAGTGTCGCCAAGCCGGCCGCGCGGCACGACGATGCGCATCGGCGTTGGTTTGATTCCTACGCGCCCAAGATCGACGAACTGCCACGGGCCAACGGCAAACGCGACAAGATACGAAGGTAGCGGACGCGTTTCGCCGAAGCGAACGACTTTCAATCCATCGGCATCCGGTGTCTCGCTCTCGATCGGCGTATTCGACAATGCGATAAGGTCGCGCGGGACGCGCAGCGTCAGCCGCCACGGCACCTTGAATCCCGGCTCGTCGAAGCATGGAAATGCACGGCGCGCGGAAACCGCTTCGAACTGCGTCATCGCATACCACGCGCCGCCGTCTTGCAGCGCGAAGATGCCGCGAGTCGAGTTGCGGCTCTGCTCCGCTTCGAACGCAATCGTAAGCCGATGCTTGCCCGCCGAGAGCGGCGGATCGAACGCGAGCCCGACGAACTGTTCCTGACCCGACAGAACGGCGACGCGGGTTGGCGGTGCGTCGACCGACGCCGCCGAGATTGTCAGCGAATCGGCATTAAGCCACAACGCCGAATGCGGACGTGAAAGCTCGACGTCAATCGCGATCTCGCCCTGCGCTTTCGCGTCGCCGGGCACGACGGTAAGCGTCAAATCGTAATGGAGCGGCCGCCCGCCGTCCGGGAGGCGAAACGTCGGCGGCGTCCGGTCGCTGTTCGACGCTATCTGTGCGACCGCCATGTCGTGGGCAACGCAGAGCGCTGCGAGCGCGATGATCGGCGCAATCGATCTTCTATTCACGATTCAGCACTGTTTCCATTTTGGGAGGCCGACTAGAAGGGCCATAGATTGCCCGAACTATCCGTTCGGCGCATCCGATTGGTGGTTGCACACCGACAAGCGTTCCCCGACAATGCGGGCGCGACGTGGCGGAGGCTCCTTCGTAGCGTCGGGCACGCGTAGACGAAAGCGCGTTTCAGCGAAAAGGGGATGGTTCGCTGGTTCGGCGCGGCGCCGGTGATGATCGGACCGCCGCGACCGTTTTGGCGCACCGCGACCTAGGGGAGGACTCAAATGAGAACGAGAATCGGAACGTTGTTGTTCATCGCCGTCGCGTCTGCCGTACTCGTATCCTGCGCGTTGCCGGGCTTCAAGCCGCTCGACACAAATCGATGCTCCGGCCCGGAATGTGAAATCTCCGTGACCGTCATTTCGATCGGCGATTCTTCTTGCCAGGCTGCCCCCGTCGGCGATATCGACGCTACGGCGGCCGGCGAACACAGGATCACGTGGAGGATGACGACGCCTAACTTTGAGTTCTCGGGAGAGCCCTACAAGTTCGGCATCTTCATCAAGGACGACCCGGACGATGACTTCAAGAACGCGGTCGTGCAGGGAAATGGTCAAACGGCTTCGCTAACGCTCAACCACAAGAAGCCGGGTACGCGCTACCGCTATGGCATCAACGTCCGGCGATCCAATGTCATCAACAAGCCCTTCTGTGAGCCGCTCGATCCCTGGTTGATCAGCTGAGGCAAACTCTCACCGAGCCGGGCGTCGGCGCGCGTGCGCGAGGCGCCCGGTTTTCGCGCAATGGCTAGTTACGCGCGGCCAGCCACATTCGCACCTCGGCGATCGCCTCTTCGAACGACATCGCTCGGCCCGATGCTTCAATAGCTGTAAATCTCGATTCACCGAGCGCTTCCCGCGCCTCGGCGAGCAACGGTTGCAAGAACGCGTCGTCGGCCGGATCGCGTCGAATGCCGGTGCGCAGCGTTTGCGCCTCGGCGGCGCCGTAAAGACGTACGGATCGTTCCCACTCGGTCGAATAAGCGGCGAGGCCGGCGGAAGTCTCCAACGCGCTTTGTGCCGCCGGTTGAGATCCCGTAGCCTCCGCGATTGCCAGCGCCTGCCGCAATAAATCGCTCGCACGTTGCGTCAACCCGCGACCGATCGCAACCATCGCGAGGCCAAGAATTCCGATCGCGGCGAATTCCTGATCGTGCAAATCGTGAGCCAACGCCACGACTTGCTCATAAAGCGGCTCAGCCAAATCGAGATTGCCGTCCAATCGATTCAACTGG
>DASXSP010000125.1:0-45562 GCA_036505865.1 Casimicrobiaceae bacterium
GCGGGTGAAACGCGGCAACCTCCATCCGGAGCAACACCAAGTAGGCGGACATCGACGCTGCTCGCGTAACGTCCGCGGGTAGGTGGCTCGAGCGCGTCGGCAACGGCGCGCCTAGAGGAATGGCGGTCATAGCGAACCTCACGCGTTCGCCGTAACAGAACCCGGCTTATCGGCTGACTTCGAATGGATACGAGATCGGGATCGAGTCGGGCAAGCCGACCGATCCCGAGCCTTTTTCATCTCTATCTCGACCTCGCAAAGCAATCGGTCGCGGCGTGGGTCGCCGATCGCGCATCGACGATGGGCGCGGCGCTCGCCTTTTACTGCGCCTTCTCGCTCGCCCCGCTGTTGATGATCGTCATTGCGATTGCGGCTGCCGTGTTCGGCGCCGACGCCGCGCGCGGCGCGATCGTCGAGCAATTGAGCGACATCGTTGGACCCGTAGCGGCCGAAGCGATTCAGGAACTGCTGAAGGCAGCAAAAGAGCCTGCGACAGGCTTGTTCGCCACGGTCGTCGGTCTCGTCACGTTGCTGGTTGGCGCGACGACGGTTCTGGTGGAGCTGCAGGACGATCTCGACTACATCTGGAAGGCGCCGCCGCGAAGCGGAAGCGGCGTCGTAACCATGCTTCGCGCGCGGCTCTTTTCGTTGCTGATCATTCTGGCGATCGGCCTTGTGCTGATGGCTACGTTGACGCTGAGCAACGCCTTCACCGCCTTTGGCGACCGCCTGTCGCCGTATTTTCCGAATACGACGTTGGGCGCGCTGCACGCTGTGAACACGCTCTTCTCGCTGGCGATTGTCACGGTGGTTTTCGCCGTGCTCTACAAATGGCTGCCGAACGTGCGCATCGCGTGGCGCGACGTGTGGATCGGCGCACTTGCGACTGCTGTTCTTTTCAGCGTTGGACGAATTGCAATTGGCTTCTACTTGGGAAGAAGCGCAGTCGCGTCCGCTTATGGAGCAGCGGGCACGCTGGTCGCGCTGCTGTTATGGCTTTATTACTCCGCGCAGGTCTTTCTGCTTGGCGCGGAATTCACTGCTGTTCATGCCCGTCAACGGACGGGCGAACGCGACAAAGATACGTAATTCCTACTCCAAGCGAGTGATCGAAGGCGCCCCCGCAGAACAGCGTGACCGCGATCGCCGTCGATCGATCCGCTCCGATTCCGATGAAGTAGCGCAGCCGCCATCGCACATCTGCTTCGGGTAGCTGCGTGTTCGGCAGTTCACGGCCAAGAGACGTCATTTACGGCGACTTCACGTGTCACGAGTCGAAGCAGTCACTGGACTAACTCATCGGCCCGCAGCAGTAGAGATTGTGGGATTGTGAGGCCGAGACTCTTCGCGGTCCTGAGGTTGACCAAAAGATAATATTTCGTGGGCTGCTCGACGGGTAGATCACTCGGCTTGGCGCCGCGCAGAATTTTGTCGATGTAAACTGCCGCCCGGCGCAACAAGTCGTCGAAGTCAGGTCCATATGACATCAGTCCGCCTTCCCGGACCAAGGATCCATATTCGTACATGGCGGGCAGGCTGTGTGCTCCTGCGAACTCGAGGACACGCTTGCGATTCAGGTTCGTAAGTGAGTCGGTGACCAGCAGCAACGCGTCGGGACGCTCGCGCGTCATCGACGAAAACGCATCGTCGAAATCCTCGGGCTCGCGCACCCCGAGCGGTTGGATCGTGACACGCAGAGCGCCAGCCGCTTTGACGATTTCTCGGTAGCGCGATGTCATTGCTGGGTCATTGGCGTTCCACAGCACTGCAATACGCTTCGTTGTCGGTATCGCTTCCTGCAGCAGTTCGAGGCGCTTCGCGCTCAGTTCGGTGGCCTGATCGCTCAGCCCCGTCACGTTCCCCCCCGGGCGCGCGAGGCTTGCTACCAGGCCGATATCTACCAAGTCGCCACCGCCGATAAGCACGACTGGAATAGTGGAAGTTGCTCCCTTGGCTGCCAGCGCTGTTTTTCCCCCGAATGCCATGATGACATCCACTTTCAATTCGACCAGCTCCGTCGCGAGTGAGGGCAGACGTTCGCTCCTCGCCTCAGCCCAGCGACCGACATAAGCAACGTTCTGACCGTCCACGTACCGGAGTTCCTGTAGCGCTTGCCGCAGCACCGCGGGCGGCGCTCCATCGGCTGGCCGCGCACCGGGCGACAGATAACCGATGCGCCATATCTTGGCTGGTTGCCCTTCGGCGGCGAGAGACTGGGCGAGAAGACCGCCCGCGATCGAGCTAACGAAAGTTCGCCGATCCATTAGGCAGAAGCTACGCTCCGGCCGCAAGACGAGTCAAGTCGAATCCCGATCAGAGACAGATCATCGTCTGCGCTTCATATCACGCACGATCTCGCGCGCCGCATTGCGGCCCGGCAAACCCGTGACGCCACCGCCGGGATGCGCACCCGACCCGCACAAATAAAGTCCCCGTACGGGCATTCGGTAGTTGGCGTTACCAAGAACCGGACGCGCGAAGAAGAGCTGATCGAGCGAAAGCGCGCCATGGAAAATGTCGCCGCCGATCAATCCGAATTCGCGCTCGAGATCGAGTGGCGTCCACGCCCGGCTTCCGATCACGGCAGCTTTGAAGTTCGGCGCGACGCGGTTGACCGTTTCGATCATCAGGTTCGCAACACGCTCGCGGAAATCGTCCCATGTTGTGCCCGGATGAACATCCGCAACTCGCGGGTGGACGTGCTGGCAGAACAGGCTGGCGACATGCATTCCCGGCGGCGCAAGCGATGAATCGACGACGGACGGAATCAGCATTTCGACGACCGGTGCGCGGGACCAGCCCTCGGTGCGCGCGTCGAAATACGCCCGCTCCATGTAGCGAAGTGAAGGACCGATGATGATGCCGCTGGCATGATGCGGTTGCGCTGTGCGCCCCGGAAGTGCTGCGAAATCCGGCAGTTCCGAGAGCGCGACATTCATCCGGAATGTTCCCGATCCGCATCGATACGCCGCGATGCGGGCGCGGAAATCCGCGTCGACGTGCTCGGCCGGCACCAATTGCTCGAAGAGAAGTTTCGGATTGACGTTCGCAACGACGCGCTTCGCACGGATAACGTCGCCGCGCTCTACCTCGACGCCGCACGCGCGTTCCCGCTCGACAACGACGTGCTTTACGCCGACGCCCGTCCGGATATCGACGCCACGCGACGCACATTCCTTCGCCATCGCTTGCGTGATCGCGCCCATGCCGCCGAGCGCATGCCCCCATTGACCACGCTTGCCATTCACTTCGCCGAATACGTGATGGAGCAGCACGTAGGCCGATCCCGCTTGATACGGGCTCGCGAAATTGCCGACGATCGAATCGAATCCGAAAGCGCCCTTGATCGGCTCCGATTCGAACCAGCGATCGAGGACGTCGCCCGCGCTCTTTGTCATAAGGTCGAGAAGATCCCTGCGCTCCGCGAGATCGAGCTTGCGAAATCGCCGGCCGACCTTCCAAGCGTCGAAGAGCGCGCCCAGGTCTTGCCGGCCGCGCGCGCCGATGTTGGGTGGCGTTTGTCGCAACAACTCGCGCAGCAACGCTGCCGCGCGATCGAGCATCGCGTAGTACTCCGGCAACCGTTCGGCGTCTCGTGCAGAAAATTTCGCGACCTCGGCCTGCGTCGCGGCCAATCCGCCGCCGACTTTTAGATAGCGCTCGCCCGGCAGCGGAAGAAAGTTGGCAAATGGGCGTTCAATGATCGTCAGACCGTGATGCGCTAGGCGCAAATCGCGGATCACTTGGGGATCGAGCAAGCTGACCGTGTAGCTCGCCGTCGAATTGCGAAAACCCGGATGGAACTCCTCGGTGACAGCGGCGCCGCCCACGACGTGACGCCGCTCGACGATGCACACCGACGCCCCGGCAGCCGCTAGATACGCCGCACAGACCAGTCCGTTGTGACCGCCGCCGATGACGACAACATCGAATGCGCGGGCGGACACGTTTTCGGCCCGCGCGTCATTCTTCCGCGAAACCGGCTGCAACGGTCGAGAAGCCGCAATCGACGTACGTGATCTCGCCGGTGATCGCGCTTGACAACTCGGAAAAATAAAACGCAGCGACGTTGCCGACTTCATCAGCGGTGACGTTGCGCCGAAGCGGCGCGTTCTTTTCGACGAAGTGCAGGATCTTGGAGAAGCCGCCGATGCCCGCAGCGGCAAGCGTTTTGATCGGACCGGCGGAAATGGCGTTGACGCGTGTGCCTTCCGGACCGAGCGACGAGGCGAGATAACGGACATTGGCCTCGAGGCTCGCTTTCGCCAAGCCCATCACGTTGTAGTTGGCGAGCGCGCGGACCGCTCCGAGGTACGTGAGGGTCAACAGCGATGCATGCCGGTTCTGGAGCATCGGGCGTGCGGCCCTGGCGAGCGCGGCGAAGCTGTAGCTCGAAATCTCGTGCGCGGTCGCGAACGCCTCGCGCGTCGTGCCATCGAGGAAATCGCCCGCCAATGAATCGCGCGGCGCAAAGGCAATCGAGTGCAGCATGCCGTCCAGCACGCCCCATTCGCTCTTGAGACTTTCGAACAGCGCGGCGATTTGCTCGTCGGATGCGACGTCGCAGCGCAGAACCGGACACGCGCCGAATTCGGCGACGATCTTCGTGACGCGATCCTTCAAATCGTCATTGACGTACGTGAACGCGAGCGTCGCGCCTTCGCGGGCGCACGCTTTGGCGACACCGTACGCGATCGAGCGATTCGACAGCACGCCCGTGATCAGTATCTTCTTGTCGGTGAGCAGCTTCATGCTAGAAGAGCAGCGTTTGCACGGGCTCGAACACGCCGCACGCGGCACGGTTGTTCGGCACCCCGGGCTCGGCATCGGTGACCTTGCTGCCCCAGTAGATCACGACGCTGCGGCCCGCGACGCCGTTCTCCCCCGTCGTATGGACACCGCGGATGTGCGCCTGGCCTTCGGCGTTGCCGTCGGGATTCCAAAAAAGGGGGATCAGCTCGTACGGGTCCATGCCCGGCGGCGCCCACGGCGGTCCGGCGGAATACCCGTTGGGCGACGAGCAGTTGCCGTTCTGGTTGAACGAGACCCGGAATTGGTTGGGCGGCAGATTGGACCCGGAAACCAATATCGTGATTCCGTCGCCACGATCGATCACCCGCACTTTTCCGCTCGTCGCCGAGCCGAGGCCGCGAAGCGGCGCGACAAGACCTGCCGCAGGCGGAGCCGCAGAGGCGCCGACGATCGGCGGCGGTCCCGTCCCGCTGGGCGCACAGGCGGCGAGGATCGATGCCGTTCCGAGCGCCCGCACAATCCGCGAAATGATTTCGAACGATTTGCGGAGAGGAATCATCGGGTGGCAATGATAGGCGACGAGCCCCTCATTGCCAAACGCGAGAGACAAAAACCCCGCCACGCGGGCGGGGTCGATGTCGAACCGAAATAACGTCTCAAGGAACGAACAAGTTAGCGCAATGACCGGGTTGCGCAGGCTTGCTGGCAATCGAACCGCTGCGCGGAATGCACTGGCTCGGCGGCAATGCCGCGTTGTTCTCAACGTGGTCCACGAGCAAATCGAACGCCTTTTGCGCATGCGGCTGAATGAATTCCAGTTGCGCAAACGTGTTCTTGAACGTTTCGATGTGGTTGCCGTTTTGCACCTCGTAGAGCCGGAATTGCGCCTCACGATGTTCGTTGTTGCCCTTGCGCGAAGCGTCGACAACGGCCTCGTAGGCGCGAGCGCCGCGCTCAATGGGCAGCAGCGCATCCATGGTACCGGCCACCGTAATCAGCGGTCTTTTGATCTTGCCGGTGGTGGCGACTGCCGCGACCTGCGCGAAGATTGACGGATCCTGCGAGACACGCGTGAAATAGTTATAGCCGCCGGTTCCCGAGATGTCGTTCGGTCCATCCGGGTACGTCACCCACGTCGGGTCGAAACGCTTCTGCCATTGGCATTGCGTGACTTCCCAAAACTGCGCCCAATACAGGCCCCAGAAGGAAGTGGTCCCATTGACGATGTCGGGCGGATAGCCGGCAGCGCGGATGTTCTGTGCGGCTTGGCTGTTGGCATTGAAGCCCGAGGCAAGGTACGCGGGCCAATTCGCGATCGCGGGCGGCAAGTCGATCAAGATATTAGGGCCACTCGGATCAATAAACGTCCCTTCCCAATCGACGCCGCCATCGAAGACGTTAGGCGCCTCTTCGACGGCACGGCGCACTTGGTAGCCACCGTTGGAAGTTCCCACCGCGTAGGTCCGAGCAGGAAAGTGATTGTAGAGAGCCTTCACACCTTCTTGCGCAAGCTGTCCTGCGATGATCATGTACTGCGTCCACTGCGTAAACGGCTTGTCAGGTGCATTGTCGTAGAAATCGACCCAGATTTGCGAAGCCGGATTCAACCGGCAGGACAACGAGTCGGGTGGCGTCGGCGAAGCCAAGCTGACGATTTTCAGATTCAAAACACCCTTGTTCTGCGACGCATACGCGTAGCCTTTCTGAACAACGTAATCGCTCCACGCGAAATCGCCGTTGAACTCGCTCCGCGTGCCCGACGCGCCGGCGACAACAAGCTTGCCGTTCCAATCATCGGGCAGTCGAAGCAAAAAGCGCGCTTCGCCGGTCGGGTCATCGGCCAAGTAGCCTTGCAGCTGCACGCCGGGAACCGCTTTCGTGATCGGCGTGCGATTTGGCGGATCGGGCGAAATGACGTTCCGATCGGTCTGCGGCGTCCATGCGCCCGCAGGAAGTGGTGGGAGCGAGTTGTTGGCCGGCGTTGTCAACGGATTGTTCGTCGTGAGGTCGGTGCTGTCGAAACACTTAAGGGTATCGCCCGCTACAAGGCTCGCGCCGATGCGAGCCAGAATTTGATCGCACCGCGTCGCGGCGGCGGCCGAGAAAGCGGTGAGAAGCGCAAGCGCCGCCACCAGTATCTGTCGTGCAAGCATAATGGTCTCCGGAATGATGAAGCGAAAATGTCACGGCTCGATCTGTCGCCGAGCGCGCTACTTCGAGGAAGTTTCTGGGAATGCGTAGAACGGATGCCGGGCGGGCACTGTACCAAATCCTCTCACATAACAGAAGATGCGCCGACGCGCGGTAGAATGAATCGCTTCATTCCCGTCGTCTCGTCGCGCCCCCATGTCGTTTCAAATGACCCCCGAGGAAATCGTCCACGAGTTGGACAAGCATATCGTTGGGCAGGATGCCGCCAAGCGGGCCGTGGCGATTGCGCTACGTAACCGTTGGCGCCGACAGCAGGTTCCTGAGCCGCTGCGGCAGGAAATAACGCCGAAAAACATTCTATTGATCGGCCCGACGGGCGTCGGCAAGACCGAAATCGCGCGCCGGCTCGCACGTCTTGCCGATGCGCCGTTCGTCAAGGTCGAAGCTACCAAGTTCACTGAAGTCGGTTACGTCGGGCGCGATGTCGATGCGATCATCCGCGACCTGGCGGAGGTCGCCGTCAAGCAAACACGTGACGCCGAGACGCGGAAAGTCCGCGACCGTGCCGCCGATGCGGCCGAGGAGCGTGTGCTGGACGTGCTGCTGCCGCCGGTGCGCGAAGTGAATTTCGACGACTTGAAGCCTACAGATTCTGCGACACGACAACGATTTCGCAAGATGTTGCGCGAAGGCGCGCTCGACGCGAAAGAAATCGATGTCGAGATCGCCGCATTGCCGCCGCAGATGGAGATCATGGCACCGCCTGGGATGGAAGATCTGACGAGCCAAATCCAAGGCATGTTTCAGCAAATCGGCGGCGGCCGCCGCAAGATGAAGCGGATGACGGTGACCGAGGCGCTCCGCCAGCTCACCGACGAGGAAGCCGCCAAGCTGATCAACGACGACGACATCAAAGCGAAAGCGCTGGCAGCGGCAGAGCAGAACGGGATCGTTTTCATCGACGAGATCGACAAGATCACCGCTCGCTCCGACATTCAGGGCGCCGACGTCTCGCGGCAGGGCGTCCAGCGCGATCTGCTGCCGCTTGTCGAAGGGACGACGGTAACGACCAAGTACGGGATGGTGAAGACCGATCATGTGCTGTTCATTGCCTCCGGCGCGTTCCAAATGTCGAAGCCATCGGATCTCATTCCAGAATTGCAGGGGCGGCTGCCCATTCGCGTCGAGTTGAACTCGCTGACCGTCGAGGACTTTGAACGGATTCTCACGTCGACTGACGCTTGTCTCACTGTTCAATATCAAGCGCTGCTTGGCACCGAGCAAGTACATCTCGATTTCAAGCCCGACGGCATTCGGCGGCTGGCGGAGATCGCATATGCCGTCAACGAAAAGCAGGAGAACATCGGCGCGCGGCGCCTGTACACGGTGATGGAGCGTCTGATCGAGGACGTTTCGTTCCACGCCGCGCGGCGCACCGGCGAAACGATTGCGATCGATGCTGCGTTCGTCGACGAGCGATTGGCGGGTATCGCGGGCGACGACAACCTATCCCGTTACATCTTGTAGCGACAGGCCGATTGCGCCGCGATGCTCGAACGCATCCTCGGCATCATCCTGCCGGTCTTTCTGATCGTCGCGCTCGGCTACGTCTACGCGTGGCGCGTGAAACCCGACATGACGATGGTGAACCGCATCAGCATGAGCGTGCTGGCGCCGGCTCTCATCTTCTCGGCGCTCGCGGGAAAAGATTTCGACGTCACGCAAAGCAAGTTGTTGATGCTGGGAAGCATCGCCGTCGTGTTGGGCTCCGGACTCCTCGCATGGCCGGTCGCCAAGCTTATCAAGGCCGACATCCGTACATTCGTGCCGCCAATGATGTTCAACAACTGCGGCAACATGGGACTGCCGCTCGCGGTGCTCGCCTACGGCGCAGCAGGATTCTCACCGATGGTCGCGTTGTTCACGATTTCGAACCTGCTCCAATTCACGCTCGGCGTACGTATCATTCGTCCGCATGCGCGCTTTCGCAATCTGCTGCGCAATCCAATGGTGATCGCGACGATTCTCGGCTTCGCCTTTGCGCTGGCTCATCCGCCGCTTCCTGATTGGCTCGCAGTCGCGATCAAGATGGTCGGCGACGCATTGATTCCGATGATGCTGCTGTCGCTCGGCGTGCGGCTGTTCGAAGTACGCTGGAACGATTGGCGGCTCGGCGTCATCGGCGGTATCGTGTGCCCGTTGACCGGGATGGCGGTCGCAGCGCTCTTCTCGTGGGTAATCGAAATGGACCGGATGCAACAAGGATTGCTGTTGCTGTTCGGTTGTCTACCGCCGGCGGTGCTTAACTTCATGGTGGCGGAGCAATTCAAGCAGGAGCCGGCGAAAGTCGCGTCCATTGTTCTCATCGGCAACGTTCTGTCGATCGTGTTCGTGCCACTCGGGCTCGCGCTCGCGTTGCGCTGAACGGCTTCTCAATCGAGTCGTCGCGTGAACCTTTACCGCAAGCTTCTGGCGCGCGCTGCGGAAGGCAAATCGGTGCGGGTCGGCTTGATCGGCGCGGGCAAGTTCGGATCGATGTATCTCGCGCAAGCGAAACACACGCCCGGCATTCACTTGATCGCAGTCGCGGATCTCGCGCCGGCGCGGGCACATGCGGCGCTTATGCGCACGGGATGGCCGGCCGAGCGCTTCGCAGCGCGCTCGTTCGACGGCACGCTGCGCGACGGGACGACGTTCATCACCGACGATGCACTCGCGTTGATCGCGGCGCCGGAAATCGACATCGTCATCGATGCCACGGGCAACCCGGAAGCGGGCATTCGCCACGCTCTCGCGTGTTGTGCAAATGGCAAGCACGTGGTGATGGTGAATGTGGAGGCCGACGCGCTTGCAGGGCCACTTCTCGCGCAACGCGCACGCGAAGCCGGCATCGTCTACTCGCTCGCGTATGGCGATCAACCGGCGCTGATATGCGAAATGGTCGACTGGTGCCGTGCCGCCGGTTTCGAGGTTGTCGCGGCGGGAAAAGGAACCAAGTATCTGCCCGCATATCACGAGTCGACGCCGGCAACCGTGTGGCCGCATTACGGTTTCACAGGGGACGACGTCGCTGCCGGCGACTTCAATGCGCAAATGTTCAACTCGTTTCTCGATGGAACGAAAAGTGCAATCGAAATGGCTGCCGTCGCCAACGCGACTGGCCTAACGCCAGCGCCGGAGGGGCTCGCATTCCCGCCATGCGGCGTCGACGATCTGCCGCGCGTGTTGCGGCCGTCGGTTGAAGGCGGCTGTTTGCATCACGCCGGTCAGGTCGAGGTAGTCTCGAGCCTCGAGCGCGATGGCCGGCCGGTATTTCGCGACCTTCGATGGGGCGTCTACGTGACGTTTCGTGCGGGGGATTCCGCCGGCGAGGATTACGTACGCCGATGCTTTCGCGAATACGGCTTTTCAACCGATCCTTCCGGGCGCTATTCCGCAATGTACAAGCCGTATCATGCGATCGGCCTCGAGCTCGGGATTACCGTTGCGTCGATTGGGCTACGCGGCGAACCCACCGGGCAGCCGGCTGCGTGGAATGCCGACGTTGTCGCAACGGCAAAGCGCGATCTCGCTCCGGGCGAGACGCTCGATGGCGAAGGCGGCTACACGGTTTACGGAAAGCTGCAAACGGCAAGCGCGTCGCGCGCGCAAAGCGGACTGCCGCTTGGCCTTGCACACGGAATGAAGCTCAAGCACGCCGTCGCTGCGCATCGTTCGCTGCGTTGGCAAGACGTTTCCTTTGATGCGGACGCGCCCGCTATTGTTTTTCGCCGTGAAATGGAACGCGCATTTTTTCGGTGAAGCATCCAACGTCTGTTGCGCCGTTGCAGCGTTGCAGGCGACGACGTGCTTTTCCTCGGCCCCAAACGAATACAGACGCGGGCCGCAGGCTAGAATCGGTGGGTCCCCTTCGCCGCCGACCGCATGGCCGATACCGCGCCCAACGAACAGCTTTTCCGCTTTGCTTTCACTGGCCGCTCAGGCGAATACTTCCGCATCTGGATCATCAGCCTCTGCCTATCGCTCGTCACGCTCGGGGTCTATTCCGCATGGGGAAAAGTACGCAAGCGGCGCTATCTCTATGCGCACACCCAGCTTGACGGAACGGGTTTCGATTATCGTGCGTCGCCACTCGCTATTCTGCGTGGTCGCGTTCTAGCGCTGCTGCTCTTCGGCGGGTTTGCGTTAAGTGGTCATTTCGTGCCGTTGATGCAATGGCTCTTCATCGCGTTGCTGCTTGTGCTGTCACCGTGGATCGTCGTCGCCGCCGCGCGATTCAACGCACGCAACTCGACATATCGCAATATTCCCTTCGCTTTCGACGGCAGCGTTGGTGAAGCTGCGTGGATCTTCGTCGGCGGTGCCGTTTTCGCGTTGTTGACGTTCGGTCTCGCCTATCCCTGGTACCGGATGCGTCGGGCGCGCTTCATCATCGCGCATCACCGCTACGGCGCAACGCCATTCACGACGGATCTGCAGGCGGGCGGCTTCGTGCTGACGTATCTGTTCGCGGTGCTGATGTTGTTTGCCGCATTCGCCGTTTCGATCGGCGTTGGCATCGGGCTTTCGACTGACCCGACTGGAGCGGATCGGAGCGGGAGCGCCTCGATCGCGGGCATCGCCATGATCGTGCTCGTGTACATGCTCTACACCGTCGTCTACGCGTTCATCCGGTCCCGTACATTGAACTTGATGGCCGACGCGACGATCGTCGGCGCGATGCGGCTTCGCGGCACGCTTCGCGCACGGCGGCTTGCGTGGCTTTACGTTTCGAACATCGTGGTGGTCCTTGCAACGTTGGGGGTTGCGACCGCATGGGCAACGATCCGTGTTGCGCGTTACCGCGCCGACAATCTGTTCGCCCGTGCGAATTCGCCGCTCGAGTCATATGCGCGCGGCGGTTCGAAGCGTGCAACCGCGACCGCGTCCGAAGTGAGCGACCTGTTCGATGTGGACGTATCGCTATGAAAACGCTGAACGGGCTGCTCTTTGACGGGCGCACCGCTTCTTATCGTCGCGTATCGATCGAGGTTGAAAACGCGCGCCTTGCGATCATCGAAGATGGCACACGTGCTGTAGTCGGGCAATCCGAGGTCTTGGTCGATGCGCCGGTGCCCGGTGTTTGGCGGCGCCTGACAATGCCGGGCGGCGCCACGATCGAAACGCCCGACCATGCCGCCGTCGAAGCCTTGTGGCCGACGCAAGGCGCCGTTGCTCGTGCGGCTTTCTGGCTCGAATCGCGATGGTCGACGGCGATCGCTGCAGTGTTGATCACGGCCGCGCTCGCATGGGTGATCGTCACCGATGTTCTGCCACTCGCGGCGGAACCTGTCGCGCGGAGCATAAGCCCTCGCATCGAGGAAGCAATCGGCGTGCAGGCGCTCAAATCCATCGATGCAACGTTCGCGCGACCGTCGCGGCTGCCGGCCGATAGACGCAGCGAGATCGAGCAAAAGGTCGCTACGTTCATCGAGGGCGAGCCCGGGCTCGAGGGTGTCGAGCTCGAGTTCCGCCGCATGGGGGGTCCGAACGCGTTTGCGCTACCCGGCGGAACGATCGTCGTCACGGACGAGATGGTGGATTTCGTCAAGAACGATGATGAGCTGCTCGCGGTGCTCGCACACGAGCTCGGACACCTTCGCGCGAAGCATTCGATGCGATTAGTGCTGCAACGATCCGGGATTGCCGTGCTGATCACCGCGATCGCGGGCGACGCCGCAGGGATGACGTTTCTGGCCGCCGCGATGCCGGCTGCGTTGCTCAACGCGGGTTACTCGCGCGAGTTCGAGCTCGAAGCGGATCGATACGCATACGGGCACTTATCGCGACACGGCAGCGCTCCCCGGGCGCTGGCCGATATCTTGCGTCGATTTGCGGAAGACCAGCGCAACGCGGATGCCAACGATCCGCTCGCACGCTATTTGAGTTCGCACCCCGGACTCGACGAGCGTATCCGGCTCGCCGAGACCGCTCGTTGACTAAAGCGCTGAGACTGCGTTGATGACCTGCGTTGTCTGCAGCACTTCGGGAAGAAGAAGCGGTTCGCGACCGGGTCGATAGAGAACATAAACGGGCACGCCGTTACGCCCTAGCGCCGCGAGCGCACGCGTAATGGCTGGATCGCGACGCGTCCAATCGGCGCGAACGAGCGCAACGTTTTTGCGGGTAAATGCGTCGCGCACGGAAGCGTCGTTGAGAACAAGGCGCTTGTTGACCTGGCACGTGACGCACCACGCGGCGGTGAAGTCGACGAATACCGTGCGTCCCGAATCTTTGAGATCGGCAAGACGTGCGGGCGTGTAGGGCAGCCAGCCGCTGTCGACTCGCGCATTCGCCATGGCTGTCGACGATGTGTTGGCTGTCGCGTCCACGCGGAGCAGTGGCCAGGCGACGATCAGCGCAAAAATCGCTGCCGCAAGCGCTGCGACACTCCAGCCTTTCGCCGCGCCACTTCGAGACGTCCTCCAAGCCCAAAGCGCGAAAGCGATAATGAGAAGCGTCGCGAGCAAGCGAACGACCGCGTCATTGTCGACTTGTGCGCCGATAACCCAGACGAGCCACGCGACGGTCGCATACAGCGGAAAAGCGAGCACTTGTTTCAGTCGCGTCATCCATGCGCCCGGCCGCGGCAACAAGCGCCGCCATCCGGGAAACCACGAAAGCAGAACGAATGGCAATGCCATGCCGATTCCAAGCGCGACGAATACCGCAATTGTCGCGGCGGTCGGTTGCGCAAGCGCGAAACCGAGCGCCGCGCCCATGAACGGCGCCGTGCATGGCGAAGCGATGATCACCGCCACCACGCCGGAGAGCAGTGCGTCGGCGTAGCGATTGCGCATCTGCAAGGCGCCGGCACCGGGCAACAACGTTCCAAACTCGAACACGCCGGAGAGATTCAACGCGAGCACGAAAAACAGCACGGCGAGACCGGTGACGACGGCGGGCGATTGCAGCTGAAAGCCCCAGCCCACTTGCTCGCCGGCGGCGCGCAGTATGAGAAGAACGACCGCGAGCACGACGAAGGTCAGGACGATGCCGATGGCGAACAGCACGCCGGATAAGCGCGAAGCCCGACGATCGTCATGCGATGCCGTCGTCAGCGATAGCGCCTTCAGCGAAAGCACGGGGAAGACGCACGGCATCAGATTGAGAACGATGCCACCGGCGAGCGCGAGGAGCACGGCGGCCCCGAACGTCAACGACGATACCGGACCGGCAGCCGCCGCACTGAGCGCGGCGTCATCGAACGACGGCTTGGGTCCGGCAACGATCGCGCCGGTCAATGGAACGTTGACGGCGACCGCTTTCGCAACGCTATTGCCATTCGCGAAGCCGTTGGCGCTCGTGACGACGCCATCCAGTGCGGTGAATCCGCTCCCGAGGCGATGCGCGACGGGCAAAGTCAACACGAATGCACCGCTGTCCGCGCGCACAAGCGATTGCGGTGACGACGGCTCGATGCGCCCTTCGGACGACGCGAAGAAGCGCATCTCACCTGGATCGCGCGCCTCGGCGGGAGCCGACAGCGTCAACACGATTTTCTGACCCTCGCCACGAGCGTCCGCATGCCATCCGCCGTTCAAAGGCTGAGGCAGCGCCGCACGCGCGGCAGCAATCGCCGGACCCCATCGCGCATCGCTTGTTGCATGTTCGGCGACCGGTAGTGTGAGCTTGAGATCACCACCATCGGGAATGCACGTTTCCTTGCACACGAGCCAATCGGCACGCGCCGCCACATCGACGGTGGCGCCAGGTTTGATGTCGGCGGGAACATCGAGCTTGACGAGATGGAGCACCGTGCCGTCGTAGCCGTAGTTGACGAGTGGGCCGACTTGCAACGCCTTCGGCGCGGGCCATTCGATCGCGCCGGCACGAAATCCCGGAGGCAGCTTCCAGTCGAGCGTCGTGGGCAAACCCGAATCGCCGGGATTGCGCCAGTACGTGTGCCAGCCCTCTTCGATCTGCAGCCGCAATGCAATCGTTGTCGATTGTCCCGGGACGAACGCTGCGTTTTCCGCAATGAGCTCGGCCTCGACGTGCGGCGTTTTCACCGGCGCGGCGTGAAGCGTAAGCGCAACGACGCTCGCGACGGCGGCGAGCCCCCGCAGGCGATGTTTTCGCGAAAAGTGCACCAGTAGTGTCACGTGATGGCTCAAACTTGGTCGAAGAACCGACGCTTGCCGCATTTCCACCCTAACTGCGAATTATCCCACCTGCACCCAGCCGCCGGCGCCCACCTATCCGCTAGAATCGAACGCCCGCGCTTAAGTCGCCGGCTCGAGCGGTGAACACGCGAAGGGCACTCGATCATCCTCTGTTGCGAAATCTCACCTGCTAGAGATCCTTTTCGTTTCGACGATCGTCGTTGCGCTCGGCGAAATCGGCGACAAGACGCAGCTGCTGGCGTTGCTGCTCGCGGTCCGCTTTCGAAAGCCATGGCCGATCGTCGCCGGGATTCTTGTCGCGACGCTTCTGAACCACGCCATCGCTGCCGTATTCGGTATCGGGATACGTGCGGTTCTTTCGCCCGGCGCGCTCAAGTGGTTGCTCGCCGTATCGTTCTTCGCCGTCGCTGCCTGGATGCTGAAGCGAGACAAGCTCGAGGACAACGATGTGCGGCCGGTATCGCGTCTCGGTGTGTTCGGCGTGACGGCCGTCGCGTTCTTTTTAGCCGAAATCGGCGACAAGACGCAAATCGCTACCGTCGTACTGGCGGCGCGTTTCGATTCCCTTGCGACGGTCGTCATAGGCACGACGCTCGGCATGTTGATCGTGAACGTCCCCACCGCATTCGTCGGACATCTCGCCGCCGATCGCATTCCGTTCAAAGCCATACGGATCGCAGCCGCCGCATTGTTCGCAGCGCTCGGCGCGTGGGTGTTGATCGCCGGCGTGCCCGGCTGAGCACGGCCGGACAAACCTCGGCCGGTATAATCAATCGTTTACCGTGGCGTTGCCGCGACGAATCGGCGCCAGCCCGCACGTATGGTCATCAAGCCGTACCAACATCGAGAAATCGAAGCTTCGGCGCAGGCCGCGTGGCGCGCGGCCGATGTCTATCGCGCCGTTGAGCGCAGCGACCGGCCGAAATATTACTGCGTGTCGATGCTGCCCTATCCATCGGGCAAGCTGCACATGGGCCATGTGCGTAATTACACGATCAACGATGTGATGTATCGGTATCTGCGCATGAACGGATTCAACGTCCTGATGCCGATGGGTTGGGACGCGTTCGGGCTTCCCGCTGAAAACGCCGCGATAAGAAGTCGCGAGGCGCCGGCGAAATGGACGTACGACAACATCGCGTACATGAAAGAGCAATGCCGCGCGATGGGATGGGCGATCGATTGGTCGCGCGAAGTCGCCACCTGTGATCCCGCGTACTACAGATGGAACCAGTGGTTCTTCTTGAAGATGCTCGAGAAGGGCATCGCGTACAAGAAGACCGGTGTCGTCAATTGGGACCCGGTCGATCAGACGGTCCTCGCAAACGAGCAAGTGATCGAAGGCCGCGGCTGGCGCTCGGGCGCGCCGGTCGAAAAACGCGAGATCCCGATGTACTACCTGCGGATCACGGACTACGCCGACGAGCTTCTATCGTATCTCGACAGGATGCCGGGATGGCCCGAGCGCGTGAAAGTGATGCAGGCCAATTGGATCGGCAAGAGCGAGGGCGTGCGATTCGCATTTCCGCATGACATTCGCGGAGCGAACGGACAATTGATCAGCGACGGCACGTTGTACGTATTCACGACGCGCGCCGATACGATTATGGGCGTCACGTTCTGCGCCGTCGCTGCGGAACATCCGCTCGCCGCGCACGCCGCGCAGTCGAATCCGGCGCTGGCCGCATTCATCGACGAATGCAAGCACGGCAGCGTCATTGAGGCCGAGCTCGCGACGATGGAAAAGAAGGGCATGCCGACCGGCCTTTTCGTCGGGCATCCATTGACCAACGAACGGATCGAGATCTGGGTCGGCAACTACGTGCTGATGGCGTACGGCGATGGCGCCGTGATGGGCGTGCCCGGCCACGACGAGCGTGATTTCGCCTTCGCGAAAAAGTACGGCTTGCCGATCAAGCAGGTGATCGCGGTCGACGGCGAAACGTTTTCGACCGATGCCTGGCAGTCATGGTACGAGGACAAGGAGCGCGGTTATTGCATCAACTCCGGCAAGTACGACGGCTTGCGCTATCGCGACGCCGTCGATGCAATCGCTGCCGATCTTGCAGCGTCGGGTCTGGGTGAGAAGAAGACGACGTTCCGCCTCCGCGATTGGGGTATCTCGCGACAACGCTATTGGGGTACGCCGATTCCCATCGTCCACTGCGGTGCGTGCGGTGACGTTCCGGTGCCGGAAAAGGACCTTCCTGTCCTGCTGCCAGAGGACTGCGTGCCCGACGGCACCGGCAATCCGCTAGCCAAGCGCCGCGATTTCGTTGAAACGACGTGTCCGAACTGCGGCAAGCCGGCGCAGCGTGAAACGGACACGTTGGACACTTTCGTCGATTCGGCCTGGTATTACATGCGCTATGCGTGTCCCGATGCGCCGACGATGGTCGACGGCCGCAACGATTATTGGATGCCAATGGACCAGTACATCGGCGGCATCGAACATGCGATCCTGCACCTGCTCTACGCGCGTTTCTGGACCAAGGTGATGCGTGACATGGGCCTCGTCAAAGTGGACGAGCCGTTCACGCGCCTGCTGACGCAAGGCATGCTCCTCAACCACATTTTCTTTCGCCGCAGTGCGAAGGGTGGTATCGACTACATCCCCCCCGAGGAAGTCGACGTGCAACGTGACGTCGACGGCAGAACGACAGGCGCAGTGTGGAAGGCTGACGGACAGCCAGTTGAGTACGGCGGTGTTGGGAAGATGGGTAAGACCGAAAGCAACGGTGTCGATCCGCAGACGTTGATCGACCGCTTCGGCGCGGACACCGCTCGCCTCTACATGATGTTCGCGGGAAAGCCCGAAGATTCTGCGGTATGGTCGGACACCGGTGTCGAAGGCTCTGCGCGGTTTCTCAAGCGCTTGTGGACCTTCGCCCAAGCACATACGGACACGATCAAGGCGGCTCCCCCGCCTTCCCCTCAGCGGGACGCCTTGCGTACGAGCCGGCGTGACATCCATCTTGCACTGAAGCAGGCAAACGTCGACTACGAACGGATCCACTACAACACAGTCGTATCGGCCGGCATGAAAATGCTGAATACGCTCGAGGCGATTCCGGCCGGCAGCGTGGACGCCGCCTCGCTCTTCCGCGAGGGGTTGTCGATTCTTTTGCGCGTGCTCTACCCGATCGTCCCTCACACCGCGTGGACGTTATGGCGCGATCTCGATTTCACGCGTGAGCTCGGTGACGTGATCGACGCTCCGTGGCCGGCCGTCGACGCCGATGCGCTCAAACAGGATGAGATCGAGCTCGTGTTGCAGGTGAACGGCAAGCTTCGCGGCAAGCTCGTCGTTCCCGCAGCGGCGAACAAGACGGCGATCGAGGACGCCGCCAAGGCCTCGCCCGAAGTCGCGAAACATTCGAACGGCGCGCCGGTGAAGAAAGTGGTCGTCGTGCCGGGACGGCTCGTCAATGTCGTGGTCTAGCCGTTGGCGACTTTGCGCGCTGGTCGTGTTGACCGGCGCGCTTGGTGCGTGCGGCTTCCATCTGCGGGGTCAAGCGACGTACACGTTCTCGTCCGTCTACGTCAACGTGACGGGGGCCCCGGTGTTCGAGTCGGAATTGAAGCGGTCGCTTCAAGGCGCCGGCAGCGCAAAGCTAGCACCGACCGCCGCCGCCGCCGATGTGATCCTGGACATACCGCCGATCGCCGATGAAAAGGATGTGTTGTCGCTTTCTTCCGGCGGCGGCGTACGCGAATACGCGCTCCAAATGCGCGTCAATTTTCGATTGCACGATAAGGATGGCCTCGATTGGCTTCCGCCCGCCGAAATCACCGTGCGACGTGCCTATACGTTCAACGAGACCGAAGTGCTGGCACGCGACGCCGAAGAGCAGCGGTTGCTGCGTGATATGCAAAGCGACGCGATCGCGCAACTGATCCGCCGCTTGCAAGCCGCGAAGAAGCCGTAACGGACGGCGGCGATGGAGATTCGGCCGAACGATCTGCCGCGCCATCTATCGCGCAAGATCGAGCCGCTGTATGTCGTCCACGGCGACGAGCCGCTCCTCGCGCTTGAAGCGGGCGACGAGATCCGTTCGGCGGCTCGTCGAGCAGGATGCGACGATCGCGACGTTCTCGTGGTCGAGCCGGGATTCAAATGGGACGTGTTTATCGCCGCCAATGCGAATCTCGGTCTTTTCGGCACCCGCAAGCTGATCGACTTGCGGATTCCGAGCGGCAAGCCGGGCGTCGAAGGCGCGAAGGCGCTCGAGTCGTATGTCTCGAATCCCAATCCCGATAACGTCACACTGATCACGCTGCCAAGACTCGATCGCGCGACATTGAACTCCGCTTGGTTCGCCGCCCTCTCGCAAATCGGCGTGGCGATTGCAGTACAGCCGATCGAACGCGAAGCGTTGCCACGCTGGATTGCCACGCGGCTTGCACGACAGAATCAGCATGCATCCGATGAGGTGTCGATCTATCTGGCTGAGCGCTGCGAGGGCAATCTGCTGGCGGCACGGCAGGAGATCGAGAAACTAGCTCTCGTTCTTCCCAAAGGCGAACTCTCGCTCGATGCCGTCGAGGGCGCCACGACCGACGTGGCCCGCTATGACGTGTTTCAGGCATCGGAGGCGTGGCTCGCCGGTGACGGCGCTCGCACGGTCCGGATCCTGAATGCGCTGGAAGGAGAAGGCGAAGCGGTCACCCTTGCCGTTTGGCAGATGACTGAGGACTTGCGGGCGATCGCGAGCGTGCATGGGGCCGTGCGCCAGGGTATGCCGATCGCCGGCGCGGTCCGCAATGCGCGCGTCTGGGGCCGGCGCCAAACGGCACTGGAAAAAGCGGCTCGACGAATTGCACCCGCGCGCATCGGCGAAATGATCACTGCGGTCGCGCGTCTTGACGCCCTGGCGAAAGGTCTGACCGACGGCGATCCATGGGATGACCTCGTCTCATTGGCGCTCGCTCTGTGTGGCACGCCGTCGCGCCGGCCAATCGCGGCTCTAAACACAAGCGCTTAACACATCTGCGCAAGCCCGCGACATGAGCGAGCTGCCGCGCCCCGTTCAGCGGACATCCGTTCCGCGGCGCGAGCGCGTGCGCGTCGTTGCGACCGTCATGATCGGGACAATATCGACGATCCTTGCGGCGACGATTGTCAACGTCGCCTTTCCCGCAATCATGCGGGAGCTCGATGTCGGTCACGACACGTTGCAATGGGTGTCGACGGCGTTTCTCGCGGCGACGACGACGACGATGCTTGGCACGGCTTGGTCGATCGAGACTTGGGGCGAGCGGCGGACGTTCATCGCTGCGCTCGCGCTCTTCCTTGCCGGGTCTGCCCTCGGTGCGTTGGCATGGAACGCGACGTCTCTCATTGCGGCGCGCACGTTGCAAGGTGCGACTGCGGGCGTGCTGCAGCCGCTTGCCATGGTCGCGTTGTTTCGCGTATTTCCGGCCGAGGAGCGCGGCCGGGCGATGGGCCTCTACGGCTTCGGCATTGTGCTGGCGCCCGCGATCGGTCCCGCGTTGGGCGGCGCACTCGTGGATGCATTCGGATGGCGCTCGATTTTCTTGCTGCCGCTCCCGTTTTGCTTGGCGGGCCTCGCACTCGCCGTCTTTACGTTGCCGGATACGCGCGGGCGGGGGAACATGCCGTTCGATTGGCGCGGTACGCTGTTGTTGATCGGCGCCCTTGTCGCGCTCCTCAACGTGACAGTTCTGGGACATCGGCTGGGCTGGCTTTCAGCGGCATTGCTCGGGCTTGGCGCCGTCGGCATCGGCCTTTCGCTAGCGTTCATCGCCTGGGAGAACCGTGCACCGAGCCCTCTGTTGATGCTGCCGCTATTTCGCCACCGGCCGTTCGCATCGGCTTCGATCGTATCGTTCGCCTATGGGCTGGGGCTCTTCGGCACAACGTACCTCATGCCGGTTTTCGTGCAAGACATCGCCGCGTACAACGCCTCCGAGGCGGGATATCTGCTGCTGCCGCCCGGTATTGCGCTGGCGGTCGCGATCATGGCGGGCGGACGACTCGCTGACCGAATCCAACCTCGCTTTGTCATCGTTGCCGGCCTCGTGCTGTTCGCGTTATCGAGCCTCTTGCTCGCCTTTGCCGGCGCCGCCACGGGTTTTTGGCTGTTGACGGCGTGGCTCGTGATCGGACGCGCCGGGCTCGGAATGCTGATCCCGGCGCTCAATGTGGGCGCCGTCGCGTCGCTGTCGGGCACCGAGCTCGCGTACGCCTCGTCGTCCGTCAACTTCGTGCGCCAGCTGGGCGGTGCAGTCGGCGTAAACGTCCTGGCAGTGTTGCTCGAGTGGCGCCTTGGCACCTATGGACCGGCCAATGCCGCCCGTGCCTTCCACGAATGCTTCGCGCTCGTGACGTTGGCGTTCGCCGTCGCTATCATGCCGGCGTGGTCCATCCGTAAAACGAGGAGATAGCCATGTACCGAAGGATTCTGGTCGCTTACGACGGTTCGCCAGAGTCCCGGCTTGCCGTCGACGAATGCGTGCACTTGACGCCACAGCCCGAACGTCACGTTCACCTCGCCTGCGTACTCCACGATCCGTCACCGTACCTATTGGCCGGTGAATTCGTGCCGGCGCCTACGCTCGAGATCGATCGCACGCGAAGCGAAGCGGACTTGAAGGAAGCCGCGGCGCGGCTGATTGAACGCGGTTTTTCAGTGACGACGCATCTGCTCGACGGCGAGCCGGTCGAGGTCATCTCGCGTCTCGTGAACACGCTGCAGATCGACCTGCTCGTCCTTGGCCACAAGCGCAGCAAGAAGTGGGCGTTGCGATGGTGGCGCGGCTCCGTCGATACGCTGCTGATAGAACGCGTTCGGTGCAGCATCCTGCTCGCGGGCGAGCCGCTGGCGCGCTGACGCCAATTTATCACTCCGAGGACAACGCTCTATCGTCCGAGGAATCTGTTTTTGCTTATCGGTGGTCGTCGAGGACTAACTCCTCGGCGCCGCCTTTGCCTAGCTTCTCAAGATCGGCGAGAAGACCTTCGTCCGTCAAATCGAGCTTGTGCGAGTTTTCCCAATCCTCGCGCGCAACATCGTGCAAGCGCTTGACGACCGCAGCGTCGTCGGTTTCGATCGCGAGCTCGCGACGCGCGTCGAAGCTTCCCGGCGTTAGATTGATCGACCCCACGATTGCGCGTTCGCCGTCAGCGAGCAGCATCTTCGCGTGCAGCCGCAGTCCTTTCGGTCGATGCACTTTCGCGCCCACGTCCTGCACGATACGGAGGCCGCCGACACCTTCGATCAGCTTGTCCTTCTTGAGCGTATGCGGCGCGCGCGCCAGCAGATGCACCTTTACGCCACGACGCACTGCACGCACGATTCGCTCGATGATGACCGTATCCTGATAGCGCTCGTTTTGCAGCCAAAGTGAATGCTTTGTGCTGTCGATGAAGTGCGCGATCCGCGCGCGGCCGTTGTTGCTACACCAGATGAGGCGCGCTGTATCGCCCGGATTGAATATCTTGCGATGCCAGTCCGCTTCGAACCCCTCGACGATTTCGGCCACTTCTTCAGGCACGCGTGTCAGGACCGCGTAATCGCGCGTCTCGGTGAGATTCCTTGTTTCCCAGTTGAGGGACTTCACGAATGCGACCGAATCGTCGACGACCATCGACTTTTCGTGCGTCAGCTCGAATGCCGGATTGCTGTCCGCGACATCGATGTCGGCGTGTTCCAATGCTTTGCGCGTCGCGACGTTCTCGGCTTCGCCGCTGCGGCGCGCCGGATTGAGCATGATCTGCACCTTGACGCCGCGCCGTCGCGCTCGCGTAACGGCATCGATCAGCGTCGGATCGGTAAACAGGAACATCTTGATCTTGAGCGACGTGCGCGCGGTATCGATCGCCGCGATGATCGGCTTTGCCGTGTCGTTGGGTAGAACGATCAGTTCCTGACTAATGGTCATTGTTGGACCCCCACGCTTGCGGCCTCAACTTCCGGCGCAGGCGACTCGAACTGGATCCGATGCAACTCCGCGTACAAGCCGCCGCGCTGCATCAATTCGGCATGCGCGCCTTCCTCTGCCACGACGCCGTCCTTCAGCACAATGATTTTGTCGGCGTCCTGAATCGTGCCCAACCGATGCGCGATCGTGATGACCGTACGCCCGCGCATCAATCGCTCGAGACCTTCCATGACCAGTTTCTCCGATTCGGTGTCGAGCGCAGCCGTCGGCTCGTCGAGTATCAAGATCGGCGCATTGCGAATAACCGCGCGCGCGATGCCGATCCGCTGGCGCTGCCCGCCCGAAAGCGTCGATCCGCGCTCGCCGATCATTGAATCGTACCCGTGCGGCATCCGAACGATAAACTCGTCGGCGTTGGCGAGCTTCGCCGCCGCGATGACCGTCTCCTCGGTCGCATCCGGCTTTCCATAGGCGATGTTCTCCCGGACCGTGCCACGAAATAGCGCGGTGTCCTGCAAAACGAATCCGATCTGCTGACGAAGCGCTGCCAGCGTGAAATCGCGCAGGTCGATGCCGTCGATCGTAATGCGTCCACCGGTGGGATCATAGAAACGAGGGATCAGGCTCACCACCGTCGATTTGCCGCTCCCCGTCGGACCGACGATGCCGATGTGTTGACCCGATGCAACCGCGAAGCTCACGTCGCGCAGAACCGCCAGATTGCTGTCGTATCCGAATGCGACGTTCTCGAAACGAATATCGCCGCGTTGCGGACCGACGGTGCGCGCGCCAGGCCGCTCGGGGATGATCGTGTCCGCGTCCAGAATTCGTTGAATGCGCTCGAGGCCGATCGCCGTTTGCGCGATCGTGTTCGTCATCTTCGCGAGATCCTGTACCGGCTTGAAGAATTTCGTCAGGTACGCGAGAAAGACCGTGAGCGCGCCGACGGTCAACGCTCCGGCGGCGATCAGCGATGTCCCGCGCCACAACACAAAAGCCGCGCAGACCGCCACGACAATCGAGACTACCGGAGAAAGGAGCGACTTGATGCGACGCGCACGGAGCGCCGCGCCAACCGTCTCGCGGCTCGCAACGTTCATGCGCTCGGCTTCCAGGTCCTGGCGGCCGTAGGCCTTGACGATCCGCATCGATCCCAAGCCCTGCTGAACGACCGAGACAATATCGCTTTGCTTCTTGCGCACTTCCCGCGTCGCGTTCTTGACTGCCTTTTTGAAGCGTGCGACAAAGAGCAGCAGGAACGGCGTCACGCCGACAGCGATCAACGCAAAGTCCCAGTTCAACCAGAACATGATGCCGAGCATGCCGACGATCGTCATCAAGTCGACGAGGATCCCGAGCGTCGCCGACGAAGCAAAGTCCTGTACCGTCGCAACGTCGTTGGTGATCGTCGACAACAGCGCTCCGCTCTGCTCTTTATCGTAATAAGCGAGCGACAAGCGCGTCAGATGGTCGTAGATGCGACGGCGCAAGTCGTGGGCGACCCATTGACCCACGCTTTCGGTGAAATAGTTGTCGATGTAGTCCGCGATTGCGCCCAACACCGCGATCGTGACGACCGCAATCGCGGCAAATGTCGCCAACCCCATCGTGTTACGAGTCAGACCAAGATCGTGCACCCATTCCAGCCAGTGCGGCAGCGGATGATTTCCAAGCGCGTTGTCGAGCACGACCTTGAGCGGCCAAGGCGCAGCGATGCTCATCGCCGTTTCGACCACCATCGCCACCAGCACAATCAGAAGCCACGCGCGATAGGGCTGCAACAGCTCGCGGACGAGTCGAGAGGTAGGCCGCTGGACCACCGGAGGAGCGATGGGTTCAGGTACGGCAGTCGCGGAGGGAGATCCCGAGTCGGGCATGAGGGGTTCGCGATCGTTCGGGTCTGTCATCGTCGCGATTACCGGCGTTCCCGTCAAGTAGCCATACGCGCGTCGTCGAGCGCGACGATCGTCGAAAGCGCCGCCAACGCCGCCGTTTCCGCGCGCAATACCCGCACGCCGAAGCGCGCCAACGCGATTCCACGGCATACTGCGTGTGCGCGTTCCTGCAACGTGAATCCGCCCTCCGGCCCAACGACGATGAAGCGAGGAAGCCTCTCACGAATCACCGTGGCATATGATGCGGTCGCCTCGGGAGCGAGCAGCAGCGCGTCAGAACCCGCGGCGTCGCTGTTGAGCCAATCCGGCAACGAAATGACGTCGGCGATTTGCGGCACACAGTTGCGTCCGCACTGCTCGCACGCCGCGATGACGATCTGCCGCCAGCGTTCCGTCCGCTTGATTGCACGCGCTTCGGGCGATCGTTGGCTACGCGCGGCGAGCACGGGAACGATTGCCGCGACGCCGAGCTCAACCGCCTTTCGCACGACGAGGTCCATCATGTCGGCTGCAATGATCGCTTGGACGAGCGTCACCGCATGCGACGCTTCGCGTTCGACCGGATCGAACGCACCGATGCGAACGGCGACGCCGCGCTTGTCGATTCGCGTGATCGTCGCGGCGAATTCTCCGCCGTTACCCGTGAACAGCGTCAACGGATCACTCACGCGCATCCGCAGCGCTTGCGCGACATGCCGCGCGGTCTCGCGCGGAAGGTCAAGCTCTTGGTCGCGATCGGCAACGGAGAGGGGCGTCGTGCAAAAGAATCGTGGAGCGTGCATCGCGGTGATGTCGCGAGTGAAAGTGCTACGATTCTGACACACGAGAATTCCTGTTTCGCGAGGTGAATTATGGCTACGATCGCAACACCTGCGGGCCAGCTCGGCTGGAAGGCAGAGCCATTCGACTTGATGGGGGTCGATGGGCGCCGCCACTCGCTCGACTCGGTACGAGGACGTAACGGCGTCCTCGTGATGTTCATCTGCAATCACTGCCCTTACGTCAAGGCCGCGATCGACAAGATCGTCCGCGACGTTCGCGACTTGAGCGCGGAAGAGATCGGCAGCATCGCCATCATGAGCAACGATCCGAGCGGTTATCCGGAAGACTCATTCGAGAACATGAAGCTTTTCGCCGTACGTCACGGCTTCACGTTTCCCTACGTTATCGATGAGACACAGGACGTCGGGCGTGCCTATGACGCCATTTGCACGCCGGATTTTTTCGGTTTCAATTCACGCCTCGAGCTTGCGTATCGCGGCCGTCTCGACGCGTCCGGACGTGCATCCGATCCCAATGCAGCACGCGAGCTCTACGACGCGATGGTGGAGATCGCGCGGACCGGCCGTGGACCTGCGGTGCAGAAACCGTCGGTAGGATGCTCGATCAAGTGGCGAAGCCAGTAGGCTGGCGCGGCCCTGCGGATGTATCACCATCGACATGAAAATCGCCACGTGGAATGTGAATGGAATCCGCGCGCGCGAGGCGCAATTGTGCGAGTGGCTGGAGCGCGATCGGCCGGACGTCGTCTGTCTCCAGGAGTTGAAGGCCGAGCCGGCGCAGATTCCGGCGCGCTGCAGCCTCGATGATTATTACGTGTACTGGCACGGCCGCCGCGCGTATTCGGGCGTTTCGCTGCATTTCCGCAAGAGCCTGTTCGACGTCGAGCCGCCGCAGTTCAGCCATCCCGCGTTCGACATGGAGAGCCGCATTGTGCAAGCGCAGTGGGGCAATGTGGTGGTCGCTTCCGTGTACGTGCCCAATGGCGGCAAGGACTACGCGGCCAAGCTCGCTTTCCTGGAGGATCTCGCGGCATGGGCGAAACAGCTGCACGACGAGAGGCGTGACGTGGTGCTGTGCGGCGACATCAACATCGCGCGGAACGACGTGGACGTGCATCCGCGCGAACGCAAGCCGGGCATCATCGGACAGCTTCCCGAAGAACGCGCGCTCTTCGAAAAGCTCGTCGGCACGCATCTCGTCGACGTCGGTCGCGCGCTTGCACCCGACAAGACCGATCTCTTCACCTGGTGGCCACCGTGGCGCAACATGCGACAGCGCAATATCGGATGGCGTATCGACTATATTCTTGCCGCACCATCGATCGCCTCGCGCGTCGAAAGCTGCGTCGTCTTGACCGATATCGGCACGAGCGATCATGCGCCGGTGATGGCGACGATCGGATAGCGACGCGCGTTTACTCCGTGGCCAGCAGCGCCACTGGAAACGCATCGAGAACACGGGCGACGGCGAGTCCCGCGGCGCTATCGCCGAGCGATTCGACGGCGTGCGACGTACCGGTAAGCACGTTTTTCCATGCTGAAGGCGCGCCCGGCGGCAGCACGAGCGTCGTGTCCTGCCATACGGTTTCGCCAAGTGGCCAGCCCGTCCGCCCATTCGTCAATTCAACGCAAAGACGCGGGGCGATGCTCAAGAGCCAGCCGTCGCGATGTGCACGCGCAAAGGAGCAAATATGCATCCTTCTTAGTCCGCGCACGGCAACCGGCAAATACGACACCGTCTCGAACCATTCGGCGTGACGAGCGCGCCAGGCGAGGATGCGCCAGATAAGCCACAGCTTCACCCGCCCATCGGTCCAGTTGTCAAGCAGCGTGCGTGCCGCGCGCGCCGGATCGCGCGCCTTGCGGAAGTCGTCAATCAGACTCTTCAGCATCGCGGCACGGCGGCCGTAATCGACGGGCCGCCGATTATCCGGATCGACGAGCGAGAAATCCCACAGCTCCGTTCCCTGGTACAGATCGGGAACGCCTGGCGACGTGAGCTTGAGCAAGATTTGCGAAAGGCTGTTCAAGCAGCCATAGCGTGCGACGTGTGCTTGCGCGAGCAGAAAGTCCTGCAGGAATGGATTGGGTGAGAGTGGCGTTAGCAAACCGTCGATGAACGCCGCGAGCGCCGCTTCATAGTCGGGATTGGGGTTGATCCAGCTCGTGTGGACTTTCGCCTCGCGTACGGCCTTTTGCATGTATTGTTGAATCCGCGCGCGAAGTTCGCCGAGCGCGGCCTCGTCGAGTTGGCCGAGCGGCCAGGCACCGAGCAGTGTCTGATAGAGCAGGTATTCGTCGTTTTTCGACGGCGCGGCGATGTCGTCGATCGTCGTGCGCAACCGGCGATTGATCTGCCGCCAGCGCCGCAACGCTAGACGCCAAGCAGCAGGCATCTCGGTCAGCGCATCGATCCGCGTACGCACGTCTTCAGCGCGTTTGTTGTCGTGGGTCGATGTCGCGAGCATCGTATGCGGCCAGTTGCGCGCGCGATCGGCCGACGCGCCATGAAACGCGTCCACCGAAAAACCGAAACGGCGCGGATCGCCGCCAACCTCGTTGAGCGACGCGAGGCAGTTGTACCGGTAGAAGCTCGTGTCTTCGAGACCTTTCGCTGTAACGGGCGCGGTAAACTGCTGGAACCGGCCAACGAACCGATCGATGTCTCGTTGGAGTGTTGAATCGCGCGGTTTGCGCTCGCCATTCAGGATATCGCGCACGAAGTCGTACACGCTCGTCTCCGCCGCGGGACTGTTGCGTTTCGCGACCCCCACTGCCCAGTCGATGTAACGGCGATCGTCGTTCGACCGGCGCTCGGGCGTCACATACGTCCGATAGACCGGGAAGCACGCTACGATGTCGACCAGCGCGCGGCGAATGCTGTTCAGCGTGAAGTCACACGTGTCGCGCGCGCGTTTCGCAATGCGCGACAGCAACGTCGCAAGGACATTGAGATCGCTGGCAAGTGAGTGCACGATGATGAGCGTCTTCGCGCCGCGTGCGACCGCGTCGAAATCGAGTTGCTCGCCGATGAACGCCGCATATAAGTGCTCGAACCGCGAGCGCGCGGTTCCGTCGACGAAGAGACCATTGACCACGTTCATGAATCGGTAGCCCGTCGTGCCGTGGACCGGCCAGTCGTCGGGTAACCGCTCGTAGTCGGCGACGATCTTTTCCAGCACGAGGTAGATCGGAAGATTGACCGAACGCGTCCCCTGAGTTCGTTCTATGGACGGGGCGACAAGCGCGCGCGCTCGCGCCTGCAACGCATCGAAGTAGCCGCGTGGATCAAGGAGCCCGTCGGGATGGTCGATGCGCAGCGCGTGCACTCTGCCGCTCGCAATCCAGTCGAAGATGCGGCGGTGCGTGTCCTCGAATACGGGCGGCCGTTCCATACGGAGAGCGGCGAGACCGTTGATATCGAAAAAACGCCGGTAGTTGATGTCGTCGGCTGCCACGCGCCAGAATGCGAGACGGTAAAACTGTGCCTTGATGAGCGCATGCAGGCCATCGAAGCTCGCCGGTTCGCCGGGAACGCCGTTCAACTCGCGCGTATTCGCTTCGATGAAGCGCAGTACCGCCGGCGTGTCTTTGCAGAGCGCGGCGAGACGGCGCTTGAGCGGCTCACTCTGCTCCGCGGGATCGGCGTTTCGTTCACCTGAAGCGCGCAATGTGTCGAAGTCATTGGATAGCGCTGTCAGTGACGCGACAACCTCTGCAGCGACGGAAGCATCGTTTGCAAGTCGGGTCAAACCACTACCGATGATCTGCGGGTATTCGCTCGGTCGAATCGGCATGCGATGCTCGAAGTACCAGAGGCTGAACGTACCGGTGTCATGATCGAACGCGAGCTTCAAGTCACCGCGCTCCAGCACGGTCCCATATTGATCGCCGAGGATCGGCAGCAAGACTTTGCCGCGCAGTTCCTCGCTCAACGGATCCCAGTCGATGTCGAAATACTCGGCGTAGCGCGATGTGGGACCGTTCTCGAGCACGTGCAGCCACCAGTGGTTATCGGCTTGAAACACGCCCATGTGATTCGGCACAACGTCGATCATCAACGCCATTCCGTATCGCTTCAGCTCGTCGACCAGCGCATCGAAATCATCGGCGGTGCCGATCTCCGGATTCAGCGAATCGTGGTCGATGATGTCGTAGCCGTGCAGGCTGCCGGGTCGCGCCTTCAGAAACGGCGATGTGTAGAGATGGCTGACACCGAGCTCCGCGAGATAAGGCACGATCGCGCGTACGGCGCGAAAATTGAAATCGCGGTGCAGCTGGACGCGGTAGGTGGCGCGCGGGATCGTCGTCACCGCGCGATCTCGCGATTCGAGTGCGCGTCGTCAATGCGCCAGACCACCGACCACGGCGGCAGCATGTCATTGCACGCATCGACGCCGGGTGTCGCGTAGATCGGCGGATTTTTCGCGACATCATCGCAAGTCACCGGATCGTCACCCAGGTTGGCATCAAGGCGAAGCGCACGCCCATCGTTCCGCGGCCAGGTCACGGTAAGCGCCGTCTTGGCCCATGTTCGCCACGTTCGATGCTCGAGAACGATCTCATTCACGAGCGGCACGATCGCGGTATGACGCAAAGCAAGCAGGTTGCGGTACAGCACATGCCAGTGCGCATGCGGCGCGTTTATGAGCGATCGCCAATCGAGCTTGCTGCGCTCGAAAGTGGAGCGTGCCGCCGGATCTGGAATACGTTCCGCTGTAGCCGGATCGGCAAACTGCGCGAATGAGCGGAATTCTTCGCGGCGCCCGCGTGTGACGGCAGCCGCAAGCGCCGGCTCGAAATCGCAGAAAAACAAAAATGGCGTCGCCGCGGCGAACTCTTCGCCCATGAACAAAAGCGGTGGCGACGGCGCGAGCAATACGATCGCGAGAGCGGCGCGCACGCATTCGTCGCGCGCAATCGTATGGAGCCGTTCGCCAAGCGCACGGTTGCCGACCTGATCATGGTTCTGCAGGAACGAAATGAACGCGCTCGGTGGCAGCGTGATACTCGCCTCGCCGCGTGGACGGCCACCGCGCCACCGCGACGCCTCTCCTTGATAAGCGAAGCCTTCGGCCAAACAACGTCCAACACGCCCGATGGGGGCGTCGACATAGTCGCCGTAATAACCCTGGGGTTCGCCCGTGACGGTGACATGCAGGGCGTGATGGAGATCGTCGTTCCATTGCGCGGTGTAGTAGCGGGGTCTGCCATTTGCATCGCGAACGAGGCGGCGCGACTCGTTGCGATCGTTCTCGAGGACCAGGTGGATCAGGCGTTCGCGACCGACGCCCTCGCGCACCGTGCTTGCAATTTCAGTGAGGATATCGGGGGTCGAATCGTCTTGTATCGCGTGCACGGCGTCGAGACGCAAGCCATCGAGATGGAACTCCTCCAGCCAATAAAGTACGTTGTGCACGAAAAAATCGCGGACGACGCGACTCCGCTCGCCGTCGAAGTTGAGCCCCGCGCCCCACGGCGTGCGATGTCGATCGGTAAAAAAATCCGGCGCATAGAGGTTGAGATAGTTCCCTTCCGGGCCGAAATGGTTGTAGACGACGTCCAGCATCACCATCAAACCGCGCGCGTGTGCGGCATCGACAAGCCTCTTGAGCGCATCGGGCGGACCGTAGCTGGCGTCGGGCGCAAACGGCAACACGCCGTCGTAGCCCCAATTACGGCGGCCCGGAAAATCAGCGATCGGCATGAGCTCGATCGCCGTCACGCCGAGATCCGCCAGATAATCGAGTCGAGTCGCTACGCCGTCAAACGTTCCAGCCGATGTGAATGTGCCGACGTGTAGCTCGTACAACACGGCCTCGCGCCAAGGTCGGCCGGGCCAGTTGACGTCGCGCCAGTCGTACGCCAGCGGATCGACGACCTGACTCGCACCGTGAACGTCATCGGGGTTGTAGCGGGAGGCGGGGTCCGGTACCTCCTTCGCATCGTCGATCCGGAAACGGTAATGGACGCCGGCGCGCGCGCCCTCGACGATGCGCTCGCACCAGCCGTCCGAATCGCCGTGCAGGTCGTGCCAGCCAAGATCGTCCGCTGCCGCGCCGACGCCGACTTCGACGCGGTGCGCCGCCGGCGCCCACAGGCGAAAGCGCACGCCGCCGGGGACGATGGCAGCGCCGAACGGCATCGAATGCGAACGTCTCATACCACCCCCACGCTTGCGGCCTCAGTGGCCAATGCGACCGCTGCGCTGCCCCCAGAGGGGGAGTAATTCGCGCCTTGGGACGGCCCTGCGGCGCTCATTCTTGGACCCCCCGCGCTTCGCTGCTTTGCTGCGTTACTTCGATCGTCCGTACTTGCCGGTAAGCGTCGCCTTGCCGATCGCGTTCGCATTCACCATGAAGCCGGCAAGCGAAGCTCGCGCATCTTTTGGGACATCGAGCTTGTCCACCTTGAGCGCGTAAAGCGTGAAGTTGTAGCGATGCGGCTTGTCGCCCGCAGGTGGGCAAGGTCCGCCATAGCCGGGCGTGCCGAAGTCCGTTGTAATACTCGTCGCGCCTGCAGGAAGACTCGATCCGTCGGTTTTGCCGGCCCCTTTCGGCAGCTCCGTCGTGGTTACAGGAATGTTGATCGCGACCCAATGCCACCACCCGGCGCCGCCGGTCGGCGCATCGGGATCATGCACGAGCAGCGCAAAGCTTTTCGTTTCCTTGGGAGCACCCGACCACTTGAGCACCGGCGAGACGTTCTTACCGCTGCATCCGAACCCGTTGAAGACTTGCTCGTCGAGAATCGTGCCGGCCGGTTTGATGTCGGGGCTCGTCAACTTGAATTGCGCGTGAGCGATACCGATCGTCGAAAACGTTGCGACAAGCGCGAAGGCACGAAGAAAGACGGCTTTGTCGATCATGACGGTCTCCTTGGATCAGAGCAGAAATTGGCGCAGCGCATCCAGAACCGCGTCGGGTTGCTCGCTCATCATCGAATGCCCGCAGCCGACGAGTGTGACAACGTGCGCATCGCGAAGTGTCGCAGTGAGCTGACGCGCAGCCTTCACCGGCGCCATGATGTCGCGGGCGCCGAGCACGACAAGCGAGCGGCACTGCACCGCCGCGGCGGCACGCAAGCCGTTCGCGTAATCGCGACAGGCAACGAGATCGGCGTGCAGAACATTCGGCCGCAAGCGCTCCATGAGACGCATCGCATTGCCGGTCATCCACACGCCCGGCCACGGATTTCCGCCGAGCTGACCCGCGCTGAATGACCATCCGTTGATCATCTCGAATGCGGCGTGATCGTTTGCAGCCGCGGCGGCGAGCAGTTGATCGCTCACGGTCATCGGCACGGCGGTGGCGAGGAGCGCCATACGGGTGACGCGATCCGGACGGCGCGAAGCTGCTTCGACTACGGCGAGCGAACCCAGTGAATGACCGATGAGCGACGCGTCTTTCACCTCGACCGCATCAAGAAATGCGATCAGCCAATCGGCGAGCGCCTCGACGCTTTGAAGCGGTTCGCCTTCGGAATTTCCATGTCCTGGCAAATCGACGGCGTAAATGTTTCGACCGTGATAGGCGAAGTAGCGCGATTGCAACGCGAAGACGCTATGGTCGTTCCCGGCGCCGTGGACGAATACCAGGTTGGGCGCCGTCGGATTGAATCGCCGTGTACCCGTGTACGCGTAGACGTCGTGATCGCGGACGCGAACGCGCATCAGACCTTCCCCGCAGCGTGCAGCGCACGGCTCAAATCCTCGATCAGGTCGTCGGGATCTTCGAGGCCGACCGAAAGGCGAATCGTGCCTTCGGTGATGCCGGCCTTGCGCAGATCGTCAGCGGTCATTCGAAAATGCGTCGTCGACGCAGGATGGATGACAAGCGATTTGGCATCACCGACATTCGCGAGATGCGAAAAGATCTTGAGTGACTCGATGAAGCGACGCCCCTGCTCGCGCGTTCCTTTTAGGTCGAAGCTGAACACCGCACCACTGCCGCGTGGCAAGAGCCTTTGTGCCAACGCATGATCGGGATGCTCGGGCAACTCGGGATAGCCGATCGCTGCGACCAACGAATGCGCGCGCAGGAATGTCACGATCTTGCGCGTGTTATCGACGTGCCTTGCCATCCGCAGCGGGAGCGTCTCGATGCCCTGCAATAGCTGGAATGCCGTGAAAGGCGCCATGCACGCGCCGAAGTCGCGTATCCCTTCGCGGCGCGCACGCAGCAAAAACGCAGCGGTCGTCGACTCTTCGACAAAAACCATGTCGTGAAAGCCGCGATACGGCTCGGTCAGCGTCCCAAACTTATCTCGAACACCGGGCGCGTCCCAGGCAAATCGGCCGGAGTCCACCAGCAATCCGCCAATCAGCACACCGTGACCGGACAAGAATTTTGTCGCCGAATGAAACACGAGATCGGCGCCATGGTCGAATGGACGAAGGAGCCACGGCGTCGTAAATGTCGAGTCGACAAGCAGCGGCAATCCGTGATCGTGCGCAAGCGCCGCGACACGCGGGATATCGAGAACGTCGAGCCCGGGATTGCCAAGCGTTTCGCCGAACAACAACCGCGTCTCGGGTCGAATGGCGTTACGCCAGTCATCGAGATTGCGCGGATCGACAAATGTCGTCGTGATGCCGAAGCGCGGTAACGTGAAATCGAGCAGGTTGTGCGACCCGCCATACAGCGCCCGCGACGCGACGATATGCGAACCAGTGCCCATCAGCGTGACGATTGCGAGGTGCAGCGCGGCCTGTCCGCTTGCCGTGGCGATCGCTCCCACGCCATCCTCGAGCGCTGCAATTCGCTCCTCCAACACCGCGCACGTCGGATTGGAAATACGCGAGTAAACGTGCCCCGCGCGCTCCATATTGAACAACGCCGCGGCGTGATCCGTATCCCGGAACACGAACGATGTCGTCTGATAGATCGGCGTCGCGCGTGCGCCTGTCGTCGGATCGGGCACGGCGCCCGCATGCAGCGTCAACGTGTCGAATTGATGCGTTCGAGGCTTGGCCATGGATGCCCCTGCGCCTGCATCGGCGTGCCGCGAAGGCGCTCTTATGGTGGACGAAGGCGTTGCGCCGCATAGTAGCGGAAAGCGAAGCGCCATGTGGATCCCGCGACGCGGTAGACTCTGAATTCAAGCCCGTCGTGCAGTCGTATTTCTTCCCATTCCGGAGGCACATCATGCAACGCAAAGCCAACGCCCGCTGGCAGGGCACCGTCAAAGAGGGCAGCGGAACGCTGTCGGTTCAAAGCGGGACCTTGAAGGAGACCCCTTTTTCGTTTGCCGCGCGCTTCGGCGACGGCAAGGGCACGAATCCGGAGGAATTGATTGCGGCCGCGCATGCGGGCTGCTTCACGATGGCATTGTCGTTCATGCTGAACAACAACGGATTCACCGCCGACGCAATCGACACCGAGGCGACGCTCACCCTGGATCGCGTGAATGACGCGTGGACCGTGACCGCTGTTCATCTGTTGACGCGCGCGCGCATTCCCGGCATCGATACGGCCAAGTTCGGCGAGCTTGCGAGCAATGCGAAGGTCAATTGCCCGATTTCGCGGCTGCTGAACACGACGATCACGCTCGACGCCGCGTTGTCGGGGTAAGCGAAGCGCGCCCCAATGATCGATCGTCCGTCGCCGCCCGCGAAAGGAAGGGGCGCAACGTTCAATCCCGAGAATCGATTTCGGCGCGACGGCCGTGAAGCGGTCGATGACGGCTGGCGGGCAGAAGACGACGATGTATTGCCGCCGCTAAAGACAACCGTTGCGATTCAGGCGTCTCGCACGATCATCGCGCGGAACGATTCGCCCGACATTCCCTTCACGCAATCGATCAACCCGTACCAAGGGTGCGAGCACGGCTGCATCTATTGCTATGCGCGACCGTCGCATGCGTATCTCGATCTGTCGCCGGGGATCGATTTCGAGACGAAGCTTTTCGCGAAGCCAAACGCCGCGGAGCTGTTGCGCGCAGAGCTCGCCCGGCCGGGCTACGTTTGCGATCCCATTGCGCTCGGATCGAACACCGACCCGTATCAACCGATCGAGCGCGAATGGAAGGTCACTCGATCGATCCTTGAGGTCCTCGCGCGATGCGAGCATCCTTTCTCGATCGTTACGAAATCATCGCGCGTCGAGCGCGACATCGATCTGATCGCGCCGATGGCCGCGAAGAACATGGCGCGGGTCTTCGTCTCGATTACGACGCTAGACCATGATCTCGCGCGCAAGCTCGAGCCTCGCGCAACAGCGCCCAAACGACGGCTGCAAACCGTCAAGACGCTCGCGGACGCCGGCGTTCCTGTCGGCGTTCTCGCCGCGCCGGTCATTCCGCAATTGAACGATCACGATCTCGAAGCGATTCTCGAAGCGGCCGCTGCGAACGGTGCGCGCAGCGCCCATTGGATCATGTTGCGGCTTCCGCGCGAAGTGGCACCGCTCTTTCGCGACTGGCTCGACGCCCACTATCCGTTACGCGCAGCGCACGTGATGAGCGTGATTCGGCAACTGCGCGGCGGTCGTGATTACGATCCGAGCTTTGGATCACGGATGCGCGGTACCGGAGAATTCGCGTCGCTGATCGAACGACGCTTTGCGTTGGCCGTCAAGAGGCTCGGTCTCAATCGCGAACGTGTGCCGATGGATACGTCGCGCTTTCGTAAGCCGAAACAAGACTCCCGACAGGCCGAGCTCTTCGACTGAAACGGCGAAGGCGCCACTGCTGACGCCTCCGCCGCATTGCACTAACGTTACTTGAACGCGTAGCGCACCGACCCGTAGACGAATCGTGCACGCGGATCGTAATACGACGGATCGTAGCCCGCCTGAAACGTCAGATTCGAATTCGTGAACGGCGGATTGGTATCGGCCAGGTTCTTGACGCCGAGCGTCAGCGTCAGATTCTTGAAGCCCGTGTAACTTCCCTGCAGGTCCCACAGACTCATGCTGCCTACGCGGCGCAAATTTCCGTCCACGTCCGGATTCACGTCGATGTAGTCGCTCTGGAATGTGTTCGCGAGCGTCGCCGACCACGGGCCGTATTCCCACACAAGAGCGGCGTAGTGTTTCCAGCGCGGCGTGATACCTGTCGCCACGGCCTGGAATGCGTTGGAGACAAAGCCGGCGAAGCTGCCGTCGGGTTGCTCCGCTGCGCGTGCCGGTTCACGCTATCGTGAGCGCACATACTTGCATATACATCGATCATGACAACAACCAAGACGTCTCCGGCGAGACGTTCGTCCGGGTCGCGCAGCGCGGTGAGCATCGCCGCGACGCTGAAGCACTATGTCGACCGCGGCCGCGATTGCGCCTATGGCAACGTACGGATGATCGCGCGCTCGGTCGGCTCGCTCTACGACGAGACGCTGCGACCCGTCGATTTGCGCGCCGGCCAGCTTTCGCTGCTTTGGGCAATACTTGCGACGGAACCCGTCGAGATGGTTCGGCTGGGCGCCATGACATTGACGGATCCGACAACGTTGAGCCGTACCGTCGCGAACCTTCGCCGAGCGCGTCTTGTGAATGTTCGACGTGGCAACGATGGGCGGACGAAAATGCTGACGCTGAGCGCGCGCGGCCGTGAGCGTTTTGCGGCGGCGATGCCTTATTGGGAAGAGGCGCAACGGCGAGTCGAGCAACTGTTGCCGGTACTCGAGGTGCGCACGCTTGCGCGTCGCGTTCACAAAGCCGCGCGGCATTTCTGACGACGAGGTAACACGCCATGCGAACGCCATGGGACGGCTACGCCAACGACGATCCGCTGCAGGCGCGTGATCCGCGCTATCCGATCGATGTCGGCGCTGGTCCTTCCGATCGCGCGCAGCGTCCGCTTTCGCGAATCGCCGTCAAGTCCGTCAATCGCATCGTCATCGTTCAAGTAACCGACATCGTCCGCATCGAGGCCGAGGACAACTACGTGCGCTTGTGGGCGGATCGCCCGTACCTGCACAAGGAAACCTTGAGCGGCTTGATGAAGCGACTCGATCCCGCTGTTTTTATGCGCGTCCATCGGTCGCATGCAGTCAACATCGGGGCAGTCCGCGAATTGCGCCCGATGTTGCACGGCGAGTATCTGATCATCCTCGCAAACGGCACGGCAATCACGTCGGGCCGCAGCTATCGCGCATCGATCCAGGACGCCTTCGGCCTCGGCCGAACGCCCTGACAGGTCTGTCGCAACAGAGCGAACGCCGGGCCGGAACCCGGCAGGCCATCGTCTGTCTGTCAATAAGGGCGCCGCGCATCAGGTGCTATTGCGCGTCCGCTGTAAATTGAATGGATCGCTTTTTGCGAAAGGAGTTCGAAATGTCAAGGATCGATCGCGGCTTTCTCATTTTTGCCGCTGCGCTTGCCGTTGGTGCGTCGAGCGCCGTCCGCGCAGGGGATGGCGGCGATGGCGGTGACTCGGGCGACAACGGCATGAATCCGATGTATGGCGATTCGTACGCCGTCCTGGAGGGCCAGGGGCATAACGCCGGCACTTCACGAATTGCGCCTGTGGGCGCTTACGCCGCGCACGAAATGGATGGCCAGACGACGCCGCTGATGGAGCAGATGCGTCAGACGCAGGCCGCGATTGCCGAGCGAACGCGTGCGGCCACCGAACGGATGCGTTCCGCGCTGAATCCGACGCCCGGCACCGCAGTGAAACCTTAGGCGCTGCCAAGCCGCGCGTCGTGTCATCATGCGCGAATGGTGACACTGGTCGACCGACTCGCGGCTTGCTACACGGGCGCAGTTCACGACGTGCTCCGGATGATGGGGCACGACAACTTCGTGTTGCCGCCCGACATAAAAGCCATTGCGCCGGGTACGCGGCTCGCGGGTCCTGTGTGGACGGCGTCGGGCCGCAGCGATCGCTCGGCGACTCGGCACGAATGTCTGCTTGGTTGGTGCACGCTGCTGTCGCGGGCGCCGGCGGGTCACGTGGTCGTTTGCCAACCGAACAACCACGAAGTCGCGCTGATGGGGGAGTTGTCCGCGCAAACGCTTGCGGCGCGCGGCGTGCTCGGATTTGTCGTCGACGGCGGATCGCGCGATACCGACCTCGTGCTGGCGCAAGGATTCCCGGTTTTCTGTTCGTTTCTGACGCCGCTTGACGTTGTCGAGCGTTGGGTACCCGATCGCTATGGCGAACCGATCACGATCGGCGCCGTGATGATTCGCTCGGGCGATTATCTATTGGGAGATCGCGATGGCGTCGTGATCATTCCGCGTGACGTTGTCGAGGAAGTCGTCGCTAAGACCGAAGAAGTCGTCGCGACGGAGAGTGAGATGCGTACCGCGCTGATCAGCGGTATGGACCCTGTCGATGCGTACAACCAGTATGGAAAATTTTAGCTCAGGTCCTCGCAACTAAGCCATGAACGCGCATCCCGAACTTACATGACAAACACGCGAAAGGTCGCTGCGCCATTGTTCGGCATCGTGTGTTCGCTCGCGATCTTCCAGGAGAGTGCAGCGCAGGGCACGGCCCGTTCGATCGATTGTGCTCGGGCGGCAAGTACGGTCGAGGAAATGGTCTGCCGAGACGACGCGCTCGCGTCGCTCGACCGCAAGCTGGTCGACGTCTACGCGACCGCGTCGAAAGCGGCGACGAGCGAGCAGAAGAATCGGCTTGCTGCGGACCAGCAGCGCTGGTTGAACGAGCGCGACGCTTGCGGCAAGTCGAGCGATAAGACCGCGTGCACGAAGGAGCGTTATCTACAGCGTATCGCCGACCTTCAGGCGCAGTTCAAGCTTGTCCCGTCGCGCGGTCCGTTTCGATTCGTCTGCAACAATGATCCAGGAAACGTTCTGGTTGCACAGTACTTCGATACCGATCCGGCGACGGCCCGTTTCACCTACGATGGACGCGCCGTGACTGCGTTCATCCAGCGTTCGGGAAGCGGCGCGCGTTATGGCGGCCCCAACGTCAGTTATTGGGAGCACCAGGGAGAAGCTTCAGTCGTGTGGTTCGGCCGCTCGATGAAGTGCGCGACGCGGTAGCGACATGAACAGCGTTCTGTGCTACGGCGATTCACTCACCTGGGGATTCAACCCTGCCGACGGTACGCGTTTCCCGTTCGATATTCGTTGGCCCGGCGTTGTGCAGACGACGCTCGGCGCCGATTATCGTGTCATTGAAGAGGGGTTAAGCGGCCGCAACGTCGCTACCGAAAGCTGGGTGCTGCCGAATCGCGACGGGCGTGCGATGCTCGTTCCGCTCCTCGAAACGCACGCGCCGCTCGATTGGGTCGTGTTGATGCTCGGCACCAACGATCTCGCGCCGAGCTACCGGCTAAACGCGGCGCAAATTGCATTTGGCTGTGCCACGCTCATTTGGGCCGTGCAAAAGGGCTTTGCCGGTCCCGGGGGTAGCGTGCCGCGTATCTTGCTGATTGCGCCGCCAGCGTTCGGCGTACTGAAGGGAATGATGATGTTGTTCTTCGACGGAGCCGAAGAGGCATCGCAACAGCTTGCGCGGCAGTACGCAGTTGTGGCCGAATCGTGCGGCGCAAGATTTCTCGATAGTTCGCGCGTGGTTCGCGCAAGCGATGCCGACGGCGTACATCTCGACGCAGACGGTCACCGCAAGCTTGGCGCGGCCATTGCCCAAATCATTTCATCAGTCAGCTCTGAAGCGCATATCACCGGGCCTCGAACATGAAGTTCAGGTCGGCTCGCTGCGTTGCGATTTGCTTGATGACCGCGTGCAGTGTGCCGGCGACCATCGCCCAGACCGCATCGAATACGAAGCTTCCGTCCTGCGCCGCAGCTGAGTATCGCCAATTCGATTTTTGGCAAGGCGATTGGGACGTACGCGATGCGAGCGGCAAAATCGTCGGTCGCAATCGCATCGTCCCGCTGCAGGGCGGCTGCGCTTTGCAGGAAAACTGGACCGGGGCGGGCGGCGTTTCCGGCACGAGCCTCAACATCTACGACAACGATCGCAGGCGCTGGCACCAGACGTGGATCGATAACAGCGGCGGCCTGCTGCAGCTCGACGGCGGAATCGTCAACGGTGCGATGGTGCTCCGCGGCGAATCGATCTCGGCCGATGCGCCGTCCAAGACCGTGCTGCAGCGGATCACGTGGACACCGCAACCCGACGGCCGCGTGCGTCAACTATGGGAATCGTCGATCGATGCAGGTAAGACTTGGTCGATCATATTCGACGGCATCTATTCGGAGCGGCCGTAACCGCGGGACGAGTCATGCCGGCACGGTGCGTGGTGCGCGCGACTGGATCCATGCGACGACGATGCCCATCACGACGACGCCGATCGTGTCGAAAATGATCTGCTTCACGACAACTGCGGCCGGCCACGGCTCGATCACGTAGTAAATAAGGTAGGTCGGGATCGTCGCCAGCACGGCGACCGCGAATCCGAAGCGAGCGCCTTGCGACAGAAACGGCTTGTCCTCGCGGCCTTTCAAGTAGATCCACGCGAACGCGATGCCAAACAACACATGGGCGACGAGCATCCAGGCGAATAGCCGTTGCATGTCGGCCTCCGGTCTGAACATGCTCTTGAGATTTGCATAATCGGGTGCGAGCAATATCCCGTGCACAACGAAGCCGATCGCGAACGACAAGACGGCCGCCGCTGCCGCGCTCAATGCGAAGTTCATGTTGAACTCCCCCTTAGAAAAAACGCGACGCGCGACGCTAAACCGCGCAGAATTTTCTGAGCCCCCTAATGGCTTTCCCTGCCGACCTTCGCGCCTGATTTGCCGACAAGGAAATCGAGATCGACGCCTTTGTCGGCCTGCTGCACCGTTTCGCAATATAGCTTGACCCAACCGCGATCCGAATGTGGCGGCGGCGCTTTCCACTTTGAGCGACGTCGCGCGAGCTCGGCGTCCGACACGTCCAGATGCAAACGGCGACGCGACACATCGAGCTCGATGATATCGCCGTTCTCGACGAGCGCAAGCGGGCCGCCGGCGGCTGCTTCAGGCGCGGTGTGCAGCACGACCGTTCCGTAAGCAGTACCCGACATCCGCGCATCCGAAATACGAACCATGTCCGTGACGCCCCGCTTCAGGATTTTGGCTGGCAACGCAAAGTTGCCGACTTCGGGAAATCCAGGATAGCCCTTCGGTCCGCAATTCTTGAGCACGAGCATGTCGTCGGGGTTGACGTCGAGATTCGGGTCGTCGATCCGCGCATTCAAATCGTCGATGTCCTCGAACACGACCGCACGTCCCTTGTGTTGCATGAGCTTCGGCGTGGCCGCGGAGGGCTTCAATACGGCACCGTCGGGTGCGAGGTTGCCCTTGAGCACGGCGATGCCACCTTCGGGTTTGAATGGATTGCTGGCGGGCGTGATCACTTTCGGGTTGTAGTTGACGGCGTTCTCGACGTTCTGCCAGATCGTCCTGCCGTTTGCTGTCAACGCATTTTTGTGGATGCGCTCGCCGATCTCGCGAATCACGACAGGCAAGCCGCCGGCGTAGTAGAAGTCCTCCATCAGATACTGCCCCGACGGCATCAAGTTCACGAGACACGGCATCTCGCGGCCGAGGCGGTCCCAGTCGTCGAGCGTCAAGTCGATGCCGACGCGTCCGGCAATCGCGAGCAAATGGACAACCGCGTTGGTCGAACCGCCGATTGCGCCGTTCACCATGATGGCGTTTTCGAACGCCTGCTTGGTCAGGATCGTCGACATCCGGAGATCCTCGTTCACCATTTCGACAATGCGCCGTCCCGCCATACGCGCGAGCACTTTGCGGCGAGAATCGACGGCGGGAATTGCGGCGTTCGTCGGAAGGCCCATCCCGAGCGCCTCCACCATCGACGCCATCGTCGACGCCGTGCCCATCGTCATGCAATGGCCGGCAGAGCGCGACATGCAGGATTCCGCTTCGACCATGTCGCCTTCGGTCATTTCGCCGGTCTTCAGCATCTCGGTGAATTTCCACACGTGCGTGCCGGAGCCGATGTCCTGACCGCGGAACTTTCCGTTCAGCATCGGTCCGCCCGACACGCCGATTGTCGGCAGATCGCACGACGCGGCGCCCATCAGCAACGACGGTGTGGTCTTGTCGCAGCCCATCAGCAACACGACACCGTCGAAGGGATTCGCGCGAATCGATTCCTCGACGTCCATCGCGGCTTGATTGCGGAACAGCATCGTCGTCGGGCGCATCAGCGTTTCGCCCAAGCTCATCACCGGAAATTCGATCGGAAAGCCCCCCGCGTCCAGAACGCCGAAGCGAACGTGCTCGGCCAGCTCGCGGAAGTGCGCGTTGCAGGGTGTGGCTTGCGACCACGTGTTGCAAATGCCGATCACCGGTCGGCCGTCGAATTGATCGTGAGGGATTCCCTGGTTCTTCATCCACGACCGGTGGACGAGACCGTCGCGGTCGTGGCGCCCGAACCAGGCTTGCGAGCGCAACTGCCGTTTTGATTGGGTGCTCATGCTTTCATGCCGCGAGTCGTTGTCCCGTTTTCTGATCGAACAGATGAATCGCGGCCGGATCGAGCGCAAGGCCGATGCGCTCCCCCGGATTTACGTTCGGCCGGCCGTTGGTCATCAAGGTGACTTGCTCATCACCTGCCTTGATCAGCAATTCCGTCTCTGCGCCCATCGGCTCGACGACGATGATTTCGCCGGCGACTGCGTCGTCGGACGCCTGGGCGATCGTGAGGTGTTCCGGACGAACGCCGAGCATCACTGCCTGACCATCGGCGCCCGGCCCGCGAACGACCGGCCAACGGACACCGCCCGACGCTTCCACGTAGGCGCGGCCGTTGCTCCGTCGCAGCGTTCCGTTGACGAGGTTCATCGCCGGCGAGCGGATGAACTGCGCGACGAACAGATTGTCGGGGCGATCGTAGAGCTCGAGCGGCTCGCCGATTTGCTCGATCCGCCCATCGTGCATGACGACGATGCGATCCGCCATCGTCATCGCTTCGATCTGATCGTGCGTCACATAGACGGTCGTCGTCTTGAGCCGCTGGTGCAGCGCCTTGATCTCGGCGCGCATCGCCACCCGCAACTTGGCGTCCAGATTCGACAGCGGCTCGTCGAACAGGAACACCTTCGGATCACGGACGATCGCGCGGCCCATTGCAACGCGCTGGCGCTGGCCGCCGGATAGCTCGCGCGGATAACGGTCCAGATAAGGATCGAGGTTCAGGATTCCCGCCGCCTTTCCCACGCGTTCGGTGATCACCTGCGGCGCCGCCTTGCGTAGCTTCAGGCTGAAGCCCATGTTGTCGCGCACCGTCATGTGCGGATACAGCGCGTAGCTTTGGAACACCATCGCGATGTCGCGATCCTTCGAATCGAGATCGTTGACGGTTTTGCTGTCGATCGCGATCGTGCCTGCGGTAATTTCTTCGAGACCGGCGAGCATCCGGAGCAACGTCGACTTCCCGCAGCCGGACGGGCCGACCAGAACCATGAACTCGCCATCCTGGATGTCGAAGCTCAAATTGTGGATGACCTTCGTGGTCCCGAAGGACTTCTCGATGTTTTGAAACGATACCGAAGCCATGGTTACTCCAATCAGGCCTTGACGGCGCCGGCGGTGAGGCCGGCCTGCATGTAGCGTTTGAATACGTAATAGATCGCCGCGGGCGGCAGAGCGTAGATGAGGCCCGTGGTCATCAGCAACTCCCACGGCGAATCGTCTGCCGCTAGAAATTGGCCGAGGGCGACCGCGAGCGTCACGTCCTGTTCGTTGGACAGCAGCAAGAATGCGTAGAGGTATTCATTCCAGGCGAGCAGCAGCGCGTAGATGCCGATCGCGACGAGCGACGGCGTCATAAGGGGCAGGTAGACGAGCCGGAACAACTGCAACGGCGATGCGCCGTCGATTCGCGCCGCCTCGTCCAGCTCGTACGGCAGCTTGTCGGATGCCTGTTTCAGCACCCAAATCGCGTACGGCGACGCGATTGTGATCATCGCGAGAATCAGCGCCCATTGATTATTGAGCAAGCCGTAGATGCCCATCGCCTTGTACATCGGCACCGCAAGGAACGCTGCAGGGATGAAGTAGGTGAACAAGGCGCAATTGAGCACGGTGCGACCCCCGCGCGCTTTGAGCCGGCTGATTGCGAACGCCGCGGTCGTGGCGACCAGCAGCGTGATGACGCCCACCGACGCGGCGATCAGCAGCGAATTCCACAATTGCCGCCAGAAATGCCCGAGGAAATGATGCTGCTCGCGAAAGACAATCTCGAAATTGCGTAACGTCGGATGATCGGGCCAGAGTTTGCCCGCAAACGCATCGTCCTTGGTCGAAATGGAAAAGAGGAACAGGTTGTAGATCGGCAATAGCGTCCAGATCGCAACCGGAATCCCGATCAGCAGCAACTTGGCTTCGGTGACGACTTTTTTCATCGCCGCTCTAGCGCGACAGGCGCTTCATCATGAAATAGACAAGGGGTAGCACGAGCGGCATCGCGCAAACGATCGTCGCCATCGCAAGGTCGACTTGATCAAGCCGCAAATAGCGAATGCCGAGTGTCGCCAGAATGTGCGTCAAGTCGGCCGGTCCCCCGCCAGTCAGCAAGTAAACGCTGTTGAAATCTCCCAGTGTCCAGATCATCGACAGGATCGTCGACGTCAAATAGAGCGTTCGCATCGACGGCCACGTGATGAACTTGAACTGCTGCCACGGCGAGCCGCCGTCGACGCTCGCCGCTTCGTAGAGCTCCTTCGCGATCGAGAGTCGCCCGGCGATCATGATCATCGTCCAGAACGGCAGGCTCTTCCAAACGTGCACGAGCATCGCCATCGAGAGCGCGAGCCAGCGGTCGTTCAACCAATTGGGACCGTCCTCTGCGGTCAGCCTGAAAATGACTTGATTGACGACGCCCCATTCCGGATTGAGCATGAAGCGGATCGACAAGATGGTCGGGATCGATGGCACCGCCCATGGGAGAATGAACAGCACCGACAACCACTTGATCCACGGTCGCGCGGTCACAAAAAAACCCGACAGGAACA